>CAKPNF010000028.1 GCA_934168305.1 uncultured Clostridia bacterium | reverse complement strand
TCAAGAGGATTACCAATCATATTTAGACGGAACATTAAACAAACCCTTAATTATATTAAATCCTTACGTTGAAGGGCAAGAAGTAAATTTGAGTCCCAATGCAATAGGAAGCATAGAAATAGGCAAGTATAAAGATTATAGATGATTTTGTTATTAATAAGAAGAAAACAAAGAAGAAACGGAAAAGGAGAGATAAGACTTGTATAATGTAATAAAAAAGGATGGTACGCTTGAACCATATAATGAGCAAAAAATTATAAATGCTTGTAATAAGGCTGCCAGACGTGCCATGTTTGAATTATCTGAAAATGATTATACGAAAATTTTGAATGATGTATTAACAAAGATAGATGAAACTTATGATGACGATACAGATATTGATATTTATGATATGCATAACATTGTAGAATCAGTCCTTGAAGAAGATTATCCAACCGTGGCTAAAATGTATAAGGAATATAGAAACTATAAAAAAGACTTTGTGCATATGATGGATAAGGTATATGAACGTAGTCAGTCTATCAGATATATTGGAGATAAAAGTAACGCTAATACAGACTCAGCATTGGTAGCAACAAAAAGAAGTCTTATTTACAACGAATTAAGCGGAGAATTATATAAGAAGTTCTTTTTAACTCACGATGAGAAACAAGCTGCAAAAGATGGATATATTTATATTCACGATAGAAGTGCAAGGCTTGACACTTTTAATTGTGACTTATTTAGAGTTGGCGAAGTTATGAAGGGCGGTTTTGAGATGGGAAATATTTGGTACAATGAACCAAATTATCTTGATACCGCTTTTGATGTAATGGGAGATATTATTCTTTCAACAGCCGCACAACAATATGGAGGATTTACAGTTCCAGAAGTAGATAAAATTCTTGAACCGTATGCAGAAAAATCATATGAAAAATATTATCAAGAATATATGAAGATTGCAGATGATATTGAATATGAACAAGTATTAGAAGTGCATTCTAAAAAAGCTTCTGAATATGCCACGAGTAAAGTTCAACGTGACTTTGAACAAGGATGGCAAGGTATTGAAATGAAGTTAAATAGTGTTGGGTCAAGCCGGGGAGACTATCCTTTTGTCACGATGACAATCGGATTAGCAACATCAAAGTTCGGCAAAATGGCAGCTATTTCACTTCTTAAAGTTCATTCCGAAGGACAAGGTAAGAAAGGATTTAAACGACCTGTATTATTCCCCAAGATTGTATTTTTATATGATAAAAATCTTCACGGAGATGGATCAGACAAATATCCAAGTGCAGATGTATTTAATGCAGGAATTGATTGCAGTAGTAAGACGATGTATCCAGATTGGTTATCATTGACAGGAGATGGGTATGTTGCAGAAATGTATAAGAAATATAGTAAGGTGGTGAGTCCGATGGGCTGCCGAGCTTTTTTATCACCTTGGTATGAAAAAGGTGGTATGCATCCAGCAGATGAAAACGACAAGCCAATATTCGAAGGACGTTTCAATCTTGGTGTTGTTTCTCTTCATCTTCCAATGATTCTTGCAAAAGCTCGTAGAGAATCCAAAGATTTCTATGAGGTTCTTGATTATTATCTTGAATTAATTCGTGGATTACATAAAAGAACATATGATTATATTGGTGAATTAAGGGCAAGCGTAAATCCAATTGCTTTTTGTGAAGGTGGTTTACTTGGGGGTAATTTAAAACCAACAGATAAGATCAAGTCAATTCTTCCACCAATGACAATGAGTTATGGAATTACTGCATTAAACGAATTGCAAAGACTTTATAATGGTAAATCTATTCGTGAAGACGGACAGTTTGCATTAGAAGTTATGCAATATATCAACGATTATACAAATCGAATTAAAGAGGAAGACCATATTTTATATGCAATTTACGGCACTCCTGCCGAATCCCTTTGTGGTCTTCAGATTGAACAGTTTCGCAAGATTTATGGAATTATTGAGAATGTATCAGACAAGCCTTATGTAAGTAATTCGTTCCATTGTCATGTTTCGGAACAGATGTCACCCATTGAAAAACAGGATAAAGAAGGACGTTTCTGGAATTTATTTAATGGTGGAAAGATTCAGTATTGCAGATATAATCTTGGATATAATAAGGAAGCAATAAAAACTCTTATTCTTAGAGCTATGGATAAAGGGTTTTACGAAGGTGTAAATCTTGCTATGTGTTATTGTGAAGATTGTGGGTATCAGCAGGTAGAAATGAAGATTTGTCCTAAATGTGGAAGTACAATGATTATAGAAATTGACAGAATGAACGGATACTTGGGATTTACAAGAGTACATGGTGAGACAAGATATAACGAAGCTAAGAATGCAGAAATTGCAGATAGAGTTTCAATGTAAGGAGTGTGGTTCATATCAATTATCATAATATTACACATGATGATATGAACAATGGAGATGGTCTAAGAGTCGTTTTATGGCTCTCAGGCTGTTCTCACCATTGTTATAATTGCCAAAATCCTCAAACATGGAATCCTGATAGTGGCATTCCATTTGATGAATCAGCAAAACAAGAGATATTTAACGAAATGTCTAAAAACTATATATCAGGCATTACTTTCAGTGGTGGTGATCCACTACATGAAAATAATCTTTATGAAGTCCTCAAATTAGTCCAAGAAATCAGTATTTCTTATCCTGAGAAAACTATTTGGTTATATACGGGATATGAA
>CAKPNF010000027.1 GCA_934168305.1 uncultured Clostridia bacterium | reverse complement strand
AATGCAGGATAACTGTTTGTTATATTATTGGGAGATTAAAAATGTTTTTCAAATTTCAACTTGATACAAGTTATCTCATTAATGAATATCTAAATGATAATAAAATTTGTATTTTGACTGGCAATAGAGGAGTTGGAAAGAAATACATTATTAATAATATGGAGTGCGACTACAATAAGTATCCAATAATTGAAAATGCATATACAATTAATGAATTTTTTTCGCAATTGATAATATTTAATGATAACTTAAATATTACTGATATAAGTATAGGTGTCGGACAAAATTTACAACTTGGTTTTTCTCTCACACAAATGATGAATAAGTTTAGTAGCTTTTTAAAATCTGATTTTAAAAAAGCAGAAGATAGAGTTATTAAAGAACTCAAAAATCTTTCAAAGAAAAACAAATTATTACTTTCAATACAATTATATAAAAACACATCCAAAAATTTGATTGAATTTATATGTAATGATTTAACGAAGATTAATGCAAAAATTATTCTTATTATAGATTCTGAAGATATAAGTTATTTAAAGTTAAAAAGCAATTTAGGCAAACATAATGAGATTATTGTTAATTATAAAGAAGAAGATATATATAATGAATTTGAAAAAATAATATCAAGAGAAAATATTGATAAAATAATAGCTTTAACAGATGGTGACATAAAATCTATTATTGAAATTTATAATTATCTTAATAAAAACTCAACGAATATCCTTGATTACATAAAAGAAAGTCTAAAAAATGTAAAAGAAGAAAAATATGACGCTTATCTTTTGTTAGAATTTTTATCATATTTTAAGAAGAATTTTACTCAAAGTGAAATTAAATTCATATATCAAAAACTGTATGATGAATTTAAAGTGAGTTCTCATCTAAATCATATTTTAAAATATATTTTAGATAAAAATATTTTAAAAGAAAATAATAACGCTTATATTTTTGCTTTAACTGTTTTTAAACAAATTTTAAAAAGCGACTCAAAAAACAATAGATTGTTTTATCAAACTATTGGAAAATGCATAAAAAAGGTTCATCCATTGGATTTGTATGGTCAGTTATATTATTATTCTTTAGCTAATGATGAATATACAAATACAATAAAATTTTTATTAACTATTAGATTAGTTCGAGCACACAATAATAAAAAAGAAATAAATGAGTTAATAAATACTATTTCCAATAAAGAAACAAAAAATATTGCAAAAAAACTGATAGAAGCATATGAGGCTTTTTATTCTTCCAAATTTGATAATGCAATAATATTATTACAGCAAATAAATGTATCTGAGGAGTCAATTTTTACAAACGAAGCGGATTATTTACTAGCTATATGTTATTGGAAAAAATCAAATGAATTTAAATCAAAAGCAAATCAAATTTTAGAAGCAATCATTGAGGATTCAAATGCTTTTGAAGAAACTGTTTTATTATCTAAAATGACATTGCTTTCAATTTATTCAAATGATGCTCAATATCATGACAAAAACATTTTATCGTTATATAAAGAGTTAAAAAATCAAATTAGAGATAAAATGGAAACCGACAACGATTATGTAATTTTACTAAATATTTTAAGAAGGAAATCAAACTGTGTTTTTTCATCAAAGCAATGCCTTGATGAATTAGAAAAAAGTCTGAGCTATTTCTCACAATATCAATTCATATTTCCTGAAGAATTTGCAATGTCATTGTGCAATTATAGTGCGATTTTACTTAATTTGGGAAACTTTGAAAAATGCTATAATTTATACGAAAGCCTAAATTGGTCTGATTTTTATGGTGCTTATAAAGTTTATAACTTTAACAATTATATTCTTTCTAAATATTTTGGATGTAAGGATTTTTACGAGGATATAATCGATTTTGAAAAAATACTAGAAACCAGTGATTTAAGTGTTGACACAAAAATACTGACCTATATTAATTTGGCTGGTTTGAGGGTATATAATGGGGAATTAAGTGAAGCAAAGCGAATTTATGATAGAGCGGAAAAACTTAATAACAATTATGATGACTATTTCATATATTTTATCAACACTAATTTATGTGTAATTTCACTTTTAGAAAACAATTTTATTAACGCTACCGAATATTTAAACAAATGCAATTTTATTCCAGAATTATTTTCTGCGTATGAAAAACAATATTTACGAACAAGAAATGAAACACTTTATACGCTTGTAAAAAGTAATGCAAAAGATTTTTCATTAAATGAAATATCTCAACAATTAGAAAAATCTTTTGAAAAATATATAACAAATGATGTTAATTTCTTTTCTAAACCAATATTATTTTCAGATATACAATTTTGGACAGAAAACTAACATAAGTACAAAATTGATTTAAATATATCTGAATCGGAATAATTGTTTAAATGGAATGCAAAATTAACACTACTATGATGAATAAAATGCGGATTTGTTGATACATCTGTAATAAAAAAAGAACCATCTTTGGTAATCCTACCATCAATACGACATAACCCATTTAATTCAAGCAGCTCTGCAACATATCGGGCTGTTTCTTCCAAAGCGTTATTATATGTACACATTTCCATTGGCATTTGGTTGAAGTTATAATTATCATCAAATATTTTTTTATAATCTAAAATATTTGCTCCCATATATTTGCTTCTTTTGTTTAAGGATAATACTACTGGTTCAAAAATCAGTATATCATCATTTCGTTTTAGTATTGGAATTTCAAATTCATAACCATCAATAAAGGTTTGAATAAGTAATGGTTGTTTTAATTTAATAATGAGTTCATTTATGTATTCATTAGGAATATTATCCGAATAGAATATATTTTTATCTGTAATTCCAATACTTGCTGATTCATATAGTGGTTTGATAAGATATTTCCCTTTAGGTAAGTCAATATCATTAGTATCATGACATAAGAAGCTGAGAGGAACATTAATATTATTTGCTTTTAGGATACAATTTATAGCGAATTTATCTCTACATAAAGAAACTCTATAAGCATCAGAACCAGTACAAGTCAATTGTAATAAATTACAAAAAGCTGGAATTAACGATTTTCTTCCTGCCCCTATTCCATTTTGAGCAGAATTATAAACAACTATATTTTTATTTTTGAGTTTATGATAATTTTGTATAATACTAGTCATGAAATTGATTTCTGAAGTAAATATGTCAAAAGGCAAATGTTGAGAATATGCCATCTCGGATAATTGTTCAAACTCATCCTCACTTAAAAATTCAGTTTCAATAGATGAATTCGAATAATTATTGATGATTTTTGTTGTATCTTTTTTGTTACATACTATAATAAACTCATCAATTTGTTTTTCATATTTTGATAATAACTCTTTTAATTCCGTTACTTTGTATCTCATGATTTTTTCCTTCCAATGCAGGATAACAAACAGTTATCCTGCATTTATTTCGATAAATTACCACTTGTTTTATACCACATTTTTCTTAATTCATCAATG
>CAKPNF010000026.1 GCA_934168305.1 uncultured Clostridia bacterium | reverse complement strand
AGAATCGTTATTTACAATATAGGTGCTCAAAGTATTTATTTTAAATAATTTGTGACAAATGATTGACTAACCTACACATATTTATGTTAAAAATTTTATAATCCACTTGAATTTATTTTAATTTTATTATACTATATATAGAAGTAAAAATGAGATATAACGTAGGAGGTAAAAAATGCCAAAAAAAACAAAAGAAAACGAAGAATTGAAAAAAAATAAATCTAATACAACAAAAAAAAATACAACAACATCAAAAACAGAACCAGAAAAAAAGACTGCAAAAAAAACAACTAGTAAATCTTCAAAAACGGTCAAATCTTCAACAAGTAAAAAAAATACTTCAAAACAAAAAAACATTACAACAAAAAAAGCATCAAAAGCAACAACCAAAAGAACTAAACAGACAATAGAGCCTGTTGTAGAATACTATGACTTACCACAAAAATATAATCAAACAGTAGTCAAAGTTTTAGCCCAAACTCCAAAAACACTATTTATTTATTGGGAAATTTCTGACGATGACATAGAAAAATATAAAAAACAATATGGTGACAACTTTTTTGAAACAACAAAACCTGTTTTAATAATACATAACGATACACTAAATTATAGTTTTGAAGTTGAAATAAATGATTTTGCTAATAGCTGGTATTTACATGTAAATGATAGCAAATCAGATTATAAAATTGAACTTGGCAGACGACCACTTTATAATAATGAAAACATAAAAGAAAATTATATACATATTTCTACTTCAAATGAAATAGAATCACCTAATGACCACATATTATTTAACAATTCACAAAAAATGATTTATTTTAGAAATGTTAAGACAAATCAAGAAATTCAAAAACCTGTATCTTCATTATTCTTTATGAAAAATATGGGCAAAATTTATGATATTTATGATTTATATCAAGAATTATATAAAGACGAAGAAAATATTGAAGATTTAACAAATCCATCTTCTCATACTTCTTCTCAATTCAAATAAAATTGGTTCAAAAAAGACATCCTTTCTGAACCAATTTTGAAAGGGAGAAATTATATGCAAGAAAAAAAAGGTTACGTAAGTTTTGTATTACACGCACATCTTCCATTTATACATCACCCAGAAAGTGATGATTATTTAGAAGAATCATGGTTATATGAAGCAATTTCTGAAACATATATACCATTACTTACAAATTTTAAAAAATTAGTTGACGAAGGGGTTGATTTTAGAATTACAATGTCTATGACTCCACCTCTTCTTTCAATGTTAGATAACAAATTACTACAAAGAAAATATATTAAATATCTAAAAAAAATGATTGAACTTTCTGAAAAAGAAGTTATCAGAACATCAAATAATGAACGTTTAAATAAATTATCTCATTATTATCTTGACAGATATTCTAATGATTTGCATTTATTTAAAGATGTTTACAATCGTGATTTAATTAGCCAATTTAAACATTTTCAAGATATTGGAGTTTTAGAAATAATCACATGTGGTGCAACACATGGATATTTTCCAATTTTATATGTTAATGAAAAAACTGTTAAAGCTCAAATCGCAGTTGGAGTTCAAACTTATGAAAGATATTTTGGAAAAAAACCACGTGGAATTTGGCTTCCTGAATGTGGCTATGTCCCAGAAGCTGATAAATATTTAAAAGAATTTGGAATTGAATATATTATCACAGAATCACATGGTATTCTTTATGCCAACCCTACTCCTATTTACGGAACTTTTTCACCTATCGTATCTCCAGAAGGAATTGTTGCTTTTGGCCGAGATATAGAATCTTCACAACAAGTTTGGAGTTCAATTGATGGATATCCTGGTGACTTTAATTATAGAGAATTTTATCGTGATATTGGTTATGAAGCTGATTATGATTATATAAAACCATACATTGCACATAATGGTGTTAGAGTTCATACTGGTATTAAATATTATAGAATTACTGGAAAAACTGAAAATAAAGATTATTATGATACACAATGGGCTATGGATTCAGCCGAAAAACAGGCAGGTCATTTTTTAGATTGCAGAACAAAACAAATAAATGACTTAGCTCCATTAATGGACAAACCTCCTATTATTTTATGTCCTTATGACGCAGAACTTTATGGACATTGGTGGTATGAAGGACCTTATTGGCTATATATTTTGTTCAAAAAAATATATTATGATGATTGTAGTTTCAAATTAATTACACCATCTGAATATATTGATAAATATCCAGAAATACAAGTTGCTTCACCTTGCCGTTCTAGCTGGGGTGCAAATGGGTATAGCCAAGTATGGCTTAATCCAACAAATGATTATGCACATAAGCATTTGCATGTTGCTGGTGATAGAATGTGTGAATTAGCAAATTTATATCCAAACGCAAAAGGAATAAAGAAAAAAGCTTTAAATCAATGTGCTAGAGAATTATTACTTGCTCAAAGTAGTGATTGGCTATTCATTATTACAAATGGTACTATGGTTGATTATGCAAAGAAACGTATTAAAGACCATATTGGTCGTTTCACTAAATTGTATTATCAAATAAAAAACGAAGAAATTGATGAAGTTTTTTTGAAAGATATTTCTAAAAAAGATTGCGTTTTTCCAGATATAGATTATAAACTTTATAAATAAAACTGAATTTGTAAACAAGCTCCTTTTCTAATTATTTGCATATTATAATGTATAACTTTTAAAAATTTAGTAGATAATACTTAGGAAAGGAGATTTTCATGAAATCTATATGTATTAAAACAAATAATTCAAATTTATTAGATTATCTACTAAACGAACTTGATTATATAGAACTTGACCATATATATATTTCTAATAATAACTTTAAAAATTATAAAAATATAATTATACATTACAGAGGAGACGAAAACCAAAAATTCATACATGAAATTTCCTGTATTTTATCTTGTTTAGTAATAGATGAATTAGAAGAATCCTTTTTAAAAAAAATTATATTAAAAAATTATTTTTATTTTAATTCCACCGAAATAAAACAAATTTTAGAAATGTGTTTTGACATTTTAACAGATGATTTTAATACCTATTTTGATAAAAAATATAATTGTTTAATTAGCGATTTTGAAACCTATTTAACAAATAATAAATCAATTATTTTAACTGGTTTCATAAATTTTAGAATTAAAGATTATATGATGATTCTAGAAAATATTGTTGACGAAGCTGTGAACACATTTATAATCGAAAAAGAATATCTTGAATTTGTTTCGTTATTGAAAATGTATATAAATTCTCAAAATTGTAATTGTGAAATTGTTCATCTAATATATAATAATGAAAATTCTATTTTACTAGATGAAAATAAAAATATCATAAATATTTCTGATGACATTTTCAAAGCAAAATATTTATCTGATATTACATTTTCTTCAAATGATTATGCTTTAAATAGTTTACTTACTCTTATTCCTAAAAAGATTTACATTCATTTAATAGATAATGTTATTGACGAATTTATTCATACTATTGGATTAATTTTTGAAAACAGAACTGAAATCTGTACAGATTGCGATATCTGTAAAATTTATAAAAATAATAAAATTAAAACCATTATAAAAAAATAATTTTATAATGGTCTTTTTTTACATACTTAAATTAATGCCCTTTGACACTACATCTTTCATATTTTCTATCAAATCATCTATTTCTTTTGGAGTAACAATTAGATTATAATCTTGTGGAAGCAATGCTTCCTTTATTTCCTCATAATTGTCTTGTTCCTTAAGTTGATTTAAATACTCATTTGATTTTGCTTCTTCTTGTAATTTCGTAATAAATAGATTCAAAGAATCATTTACAAGCACCGCTGTTTCAACAACTGTTGGAATTCCAATTGCTATAACTGGTATTCCCAAAGTTGACTGACTTAATTCCGCTCTAGTGTTTCCAACACCTGCTCCGGGAACTATTCCTGTATCTGAAATTTGAACGGTACTGCTTATTCTTTCTATGCTTCTTGATGCTAAAGCATCTATTACAATTACAAGTTTTGGATGAATGTTATCAACAATTCCTTTTAATATCTCTAATGTTTCAATTCCTGTTGTCCCAAGAACACCAGGAGAAATTGCACTTACCATTCTTGTTCCTTCTTCTACATATTGTGGTAAATAATTTATTATATGCCTTGTTACTTCAATTTCATTTATAACCTTTGGACCTAAACTATCTGGTGTTACATATATATTTCCAAGCCCTACTACTAATATTTCTCCTTGATTGTCAATATGTGCATCTATTAATTTTTTTAATTCTTTTGATAGTATTTCTGCAGATTTTTCTATATCTTCATCTTGTGCTATTTTCAATTTTTTTATATCTATTGTTATATAATTCCCCTGTGGCTTTCCTATTGCCTTTTCTCCTTCTTCATTTGTAATCTTTACTCTTTCAACTGATATATTTTCATTAATTTCTTCCTTTTCGCTTTCTATTCCCTGTATTTCATTTTCTATACTATTTGCTTTTTTGTATAAATCACGTCTCTCAGATGCTAAATCTGTCCTAAAGTTAAAATTGTTTCTTTCATTATTTATCATAAAAAACCAACTCCTACTTTTAGTATTTGTTGGTTTTTTATTTTTATTCAGATTTTATTTTGTTTATTTCTTGTTTTGATGTTCCTGTTACTTTTGATATTAAATCTATTGGTAAATTTTCTTTTAGCATTTTTTTTATAATTTCAACTTTACTTTGTTTAATTCCAGTTTTTATTCCTGTTTTAATCCCAGTTTTTATTCCATTATTAAATATTCTTTTGTTATCTTGTTCTATTGTTTCAAAAACTGTCATCACTTTTACATCTCCTCCTTCTTCACTTTTTATATTCTGTTTAAATTCTTTTGCTTTTTCTTCTCCTATTTTTATTTTTAATATTTGTTCAATCATTATATTAAATAACTGTTTTATTTCTTTTGTATAAATTTCTTCATTTGAATTTATCTCTGTTGTTATTTCCTCTAAATATCTAACTATCTCTTCATTGTTTTTCGCCTTTTCTATTAACATTGCTTTTGATAAGAATGATTTGTCTTGTATTAGTTCTTCATTACTAAAATCATTTACATCAATTACATCATATTTTGCAAATTTTATTTCTTCATATCCTTCTAATTTTTCTTGAACTTCTTCTATATATCTTTTTACATTCCATTTTTGCTTTCCTGTATATAGAACTATAGCTATTACTGCTGGTATTTTATACTTTTTTGTTCTTAGCATTTTATCATCAATTTCACTTCTTATTAGTTTATATTCGTATTCTAATATTCTGTATGGCATTTTATAATCTATTTTCGTTTGATGTTCAATTAGTATAAATATTTTTTTTCCTTTTATTTTGTATATAACATCTGATTCTCTATTTTGTAACTTTTCTGTTATAAAGTTACTATTATATTTCTCCAATTGTTCTGATTTTATTGTTTTCTTTAATTTTAATGTTTTATTTATAAAATTTGCTACCTCTTGTTTGTTACTCAATATTTTTCTAAAAATTTTATCATGTTCATTATTTATATTTGTTTCTTTCTTTGAAACATTTCCTAAATAATAATCTTCACATTCTTCTGCCACTCCTGAAATTGCTTTTCTTTCAATTATTTTTTTATATTTCAAATAATCTTTATATGTAAATATTGCTATATTGCTTCATCTCCCTCATTATAATATTTGTTACTTATTTTGTCAATATTTATTTTATAGTTAATATAAAAATTTTATTTACCTCCTAACTTTTTTATTTTAATTTTTTGGATTTTTTTCGATTTAAATTCTGAATAAAATTTAATTGATTATAAAAAATAAGCTACTATATGAACTAAATAGAATAAACTATTTATACCACATATAATAACTTCTGTAAAGATATTTTTAATAATTTTAACTTTTTACAATTCAATGAAGGTTACAGTTCAGTAAGGAATGGTTATGTTGTTGAAGCTTTTGGTACCTCCACTATGATACTTAAAGTTTATTTCATA
>CAKPNF010000025.1 GCA_934168305.1 uncultured Clostridia bacterium | reverse complement strand
AAAATAATATAAATGGAAAAATCGCTTTTTTAAGAGATACATTCTTAAAAGCAGAAAAAGATTATTTAGAAGAGTTAATAAAAGAACCTAAATATAAGAATTTTATAGAGGATTTGAATAAGTATAACTCTAAAGAATTATCATTAGAGGCAGTTAAGAGAATTAGTGCTATTGAAAGTAGAAAAGTAAAAGAAGAAGATTTAGAAAAAGTGGAAACAGAAATTACACTATTACTAGCATCAATTCAAGATTGCGTTAGAGAAAAAGTTAAAGAAAAAATAAAAGTAGAAGAAGAATTAGAAATATAATAGAAATAGCCTAGATTCCACCATCTAGGCTATCATCATATAAACACTCGATTTTTTCCATATTTTCACGTTTCCTATCTGGAATAGCATGGCAATATTTATTCAAAGTGGTACTTATATCAGCATGTCCTAGAATTTTACTAAGTACGGGAATTTCCATACCTTGTTCAATTGCTCTAGTTGCAAATGTATGTCTTAAAGTATGGAATGTAACTTGAACTTTATCAGCATGAGATTTTGGTTTGGATTTTATATTCTTTTTAATTTTATTTCTAATAGGTTTTTCCTTTTTATCTCGTAAACCAGCATCTATTAGCATTAAAGAATATTCTTTCCAAAAAGTTTTCTGATCATATGGTTCTCCAATTTGATTACAAAATAGAAAATCTTTATTTATATAGGATTTACCAGCTAATTGGATTTCAATTTTTTGTTTTTTCCTGTGAGTTTTTAATTCTTTAACAATAGGAGAGAGAAGCGGTATTTCTCTATAACTTGTTTGAGATTTTGGAGTATCTAAAATTAATTTAGTTTTATTCTGATTTTTAGATGCTTTCTCATGGGTAGATAATCTCTTAATACTATTTCTAACAATTAAATTTTGACCTTTTAAATCAACATCACACCATCTCAAAGCAAGGATTTCACCCAATCTCATACCTGTAAATAAATCTAATATAACAACAATTCCTAATCTATAATTTCTAGCAACATGAATTAATTTATTTTGTTCTTCTCTAGTTAAAACTCTCATTTCTTTTCTGAAAATTTTAGGAGTTCTTATAGTTTCAACAATATTTGTTTGAACTAATCCATTAATATATGCTTGTTTAAATGAAGCATGTAGCATATTATACATATTTTTCAAAGTTTTAGCTGATAAGCCACCTTCACGATTATCTAATCTACCATTGTTCTGCTTATAATTAAAGAATTTTTGTAGCATTTCTGCTGAAACAGATTGTAATTTTATATTAGAAAAATAAGGTTTCAAATGACCTCGTATATATGTTTCATAACTTGTATATGTAGCAAGTTTTATATTGGGCTTAGCATAAGTTTCAAGCCATTTGCTAAGCCAATCTATGAATAATATGTTATTTGAATTAGTATAAGTTCCATTCTTTAGAGATAACAAAATGGCATTTAATTTGTCTTTAACTTCTTTTCTAGTTTTAGCATATACAGATTTTCTGTTAGGTTTTCCATTTTCTTTTACACCTATAGTATATCTAGCTTCCCAAGTACCATCTTTTCGTTGTCTAATACTGCCTTCATTTTGACCTCTTTTTGACATATTGAACCTCCTTGATTTAGTAATCAAGAAGTTTTAGAAAGTTAAAGCAATCAATAAAACCTTGTCTATATAAGACATCAGATTCATATTCATTTTCTAAATAAATATAATTGATAAGTTTTTCTAAAGAATCATTAGTATTAGGAAAGTCCTTTAGAAAATTTTCAATACAAGAATTTTTATTTTTACCAAGCTTCTTATAAATTTCATCTTCTTGTGATAAATAGTTTAGATATGAATTGATTAGATTATTAAAGAACTCATCAAGTTCTTCTTCAAATAAATTTTGATTGATAGGCATAAAAAATCCTCCTTCTTTCATTAAAATTTTCATTTTTGTTGAAAGTAGAAGATTGCATGTGATATAATATTCATGTAATTCTACTTTCGAAGTAGTATTGCTAGGGAATAGTGTAATAAGATTGACTGTCAGAAACACTATTTCCTTTTTTATTTGTCCAATTTTCTAATTCCTCTACGAATACCTTCCATTTTAGATATATTTTCTTTTTTACAATATTTTTCTAATATTTCCAATGTTTCCGCATCTACACGAACAGTTAATTTAGTATTCTTAGGATTATCAGTTGGACGACCTAGCTTTTTCTCAGTCATATCCACCTCCTTTTTGACTGTCATAAATATAATAACATTATGACAGTCAAAAGTCAATATTGTTAAAAATATTTTTTACATTTCCCATTCATCTTCTTCAAACCAATCAAAACTACTTGAATATTTATGCTTCATAATCCATTCTTTTTTAGCTTGTTTGCTTAAACTCCTAAAACTTCTTATTGTTCTTTTAGGTTTATTTTGATTATATTGTCTATTTTCAAATAAATAGGCAAGGGATACTAATGTATCCAGAGAACGGTTACTAAAATACCTATTACAATACCTATTGGTATCCCTTTGAATATATTTTTCCATTTTATCTTTTGTAGTTCTTTCAATTCCTCTTGATATTTCATCATCTGAACTTCCAGATGTATTCTTATTGTTTCTGTAAGTTCCTTTTTTAGTGTATTCAGAATGTCTGCCATTGAAATTTGCTTCTCCATTTTGTATTCCATATTTTTGATTTTGTCCTTCGTATCTTCTATCCACTTGAATAGAGTTATCCACGTTTCTGGTTGAACTGTGTAAAACTCTGCTTTCATTTGTGTTTGCTGTGGTATTTGATTTTTCTCTTTTAAATTTTCTATTAAACTCATTTTGCATATTCTCCTTTAAATATTTAATATCATATAATTTATTATCTCTACACTTCATTCCAGTTGGAGTAGTGTAAGTTATACTTTTTCTTGTATCAGTCCAATTAACTTGATACCCTAAACTATTCATATTTGATATGAAATCTTTTTTAGTTAATGAATTTTCTATTGAATAGTCAATGGCATTTATTAGTTGCATTTTCCAACTTTGACCTTTATTTGCTACTTGATATTCTTTTAGTGTTAAACTATTACTAACCTTTGAATTTCCTTTTAATGAAATAGTGGAAAGTCCATTTTTTGCACATAATTCATTAGAATATATTTTTATTTTTTTCATATCTTTTTTACTTTGTTGAAATTTCTTACCATCTTCAAAAGATACAGAATTTATTATGAGATGATTATGTACATGTTCTCTGTCAGTATGAGTTGCTACTAATACTTGAAAACCTTTATATTGTTTTGCAAGTTCTAATCCAATTTCATGTGCTTTGTCATAACTTAAATTATCGTTAGGGGAAAAAGATTGTACTAAATGAATATATTGTCTGCCAGTTGTCTTGTTATATAAATTTTTTACAGTTTGCATTTCCTCTAAGGCATTGTCAGAAGTACAATCTTTTCCTGTAATTAATTCAGTAGTAGTTTTAGCATCTTGTGTTATGTAATTTATAATATGTTTTAAAGTTGATTTGGAGTTAGTAAATTTAATAACTGCCATATATGTTTCACCTGCTCTCTAATCTCACTTAAATCTAAACAAGTAATAACACCTTGATGACATAGTCTAGTTAGCTGATTTAAGTTATTTCCAATTTTAGCAAGTTCTCTTGTAGCATCATCTAATCCATCAATTACATATATGTTCTTGTTAAGTGCTGAATATTTTAAATAGTCAGTTAAAGTTATATTAGCTTTTTCAGATTGCCTTTTTATATAGTTATAATCTTTTTCACTAACTCTAAAATTAATTTGTTTATTATTTTTTCTCATATATATTAAGTTCCTTTCTCTAAAATTTGTAAAAGGGGTTTGGGTTCTCCCAAAATTAAAACACCCAAAGTGAATTTTGGGTGTAAAATCTGATTGTATGTCTATACAATTAGGAATCTTGCCTATAAAAACTACGAAGAATAGCTTAGATTTAACAAAAAGTAGAGTAAGTATATATAAAAATACTGTTACATCTGTTACAACATCGTAGAAAATAGTTATATAAGTTGATTATAAACTTTTGTTATTTGTTACATATCTGATACAAGTTGTAACAAATTCTGTTTCATTTTTGTATCAGATAATTTTAGATAATTGTTACTAATATTTTCTTACAACCATATGCAATTTAGAAAAATGTAACAGTTGTAACAGAAAATATTACTGTATAATACTCCTAAATTTATCTTTTTTTAACCATATAAATCTTTGTGGACTACCACCAACTCGTAGTAATTTTGTTCTACTATCTTTTGAAGTTTCTATAAATCCATCTTCATCTAAGTGTTTTAATAGAGTTCTCTCACTTACTGAGAACAATTCTCCTTGTTCATCACAAAGTTTTTTTACTAATTTATGAGATATGCTTGATATTAAATAATAGTACATATCATCTTCATAACCAATAAAGCCATCTCCACCTGCATATTGATAAGTTCTTATATCTTGAACTCTTGCAATTTTGCTTTCTAACAATGAATTTAATTTAGTAACAAACTTTATACTAGGATTATCTTCAGTAACAGTTTTAGATTGAGATATTGCTAGATTTATTAAAATATCTGCAAATTCAGAAACTAAAAATTGTAAATCATCATTTGTAAGAACATTTACATTATTCATAAGGTTTAAAAATTTCTCAAAACCTATAAAGAGCCAAGATAATGCTTCGGGTATTCTAGGATGAAAAGTTATATTTCTATTAGTTAATTCTGTAATTAGGATTTTTCTATTATTTATAAAATCTTCTCTTAATTTATTTGCATATTCTTTTTCTGTATAAACACCATTCACATATTGATAAATCCATCTAATATAAAAACTCATAACAGATTTAAAAGCTCCATTTCTTGATAATTCTTGTAATTCGGTTAATTTCGAAACATCAATGTCGTTTGGCTGTAATTCAATACTGATATATCTAGCAGTACCGCTTTCGGAAATATCTGGTGTTGATTCTCCAGTAATGATGACATTCCCTCTAGGTGGTTTTGATACTTTTAATGTACTATCACAATTTAATCTATTTTTTCCTATTCTATCGCCATAAGATCTCATAATTACTTGTGCTGTTTTATTCATAGATAATTCATCTAATTTAGTAGAAGGGTGGTAGTCATCAATTACAGTTAAAACATCTTTTAAGATAAATGATTGTGCAATAATACTATTAGCAGTATCTCTAAAAGATATAGGTAAATCAGTATTAGTAAAATCTCCAAAGAATGATAATATAATAGAAGCAAGAGTGCTTTTCTTAGCTCCAGTTTTTCCAATTAAAAATAATACTAATTTTGGTTCACAATCAGCTATTTTTAGAAAATGATTTAATGGAGATAGAAATGCTAAAGCAATTAAAGGTAATATGATTTTATGTGGTATAAATTCAGTATTTAGTAATTTCCTTATACATTTTAAATCTTCATCGATATTTCTTTCTGTAACATCTGTTAAGCAATATCGTGATAATTTTCCTTCTAGTTCAACATTTGTTTCGATATTTTCATCCAAATATAAGCCATTGCATAAAAATATTAACTTGTTATTAATATTCCTCCAACCAGTATGACAATAGATATGTTCAGTTTTTATATTAGTTGCAGTACATTGAATAGCATGTCTAATACAATCTTTTACAGTTTGTCCTGTTTCAATATTACAATGTAAGCCCCAATTTTTGGTTATCCAATTCATATTGTTAAAATCATTTGCAGATATTCTAATGGAAGGCAAATTTTTGCCATTAGCATGTTTACCTTCCATACTCAAATATCTTTTTACATCTACACCATCATCAATAATTGTTTCATTTTTTAAATAAGGAACAAAGTTTGATAATTTTTGATAAACTTTATTTCCCTTTTTATTTGTAACCTTAAATAAAGAACCATTAATTATTTCATAAGGTGTATTTTCAAATAGAGAACTTAAAGAATTTTCTTGATTTTTATTGAATTTATTTGTATTTGCTTGTATAATATCAGTAGAATCATTTTGATAAGAATAATATTTAGAAGATGCTTTCTCTGTGCCAACATTTAAAGCATTTACCTGAATATTATTTTTTTTATTTATATTTTCTTCCATAAGTTACTCCTTCTAAATAACATTTGTATTGTTATTTACCCATATTAAAAATTTATCTTTTGGTACTAATTTTCGTTTACC
>CAKPNF010000024.1 GCA_934168305.1 uncultured Clostridia bacterium | reverse complement strand
CACTTTAGCTCAGTTGGCCAGAGCACCGCACTTGTAATGCGGGGGTCCTCAGTTCGAATCTGAGAAGTGGCTCCATAATTGTCAGTAGTTTTGCAATAAGCTTAATTACTGGCTTTTTTTATATAAAAAAACAATTCATTGTAATTTAATAAAAATTAATCTATAATATTATGAAAGAATAAAAAATATAAATAGGGGGGGAACTCAATGAATAAAGTAATAATAGTAACTGGAGCATCAAGAGGAATAGGAAAAGAAATAGCAAAAGGATTATCGAAAAAAGGATATCAAGTAATAGCAAACTATAACAAATCAGAAGAACAAGCAATAAAACTAAAAGAAGAATTAAAAAAGGAAAATATAAACATAGATATATTTAAAGCAGATGTGTCAAAAAGAAAAGAAGCAGAAGAACTGGTAAAATATACAATAAAAAAATTTGGAAAAATAGATGTATTAATTAATAATGCAGGAATATCACAAATAAAGGAATTTACACAAATAACAGATGAAGATTGGAATAATATAATAAGTACAAATTTAAATTCAGTATTTTATATGACGCAGGAAACATGTAAAAACATGATACATAATAAAAAAGGATGTATAATTAATATATCTTCAATATGGGGAGTAATAGGGGCATCATGTGAAGTTCATTATAGTGTAAGTAAAGCAGGAATAGATGCAATAACAAAATCACTAGCAAAAGAAATGGGCCCTTCAAACATTAGAGTAAATTCAATAGCTCCAGGAATTATAAATACAGAAATGAATAAAAAATTAAGTGAAAAAGAAATTGAAAATATCAAAGAAGAAATTCCACTTGAAAAAATAGGAAAAGCACAAGATATAGAAAAATGTATAGAATGGCTAATTGAAGATGAATATACAACAGGACAGATAATTTCCATTAATGGTGGATGGGGAATATAAAACAAAAAAGGGATTTGGAGTGGTGGCCCCATAATCCCTTTTAATTTTCGCTTAATTTTCTTTTATAATTTCCAGAAAGAATTCGTGGAAAATAAGTTATTATTTTATAGACAGCTAAACGAATTTTCTTGCTCCATAAATAAGATTTTCTTAGTTTTCTAGCACTACCTAAAGAAACAGGTTCATCTTCTAGAACTAATAATTCATTTTGTTTTTTTTCTATTTCAAATATATAATTTTTATAATCATTATTATCCCATTCATTATTACTATTTCTAAAACAGAAGTTAAAAGTTTCACCCTCACCTAAAAAGATTTCTGCTTGAAATCCTAATTCTGTTTTTTCCATTTTTATTTCACTTACATTATCCCAATTTAATCCAAAACCATAGTGAATAAACACTTCTTCAGAGTTGTCTTGAAAAAATTTTCCTGTATAAGATATTTTTATATTACTATTTTCAACTAATTTATCAGTATTAAAAAATATGTTTTTAACTAGTTCCATTAATTTTATCTCTCCTTATTTATCTTTTGCTACCAATTATTATAATATTAAATTTATTATTGTTCAAGTGTTTTTTGTAAAAAAATTAGAAAATTTGAGTTTTTTTGTTATAATAAGAAAATTATATAGTAATAAAGTAATATAAAATTTGATAAAATCATATGGATATAATAACATAAAAATATTGTAAAAAAAATAATAATATGATAATATTAAATTAATGATATAAAAGGAGAGATACGAATGGGGAAAAGCAATTTAAAATGGGAGGATTTAGAGTCTAAAATAACAAATTCTCCAGATAAAGAAGAGTTGTTTGAAGATGAAGAAATTAAAAAAGAAGAAGTAGATGTAAAGAAAAATAAAGAAAAAATAAAAAAAGAAAGTAACAAAAAAATAATTATACCAATTATTTCTATAGGCATAATAATATTATTAATTATCATTGTTTCAACTATTTTTGCATTTATAAATATAAATAACACTAATATAGTTAATGGTGTAAAAATAGAAGGAATAGATGTATCAGGGTTAACGAAAGAAAGTGCCAAGGAAAAAATAGATTCTATATATAATAAGAAAAAGCAAAAAGATATAATATTAAAATATCAAGACTATGATACAACAATAAACCCTGAATTGTTGGAAGTAAGTTATGACACAGAAAAAGCAGTGGAAGAAGCTATAAATGTAGGGAAAAATAGTAATATTATTATAAATAATTATAATATTTTATTTGCACTTATTGGAAAAAAGAATATAAATGTTAACTTGGAAATTAATGAGGATGAAACTAATAAAACAATTCAAAATATAGAAAGTTCTATTCCTGGAGCTGTAATAGAACCAGACTATTATAGAGAAGATGATAAATTAATAATTACAAAAGGTAAAGAAGGCTTAAAAATTGATAATGAAAAATTAATTGAAAAAATTAAAGAAAATTTAAAAAATATAAATTCAAGTGAAGAATTTATAGAAATTCCAGTAATAAATAAAACACCCGAAGAAATAGATATTGAAAAAATACATGAAGATATTTATAAAGAAGTTCAAGATGCATATTATACAAAAGAACCTTTTACAATTCATCCAGAAGTAGAAGGAGTAGATTTTAATATTGAAGAAGCAAAAGCATTATTGCAAGAAGATAAAGAACAATATGAAATACCTTTAAATATAACGAAACCAAAAGTTACAACATCACAAATAGGTTCAGAGGCCTTTCCAGATTTACTTGCAACGTACTCAACTAAATATGATGGTGGAAACATAGATAGAACAACTAATTTGAGAATAGCATGTCAAAAAATTAATGATAAGGTAATATTACCAGGAGAAACTTTTTCATATAATAAAACACTAGGAGAAAGAAGCACTGCAACCGGATATAAATATGCAAAAGTATATGAAAATGGAGAAGTTGTAGATGGTATTGGTGGAGGAATTTGCCAAATATCATCAACATTATATAATTCTGTTTTGATGTCAAATTTGGATATAGTAGAAAGAAGAAATCATCAGTTTGTTACATCATATACACCAGCAGGAAGAGATGCAACAGTTGTTTATGGTATGACTGATTTTAGATTTAAAAATACAAGAACATATGCTGTAAAAATAAAAGCAAGTTGTTCTAATGGAATAGCAACTGTTTCTATATATGGAATAAAAGAAGAAAATGAGTATACAGTTTCTTTTAGTACAAAAACAATTTCTACAATACCATATACTGTAAAGTATGTTGATGATAATACATTAGCAAGTGGGACAGAGAAGGTTAAACAAAAAGGAGCAAATGGTATAATTACGGAGACATACATAATAAAAAGCTTGAATGGAAAAGTTGTTTCAAGTAAGTTGCTTTCAAAAGATACTTATAATGCTATGCAAAGAATTATTTTAAGAGGAACAAAAGGAATAACAAATACAGATAATAGTCAAACTAATAAACCAACAACACCAACAACACCATCAACACCAACTGCACCGACAACGCCAACTACTCCATCAACACCAGACAAGGAACCAGAAAAAGATGATAAAGGTGAGGACAATAAACAAGAAAGTACAGAAATTATAAATAATACTGAATCTAGTCAAAATGAATAAAAAAACCAACTTTTATAGTTGGTTTTTTTTATGAAATAAATTAAAAGTTTATATTATAATATTGGTGCATCATCTCGGTTTCGAACCGAGGACCTTCAGATTAAGAGTCTGCTGCTCTACCAGCTGAGCTAATGATGCAAATTATAATGACATTATAGTACCAAAATAAAAAAATGTCAAGAACAAATTTTATTAAATTATGTTAACATTTTTTCTAAAATACATTGACAACATCTAAATAAAAAGTTAAAATATAACATAGTAAAGATAAAAAGGTGGGTGTAAAATGCTAAAAATATATAATACAGATATAGAAACAAATAAAATAGAAGAAATAAAAGAATTTAAAAAAGGAAGTTGGATAAATTTAGTAAACCCATCGGAAAACGAAATAAAAAAGGTATGTGAAAATGTTAATATACAAGAAGATTTTATAAGAGATGCACTTGATTTTGAAGAAAAAGCAAGAATAGATAAAGAAGAAGACGATGGAACAACGTTATTTGTAGTAGATGTTCCT
Source organism: uncultured Clostridia bacterium (assembly GCA_934168305.1). Classification (GTDB taxonomy): domain Bacteria; phylum Bacillota; class Clostridia; order TANB77; family CAG-508; genus CAG-269. The sequence continues at coordinate 2,912 of CAKPNF010000024.1, read as the reverse complement.
ATAATAGAAAAAAATGAAGAAAATGATGTTTATACAACAATGCCATTAGGAATGATAGTTGTGAGAGATGACTTTTTTATAACAGTTTCATTAAGGAAAAACAAAATTATAGAAGATTTTGAGAAGAAGAAAATAAAAAATTTTCAAACATATAAAAAATCAAAATTAATTTTTCAAATGTTATATTTAAATTCATCATATTATTTATCATACTTAAAACAAATAAATAAAGAAACAGAAATAGCAGAATATATATTAAAAAATTCAATGAAAAATAAAGAATTATTAAAATTATTAAGTTTGGAAAAGAGTTTAGTATATTTTACAACATCATTAAAGTCAAATGAATTAGTAATGGAAAAAACACTTAGAGGAAAAATAATAAAATTATATGAAGATGATGAAGATATACTGGAAGATGCAATTACAGAAAATAGACAGGCTATTGAAATGGCAAAAATTTATAGTGATATTTTAAATGGAACAATGGATGCTTATGCTTCTATTATTTCAAATAATTTGAATGGAGTAATGAAATTTTTAACATCAATAACAATTGTATTAGCAATACCAACAATGATATCTAGCTTTTGGGGAATGAATGTAAATTTACCTTTTCAAGATAATAAGTTTGGATTTCCAATAATGATTATAATATCTGTTGCATTAACTCTACTTGTAACATGGTGGCTAAAAAGAAAAGACATGCTTGATTAAAAAATAACTAAAAAAGATGTTGTAGAACCATTGGTTCAGCACATTTGTTCTACAACATCTCTTTTAGTTATTTTCTTAATATATTTCTTCTCCTAAAATACTTCTTATTTTATCTAATTGTTTTTTTAAATTATTATATGTAGTTAAACCAATAGAAGTATTTAATCCAGAATCATACGCAGCAATTGTTTTTTCAATATCTAAAATCTTAAATTTATGCAAACTAGCATTTGAATTTTTGTACATATAAATGGGAACATAATTAACTTTATCTATAGAAATTTTATTATCAGAATTTTTAGTAATTGTCAAATTCAAAATTGCCGAATCTCTAGTTATTTCATCCCTTTGATCAGCTGTAAAATTACCTAAAGCATAAACAACAAAAACTTCCTTCTCAGTTCCATCTGGTAAAGTAATAATTCTTTTTTCCATAGGCTCTAAGACATGAGGATGATTTCCAAGTATTATATCAACACCATTTTCAAAAAGAAAATCAGCAAGTTCTTCTTGCTCCGAGTTAGCAGTTGTTCTATATTCCGTACCCCAATGCATACAAGCAACTATTATGTCAATATTTTGGCTTTTTGCTTGTTCAATTTGCTTTTTAATAAGATCCTTATCAATTAAATTAACACAATAATCTTTTCCTGAAGGAAGTGGAATACCATTTGTTCCATAAGTATAATTTATAAACGCAATATTTAATCCTTTAACATTTTGTACTAATATTTTTTCTTGATCTTCAGCAGTTTTGTATGTACCTAAATGAGAAATACCGACATTATCCAAAACGTCTATTGTTCTACAAAGACCTGTATATCCGTAATCTAAGGCATGATTTCCTGCTAAAGAAATAATATCAACACCAATATTTTTAAGAGCTTCAGCTAAACTATCAGGAGTATTAAAAGTTGGATAATTACTATAACCTCTATCTTCTCCTGCAAAAGTAGTCTCAAGACTTCCAATAGTAATATCAGATGCTTTTGTATAAGACATAATATCTTCATAAACATAAGAAAAATCATATACTCCAGTTTCTTTATTGTAAGCATCCCAATATTGTGTATTATGACATAAGGAATCGCCTAAAGCAGTCATAGTAAATGTAGTAGATTTATTTTTTGTTGATTGTTCATTATTATTTTCAAATACATTACTATTTTTGTTTTCTAAGTCATAATCTGATTGATTATTTTCAATTATTGTATTATGTAAATTGTTGCCAAAGATTCTATTAAGTATTCCTTTTTTAAACATTAAAATAAAAATCATTAATAAAATAATTATTAGTAAAAAACAAATGAATTTTTTTGTATAGTCTTTTTCTTTTTTTCTTTTTCTTTGATTTCTTCTCATTTTAACCTCCATAAAATTATATAACAAAAATATCATAAAAAAATAAAATTTTCAATAAAATGCATAAATAAAAAATAAGAACATATAATATTAATGAAAATTTAAGAGAAGATGGAGGATAGTTATATGAAAGTAGTGGACAAGATAGCTCTTGTTTTAATTATAATAGGTGCTATTAATTGGGGACTAGTTGGAATATTTAAATTTAATCTAGTAGATAGCATTTTTGGTACAATGAGCGTTATATCAAGAATTATATATGCTTTAGTTGGTATTTCTGGATTATGGGGAATAAAACTATTATTTGATGATTAAATAAAAAATCTCGTATAATTAAATTTGTACGGGATTTTTTTCATAAAAAATTAAAGATATTTTATGTTTATTGGATAAATTCATAGTTTTGAATTTAGTGCACTTGAAAAATACGTAAAATTAAGGTATAATAGCAAACATAGGAATTAAAAAACAAAAAAGAGGGAAAAAGTATTCTGACCCAAAATCCCGGCAAGAGGGAAAATGTGTCCTGGCCCCGAAATCCCTCGAAATTTTGGATAACATGAGATAAACAAAGTGAAGCGAAAGGAGAAAAATATGTTAAGTGCAAATGGAGTAACAGTACGATTTGGAAAAAGAGTACTATTTGAAGACGTAAATATAAAATTTGGAAAAGGAAATTGTTATGGAATAATAGGTGCCAATGGAGCTGGAAAATCAACATTTCTAAAAGTATTATCTGGAGAAATTGAACCAAGCAAAGGTGATGTAACATTAGAAAAAGGAGAAAGACTATCAATATTAAAACAAGACCACTTTGCTTTTGAAGAAAATAC
>CAKPNF010000023.1 GCA_934168305.1 uncultured Clostridia bacterium | reverse complement strand
CCAATGAGACCATTAGGATGGTTGAGTCCCAGGGAATTCATAGAAAAATATAAAAGTCAAGAAGAATCGTTATTTACGATATAGGTGCTCAAAGTATTTATTTTAAATAATTTGTGACAAATGATTGACTAACCTACATGTAAAATTCAACAGAAATTTTTAAAACTCTTGAAATTATATAACAAATATGATATAACAAATATATATTTTTTTATAACTTCCTAAGGCAACAATAGGAGTTTTAAGTGTATAAAATTTAGAACATAAAACAATTTAATAGGAGGTATGATATTATGATGTATATTGAAATTGATGATTTAGTTGGTAATAGTTTTGCTAGCTATTTAGAACAAACTGGAAATCGGATTTTGGAATTAAGAAAAATAGAACAGTTTGGCTGTAAAATTGTAGAACAATTAGAAAGCGAAAATAAAAAAGCATGTTTAAGACTATCTAGAGATAGAACCTATCAGTTTTTTTATGAATATTCAGATTGGTTTACATATACTGAAAGCAATGATAAAATATTAGTTGTATTAAATAAAGATGTTTCAGTAAAAGACTTAATAAAAAAGTTTTCAGGATATTTAAGTTTAGATGTATTGTTAGCATTTAGAAAACCAGAAAACATCAATGTATTATTATAGTATCAGAGAGCGTTCCTATTGTAGGAACGCTCTTTTTAGTTTTCTTTGAGTATTAGTCAGTTTAAAAATAATATCAATGAATAATGTGAGACCATCTTGCGCAATTACTTGCATCATTCAGTCCACCACAACATGCGGTATTACATGTTTTACAACTTTTTCCAATTAATTCAATTAATTCTGAAGTTTTTTGTTGAATTGTGTTATTTTTCATTAATGATATTGGTTCATAATGTGCAATAATATCATGATAGCTTTCTGTTGTATATACTTTAAACCTGAAAAATGCAAATCTGCGTGCATCAGGATGATTGGTAACTTGATATCCTTTTTCATTATAATGGATACCATCCATATCTATTGTATAGTTACCTATTTTCTCTGGATTATCATAATCAGAAATTAACAAATTGTTTTCTATGCTGTTATATGCTACAACATAGCGAAATTTATCATATCCTCTTTCTTCATCATTTATAATCCTTGGTAGTCTTTCATTTAAACAGCCTGATTTTATCTGTTTTTTCATATTGTTATATTCTTCTTCAGTTACATGACAAACCATTATTGGATTTGCTTTCTGATATTGTTCATTAATAAAATCATATAAAGACATATTTAATTCTTTGTCTTCATTTTCAAACATGACAATTATTTTACCCATAATTTTTTCTCCTTGTCAATTGACTTTCCATAGTGCATTGTTAATAGTTACTCTATATTAAACTCCATAAGTTGCATATAGGAGATTATTAAATTAAATTATGTGAATTATATCATGTTTTGTGTAAAAGTCAACTATAACGAATGATTTAAGGTATAAAAAAGCTGATAATCCTAGGTGGTTATAGTCTATCAAGATTTAATATTATCTTTACTTTAACATTAAACGTTGCCTTGACAGCAGTTCTTTATAAGAACTGGGTGGATAAGCAATTACATAAATAAAAAAATAAACCATTCTGCTTAGCCGAGCTAATGGTTTATTAAATCTTTATATCGGCAAAACCACGTTTGTGGATTTGTCATTTCCTATATTTATTATAAGCTATTTAAGAGTAAAAAGTCAATAAATATGTGATAAATTTACTATTATCTTGTAACATTTTTTTATTTAGCATTATGGATTATAATAGATTATGGAAGAATACTTAAAAAATTGGACAAGTTTGGTTTTCTATAGTTTAAGACACTATTGAAATAATCGTGGCTTAAACATGAAAAAATGATGTAAGAAAAATTTATTTAAAATTTAGAAATATAATGAAAAGATTAAAAGAAAAATGTGAACTAATAAAAAATACTCTAATAATTTAATGTGAAAAAAGAACCTAACTAGGTTCTTTTTTCATTTAAAACATAAAAATAAAGAAATATTTAAAAGTTTACGAATTAAGTACTTTAAAATATCTTGTAAAATCTTTTGCATAAAGACCACCGTAATAAATTCTGTTACTTTCATTATTGAATTTTATAGAAATCATTACTGTACCATCACTCATAATTTGAGCATAAAATTTAGCTCTTTTGACTAACTCTTTAGTCAAAAAATTTTCATGTTGTGGCTCATCCTTAATTGGTATGACTTCAACGCAATATTCTTTTGACAAGTTCTGGAGTACATATTTTTCACTTTCTTTAAATGTCTCTGTGTTTTTAAAAAACATTATAAATAATGGCATAGTAAAAAATGGTATCATTATTCCAAAACTTAGAAAAATAACAATACAACACATAATAGTATTCTTGCCAAAATCATTTAAGCAATACTCTAATATTACAAAAAACAATATAGCAGCTAAAACACAAGCTTGAATAATCAGTATTGCCTTGAATATTTTTTTAGAAATTTTACTCCGTTTTTTCATGTTTTTCCTCCTTCAATATTAATTGAGATGTTTATTAGTTTCTTTATGATTAACTCCATATGGAGGTTTAAAAAATTGATAGCTCTTTGGCTAAATTCATGTGAATTATATCATGTTTAATGTAAAAATTCAACTTAAGCTCTTTATTTTGATTTAATGAAAAATAGACAGCTATACGAAAATATCGTACAGTTGAAAATGAAAACAAATAAATACAAAGACTATAAAAATATTAGGAAAGAGTCATCAAGAGATAATGTGACAGAGGTTGAAGTAGCTCTAACAGATTTAGGAGAAATAGATACAAGAGAACTTGCAAAAGAACATAAAACCTTATGGAGTAGAAAAAATAGAAAAGTAGCGAATATGGGTGGTAATGTTGCAAAAGTTGCAAGAGATGATTTAGAGAAAAAGTTAGAAAAAACTGTTATTAGCAGTAAAAATACATTAAGTTATAAATATTTAGAGTCAAAAATGTAACCAAAAAAATTAACAAAGAATGTAATTTTAATAAAATCAAAAGAGGCTGAAAGTCAATGGTTGATGCAGAAAAATTTTAAAGTTTTCTACCTCAAATTATTGACTTTCAGCCTCTTTTGGAATATGACAATATTATTTTTTTAGATTTTTTATAGGTATAACTATGCATTCCTCCCCGTTAATTTCAACAACTGTACCTATGCAATGTCCAAAATAATATTCACAATTATTGATGTCATCATAAATATTTTCTGCATCATTTTCATTGTTTGCTTCAATTACTTGATAATTTTCATAGGTAAAATTAGGTTGTTCTGGCACTCCGCCAGTTAATAAAGCTACTACATATTTTTTTGTCATATTTTTTCCTCCTTGTCAATTGACTTTTCATAATGGTTGATATATTAAATTACATAAGTTATATATAGGAGATTATAAAAAATTAATTTCTATATTATGATTATATCATAATTTTATGTAAATTGCAAATTAGATTTGCTTTTAGTAAATAAAAAAGTGGATAATGAATATATTAATAAATAAATTAATTTATCAAATAAACTAGATTAACACAAACTTTTGATTAATTTTATAAAATGTTATAAACACAAATCACATTTTTTTCAAATCTGTGTTACCATCAAAATTATTCTAAAGTCATTGACATTAACAAAGAATGAAAATATAATACAAATAAATAGATTTACGAAAGCAAATCTATGAAACAACTATGAACAAAAATTGTAAACACTTTTTGAACCAAAGCACTACTTAAAAGGTAGTGTTTTTATTATAAATAAAACTATAAAAAATCTACTTTTTAAGTAGATTTTTTATTTTTGCCTTAATATATATTAATAGAGGTGGCTTTAATGGAAGAAAAAATAAAAGAAACATACACCAAAGATGGAAAAAAACTAACAGAGCTAATACAAGAATGGATAAACGAAAATACAGCAATTTTATATTGTAATTATGAAGAAAAAAATATAAAATATCAATGTAGATAAGTAGTTATTAAAGATAACTCTAAGACAAGGAGGTAATAATGCAAGAGTTATATAATAACTATTTTAACATAGCAAATGACCAAATATGGAAAGTTGCAATATACGCTAGATTATCAAGAGAAGATGAAAAGGATGAAAAATATAAAGGACAATCTGAAAGTATTGAAAATCAAATTAAATATTTAAAATCTATAATTACTACAAAAGGATGGATTTTAGTTGATATTTACAAAGATGATGGATATACAGGAACTAACTTTGATAGACCAGATTTTAAAAGAATGTTAGATGACATAGATAAAGGAAAAATAAATCTTGTAATAACAAAAGATTTATCAAGGCTTGGAAGAGATTACATAGAAACTGGAAGATATATTGAAAAGATATTTCCATTAAAAAATATTAGATATATTGCAGTAAATGACAATATAGATACATTTGACAAAAGAAATTCCAATAATGATATGACACCATTTAAAGCAGTAATAAATGATATGTATGCAAAAGACACTTCAAACAAAGTAAGGTCCACTATACTTACAAAAGCTATAGCAGGAGAATGCATAAAAGCATTTTTGCCTTATGGGTATAAAAAAAACAAAATAGATAAAAATAAAATATTAGTTGATGAAAATGTAGCCGAAAATGTAAAGTTAATATTTAATTTATATAAGTCTGGAAAATCCAAAACGGAAATAGCTAAAGAATTGAATAACTTAGAAATTTCAACACCTCTAAAATATAAACAAGAAACTACAAACTATTACAACCCAAATTCAAATGCAACTTACAAATGGAATAGCACAGTTATAAATAAAATATTGAGAAACCCTATTTATGTGGGAGATTTAGTCCAATTACAATATAACAAAGTAAATTATAAAATAAAGAAAATCAAAAAAGTTCCTGAAGAAGAACAAATTGTAATTTTAAATAATCATGAGGCAATTATAGATAGAAACACATTTAATACTGTTCAAGAAATGCTTGATAGACAGACAAATGAATGGAATTATTCTAATAGAAAAAAACATTTATTAGCAGGACTTGTCTTTTGCAAATGTGGTAGTAGAATTACATACAACAAAAATCATGGAAAATTTTTTAGATGTGTTTGTTCCAGCTATAAAAAATATGGAAGTGAGTTTTGCTCTAATATTCATTTAAAAGAAGCGGAACTTTTAGAAATGGTTTCAATCTCATTAAAGAAAAATATAAATATATATTTAAATTTAAAAGACTTAAAGTATCCTGTAATAGTAGTAAAAGATAATAAAACCCAAGAATTAGCAAAATTATCTAAAAAAAAAGAAGAAATTAATAAAACAATTGCTAATTTATATGAAGATAGGATATCTTCTACTATTTCGTTAGAAACATTTAAAGTTTTAATAAAAAAATATGAAAAGCAAAAAAAAGAATTAGATATGAAAATATCAGCAATTCCAAAAAACAAAGAATGTGTGCAAGATTCAAAATTAACTTCTAAAGAATTAGAAGAAACAATGAAACAATTACTAAAATTTGATACTATAAATGAAGAAAATAAAAGCTTAGTTTTCAAATTAATAGATAAAATTATAATAGATGATGATAAAATTACTATAAAATATAAATTTAATAATTTAGAGCTATAATTCCCCCAAAGCAAACCAAGGGTGGCCTTGGGAAGGAGGAATGAACTAATGTGGACTTATAATAAAACATTACAATATCCAATAAATATAAAATGCCCAGATCCAAGACTTGCAAAAGTTATTATTTCTCAATATGGTGGACCTGATGGAGAATTGGCTGCATCTTTAAGATATTTATCTCAAAGATTTGGTATGCCAGACCAAAATGCAAAGGCTATTTTAAATGATATTGGTACAGAAGAATTAGCTCACTTAGAAATGGTAGGAACAATAGTACATCAATTAACCAAAGGAGCATCAATAGAAGAAATAGAAAAAGCAGGATTAGGACCATATTATACAGATCATGGAGTTGACGTATACCCACAATCAGCGGCAGGAGCACCATTTACAGCAGCATATATAGCTTGTAAAGGCGACCCAATTGCAAACTTACAAGAAGATTTAGCTGCAGAGCAAAAGGCACGTGCTACGTATGAAAAATTAATAGATTTATGTAGAGATAATCCAGATGTAATAGATCCGTTAAGATATTTAAGAGAAAGAGAAGTAGTACATTTTCAAAGATTTGGAGAAGCACTACGTGGAGTTCAGGATAAATTGGCAGAAAAGAAATTTTATATGAACGATTGCAAATAAATAAAGTCCCCAAGTAAATTTATTACTATGGGGATTTTAAAATATAAATGTAAATAATTTACAAAACAAACATTAACTTTACATAATTTGAATGATATAATAGTCAAGCACTATATAAAAATATATATTTAAGAAAAGGATAGGTGATTTTTATGTTACAACATTCAGGCAAGGTTTTTTTCAGAGTTGCTACTATCGACAGAGTTGAAGGTCATAATCCGAAAGTCTATCTCGATATATACGAGAGAGACAGTCAGCGGTTAATAGGACAGATCAGATTTAATTCTGATCCGACATATTCAAAAAAGAGAGAAAATATTCGTATGTCTTTCGATGTTCTTAAACCAGCGATGATATCACCATTGAATGGCGGTTCACAGCTTCTTGAGGACATTGTAGTAGGTGGAATTCTGTGGATGATTAAAGATAATCATTATACATTTCCATTTATCCCAAATGTTTATATGGTTATTCATCCGTATGAACAAGATGAACCGGTAATGAAAGATATTAACCATAAAATTATAGAAATATTGGGAAATATTGGAGCACAGCGTGAAGATAAAATGATAAAAATTTCAGACAAAGATATAAGATATGAATATGTTGCGGGAGTAATCAACCGTTACTAAATTAAAGACCATAAACTAAAAAGGTTTATGGTCTTTTTCTAATATATAAATTGACAAAAAACTACATAAATATTAAAATATAATTAGGTGATAATATGAAAACAAAAGAAAATAAAATAAAAATAACATTAAAGATGATAATATTTTCAGCATTTGTTTTTTTTGCAATATTATATTTAATAATGTTTTATAATATGTATTTTCCAGTAAATAAATCATATGCAAAAGAAACAGATGCAAAACCAGAACAAAAAACAAAAATAAGCAATGCAGAACAAATAGACATAGATAAGATAATAAATCAAAATACGAACGAAGGACAAACAGAACAAATAACAAAAAAAGAAGAGGTACTCGAATATTTAACACAATATAGAACAAATAAAGAAATACCAAAAGGAATATCAGTAGTAGTACAAGAAGGTATGCAGGGAAAACAAGAAATAACAATAAAAACAATATATGATAAAGAAGGAAATGTTGTTTCAGAAGAACAAGTAGGAGCAACAATAACAAAAGCATCGGCAAACAAGATAGTAGAAATTGGAGGAGCAAACTACACAAACAATTATAAAGTAAAAGTAGGAGATAAAGTTTATATAACATCAGACGTTTTAGCAGTTTGGTCAGAACCATCTGAAGAAAGTAGAAAAATAACAACATTAAAACAAAAAGATGAAATAAAAATTTTAGAGATAACTCAAAACTGGTATAAAATATCATATGAAAATACAGTAGGGTGGGTTAAGTCTGAATGTACAATATATATAAATCCAAATAAAGAATCAGAAACAGAAGAAAAAACATCAAATAATAAACAACAATTATTATCAGGCATAACAATTAATATGCAGTTAAATAAACCAAGTGGTTTAACATTAGAACAATTCAAAAAGGTATTATCTGATGAAAAGGATAGAAATAAAATATTTGAAAATAATGCAGAGTATTTCTATTACATAGAAAAGCAATATAATATAAATGGTTTATTTGTAGCAGCGGTTGGAATTCATGAAAGCGGATGGGGAACATCAAAAATAGCTCTACAAAAGAACAATTTATTTGGATACGGTGCATATGATTCAAATCCATATAATGGAGCTTATGAATTTACAAATTATTCAGAAAGCATAGATTTAATTGCAAGAGTATTTGTAAAGTATTATTTAAATCCAAATGGTACAAGTGTATATGGTGGAGAAAAAGCAGCTGGTACTTATTATAATGGTCCTACATTATCTGGAATTAATACAAGATATGCAAGTGATAAAAATTGGGCAAATGCAGTTTTTTCTCATATGAAATATTTGTATAACAAGTTATAAAATTATGTTATATAACAAACTATATATGAATTATTAAAGAAAAATGAAAATAATTGCTTGTACTTAATTTTAAAGCAATCATTATAGAGAAAGTTACAGATATATTTATATATGTAACTTTTTTTTCTATAATAAATATATGAAATATAAGATAATTAACAACTGGTAAAAAATACCAGAAAAAAAGTATTGACTTTGTAAATTTAGTATGGTATTATAAAAAAGCATTTGGCGAGAAAAAATAGTTAAAAAAAAATATTTAAAAAATTTCAAAAAACTATTGACAATAATCGACATTATATGCTATTATAAGCAAAGTGCTTTGAGAATGATTTTTGAAAAGAAAAATACAAAAGAAATTAGTAATAAATCAAACAAAAAACAGTAACATTTAATTACTAATTTTTATTTTGAAAAAAATTTTAAAAAACTATTGACAAAGCAAAAAACTTATATTATAATCAAATACGTTCACCGACAAAAGGAGAACGAAAAGTACATTGAAAAGTAAACAGTAAATCCTTTAGAGAATAAACCGAAGCGGTATAATTTTTAAACCTAAAAATTA
>CAKPNF010000022.1 GCA_934168305.1 uncultured Clostridia bacterium | reverse complement strand
CATCACTGCTATGAATCAACAATAGGATTTTTACTACCAATGGCAACAGGAGCATCTGTAGCTATATGTGAAGGACTAAGATACATAGTACCAAATCTACAAGAAGCACATCCAACAGCAATTTTAACAGTTCCATTATTAGTAGAAAGCTTATATAAGAAAATAAATGAAAAAATAGTAAAAAGTAAAAAAGACAAAATGGTAAACACAATGATATCAGTAACAAACGCACTAAAAGGTGCAGGAATAGACATCAAGAAAAAAGTATTTAAAGAAATATATGACAACCTAGGAGGAAGAATAAGAATAATAGTATCAGCAGCAGCACCAATAGACAAAAAAGTTGGAAACTGGTTAGATGACATAGGAATATCATTTTTACAAGGATATGGATTAACAGAAACTGCACCAATATCAGCCTTAACACCAGAATATAAACCATGTGTAGGATCAGCAGGGAAAGCAATAGTCCAAGCAGACATTAAAATAAAAGACCCAAATGAAAACGGAGAAGGAGAAATTTTAATAAAATCACCAACTTTAATGCTTGGATATTATGAAGATGAAGAAGAAACTAAAAAGGTAATAGACGAAGATGGATACTTTAATGCAGGAGACATTGGATACATAGACGATGACGGTTACATATTTATAACAGGAAGAAGTAAAAATGTTATAGTAACTCAAAACGGAAAAAATATTTATCCGGAAGAAATAGAAATGCTTTTAGATAAAGTTGATGAAATTAAAGAATCTATGGTTTATGGCAAGAAGCCAGAAGCTAACAGCAGAAGAGAAGAAAAAGAATTAATTATTACTGCAAGAGTTATTCCAGATTATGATAAGATTAAAGAGTTACATGGAGAACTTTCAGAAAAGGAAATTTATGATATGATTTGGAAAAATATTAAAGAAGTAAATAAAAAATTGACTTCTTATAAAGCTGTTAAGGCTCTTGAGATTAAAGAGGGAGAGTTTGAAAAAACTTCTACTATGAAAATTAAGAGATATAAGGAATTGAATAAATAGTAAAGAACAAATCTGAAAATTTTCAATTTTCAGTCTTAACTCTACTTTTTATCATACTAAAAAAATTGAAATATTCAGTAAATTTGTTCGCGCGCGAAAATTTATGAAATAAATTTTCTGTGCAATGTAATTTTATATATTAGGAAAGTTGTACAACTTTCCTAATATATAAGAAAAGAGGGATTGTGGGGTACCACAGAAAATCCCTCTTTTTGTTTATTAAATAAAGGTTTTAGATAAAAGGATGGGGATTTTTAGGAAGATATTAAATTAGGAAATTTTGCAATAAAAAAAGCACCTACTAAAAGTAGATGCTTTGTATTAGTGTGCCCAGCATGGGCAACAACTTGAGGGTGAAAGTCCCTTACAGTGCCTGATAGTGGCGAACTGTTAGTAAATGACAAGGGTGTCCATCGTGAGGTGGAATCTGAAAGAAGTCAAAGTTGCAATATTTCGGTCTGACGAACAGAAATCACATATAAGGCTGAATTGAGTTGGGCGAGCTTGCTAAACAAAGCAAAGCCATAGTAACTATCCGAGACTCATACAGTAAATGTGGCAGATATATGAGAGGAAGGTTGTTGTTCTTACCTGGGGAGGTCTGGTATTTTGGAAATACCTTGAACTAGGTATGAAAATGCTAGTAGTGATATTAGAGTGAAATATCAGAAGTCAGCAGAGGTCATATTAGCAAATTGGATATATACAGTTTGTGAAGGACTGAACGATAGGAGGATTTTTTTTTATGAAAGGTAATCAAAAATACAATAATGGTAGACCACTTCATATTGAAGACTATCTACAAGAGAATAAGTTGGAAACTAAAGGCAATGTAGAAGTACCTAATATTTTTGCTGTGTCTTCAAAAGAAGAAATCGATACTAAAGCAGTAACTAATGAATTGCTTGAGAGAATACTTTCAAAAGACAACATGAACATGGCATTTAAAAGAGTGAAAGCAAATAAGGGAGCCAGTGGAATTGACAATATGAAAGTAGATGAACTTCTACAATATTTAAAGGAAAATGGCAAACAAATCAAGGAAGAAATTAGAAATGGGAAGTATAATCCCAAAGCAGTAAGAAGGGTAGAAATACCTAAGACAGACGGAAGCAAAAGAAAACTAGGAATACCGACTGTAGTAGATAGAGTAATACAACAAGCAATTGCACAACAGTTAAGTATAATCTACGAGCCAATATTTTCAGAAAATAGTTACGGATTTAGGCCAAATAAAAGTTGTCATGATGCAATCTTAAAAGCTAAAGAAATAATGAATAATGGATATAAATGGGTTGTGGATTTAGACCTAGAAAAGTTCTTTGATACAGTAAATCAAGATTTACTAATATCGATAATAAGAAAAACAGTAAATGAAGATAAAGTTGTATCATTAATAAGAAAATATCTACAAGCAGGGGTACTAGTAAATGGAGTATTTGAAAAGACAGAAAAAGGAACACCACAAGGCGGAAATATTTCTCCAATATTAAGTAATATAATGCTTAATGAGTTAGACAAAGAACTAGAAAAACGCGGACTACAATTTGTGCGATACGCAGATGACTGTGTAATATTTACTAAAAGCAAAAAGGCAGCAGAAAGGACTATGGAAAATATTACCAAATTCATCGAAACGAAATTAAGATTAAAAGTTAACAGAGTTAAAAGCAAAGTTGACAGACCTTGGAGAATAAAGTATCTAGGATTTTCTTTCTATCAAAAAAAAGAAAAAGTAGAAATAAGAATACACCCAAAATCAGTAGCAAAGTTCAAGGATAAGATACGAGAAATAACATCAAGGAGCAATGAAATGAGCATGGAAGCCAGATATTTAAAATTAACACAAGTTATTAGAGGTTGAGTAAATTATTTTAAAATTGCAAATATGGGAAATACAGCACAAAAGTTGGACAAATGGATAAGACGAAGAATAAGAATGTGTTATTGGAAACAATGGAAGAAAATTAAAACAAAACACGATAATTTGGTAAAACTGGGAACAGAAAATTATAAAGCATGGGAGTTTGCAAATACTAGAAAATCGTATTGGAGAATATCAAATAGTCCAATCTTAGCAAGAAGTTTAAATAATGAAACACTAGAAAGATTAGGATATCTAAGTCTTTCTAGTGTATACTGTTAAAGTATTAATTCTATTGAATCGCCGTATACCGAACGGTACGTACGGTGGTGTGAGAGGACACTGAATAAAATAATTATTCAGTTCCTACTCGATTTTTATATATCAAAAACAAAAAGCATACCTCGTTAAAGGTATGCCTTTTGTTTTGCAATTAATTATTTGCTAAATTCAGTATGATTCAGATTTCTACTTAGTCATTTTTACTAGACTTACTGCTTGAAGATAAAATTCTCAAAAACAGATTTACAATATCTAAGTATAAATCTACAACACTATCAACAGCATTATCTAAAGTATGTGCCTTTGTTTGTGCTTTAGCCCAGTCGTAACCAATATAACCACAGAAAATCAAAGCTACAATGAAATCCCATAAGGATGGTGTGGCAAAACCTATGAACATAAAAATAAGTTCACATACAACAACCCCTGTTAAGCACACAAATAACACTTTTCCCATTGATAAGAAAATGTTAGGAATTGTAGTTGCTAAAATAATCATAATTAGTGTTACAACTGTTGTTGTCAATAAAGCATTCATAATTGAAATTTTATCATATTCAGTCAATGCAATACTTAAAACAACACCTACTGGTAGTACAACCATATTATAACCAATAAAACTGATAAATGGGTTGTCGCTACATCTACTTAATAACATTCCTGCAATAGCCACAATGAAGTAACCAATTACAACTGCCGTGAAGTTCCAGCTCATAAATGTTTGAGTGCAAAACTTACACATCAATACATTTACTACAAATCCCCATAATAAAACCAGTCCAATAGTTAAATTATAAGCCCGTAATGATAATTCGCCGTTTTTTCGTTCTTCTACATAATCATACATAATTTTTTCCTCCAATTTTGATGTTATATTTTATCTATGTAAAACTAACAGATGTTAGTTTGCAAAAAGGAAATATATATAAAAATGACTTATGTCATTAATACTATTATACAGTAAAATTATTGATAAATCAAGAGTTACAAAATTTCAAAAAGAGATGCCAACATAATAACATCAGCATCTCTTTTCTTTCAAACTTAAAGTCGTTTGAATAATTCATCTACATAGGAAAGTTATCATAGTATGATAACTTTCTGTAGAAGATAAATATGGCAGAAATTAGATTTTGTAGCAGTTTGCACTGCGTACAAAATCTTAATTCTGGTTTTTTATTTTCTTTATTTGATATTATTAATAAAAATACATATTACTATGGAGAAAAATGAACAAATATAAAGGTTTAATTGAATGTATTTGCTGCAATAGGCATAAATTTAAAGGAAGAAAAGAAAAAAATAATATAATATATAGATATAATTATAGATTAAAATATGGAAAAGATAAATGTGATAATGATAATAGTGCTGATGCAGAATTTATAAACAAAAAACATCTACGAAAATGTAGATGTTAAAAAAATTTTGGTTGCGGGGGGAGGACTCGAACCTCCGACCTTTGGGTTATGAGCCCAACGAGCTGCCAACTGCTCCACCCCGCGATGTGTTGACTTACTTATTATACAACTAATTAAATGAATTTGTCAACATTTTTAAAAAAATTTCCAAAAATTTCCGATAAAAAATTTTTATTTAATATAATATATGCAAATGATACAAAAATATACCTTGTAATACTTAAGCTTGTATGATAATATTAAAAAAACAGAAATATTTTAATAGAAACAATATCAAACAGACAAAGAAACAATAGGATAGCGAAAGGAAAAAATAATGGAATTTTTAGAAGTAATGTTAAAAGAACAATACGGAATAGAAACAGCAAAAAAAATAATAAATGGATACTTAACAAAAAGAAACACAACATTAAGAATAAACACAATAAAAAGCAACATAGAAGAAATCAAAAATAAATTACAAGAATCAAAAATAGAATATGAAGAAGTACCATGGAGTAAAGAAGCTCTAATAATAAAAAATGTAGATGAAAAAACAATACAAGAAATGGACATATATCAAGATGGAAAAATATATATGCAAAGTTTATCATCAATGCTACCACCAATAATACTAGAACCTAAAGAAAAAACAGATATATTAGACATGGCAGCAGCACCAGGAGGGAAAACAACACAAATAGCAGCACTTACAAACAATAAAGCACACATAACAGCATGTGAAAAAAATAAAATAAGAGCAGAAAGATTAAAATATAATGTAGACAAACAAGGAGCAACATGTGTGTTCATAATGCCAAAAGATTCAAGATTTATAGACGATTTTTTCTCATTTGACCAAATTTTGTTAGATGCACCATGTAGTGGAAGTGGTACATTAGATTTTAATGACTCCAACATAGAAAAATATTTTACAAAACAATTAATAGAGAGGTCAACAAAAACTCAAAAAGCATTATTAAAAAAAGCAATCAGTCTACTAAAACCAGGGCATGAAATGGTATATTCAACTTGTTCAGTTTTAGCATGCGAAAATGAAGATGTAGTAGAGAGTATATTAAAAGATGAAAAAATAGAAATAGTACCGATTTCATTTGAAGGAATTGAAAGTTTGCCAGTGCTTCCTACTAAGATTTCTGGAACATTATGTGTTTGTCCAACCGAATTATACGAAGGATTTTTTGTGGCAAAAATTAGAAAAAACAAAAATTGACACGAAAAAGAATAAATTTTAGGAGATAATATGTATATAGAGGTTGTAAAAAATATAGAAGATGCAATTAAATGTGATGAATTGTTGACAGAATTGATTTTTAGTGAAAGTAAATATGATAAAAATTTAAAGAAAAATTATATTGTGAAAAGCTATTTTGAAAATAAATATAAAAATAAAGATAATGTTTTATATGTGGCTAAAAACGAAGAAAATATAATTATTGGTTATGCATATTGCAAAATTATAACCGAAGATAAAGACCCAACAATATCACATATTGCTTTGTTAGATGGTTTGTATGTTAAATCTAAATATAGAAATCAAGGAATTGCAACAAAACTAATTGATAAGTGCAAGAACTGGAGCAATGAAATTGGAGCAAAAATTTTTGAATTAAATGTTATATCAAAAAATAAAAATGCATTTGAATTATATAAAAAAATGGGATTTATAGAAGTTGAAAAGAAAATGAGATTAGAGTTATAAAATAATAAGAGGTTAAAAAATGAAAGAAACTATAGTTTATTTAATTAGACATGCTGAAACTATTGACGAAAATGGAATTAGAAATACAAATGAAGACAATCAAACAATCAATGAAAAAGAAATATTGTCTGTACATGGGGAAGAACAATCAAAAAAATTAAGCGAAAATATTGAGTTAAACAATATTAATGTTATTTGGTCAAGCAGTTATACAAGAGCGAAAGCAACAGCAAAATACATTGCTAATACTAATAATTTGCCTATCAATATAGATAGCAATCTAAACGAAAGAAAATTAGGAAATCTAGAAGAATTAGGAAAATTTATGAATGGAAAAAGTACAAGAGATCCATCTCAAGAACAATTATTATATAGAACGTATAAGACCTCTAATGGTGAAAGTGCAGAAGATACAAGGCAAAGAATGAATAAATTTTTTGATAAAATTTTGAAAGAATATGAAGGAAAAAAGATTGCTGTTGTAAGTCATCGGAGGTTCAATAAAGTTCTTTTTATTAAATTGGTGCAAAGTAAATAAAGAGGTTAAATTAGTATATAATAATACCATTTTGGATATAAAGTCGCCTTGTTTGTTAAAAATGACTTTTAGAGAAAATAAACTAATAAATTTGGAACAAATAAAATAATGAAATAGAGAAATAAAATGAGTTTAAAAGAAAATAACGAAATAACCGTAAAGATAAAAGGTAGTCTTAATGAATTTTATAAAATAATAGAAGAAAAAGACTTTAAGATTGCTCACAAGTTTTCTATGAATGATGCTTACTTTATACCAGAGACATTAAATTTAAATAAAATGAGTACAAGAGAAATATTGTCAAAAGCAATATTAGTAAGAGAAATAAAAGGGAAAACATCTGGAAAAATAATTAAAAAATAACGTTTAAAATTAAAAATTTTGATGATAATGGAAATATATTAAGCCAAGAAGCGGTTAATTGTGATATTATAGATATAGAAGATGCTAAAAATCTATTAAAAACAATAGGTTATCGAGAAGTTATGTGCATAAAAGAAGATGATATAGTGTATGAAAAAGATGGACTTCAATTAGCTATAAAAGATATAAAAAAGGGGGATAAGTTGATAGAAATAGAGACTGAAGATAATGACGATTTGAATACAATAGACAAATTGATTCAAAGGATTAATAAATTAGATATTCCTATTTATACAGATAATTATTTTGTTAAAAAGGCAGAAATAGAGTTGGATAAAGTGTTGGGAAGGGTGTAATATATTAAATGATAAGATTTAAACTCATAACCCGAAACAAGTAAATAAAAATTAAATTATAGAATATAGATAGGAGTAAGACTACAAGAAAATAAGTAGTCTTATTTTTGTACTTTACCCCAGTAAAATACCCCTACCACGATGAAAAGTAATAGAATTAATGGTAAACTATGGAATAATTAAGGAATTTGTGATATAGTAATAGCAATAATGAAATAGGAGAGTTAAAAATAATAATCTGGAGGAAAGAATAAATGTATTATAGTTATGCAATGGGAATGAATGAAGAAATATATGAGTTAGAAAAAGAAGGATTTATACATAGAAAAAGATGATAATGATTTTATGATCACTTTTAATAAGAATATGGCAAATAAATGGGAAGATTTTGTTTATAAACACTTGAAAGTAGAATTTTGGAATGAATATATTACAGAAAATGAAATAATATTCATATTTAATTTAAAAGATGGTTTAAAAAAATATGTTGTTAAAAACTTTGAAAATGATGAAGTATTAAAGTTATGCGAAGAACTTTGTAATTGCAAGTTTGAATCAATAGAAAAAATGATAAAGGATAATAAATTTTATAAGGAAAAATTATGTTAAAAGATGAAACTATAGAATATTGTTTAAATAAGAATAAAGCATATATAGATTATCCATTCGGGGATATCCCAATATGTTTCAAAGTTAATAAGAAAATATTTGCTGAATTATATCCATTAGATAATGATTATAAAATAACTTTAAAGTGTGATGCGCTTCTTGCAGAATTATATAGAAAACAATATACAAACGATATAGTAAGAGGTTATCATTGCCCACCTATGCAAGCAATTTATAGAAATACAGTATATATCAATAAGACAGTTGATGATAAATTAATTTTTGAAATGATAGACCACTCTTATGATGAGGTGATAAAAAGTTTTTCTAAAAAAGTTCAAAAAGAGATATTAGAAAATTAAAAAATTTAAGGAGGAGAATATGAAAAATGTTATAATTACAGGCTCTGCCAATGGTGTAGGTAAAGCTATAGCAAATGTATTAAAAGAAGAAAAATTAATATTAATTGATATTGACGAAAATAACTTAAAACAAGTAGCAGAAGAAACAAAATCAAAATATTATATTTGTGATATTTCAGATGATAAACAGATAGCTAATGTAATTAATGATATAAATAGGAATTACGAAAAAATTGATTGCTTAATAAATTGTGCAGGAATGTGGATTTCTGGAGATGTATCAAAATTAGATCAACCAATATATGATGAAATGAATGAATTAGGTAGAATAAAAAAGGTTATTGATACAAATGTATTTGGAACAGTAGCAATGATAAAGAGCATTTTCCCAATTATGAAAAAACAAGGATGTGGTCAAATAATTAATATTAATTCTCAAAGTGGAGTAATGTGTGAGCCACCATTTCCTATATATAATGCATCAAAGACTGGAGCGAATGCATTTAGAAAAGCTATTCAAAATGATTTAGCACATAACAATATTAAGATAACAGATGTATGTCCGGGACTAATACAAACTGATTTTTATAAAAGAGCAAAAAATGAATTACCAGATAATGTAATGAATACAGGACTAACACCAGAAGATGTTGCTAATACTGTAAAATTTATATTTGATTTACCACATGAAATAACAATTCCTAGTATAGAAGTAAGAAATATAAAAAATTATTAAAATTAGGAGAATATAATGATGGAGATAGATAAAATCAAAGTAACTATTGAAACATATAACAATATCGTTGAAGAATATGTAGATTACTATAAGTCAAAAGATTTAAAGGGAAATGTTCAATTTCAAAAAGAAATAGATTATTTGATTTCACAATTGAATAAGAATGCAATGATTTTAGATGCAGGAACAGCAATTGGAGATTATCCTAAATTTTTAACAGAAAAATGTGATAAAAATTTTAATGTAATAGGTATTGATACATCAGAAAATATGTTGAGAAAAGCAATAAAAAATGCACCAAAAGCTAAATTTAAATTGATGGACATTAGAAATATTACATTTGATAAAGACAACTTTGATGCAATAATTTGTTTTGCTACTTTGATTCATGTAGATGATAAAACTTGTTTAAGAGTATTAGATAAATTTAGTGAATTATTGAAAGATAAAGGAATAATTGCTATAAATGTTATGGAATGTAATAATGAAGAAAAAGAAATATTTATACCAGAGCCATTTAATCCTAAATAAAAAACATACTTTAATAGGTATTCAAAGCAATTTTTTAGTGATTATTTTACAGCTAATAATTATACAATAGAAAAAATATATGACAATAAAATGTTTGATGAATCAGCACTAGGAGAAAATTTAGTAGGAACAAATGAATTTACTATAATTGCAAGAAAATCAAAATTTTAGAAAGAATAATTTATATATCAGTGGTAGAAGTGATTATCATGGAAGTCCAAAAACAGATATAGAGATAGGTGTTGGAAGAGGAAATCTAAACATTTCTAAAGAAATAATAGAAGAATGGATAAGATAAAACATATAAATAAATTAATTGGAGGAATAGAATATGAATCAAAATAATATAAATGGAAAAATCGCTTTTTTAAGAGATACATTCTTAAAAGCAGAAAAAGATTATTTAGAAGAGTTA
>CAKPNF010000021.1 GCA_934168305.1 uncultured Clostridia bacterium | reverse complement strand
ATCCATCAGGAGATTTTGTAGAAGAAGTTGATTATGACCCAACTGCTAAAACACAAAGAATATCTACAAATCAATATGATAGAACAAATAAAAATAGAGGTAAAAAAGAAAGTAAATTTATAACCTTTGTAAAAGAACATAAAGTATTAAGTAGCTTTATAGGATTAATATTATTATTTTTCTTAGCATTCGGAGGAACGATGTTAACATTAAAAGTGACAAATCCTAAAGAAGTTGAGGTACCCGATGTTGTAAATCTAACAAAAGAAGAGGCAGAACAAAAAATAAAAGATGCTAAACTTGTATTTGAAGTAGAATCAGAAGAATACAATGCAGAAATAGAGGAAAATCACATAATTAGTCAAAATCCAAAACATATGGATAATTTTAATAAGGTAAAAGAAGGAACTACAATAAAAGTAGTAATTAGTAAAGGAACAGAAAAAACAAAAGTACCAAATGTAAAAGGAAAACAAAGAGAAGAAGCTGTTCAATTAATAGAAGATGCTAAATTAAAAGTAGAAGTTGTTGAAGAAACAAGTAAAACTGTAAAAGAAGGATATGTAATAAGTCAAGAAACTAACCCAGACACAGAAGTAAATGCAGGAGAAACAGTTAAAATACATGTAAGTACAGGAACTGGTATAAAACAAGTTACAATGATAGACGTTACAGGAAAAACAGAAGCAGACGCCAAAAAGGCATTAGAGGACTTAAAATTAGTTGTAAATGTTGGATATAGTGAAGATAATTCAAAAGACAATGGAATTGTTTTAAAACAAAGTACAGAAGTCGGAAAAGTTGTAGATGAAGGTACAACTGTAACAATTACTGTAAATAAATTAGCAGAAATAAAGACTGTACCAATTACAGTAAATGTAAAATCTCTATTAGATGGTAATATTTATGAAACTTCTACAGATGAAGAAACAACAGACAAGAAAGTTAAAAATGTTAAACTAGAAGTTAAAGTTGGAAGTGATACAATATATTCACAAACAGTAAAAGCATCTGAAACAGCAGTTTCAGTTGGAAATGCAAAAGGAACAGGAACTACAACAGTTAAAGTATATATTGATGGAATCTTAAAAAATGATGGGGGATATACATTAGTTTATAGTAATGTAAATTCGTATACTGCTGAATAGAAGTACAAAGTAATAAGTAAACTAATTACAAAATTAGAAAATTGCTAAAAAGAATGGAATTTTCCATTCTTTTTAAAAAATGATATAAACGGAGGAATAATGCAAGGTTTAATAATTGAAAACATATCAAATCTATATAAAATAAAAATAAACAACCAAATATATGAAGCAAAT
The DNA here is from genome assembly GCA_934168305.1 of uncultured Clostridia bacterium. GTDB lineage: Bacteria > Bacillota > Clostridia > TANB77 > CAG-508 > CAG-269. Next base: position 12,685 of record CAKPNF010000021.1, on the reverse strand, counting down.
GCAAGAGGAAAACTAAAAAAAGAAGAAATAACGCCAGTTGTAGGAGACAATGTTAAAATACAAATATTAGATGAAGAAAACAAAAAAGCAATAATAGAAGAAATATTGCCAAGAACAACATATATAAAAAGACCCAAAATGAGTAATATAACACAACTAATATTAGTAGTATCAAGCAAAAACCCAAAACCAGACCTACTATTATTAGATAAACAACTAGCATTTGCAGAATATTTAGGAATAAAATCAGTAATAGTATTAAACAAAACAGACTTAGACAAAAAACGAGACTTTGAAAAAATAAAAACAGTTTATGAAAATATAGGATATAAAGTAATAAAAACAGTTGCAAAAGGAAAAGAAGGAATAGAAGATTTAGAAGAAGAGTTAAAAGGAAATATCAATGCATTTTCAGGAAACTCAGGAGTAGGAAAATCAACATTAATAAACGCAATATTTAAAGACACAATTACACAAGAAGGAGAAATAAGTCAAAGAAACAAAAAAGGAAAAAACACAACAACATCAACTGTAATTTATGAAATTGACGAAAATACATATATAGCAGATACTCCAGGGTTTTCAACATTTGATATATCTGAAATAGAGTATAGAGAATTAGATAAATATTTTAAAGAATTTAAACCATTATTAGAAAATTGTGAATTTGTAGGATGTACTCATATAAAAGAAAAAAAATGTGGTATAAAACAGGCACTAGAGCAAGGAAAAGTCGATATTGGCAGATATGAGAGATTTTGCAAAATATATGAAGAATTAAAAGAAAAATATAAATATAAATATTAAGGGAGAGATTAAAATGGTAGAGATTTCAACATCAATACTTTCAGTAAAAAAGGGAGAAGAAGCAGAAACCTTCTTTGCACTAGAAAAATCAAAGACTGATTATTTTCATATAGACGTTATGGATGGAAAATTTGTGAAAAAAAATACATATAAGAAAATGTTAGAATATGTATCATATATAAAAAGAATATCAAATTTACCTTTAGATATTCATTTAATGGTAGAAAATATAGATGAAGCAATAGAAGATTTTTTAGCTGTTGAACCTAATATAATAACATTTCATTATGAAGCATGCAAGAACAAAGAAGAGGTAATGAAATATATAAATAAAATAAAAGAAAGTCATTGCAAAGTAGGTATAAGTGTAAAACCAGAAACAAACATAGAAAATATTTATGAGTTTTTGCCATATATCCACATGGTTCTAGTTATGACCGTTGAACCAGGAAAAGGTGGACAAATACTTTTAACCGATATGGTTGATAAAATTTCAACTCTAAAAAAATATATAGAAGAAAACAATATTGAGATAGATATAGAAGCTGATGGTGGAATTAATTTAAAAACAGCAGAGTCAGTAAAAAAAGCTGGTGCAAATATATTAGTTTCTGGAACTGCTATTTTAATAGCTAAAGATTATAAAGTTATAATTGATGAATTAAGAAAATAATAAAAAGACGAGAAAGTTTTAATTAAACTATCTCGCTCTTTTTGTTATATATTTTTTATTCTTCATCATTTTTATCTGTATTTTTAATTTCTTTAGATGTATCTTCTTTTAAAGAGTCTTTATTTTTTTTTGCTCTTTCAGGAAGTATAGAAGCAACTAATATTCCTAAGCCTAAAACTGCAATTATAAATGAAACTAATCCACCAATATATGGAAGTTTAGTAATTACCCAAATAACAATTCCAGATACAATAAGCATTCCAAAGATTCCAGTATTTTTATTTACATTTAGTTTTGAACATACATAATTATTTGCAGTAATTGTAAATAAAGATTTTGATAATATTATTGCTAAAACATATAATGCTAATAAGAATAATGAGAATCCACTAGTTAATTGTAAAAATATTAATATAATACATATTATTGGAGTTACAATTAAAGTAAGTAATCCTTTTCCAAATATATTTAAAGATTTCTTTCCTACATATTTATTTGTACTAGCCAAGAATTTTGGAGCTAATGCTAAACATATTAACCATATAATTAATACAAATGCAATGAATGCACCTAAATCCAAAATGTAATTAGCAATAATTGAACGTGTTGATTTTTCAGTAGATGTTTTTGAAGCAGAATAATTTACATTTCCGCTAACAACATTTTCTGGTATTGAGATTTCTGAATTAGAAGAATAATTTAAATCTCCATATATAATTCCTTTATTATCTTCATTTGTGTTAAAGTTTATATTAGGACAGTTTACAAATGCGTTTCTACCAACAATTCCATTAATATTTAATGTTTCACCGCATACTTTTAAGTCTCTATAAACATATCCGCCTGAAATAGTAAAGTTTTTTGTTAATGCATAAACATCATATACAACACCTTTTGTTTCAACAGATTCAGCTATAGTAAATAAATTACTAAATATGTATCCATCTTCATTAATAATTAATTTTTTAGCAAGAATAAAAGCATCTCCACCAATTTGTGAATTTATTGTAACAGTATCAGCCATAACAAATAAATTTCCATCTACAATGTAATCTACTGTGACATTATCACCTGTTAAATAAACATCACTTTTTTTATAAGAATCTTCTTGAACTTGAACATTAGAAGTTGCATTTTCAACTGTATTTTGAACTTCTTCTGTTGCATTATCAGTTGAAATAGGCATTATTTCATTTTCATTAACTTCATCATCAGCTAAAACAGAAACTGTAGAAAATAATAAAATTAATATAAGAAATATAGTAATAATTTTTGTTTTGTTTTTTAACATCACAAAACCTCCTTTTTAAAATTTTTATGGTAAAATCATATATCTTTATAAAAAATTTGTCAATTAGTTTTGTATCAATTTTTCCAATTCTTTAATTTTATCCCTAATTTCAGCAGCTTTTTCAAATTCCATTGAAGCAGCATATTTAAGCATTTCATCAGTTAGACTATTAATTGTATTTTTGATATCATCAGGAGATTCCATTTTAAATTTGACACCAATATCTTCTTGCTTTGTAATGCTAATAGCGTCTCTGACTGATTTTTTAATGGTTTTAGGAACAATATTATGTTTTATATTATATTCTTCCTGAATTTTTCTTCTTCTATTAGTTTCAGAAATAGCTTTTTCCATAGAATCAGTAAGTTCATCTGCATACATTATAACAGTTCCATCAGTATTTCTAGCAGCACGTCCAATAGTTTGAATTAATGAACGTTCAGAACGTAAGAAACCTTCTTTGTCAGCATCTAATATTGCAACTAACGAAACCTCTGGAATATCTAATCCTTCTCTTAAAAGATTGATACCAACTAAAACATCAAATTCACCAAGTCTTAAATTTCGGATAATTTCCATTCTTTCTAAAGCTTTTATATCTGAATGCATATAATTTACTTTAATGTCCAAACTTTGCAAATAAGCCGTTAAATCTTCAGCCATTTTTTTAGTTAAAGTTGTTACTAAAACTCTTTCTTTTTTCTCTACTCTAATTCTGATTTGTTCGATTAAATCATCAATTTGATTTGTTACTGGTTTAACCTCTATTTTAGGGTCTAAAAGACCAGTAGGTCTAATAATTTGTTCAACAACATTTTCTTTTGAATGTTCTTTTTCATAATCAGCTGGTGTTGCGCTAACAAAAACAACTTGATTTATTCTTTCCTCAAACTCATCAAATTTCAAAGGTCTATTATCATAAGCAGAAGGTAATCTAAAACCGTAATTAACTAAAGAGTCTTTACGAGCACGGTCCCCATTATACATTGCTCTAACTTGGGGAATTGTAGCATGAGACTCGTCAATTAACAATAAAAAATCTTTTGGTAAATAATCAAATAATGTAAATGGAGGTGAACCAGCAGGTCTTCCACTTATGTGTCTTGAATAATTTTCTATCCCTTGACAAAAACCAGTTTCTCTCATCATTTCCATATCAAAGTTTGTTCTTTCATCAATTCTTTGGGCTTCTATTAATTTATTGTTATCTTTAAAATATTTTATTCTTTCCTGTAATTCTTCGTCAATAGTAACAAGTGCACGTTCCATTTTATCTGAAGTAGTTACATAGTGGGAGTTAGGAAATACCATAACATGTTTTCTTTCAGCAATTGCTTTTCCTGTTAAAGGGTTAATTTCTTGAATTTTTTCAACTTCATCACCCCAAAATTCAACACGAATTGCAGATTCACTTTGGTCAGAAGGATAGATTTCCAATATATCACCTTTAGCACGGAAAGTTCCTCTTTTAAAATCAATCTCATTTCTGGAATATTGCATATTTACAAGCTTTTTCATAACTTCTTCTCTAGATTTTTGCATACCAGGTCTTAAAGAAACTATCATATGTTCATAATCAATAGGGTCACCCAAACCATAAATACATGAAACTGAAGCAATAATTATTACATCTCTAGTTTCAAATAATGATGCAGTTGCAGAATGACGAAGTTTATCTATTTCATCATTTATAGAGGCATCTTTTTCTATATATGTATCAGATGATGGAATATAGCTTTCAGGTTGATAGTAATCGTAATAAGATACAAAATATTCAACATTATTTTCAGGGAAGAATTCTTTGAATTCTGAATATAATTGTCCTGCCAAAGTTTTATTGTGAGCTAAAACTAATGTTGGTTTTTGTACATTTTGGATTATATTTGCCATAGTAAAAGTTTTTCCAGAACCAGTAACTCCAAGTAAGGTTTGGAATTTTTTTCCTTGTTTAATTCCTTCTGATAAATATTTTATTGCTTGTGGTTGATCACCTGTAGGGGTGTATTCTGAATGTAATTTAAACATTTTAAATCTCCAATCTAATTATTTGATATAGTATATCATACAGAACAAACATTTGCAATACTTTTATAATTATATATAAATTTTATTGAATTATTTTTAGAATGATGATATAATCTATAACACAAAAGGTATATAAAGCCTTTCGATTAATTTCGGAGGCTTATATGTTATATGGCCTCCAACAATAAAAATAAAGGAGGCAATGAAAATGAAAGAAACAGCAATTATTTACAGTTGGAAAAAAGATGGCGAAGAACATAAAAAAGAAATAAATAGAAAAGATTTCTATGATATGTTCGACGGCATAAGAAAAGGGTTCGCAGTGTTAGGTGATAACGAAATTTCAAAATCAATGGTTGAAATTATACCAGAAGTAGAAAAAATTTTTATCAACCAGGACATTAACGAAACTCAAGATGTACCAAGTATAGTATATACTATAAATGGTAATGAAAAACTGATGAAAATAATGCGCAGACACAGTATTATTTGGTCAATATTAGAAAGATATTGTGCAAAATAATGTAAAATGTAAAAACTTTATTTTAGGGAAAAGCTCAAAATTTGGGCTTTTTTCTTTTATTAAATATTTACACATAAAAGAAATATATGATATAATTCAACAAAACGAATATATAACACAAAAAGGAGAATGGAATAAAAATGTCAAAATTTGTACATTTACACATACACAGTGAATTCAGTTTATTAGACGGAGCAAATAGAATAAAAGACTTACCAGTAAGAGCAAAAGAATTAGGAATGGATGCAATAGCCATAACAGACCATGGAGTGATGTATGGAGCAATAGACTTTTACAAAGCATGCAAAAAAGAAGGAGTAAAACCAATAATAGGATGTGAAGTTTATGTTGCACCACGTACAAGATTTGACAAAGAGCCAGGAATTGACAACAAATACTATCACTTAATATTACTTGCAAAAAACAATCAAGGATATAAAAATCTAAGTAAATTAGTTTCATTAGGGTTTGTTGATGGATATTATTACAAACCACGTATAGACCATGATATACTTGAAAAATACTGTGAAGGAATAATATGCTTAAGTGCATGTTTAGCAGGAGAGGTCAATCAAGCACTTTTAAATGGAAATACGGAAAAAGCAGAACAAGTTGCCCTATGGCATAAAAAAGTTTTTGGAGGAGACTATTATATAGAAATTCAAAATAACGGAATAAGAGAACAAGTCTTAGCAAATCAAAAATTAGTACAATTAGCAAGAAAGCTAGATATTCCATTAGTTGCAACAAATGATGCACATTACTTAAAAAGAGAAGATGCGTATAATCATGAAGTATTGTTATGTATTCAAACAGGAAAAAGAATGAGTGACGAAGACAGAATGAAGTTTGATACTGAAGAACTATATGTAAAATCACCAGAAGAAATGTCTGAATATTTTTCAGCATTTCCAGACGCAATAGAAAATACAGTAAAAATAGCAGAGCAATGTAATGTAGAATTCGAATTCGGACACACAATACTGCCAAATTATGATGTACCACCAGAATATCCAACACATTATGATTTCTTAAAAGAATTGTGTGACAAAGGTTTAGAGAAAAGATATGGAAAAAATTTATCAGAAGAAATACAAAAAAGAGCAGACTATGAGCTTAGTATTATCAAAAAAATGGGATATGTAGATTACTATTTAATAGTTTGGGATTTTATACACTACGCAAAAACAAATGGAATACCAGTAGGACCAGGAAGAGGTTCAGGTGCAGGGTCAATATTAGCATATGCAATTGAAATAACAGATATAGACCCAATACAATATGGACTACTATTTGAAAGATTCTTAAATCCAGAAAGAATAAGTATGCCAGATTTTGACGTTGATTTTTCAGATGAAAGAAGACAAGAAGTTATAGACTATGTTGCAAGAAAATATGGACATGACCATGTATCACAAATAATCACATTTGGAACAATGGCGGCAAAAATGGTAATAAGAGATGTTGCAAGAGTTTTGGACTATCCATACGCAGAAGCGGATAGCTTAGCAAAAATGATACCAAATGAAATACATATCACAATTGCAAAAGCATTAGAACAGAACAAAGAATTAAAGGAAAGATATGAAACAGATGAGCAAGTTAAAAAAATATTAGATATAGCAATGGCATTAGAAGGAATGCCAAGACAGGCATCTACACATGCATGTGGAGTTGTTATAACAAAAGACCCAGTAGATACTTATGTGCCACTTTATGTAAGAGATGGGCAAATCAACACACAATATATAATGACAACACTTGAAGAATTAGGACTTTTAAAAATGGACTTTTTGGGATTAAGAAATTTATCAGTAATCCAAAATACAATAAATATGGTAAAACATAATTACGGAATAGATATAGAATTTGACCAAAATATGAATGATCCAAAAGTATACAAATTATGGCAAGAAGGAAATACATCTGGAATATTCCAATTCGAGTCACAAGGTATGACAAACTTTATGAAAGAATTAAAGCCAGACTGTTTGGAAGATTTAATAGCAGGTGTTTCTTTATATAGACCTGGACCAATGGACCAAATACCAAGATATATAAGAGGAAAACAAAATCCAGGACACAATGAATACACACATCCAAGTTTAGAGCCAATATTAAATGTAACGTATGGATGCATGGTATACCAAGAACAAGTTATGCAAATAGTAAGAGATTTGGCAGGATACTCTATGGGAAGAGCAGACTTAGTACGTAGAGCAATGGGAAAGAAAAAACTAGATGTAATGGCAAAAGAAAGAGAAGTATTTATACATGGACAAGTAGATGAAGATGGAAACATAGTTGTCCCAGGATGTGTTAGGAATGGAATAGATGAAGAATCTGCAAATAAAATATTTGACGAAATGTCAGAATTTGCAAAATACGCATTTAACAAATCACATGCTGCATGCTATGCAGTAGTATCATACAGAACAGCATATTTAAAGGCATATTATCCAGCAGAATTTATGGCAGCAACTTTAAATAGTTACTTAGGAAATTTAGATAAAGCGCCACAATATATAGACGAATGTAAAAGACTTGGAATACAAATATTAAAACCAGATATAAATAAAAGCTTTGAAAATTTCACAGTTGAAATAGAAAATGTAGAAAAGGAAAAAAAGACAGGTAAGATACGTTTTGGGCTTGGAGCAATAAAAAATGTTGGAACAGTTCCAGTTGAAAATATAGTAAAAGAAAGACAAGAAAATGGAGAATATAAAAGCTTTATTGACTTTTGTGAAAGAATAGCAGATACACAAGTAAACAAAAAATGCATAGAAAGTTTAATAAAAGCAGGAGTATTTGACGAATTCGAACAAACAAGAGCAACACTATTAGCATCATTTGAAACAATAATGGATACAATACAAAGTGGAAAGAAAAAAGGATTTAGTGGACAAGTATCAATGTTTGATATAGGAACAGAACAAGAAAAAGAAGAAAGAGAAAAACAGAAATATCAATTTAAAGAACAAGAAGAACTACCAGAAAGAGAACTATTGTCAATGGAAAAAGAAATGCTTGGAATATACATATCAGGACATCCATTAGAAAACTTTAGAGAGCAAATAATGCATACAACAAACATAAGTAGTTTAGACTTACTACAAATAAACGAACAAACAAACACAAGTGATATTGAAGAAAACACGCAAATACAAACAACAAAGCCTAAATTTATAGATGGACAAAAAGTGAAATATGCAGGAATAATAACATCAATAAAAAGAAAATACACAAAAAACAATAAAATAATGGCATTTATAACAGTAGAAGATTTATATGGAACAGTTGAAATAATAGCTTTTGAAAATGCAGTTATAGGAGCAGGAAAAAGTCTTATTGAAGAAAATATTGTAGTTATTGATGGACGTTTAAGCATAAGAGAAGACCAAGCACCAACAATAATAGCGAATGAAATAAAAGATTTAGGAGAAGAAAAACCAAAAGTTGTAACATTTGATATTACCAATTACACAGAAGAACAGAAAGAAAAATTAAGATGCACTATTAAATATTTTTCTGGCGATAAAAACAATATGAATATTCAAGTTAAAATTGGTGATGATATTAGACCGTGTGGAGCTATTTATTACAATGATGAAATAAAGAAAATCTTTGATGAAATTTGAGACAATATACGTTAAAAATATGAAAGGATTGATAAAAATGAAAAAATTATTTACATCAGAAAGTGTTACAGAAGGGCATCCAGACAAACTATGTGATTATATATCAGATAGCATATTAGACAGTTATCTAAAAGAAGATAAAAATGCAAGAGTAGCATGTGAAACTGTTGCTGGAAAAGGTGAAATATATATAACAGGAGAAATAACATCAACAGCAAATGTAGATATAGAAAAAGTTGTAAGAAACACAATAAAAGAAGTAGGTTACGAAAACAGTGAATATGATATAGATTATAGGACATGTTCAATAAAAATAAATTTATCAAAACAATCACCAGATATAGCACAGGGAGTAGACAAATCATTAGAAGATAAAGAAGGAGAAAACATTGAATCAGAAGGCGCAGGAGACCAAGGAATAATGTTTGGATATGCATGCAATGAAACAGAAGAATTAATGCCACTTCCTATTACATTAGCACATAAATTAGCAAAAAGATTAGCACAAGTAAGAAAAGAGAACATAATAAATTATTTAAGACCAGATGGAAAAGTACAAGTTACAGTAGAATATGATGACGAGTTACCAAAAAGAGTAGATACAATAGTTATTTCTACACAACATTTGCCAGAAGCGGATATGCAAAAATTGAAAAAAGATGTAATAGAAAAAGTTATAAAACCAACAGTACCAAGCAAATTATTAGATAATAATACAAAATATTTTATAAATCCAACAGGAAGATTTGTAATAGGAGGACCATTAGGAGATAGTGGACTAACAGGAAGAAAAATAATAGTAGATACTTATGGTGGCTTTGCAAGACATGGTGGAGGAGCTTTTTCAGGAAAAGACGCAACAAAGGTAGACAGATCTGCTTCTTATATGGCAAGATTTATTGCAAAAAATATTGTGGCAAATGGATATGCAAAAAGATGTGAAATACAATTAGCATACAGTATAGGAGTTGCAAAACCTGTAGCAATATATGTAAATACCTTTGAAACAAACACTATTCCAGAAGATGAGATAGTAAATAAAATAAATGATAGATTTGATTTAACTCCAAGAGGAATAATAAATTATTTAGATTTGCGAAAACCAATTTATAGAGAAACAACAAATTATGGACATTTTGGAAAAGAAAATCTTACTTGGGAGAAAATAATAAAATTTTAAGGAGGAATATTTATGTGTACAGCAGCAACTTATAAAACTAAAGATTTTTATTTTGGACGTACATTAGATTATGAATTTTCTTATGGAGATGAAGTTACAATTACTCCAAGAAACTATCCATTTTATTTTAGAAAAGAAGATGTAATGGAAAATCATTATGCAATGATTGGCATGGCACATGTTGTAGAAGAATATCCTTTATATTATGATGCTGTAAATGAAAAAGGACTTGGAATTGCAGGATTAAATTTTGTAGGTAATGCATATTATCATGAAGAAATCAAAGAAAAATACAATATAACCCAATTTGAATTTATTCCATGGATTTTAGGTAAATGTGCATCAGTAAATGAAGCACGTATACTAATTGAAAAAATGAATTTTATCAATATTCCATTTAACGATAAATTACCTCTTGCACAATTACATTGGATTATTGCAGATAAAGAAGAGTGTATAGTGGTAGAATCAGTAAAAGAAGGAATAAAAATATATGACAATCCGGTTGGTGTATTAACGAACAATCCACCATTTGATAAGCAAATGTTTGCATTAAATAATTACAGAAATTTATCAACTAGTACGCCAGATAGTACTTTTGCAAAAGGATTAGAACTAAATCAATATAGCCGAGGAATGGGTGCAATAGGATTACCAGGAGATTTATCTTCACAATCTAGATTTATAAGAGTAGCGTTCATAAAAATGAATTCAATTTCTGGAGATGATGAGAAAGAGAGTGTTAGTCAATTTTTTCATATTCTTAATTCGGTTGACCAACAAAGAGGATGTTGTGAAGTTGATAAAGGTAAATATGAGATAACATTATATACTTCTTGTTGTAATGCAAATAAGGGAATTTATTATTATACAACTTATAATAATCATCAAATTACTGCAATTGATATGCATAAGGAAAAGTTGGATGGAGATAAAGTTATTAAGTATTCATTGATAATAGATGAACAGATTAAAGTACAAAATTAGTTTGTTTTAATATGTCACAAGCCACATATTAACTTGGTGCCAATATTGATATAGAAATGGAGGAGCAAAATGGAAATAGAAAGAAAATTTAAAATTTTAAAACTTCCAGATAATATTGAAAAATATGAAAAGACAGAAATTGAACAAGGATATTTATGTATAAAACCAACGGTTAGAATTAGAAAAAATGATGATATTTATACACTAAATTACAAATGGAAAGATAAAAATATTGTTGAACAAAAGGCAATACAAAATATAGAATATGAAATGCCACTTACAAAAGAAAATTATAAGCATTTAGTTTCAAAGGTTGATAATAATATGATTATTAAGACAAGATACAAAATACCGATTGAAAACAAATTAATAGCAGAAGTTGATGTGTTTCATGGGAATTTAGAAGGGCTTATATTTTCAGAAGTAGAATTTAAAAATTTGAATGATTCAGAAAATTTTAAGAAACCAGAATGGATGGGAGAAGATATATCATTTGATAAAAGATATGATAATACTTTGTTATCAAAAATTGATAAATATGATGAAAAATATTTTAAATAAAGCCTAAATATCTAGTATATCTTTGTGGAGCATAACTTAAAAATTTAGAAAAAAATGTTTTGCAATTTATACACTTATATGCTTATGATGGCTAGGTTGCACAAATGAAAAGGGGGAATTTATATGAAAATGAAAAAAATATTTAAAATTATTGGAATCATAATATTATCATTATTACTAATTACATTAATTTATTTTACAATTTTACACTTTAATGGAATTTTAAATAAAGATAATACAATGACAAGAGAGGAAGTTGTTACATTATTAAAAAAAGGAGAAGAATGTTCAAATTATTATTATTCTTCTGAAGAATATATATTATTTAAAAAAGTAAATGAAATTAAAACAGAATATTATATAAAAGATGGTGTTATAAAATGTGTAAGCAATGGTAATATTTTAAGATGGGAAAATTATAATACAGATGAAGTAATTAGTATAATGGGAAAAAATGCAGGTGTTACATCTTTAAAAAGTTATTATAATTATGGTGATGAAACAGTTTTATATAATCAAAAAGGTTTTGACTATTCAATAATTGCTGATGAAAAAACTTTTAATACTAATTTTGAATATTTAGGTGAAAAGCAGTATAATGGAAGAATGACTATACTTGTTCAAGTATGGAATAAAGATAATACTAAAGTAAATCCAACAATCTTTTACATTGATAAGGATACAGGCTTAATAATGAAAAGAATTGATTATAGTGCTATGGGATTAATAAAATTAGATTGCAATAGAAATGTAAAATTAGATGTAGTAACAGATAAAGATGTAGAAAGACCAAATTTAGATAATTATGAAGTATTAAATAGTGAAAAATAAAGAAATGTTATATTGTAAAATTTAAGAGAATAATAAAATTTTTAGCAAGTGATTATTGATAACCACTTGCTTTTAATAAGTTGAGGCCCAGTCCTTGGGTGTCAGAAAACAACACGAACAGCTAACCGCTGATACTGTAAGAAAATAAAAAAACACAATCTGCAAA
>CAKPNF010000020.1 GCA_934168305.1 uncultured Clostridia bacterium | reverse complement strand
ACCCTTTCACTTAGTCCTCGCTACGCTCGACGTGAACATTTTCCATTAAGTTATTTAAGAATTCTAAGATTACTTCAATTACATTCGAAAAGTATAAATTCATATCATAATACTAATTTTGAGCCTGAGTGAAAGTGCCTTATTTTCTTGTACTAGCTTTTCTTTTTGAATGAAATGAAAAGATAGGTATTAAAATTAAAGCATCATATGGAGAGCCAAGGCTTTAACAACATAATCATTTCTCAATGAACTGTAACATAATGTAATAAAATAAGTAATTGGTTCAATTGACTTGTTTTATTTTTTGTAATAAAATATAAAAAAACAAAAGTGAGGATAATATGAAAGAAATAGATGAAAAAGTAAATTATTGCTTAAACTGTAAGATAAAACCATGTTCACAAAAGGGATGTCCATTAAATAACAATATTCCAGAATTTATAAAATCTGTTAAGGAAGAAAAATATAAAGAAGCATATAAAATATTATCAGAGACAACTGTATTGCCAGGAGTATGTGGAAAAATATGTCCACATATGAAGCAATGCCAAGGAAGCTGTGTAAGAGGAATAAAAGGAAAACCAGTAGATATAGGAGATATTGAAAACTTTATTTTTGAAAAGGCAGTTGAAGAAAAATATAATTTAAAAGATGTAATAGACATGCAAGAAAAATCAGAATTTGCAAATAAAAAGGTAGCAATAATAGGAGGGGGACCAGCAGGATTAACATGTGGTGCATTTTTAGCTAAAGATGGAGTAGATGTTACCATATATGAGAAATATGATTATTTGGGTGGATTATTAATACATGGAATACCAGAATTTAGATTGCCAAAAGAAATAGTTAAAGAAACAGTGAATAGAATATTAAGTTTAGGAATAAAAGTAAAATATAATAAAGAATTAGGAAAAAATTTGAGGCTAGAAGAATTAGAGCGAAACTATGATGCTATATTCTTATCAATTGGTGCAAATAAACCTTCGAAAATGGGGGTAAAAGGAGAAGAATTAGAAGGTGTATATGGAGGTAATGAACTTTTAGAATACAATATACATCCAAATTATGAAGGTAAGATTGTAGCTGTAATTGGTGGTGGAAATGTTGCAATGGATTGTGCTAGGACAATAAAGAAACTACGGAGCAAAAGATGTAAAGATAATTTATAGAAGAGCTGAAGAACAAATGCCAGCAGAGCTAAAAGAGATAGAAGAGGCAAAACAAGAAGGTATAAATTTTTTATTTCAAAATAATGTTGTAGAAATAAAAGGAAATAAAAAGGTAGAAAAACTGGAATTAATAAAAACAAAACTAGTTCAAAAGGACGAAGAGTCTAGACCTGTACCGATAAATATCGAAGGTAGTAACTATGAAATAGATACAGATTATGTTGTAATGGCATTAGGAAGTACTGTATCTGATGAGGTGTTATATTTAGGGCTTACATTAAATAAATGGGGAAATATATATGTTAATGAAAGATATCAAAGTTCAAATGAAAAAATATTTGCAGGAGGAGATTTAGCTGGATGTAAGGGAACAGTGGCATGGGCAGCACGTTCAGGAAGAGATGCAGCAAATAGTATTAAAGAATATTTAAAAGAGAGAAAGGGATTTTAATTAATATTATCCCTTTCTCTTTTTTCTTCTTGAATAAAAATTTTTCTAATATATCTAAAAAACTTTAAAATTTTTGATTCTTTTCTTTTTATTAAGTATAAAGAGTTATCATTTATACCATTTTCTAATAAATTATATTTATCTTCTAAATCTACCATTTTATCAACATAATAGTCATTAAAATAAGTATAACCTTCAGTAGAGCCTAAATAGTCCTTAAAATTATATAATTTTCTTCTATAGTTTTCAACATCTTCTAAGTTGTTAATTCTATGAAATGCTTTATTAAAATAGCTAGAAATAATAATATTTTGTGTATGTAAAAATGTAGAAGTAATATCTTTCTTTAAGGAATTTATTTTTTTTATCATATTGTCTACTTTTTTATTTCTATCATCAATCTTAAGAATTTTATTATTTATTTTTATAATTTCTTCTTCGGCAGTTAGAATGTCATCAATTGAATTTTGTATCTCCATAAATGATTTATAACTTGTAAGTTCAATTATTTTCTTTTTAAAGTTATCATTGCTGTTTATTGTACTTTCAAAAAGAATATCTTCACCAACAATATATGCAAGTTGATTTACTAAACAACATTCTAATGGATAATATGTAGGACTAGTAGTTTCAAAAGAAATACTAAAGTATTTAACGTATTCTTTTGGAATTGCTAATACTTTTGAAGACATTAGTTGAACTGCTGCTTCGTTTAAACCTAAACCGTATATTTTAAATTCTGTATAGTCGCAAAGTCCCATTCTTAATAAATAATTTTTTTTGTCTTTAACTTCTTGAATATAGTGTATACATTCATGTATTGCAAATTCTTCTAAATCTTCATCATCAATTCGTTCATTGAAATATATTGAGCTGTTTTTATAAAAGTAATTTGCTTCTGCCATACCTTCGGGCATTTTGGCAATATACATATCTAATCTTGATAATTTTATAAATAAGTCATTTTGATTAAGGTTATAATTGGGAAATGTTTCGCATAGACTGATAGATACAGTTCTTGCGATTGAGTTTACTCTTAATGTGTCTAATTTTTTTATAACTTCAATTCCGTCTTTTTTTAAATCTGATTCTACACTCATAAATTTCTCCTTAAATTTTTACTAGATATATTATATAATAAAATAAGTCAATATATATTACAAAAATGTTAAGAAAATATTAAGTTTTGGTTACAGTTCTGTACGAAATATTTATGTTGTTTATGCTCAGGGTCTCCTAGGAGGCTTAAAATTTTATCCCCTATGAACATTAAAATTCAATAGGGGATAAAATTTTATTTTACAACTATGTTATAAATTTTATTTTTAACATAAATCTCTTTAACAATAGTTTTACCATCTAATTTTGAATCAATAGCATTATGAACTTTTTCTTTAACAGAAGATTCATCTTCATCAACAGAAATAGTAATAGTTGCTTTTAATTTACCATTAAATTGAATAGGTAAAGTTATTTCATCATCAACAGTTTTAGCTTCATCATATTCTGGCCATGCATATGTAGAAACATCAGCTTCAAAACCAGCAATTTTATTAAGTTCTTCTGTGATGTGAGGTGCAAATGGATTTAATAAAGTTAAGAATGTTTTAAATTCAGCTTTATTAATTTTACCAATTTTATAGAATTCGTTAACCATTGTCATAAATGTAGATACAGAAGTATTGAACTTCATATCTTCAATATCTTGTGAAACTTTTTTAATTGCTTTATGCATCATTTTTTCAGCTTCTGGTGAATATGTATCACCATCGACTAACATATTTTGCATATTCCAAACTCTGTCTAAGAATTTACCACATCCACGGATACTTTCCATAGACCATGCAGCAACTTGGTCAAATGGTCCCATAAACATTTCATAAACTCTGAAAGTATCAGCACCAAATTCATTTACTATGTCGTCTGGATTGATAACGTTTCCTTTTGATTTAGACATTTTTTCACCATTTGTTCCTAAAATCATACCATGAGAAGTACGTTTTTGATATGGTTCTTTTGTTGGAACAACTCCAATATCATATAAGAATTTATGCCAAAATCTTGAATATAACAAGTGTAAAGTAGTATGTTCCATTCCACCATTATACCAGTCAACAGGTGACCAATATTCTAAAGCTTCTTTTGATGCAAGTTCTTTATCATTATGTGGGTCCATGTATCTTAGGAAATACCAAGAAGAACCAGCCCATTGAGGCATTGTGTCTGTTTCTCTTTTTGCAGGTTTACCACAATGAGGACAAGTTGTATTAATCCAGTCTGTTTGTTTTGCTAAAGGTGATTCACCATTTTCTCCTGGTGTAAATTCTTCAACTTCTGGTAATCTTAAAGGTAAATCTTTTTCGTCAAGTGGAACCCAACCACAATCTTCACAGTAAACCATTGGAATAGGTTCACCCCAGTATCTTTGACGAGAAAATACCCAGTCACGTAATTTGTAATTAATTTTTTTAGTACCAATGTTATTATCTTCTAAATATTTTATTACAGTCTTTTTGGCCTCGGCAACTTCTAATCCGTTTAAGAAATCAGAATTGATAAGTTTACCTGTTTCAACATCTGTAAATGCTTCTTTTGATAAATCAACATTTTCACCATCAACAACTTGAACAATTGGTAAATTGAATTTTTTAGCAAATTCATAATCACGAGTATCATGAGCAGGAACAGCCATTATTGCACCAGTACCATAAGTAATTAAAACATAATCTGAAATCCAAACAGGAATTTCTTTATTTGTTAATGGATTTATAGCTGTAATACCTTTAATTTCAACACCAGTTTTTTCTTTATTTAACTCAGAACGCTCAAAAGCAGATTTTAAACTAGCTTGTTTTTGATATTCTTGAACTTCGTCTAAGTTTTCAATCTTATCTTCTAACTCTTTTAAAATTGGATGTTCTGGTGAGATAACCATATAAGTTGCACCAAATAAAGTATCAGGTCTTGTTGTGTAAACAGTTAAATTTTTATCCATATTAGCAATTTTGAAATTAACTTCTGCACCTTCTGATCTTCCAATCCAATTTTTTTGTTGTGTTTTAATTTTCTCTAAAAAGTCAATATCGTCTAAGTCATCAATTAATTTTTGAGCATAATCAGTAATTTTAAGCATCCATTCAGATTTTTCCTTTTGAACAACAGGACTTCCACATCTTTCACAAACACCATTAACTACCTCTTCGTTTGCTAGACCAACTTTACATCCTGTACAGAAGTTAATAGGCATTGTTGTTTTATATGCTAGACCATGTTTATATAATTGGATGAAAATCCATTGTGTCCATTTATAATATTTAGGGTCTGTTGTGTCTATTTTTCTAGACCAGTCAAAAGAAAATCCTAATGATTTTAATTGCTCTGTAAAGTGAGCTATGTTTTGAGCTGTTGTTATTTTAGGATGTACGTTTGTCTTTATTGCGTAGTTTTCAGCAGGTAGACCAAATGCGTCAAATCCTATTGGAAATAAGACATTATATCCTTGTAATCTTCTCTTTCTTGCAATTATGTCCAAAGCTGTGTAACTACGTGGATGTCCAACATGTAATCCTTGTCCTGATGGATATGGGAATTCTATTAGTCCATACCATTTTTTCATTGTATAATCATCTTTGGCATTAAATGTTCCTTCTTTGTCCCATTTTTCTTGCCATTTTTTTTCTATTTCTTTAAAATTGTAAGCCATTTTTTTGCTCCTTTCATTATTTAAACCGTTTTATTTCTTGATAATTGTTATTATATAACAAAAAAGTCTATGTTTCAAGGGATTTGTTACATTTAAATTTACAAATAAAATATAATGTGATAGAATACCAAAAAGGTAATAAAATAAAATGCAAATTTATAAAAAAGGAAGATAAAATGAGCAAAAAATTATTAATAACAGAGAAACCATCGGTTGCAATGGAATTTGCAAAAGCGTTAAAAATAACAGCACCTAGAAAAAACGGATACATTGAATCAAATGAATGGATAATAACATGGTGTGTAGGACATTTAGTAACAATGAGTTATCCTGAAAAATATGATGAAAAACTAAAGTTTTGGAGATTAGATACATTGCCATTTATACCTAAAGAGTGGAAATATGAAGTAATATCAAATGTTCAAAATCAATTTAATATTGTTCAAAGCTTAATGCAAAGAGAAGATGTAGAGGAAATATACAATGCTGGAGACTCTGGACGAGAGGGAGAATATATCCAAAGACTTGTTTTGATGATGGCACATCCAAATCCAAAGGCAAAAGTAAAAAGAGTGTGGATAGATTCACAAACAGAAGAGGAAATTTTAAGAGGGATAAGAGAAGCTAAAGATTCTTCTGAATATGACAGTTTATCAGATAGTGCTTATTTAAGGGCGAAGGAAGATTATTTAATAGGAATTAATTTTTCAAGATTGTTATCTATTACTCAAGGCAGGACATTGGCAAATAGAATAAATGAGGAAAAAGCTTCAATTTCTGTTGGACGTGTTATGACTTGTGTTTTAGGAATGATAGTTTCAAGAGAAAGAGAAATTAGAAACTTTGTTAAAACAAAATATTATAAAATAGTTGGTGAATTTGGTGACGAAAATTCAGCATTTAAAGCAGAATGGAAAGTGAATGAAAAATCAAAATTATTTGAATCACCACTATTATATAATGAGTCAGGATTCAAAAGTGAACAAAAGGCAAAGGATTTTATAGTTTCATTACAAGGTAAAAAAGCAATAATTACAGAACTAAAAAAATCTAAACAAAAAGAAAATGCACCATTGCTTTTTAATTTAGCAGAGATTCAAAATGAGTGCACAAAAAGGTTTAAAATAAAGCCAGAAGAGACATTGGATGTTATTCAAAATTTATATGAAAAGAAATTGGTTACATATCCTAGAACAGATGCAAGGGTTTTATCAACAGCAGTTGCAAAGGAAATTTCTAAAAATTTAAACGGAATTGCTAAAGGATTTAATGATGAAGAAATACAAGGTTATGTAAGGAAAATGGTAGAGGAAAAATATCCAACAAATAATTTAGCTAAAACTAAATATGTAAATGATAGTAAAATTACTGATCATTATGCAATTATTCCAACAGGTCAGGGATATGAGAATTATGATAAATTACCTGAATTGCAAAAGCAGATTTATAAACTTATAGTTAAAAGATTTTTAGCAATTTTTTATCCACCGGCAGAATATAATAAAGTACAAGTAACTGTTGATGTGGAGGGTGAGACTTTTTTTGCAAGTGGAAAGGTTTGTGTTAATAGAGGATATTTAGAAATTGCAAGATCAATAGGAAAAAATACAACTGAAAAACCTATAGATGATGTACAAAATATTGAGAAAGCAGAAGATACCAATTTGGAAATTTTAAAAAATTTAAAAAAAGGACAAGATGTTTTAGTTAAAAACTATGAAATAAAAGAAGCGGAAACATCACCACCAACAAGATATAATTCTGGTTCAATAATTCTTGCAATGGAGAATGCTGGAAAGCTTATCGAAGATGAGGAACTTCGTGAACAAATAAAAGGTGCTGGAATTGGTACAAGTGCTACTCGTGGTGGAATTATTGAAAAATTAGAAAGAATCAAATATATTGAAATAAATAAAAAGACTCAAATTATAACTCCTACCAATAAAGGTGAAATTATTTATGATATTGTTAATTTTTCTATGCCTGATATGCTTAATCCTAAACTTACTGCTAGTTGGGAAAAAGGATTGGATATGGTTGCAAAAAAGGAGATTGAGCCACAAGTGTTTATGATTAAACTTGAAAATTATATTAATTCTAAGTTTAATAAATTGGTCGTAAAGATGTAACAATAAAAAAGAAAGGGGAGAGAAAAGTTTAGAACTAATCTCTCCTTAGTGTTAGTTTGCGTAAGGACATTGCGGTGTACCATTTTCTGATACAACGCAGTTGTTTGGTGTGATTCCACCAAACATTGCTTTGGCCCTTTTTTGGGTTTCGGAATTATCTCCGGGAACCCAGCATTTGCCTTTGCATTTGCTGCAATGGACGTTTTTTTCTTTGTATTTCAAAATTTGTGCTTTTATCATAAATTCCTTTCTGCCTCTTAATTATTAAATTAAAGAGGGCTTTTGTGCTTAACCTATAGTGACAACTATATTATACACTAATTTACATAAAAAGTCAAATTTTAGAAAACTTGACAAATTTAGAAATTAATTATATACTGTACATCGAAATTATGCATATAGAATATAATAATATGAGGAGTAAAAAAATGAAAGCAAGAATGAATATAAGAAGCATAATAATGATAATGGCAACAATATGTTTAGGGAGTATGTTTTTTATAAATATATGTTTTGCTGCAAATACAGGAAAGATCACAACAGAAACAGCAAGACTTAGAGAACAACCACAAACAGATGCTAAAGTTTTAGAACTTGCATCATTAGGTGATGAAGTTGAAATAATAGAAGAAGTTGATGGTTGGTATAAAGTTAAATACAAAAATATAACAGGATATGTAAGAACAGATTTAATTGAAGTAGATAGTAAGAAAGAAAATAAAACAAATACAATAGAAACTAATAATGAGGCAAAAAATATACAAGTAGATAATACTACAAGTACGGAAACAAGTAATACAGCATCAGAAAAAATTGAATTAGAAAAAGGAAAAAAATATAAATTATTAGAAAACTCAAAATTAAAAATAATACCATTAATAAGTTCAATTGAATTAGATGAAGTAAATAAGGATGTAGAAGTAGAAGTTACAGAGATTTTAAATGATTGGGCAAAAATAAAAACAGCTGAAGGAAAAGAAGGATGGGTTTTAGGTAAATTTTTAAAAAATGAAAGTCCTATAGAGACTAATGTAACAGCTGATAATAAAGAAATTGAAAGTGAGACAGAAAATAAAACTGAAAACAAAGTTGAAAATAAAACAAAAATTATGTATGTAAATTCGCAAACTACAAATTTAAGACAAAAAGCTGATAAAACATCACAGATAATAAAACAAATATCAATAAATACACAAGTAACTGTAATATCAACTGAAAATGGATGGGCCTATGTTGACGTAAATGGAACAAATGGATATATTGCTGAAACTTTATTATCAAGTTCAAAACAAGAAACATCAAGAGGTACAATGACAGAAAGAGATTCAACAGATGTTAAAACTGAAACTAAAGCTCAAACAGAATTATCAAATACAGATACACCAAAAGAAACAACATCATCACAAACAGGAAATTCAATTATATCATATGCAAAAC
This sequence comes from uncultured Clostridia bacterium, assembly GCA_934168305.1. Lineage (GTDB taxonomy): Bacteria > Bacillota > Clostridia > TANB77 > CAG-508 > CAG-269. Next base: position 6,534 of record CAKPNF010000020.1, on the reverse strand, counting down.
AGTTTTTAGGATGTAAATATGTGTATGGAGGAACAACAACAAGCGGATTTGATTGTTCTGGATTTACACAATATGTATATAAACATTTTGGTGTTACATTAAATAGAACAGCCGCAGCACAATACAGTAACGGTACATCAGTAACTAATTTACAAGCAGGAGATTTATTGATGTTTGGAAAATCAGGAATAAATCATGTTGGAATATATATTGGGGGAAATACATTCATACATGCAGCAAATCCAAGTAGAGGTGTAACAATAGATACACTTGCAAGTGGATATTATAAAACAAATTATGTAGGTGCAAGAAGAATTTTAAATTAGGAGGTAAACTTGAAAAGGCCAATTCTTATTGCAGTTATAGGATATATAATAGGTATAATAGTGGGACTATACTTTAATAAAAGTATAGTCTTAATTTATATTCCGATAATTGCATTATATTTTATTTATAAATTTTGTAATAAAGCAAAAAAAGAAAAATTTAAATTATTATCAATAAAAAGATATTTTAGATATATAAAAATTTATTTAAATTCAAAAGTAATACTAATTGTAATTATTAGTTCATTAGTTTCAAATACAATTGTAATATTTCAAAATAAAAATTATGAAAGAATATACAATAATTTATCAGTCGAGGAAAATTTAAATCTTACAGGAATAATCATAGGAGAAAAACAAGAAAAAAGATATTATAATAAATATATTGTAGAAGCGAAATACAATAATAAAAATCTTAAATTATATATATATACCAAAAAAGATATTGAATTAAATTATGGAGATAAAATTGCATTTTCAGGAACATATACAAGACCTGAAAAACAAAGAAATTATAAAGGATTTGATTATTCACAATATATAAAACAATTAAAAGTATATGGAACAATAAGGTGTGAAGAAATAAAGTTTATAAAAAATAATCAAGGAAATAGAATTTTCAAAATATCAAATCAAATTTTAGAGAGAATAGTTTCGAAGACTAAAAAAGTTTTAAATGAAGAGACTGCCTCAATTTTGCTAGGATTGATTTTAGGTAATAAAACAGATATTGATGAGCAAACACAAGATGATTTTAGAAATGCAAGTATGTCACATATTTTAGCGATTTCAGGAATGCATGTTGCATATGTACTTTTAGGGATAAATTTTATTTTTAAAAAGTTATTTGGCAAGAAAAATACAGAAATTATAAGTATTTTTATTCTAATATTTTATATGTTTATAACAAACTTTTCACCATCAATTGTAAGAGCTGGAATAATGGGAATAATTTTGATTTTTTCAAAGTTAATTTATAGAAAAAATGATATATATAATACTATATCAATATCATTATTTTTAATTTTAATTTATAATCCATTTTTAATTCAAAATTTGGGACTTTTGTTATCATATGGTGGAGTTATTGGGATAGTAATCTTTAATAAATATATTTTAAACATTTTAAAAAATATCAATGTAAAAAATAAAATATATAAGTATAAAATAAGACCCAAAATTGGTAGATATATAGATAAAATAAAAGAAATTATTTCGGTTTCTATTTCTGTACAATTATTTATATTACCATTAATAATATCATCTTTAAATACATTTAATCCTTATTTTTTAATATCAAATTTAATTTTAAGTTTTGTTATAGGTCCAGTTGTTATTTTGGGTTTTATATTTATAATTTTAATTTTAATAAATAGCTCAATAGCTGAAATTTTTTCGCCTTTGATTCAAATAGGAATAACGATTTTAAAGTTAATATCTAATATTGGAAAATTACCATTTTCAAAAATCTATGTTGCAACACCTACTATATTTTTAATTTCTATTTATTATTTATTTTTATTCGTATTGTTTCTATGTTACAATATTTATTCTATTAAAAATCCAAGTAAAACACAAATCAGAGTAAAGAATTTAATAGCTTTAATGAAAATAAATTTAAGAAAAAATGGAAAAAAAGTGAGGCTTATAATAATTATCATAATTTTATCATTTTCAGTTATATATTGTATTCCTAAAAAGCTAAAAATTCATTTTATTGATGTTGGACAAGGTGATTCTAGTTTAATAATTACTCCTCAAAGGAAAACTATTTTAATTGATGGAGGAGGTAGTAGTAATTCTGATTTTGATGTTGGAAAAAGTACATTGATTCCATATATTTTAGATAGAGGTTTTACTAAGATTGATATAGTTATTATTAGCCATTTTGATCAAGATCATGTTGGAGCAATTCTTACTTTGTTACAAGAATTAAGAGTAAGGAGGGTATACATTTCAAAACAAGCTGAAAATTCAGAGAATTATGAGAAATTTTTAAAGATAATAAGTGAGAAAAACATAAAAGTGTATGAGGTAATGGCTGGGAATAAAATATATATTGAAAAAAATTTATATTTAGACATTTTGTGGCCTACAGAAAATTTGATTTCTACAAATGCGTTAAATAATAATGCAATGGTTTTTAATTTACATTATAAAAAATTTAGTATGTTATTTACTGGAGATATAGAAGAAGCTTCTGAAAAAGAAATTTTGAAATTATACTCTAAAAATAAAGATTTATTAAAGGCAAATATATTGAAGGTGGCACATCATGGTTCTAAAACATCTAGTACAAGTGAGTTTATAAATGTTGTAAATCCTAAGATTGCTGTTATTGGGGTAGGAAAGAATAATAAGTTTGGTCATCCAAATGAAAATGTGTTAGAAAGATTGAAACAATTGGGGTGTAAAGTTTTTAGAACAGACTTAGGTGGAGAAATTTCAATTGAAGTTAATAGGAGTAGCGAATATAGAACTATATCTATTTACTAATTTTTAATGTATAAACAATAAAAATTTGGTAAATAATAAAAAAAATGGAGGAAATATTATGAAAAAAAGTTGGTTGATAATACTTGTATTAGCTATTATAGTAATAGGGATAATAACAGGGGTATATATCTATAATAGAAATAAAAAAATAGGTAAAAACATTGTGGATAATGAAATAAATATTGTATCTGAAACGATAACAGATGAATGCACAGAGGAATATGGGAAATTAGAAGAACAAGCCAAATTAGAGATAGAAACAAATTCTAGTGAAGAAAAAATTTCGCCAAATTGTTTAATTACTTTAAAAAGATATTATGATGAATGTCAACATACAATAAATGAATATTTAGATATTCCAAAAGATTTAGTTAATGGAACTGAATCGGATTTGCAAAAAGAATATCCAAATTGGGAAATACAAAAATATTCAAATAATGAAATAATTTTATATAAGGAATTTAATAGTAATTGTGGTCAACATTTTGTTTTAAGAGATGTTGATGGAAAGATTAATATTTATAAAATAAATGAAAATAATGAAGAGGAATTGTATGAAAAAACTGAAATTTCTGTTGAATATTTAACTGAAACTGACAAGATAGAAATTCAAAATGGTATTAGAGTAAATGGAATAGAAGAATTAAATCAATTAATCGAAGATTTTGAATAAAAAAATGAAGAAAATTAATTTTCTTCATTTTTTTTCTTTTTCTTTTTATTTTTCACAATAACATTTTTTGTTTCTTTATTTAAGTCATCTTTGTTAATAAAACCACCTTGATAAAGACATTTAACATACATAATAAGTGAAAATACTGTAACCACCAAAGCGATGCAATAAATAACTATATCAAGATAATATAACCAACCTGTAAGATTAAGTTGTTTTATAACTAATGAAACAACAATAGCTAAATAAAATAAGACAGTAGCTAATTTTCCATACCATTTGCTATAAACTACAACATCTTTACCATAAAGAAATGATGCACCGACTACCATTATTAATTCTTTTAAAACAACAATGGCTAGAATCCAGACGGGAATAATTTTTACAGTAACAAGAGATGCAAGTACAGAAATTTGAGTTAATTTATCAGCTAAAGGATCCATTAGTTTTCCAAAGTTAGAAACAAAATTAAATTTTCTAGCAATAAAACCATCTAAAACATCAGTTAAACCAGAGATGGTAAAAAATATAATTCCTAAAATATAATTTCCTTTAAATATAAAATTTAAAATAATTGGTATAAATATAAATCTTAATATTGTTAATATATTTGGTATATGTTTAAACATCGTTTTTTTCTCCTATTAATACACTTCAAAAGTAAGTGCATTTTCTTTTAAATCTACTTTTATAGTTTGACCATCAACAACTTCAGAACGAAGAATTTTTTCAGATATTTCATCTTCGATATATCTTTGAATAGCTCTTCTTAAGGGTCTTGCACCAAATTTAATGTTGGTACCTTTGTCTAATATAAATTGTTTTGCTTCATCTGTTATATTAAATGAAATGTCTTTTTGTTTTAAAGCTTTTATAGTATATTTAAGCATTAAATCCACAATTTGTAATAATTCTTTCTGATTTAGAGAGTCAAATACAATGATTTCATCTACTCTGTTTAAAAACTCAGGTCTAAATACTTCTTTTAGACTGTCTTCAATCTTAGATTTATCAACAGTTTGTTTTCCAAATCCAATTGAATTATTATTTAAATTTGAACCTGCATTTGATGTCATGATTATAATTGTATTTGCAAAACTAACAGTGTTACCTTGTGAATCTGTAAGTTTTCCGTCATCCAATACTTGTAATAAAATATTGAATACGTCAGGATGTGCTTTTTCGATTTCGTCTAAAAGAATGATTGAGTAAGGTTTTCTTTTAACTTTTTCAGTTAATTGTCCTGCATCATCATATCCAACATATCCTGGAGGGGCACCTATTAGTTTTGATGTGGAGTGACTTTCCATGTATTCAGACATATCTATTCTTATAATAGAATCTTCAGAACCAAACATTTCATATGCAAGTGATTTTGCAAGTTCTGTTTTACCAACACCTGTAGGACCTACAAATATAAATGAAGGTGGTCTTTTTTCGTTTTGAAGTCCAGCTCTATTTCTTCTAATTGCTCTAGAAACACTATTTACAGCTTCTTCTTGACCAATAACTCTTTTGTGAAGATTTGTTTCAAGATTTAAAAGTTTTTGAGTTTCTGCTTCAGTAATTTTTTTAACAGGTATTTTTGTCCAACTTTCAATAACTGTTGCAATATCTTGTACAGTTAGGTTTTTTAATTTCATTTTTTTATTTAAGTTATCAATGTTCTCCATAATTTGACATTCACGAGTTTTTAAATCAGCTGCCTTTTGAAAATCTTCTGTTGTATCAGATTCTGATTCTGTAACTTCTTCTTTTTCTGCTTGAACTTTTTCTAATTCTTGTTTTAATATTTCAAGCTTAAATAAATCTTTATTTTCTAGATTAATTCTAGAACAAGCTTCATCTAATATATCAATGGCTTTGTCTGGTAAAAATCTGTCATGAATGTATTTTTCAGACATTATAACAGTTTGTTTAATAACATCTGTTGATATTTTTACTTTGTGATATTCTTCATAATATTTTTTAATTCCTTCAAGGATTTTTATAGAATCGTCTATATTAGGCTCTTCTACTAAAACTTGTTGAAATCTTCTTTCTAAAGCTGAATCTTTTTCAATGTATTTTCTGTATTCTGTTAAAGTTGTAGTACCAATTAATTGAATTTCTCCGTTTGATAATGCTGGTTTTAAAATATTTGCTGCATTCATAGAATGTTCACCATCGCCAGCTCCTATTATATTATGGATTTCATCAATAACTAAAATGATGTTACCATATTCTTTACATTCGTCAATAATTCCCTTCATTCTTGATTCAAATTGACCTCTAAATTGAGTACCGGCAATTACTGCAGTCATATCTAAAAGATAGACTTCTTTGTTTAAAAGTTTTGCAGGTACATTTTGGTTTGCAATTTTTATTGCTAAACCTTGAGCAATGGCTGTTTTACCAACACCTGGTTCTCCAATTAAACAAGGGTTATTTTTTGAACGTCTATTTAATATTTGAACGATTCTTTGTATTTCTTTGTCTCTACCTATAACTAAGTCTAGTTGATTATTTTTAGCCTTGTTTGTCAAATTTGTTCCGTATGTGTCTAAATATTTTTTCTTTTTGTTTTGTTTAGTTTCTTTCTTTTTATCTGCTTTTGCTTGTTTTTTATTGTTTTCTGTTTTTTCGCTATTTTCGTTTTTATTTTGTGAGAACATATTAGAAAAGATTGAACCTAATGGTATTGCAGCACCTGCGATTTTAGGTTTTTCTTCGTCATCAAAATTTTCTTCATCTTCATTTAAGTCACCAAAAGTAATTGCTCCTTCTATATTTCCTAAATTATTGATGTCTAAATTTTCTGCAAAATCTTTGAATATGTTTTCTAATTGTTTATTCATATTTGCTAAATTGATTTTATCTTTAGATAAAATATCTTGTTGATTATTCAATACTTCAATTGCATTTATTCCTTTTTTCTTAGCACAATCATAACATAAACCTTCCATTGTGCTTTTCCCATTATCTATTTTTTCATAAAAAAGTATTGCTGGATTTTTCTTACATTCTGAACATATCATAACTTTCTAATTCCTCATTTCT
>CAKPNF010000019.1 GCA_934168305.1 uncultured Clostridia bacterium | reverse complement strand
ATATTGATTTGTAGATATTCTTTGTGTTTTAGCAGTTGGGTCATAATCAACTTCTTCTACAAAATCTCCTGATGGATTTTTTAATGCTGTCTTTAAATCTTGTAATAATTCTGTAGCTGTTTGATATCTAAGCATTGGATCTTTTTTTAATGCTTTTAATATTATTTTATTTATTGCTTCTGGAAGATGTGTGTTTACTTCTATTGGTGGTACAGGTTCTTCTTGCATATGTTTAAGTGCTACAGATACTGGTGTATCTGCATCAAATGGTACTCTACCTGTTACCATTTCATACATAACAACTCCTAATGAATACAAGTCTGACTTTGCATCAGTATATCCTCCTCTTGCATGTTCTGGTGAAAAATAATGTACTGAACCTATTGTTTTACCAAATGCTGTTATTGTTGAATTTGATACAGCTTTTGCTATTCCAAAGTCTGTGACTTTTGCTATTCCATCTTCTGTTATTATGATATTATGTGGTTTTATATCTCTGTGTATTATGTTATTTTTATGTGCCATTTCTAAAGCTGATGCTATTTGAATAGCTACATTTACTGACCATTTCCATGGAAGTGGTCCTCTTTCTTCTAATATTATTTCTTTTAATGTTTTACCTTGTATTAATTCCATTACTATGTAATAAATTCCGTCATCTATTCCTACATCAAATATTGAAACTATATTAGGATGTACAAGTTTTGCTGCTGATTGAGCTTCTGTTTCAAATCTTTTTATAAATTCTTCATCAGTTGTAAATTCGTCTCTAAGTACCTTTACCGCTACATATCTTTTTAATACTAAATCTGTAGCTTTATATACTGTAGCCATTCCTCCGTTTCCAACTTTTTCAATAATTTCGTATCTATTTCCTAATATCTTACCTTCTAAATTCATATTTTATCTCTCCCCTTTACGTGGACCGTTATATATTTTTTATTATAACAACTGTTATGTTGTCATATCCGCCTCTATCATTTGCTAGTTGGACTAAGTCTTTTGTGGCTTGCTCTATGTTTTTTGAAGCCATTTCATATATTGTATCTTGACCTACTAAATTTGTTAATCCATCTGAGCAAATGATTAATATATCATCTTTTAGAAATCCCTTTACCATTACATCTGGTTCTACAAAAGCATTACATCCTAATGCTTTCATTAACATATTTTTTTGTGGATGATGTTCTGCTTGTTCATTTGTTATTGTTCCTTCTTTTACTAATTTCTGTACATAACTATGGTCTTGAGTCAATTTTCTTATAAATTGCTTTCTTATTCTGTATATCCTACTATCTCCTACATGTCCTATATATACTTTATTGTTATATATTAAGCATATTTCCAAAGTTGTTCCCATTCCTTGCAATTCTGGATTTTCTTTTGATTTTTCATATACAACCATATTTGCATATTCCATACTACTTCCTAGTAATTGAATTATACTATCTCTATCTTTTTCTATTTCTTTAAAATTATTTTCTATATAGTTTTTTGCTGTTTGAACTGCTAAGCTACTTGCTATTTCTCCTCCATTGTATCCTCCCATTCCGTCTGCTAATATATATAATTGTACTTCATCTAATGAATTTGATATATAAAAATAATCTTGATTTATTTCTCTAACTTTTCCTTTATCTGATCTTGCATAAGCTTTTATCATCTCTTCACCTCTGTTCTTTTGTGATTTAGCTTATTTATATTATTACAATTTATTTTATATCATAAGTTAATATTTTTTGCAATATTTTTTGATTTTTTTATGATATATTGTTATAATAAATTTAGTAATACTAAAAAATTTAGGAGGTAATTTATATGTCAACACCACATAATGAAGCAAATAAAGGAGATATTGCAAAAACAGTTATAATGCCTGGAGACCCTTTAAGAGCAAAATATATTGTAGAGAACTTTTTTGATGATTATAAACTTGTAAATCAAGTTAGAGGAATGTATGCTTATACAGGAACTTATAAAGGAAAAAACTTAAGTGTAATGGCACATGGTATGGGAATGCCTAGTATAGGAATTTATAGTTATGAATTATATAAGTTTTATGATGTTGAAAACATTATTAGAATTGGCTCTTGTGGAGCTTATAAACCTGAACTTAAATTATTTGATATTATTTTAAGTGAAAATGTATTTTCAGAGAGTAATTATGCTTTGACTTTAAATAATGAGAATTGTCATATTGCATTTGCAAGTGATATATTGAATTCTATTATTGAAAATACAGCTATGGAAAATAATATTTCTTTAACAAAAGGTAATTCTGTTTGTACTGATTGTTTTGATGTTTATATGACAGATGTTAATCAATTTTTAGAAAGATTACCTGATGGATTTAATCCTGTTTCTGCTGAAATGGAAGCTTTTGCTTTGTTTTATAATGCAAAATTGTTGAATAAAAATGCTTCTTGCTTAATGAGTGTTGTGGATTCTAAGTTTATTAAAGATGTTGCAACTGCTGAGGAAAGACAAACTGGATTAAATAACATGATAAAACTTGCATTAGACTCTGCAATAAAAATTTAGGGATTAAGGGGCCACCACACGAAATCCCTTTTTTCACCCTGATGGGCAAAAAAAAAGGGATTTCGTGTGGTGGCCCCTTAATCCCTCATTAATTCCTATTTTGTTATATCTAATATTTTGTATTTCATTACTCCTGCTGGTGCATTAACTTCTACTGTTTGTTTTTTCTTTGCACCCAATAGTGCAGCACCTAAAGGTGATTCATTTGAAATTTTATTTTCAGCTAAATTTACTTCTGTTGAACCAACTATTGTATACTCGATTTCTTCATCAAATTCAATGTCTAATACTTTTACTGTATTTCCTATTTGAACAGTATCAGTATCAATTTCTTTTTCATCAATTATTTTTGCATGTCTTAATTTGTTTTCTAACTCTGCAATTTTTACTTCATTTTCTGCTTGAGCTGTTTTTGCTTCATCATATTCAGAATTTTCTGATAAATCTCCAAATCCTAATGCTACTTTTATTCTTTCTGCTATTTCAGCTCTTTTTTCTGTTTTTAAATAATTTAATTCTTTATCTAAATTATCATATCCTTCTTGAGTAAGGATTACTTCTTTTTCTTCCATAATCATAACCTCCATTTTGTATCTAACATTTAACGTTAAAAACTTATATCATATATTAAGTCAGATTTTCAATTTTGTCAAGCAATTTTGTGTTTTTTTCTAAATTTATATTTTATAAAATATTCTAAAATTATAGAATTAATCTTTTAATAAATCTTTTCCATCTTTTAAATATTCATATCCTGAGAATATAGTTGCTATTACAGATATTAATAAACATATTGATGTAATCGCGTTAAATATTATACTACTTTGATTCATATAAATCATGTAACTACTCTCTAATGCAACTTTAGCATCTGTAGTTGCTTTTATAAAATCAAAAAAGTTAAATTTATCTATAAATATTAATATTATTGATATCATTTGCGTTACTGTTTTTAGTTTTCCCCACACTGATGCGGCTATCACTTTTCCTCCCTTTTCAACTGCTACTAGTCTATAGCCTGAAACGATAAATTCTCTTGATAATACTATAACTGGAATCCATGCTGGTATTTTATCCATTTCTACGAGCATTATCATTGCTGTTAATACTAAAATTTTATCTGCCAATGGGTCTAGAAACTTTCCAAAAGTTGTTACTTGATTTCTATTTCTTGCTATATATCCATCTAATTTATCTGTAATAGATGCTATTATGAAAATTATATCAATAATTATGTATGTGACTGGTATGTCTAATATCTTAGTATCTATTCCAAAAAATGGAACGATTACCATTAGTGGTACTAATATTATTCTAAAAATTGTTAATTTGTTTGCTAAATTCATTTATTACAATCCTTTCTATTTAAGCATCTCTATAGCTTTCTGTAATTGTGTGTCTTCATTTTCTTTTACATTTAATATACTTTCAACAGTATCAGGTAGTTCTACTTTTTCGTCTGGTTCTATCCCTACTTTGTTGATTTTATTTCTGTTTGGTGTTTGATATTCTTCTATAGTGATTTTTAATCCACTACCATCACTAATTTTTAGGATTTGTTGAATTACACCCTTACCATATGTTTTTGTTCCTACTATTTTGGCCTTACCTAAGTCTTTTAATGCTCCTGCTAATATCTCTGATGCACTGGCTGTATTTTCATTTGTTAATATTACTATTGGCATATTTATTATTGGGTCTTTTTTTGATTTTCTTACTGTTTCTTTGTTATTTTTATCAACCTCATACAACAATACTGAATCTTTTGTTGTCATATAATCAGCTATTTCTAATGCTTGATCTACTATTCCTCCGCCCATTATTTCTTAAATCTATTATTAATGATTGTATGCCTTGTTTTGCTAACTCTTCATATTTTGTCTTGAAGTCTTCAGCTGTTGTTTCGTCAAATGATGTGAATTGAATATATCCTATATTTTGTGAAATTACTTTTCCTTCTACTTGATTTACTTTTACTTTTTCTCTTGTTATTTCATATTTTATATTTTGTGCTCCTCTTAATAATTCTACAACTACTTTTGTACCTTCTTCTCCTTTAATATTATTTGAAGCTGTTGTCATATCATCTGCTTTATATTCTATACCATCTACAGACAATATTAAATCTCCTGCTTGCACTCCTGCTTTTTCTGCCGGACTTCCTTTTATTGTAGATAATACTTGTATCTTGTCATATTGAGTATTTTTTATCATATATATTCCAATTCCTACAAAATTTCCCATTGTATCATCTAGGTAATCTTCCATATCTTCTTTTGATATATATTCTGTATATGGATCTCCTAATCCTTCAATATATCCTTTAATAGCTCCCTCTTCTAATTTATTTTCATCAACTTCTCCTAAATAATATTTGTCTATTATTTTTCTGTATTTTTCTATCTTATTCGAAATATTATTATTTATAGAATTTGAAGATACTGTTATTGGATTTTTTGAAAAATAAGTATATAGTAATATTGATGTAATCATAAATGTTAAAAAAACTGATATCGAAATTATCATTATGGTTTTATAAATTCCATATTTTTTCTTTTTTTCCATTATTTGCCACTGCCTTTCATAATTTTTGAGCGGATGTTATTCCGCTCTTTTTAAGAATATTATTTTTATTATTTTTTATTCTAGTTTTTTATTAATTAGGTAAATATCCTCTTGGATCAATTCTGTTACTATAATATCCTGGTGCTGTTCTTACTTCAAAATGTAGATGTGGTCCTGTTGAATTTCCTGTACTACCAACTCTCATTATTTGTTGTCCCTGTTTTACTGATTGTCCTTCTGATACTGCAATTGACCCAGCTTGTCCATGTGCATATAGTGTATATAAATTGCTTTTTGGATGATAAATAATTACGTAATTACCATAACTTGTTGTTAAAGCTTGTGTTGTTACTACTATTCCGTCTGCAACAGCATATACAGACATTCCGTTTACTCCGCTAGCTCCAAAGTCTACTGCTCCATGATATGAACCTGATGAATAATATAATCCTGTTGTTATATAACTATTTACGGGCTTTATAAATCCTGCTGAACTTGTACCACCTGAAGGTTTTGAATTGTTTCCAGAATTAGAATTATTACCTTGATTATTTTTTGCTTCTTCTGCTTTCCTTGCCGCTTCTATTTGTGCTTTCATAGATTGAATTTTTTTGTCAATTGCAACATTATCTTTTTGCAATTCTGCAATTTGTTGTTGTAATTGTTGTTCTTCAGCTGATAATTGTGATACTTTAGCATCTTTTTCAGATTTTGTATTTTTCAATTGTTTTGAAACACTCTCTTTGTTTGTTTTTGCAGTTGTTAACGCCTCTTTGCTTTCTTCTATTTCTTTTTTTGATTTTTCTATTTCTTCTTTTTGTTTTTCTAAACTTTCTATCAATTGTGAATCCATGTCTGTTAATTCTGATACCAAATAATAATTAGAGATAAAATCTGTTAAACTGCTTGAGTTTAGTAAAACGTCTAAGTAAGATGTTTCGCCTGATTCATATATTACAACCAATCTTTGTTTAAAAGTTTCTTGTTTTTTTTCATACTCTTCTTGATTTTTAGATAATTTTTCTTCTGCTTCTTTTAATTGTGAATTAGCTTCATCTATTTCGCTTTCTATTGATGTTATTTGATTTTGATAGTCATTTATTTGGCTATTTAAATCTTCAACTTCTTTTAGAGTTTTATCTTTTATTTCATGTACTTCATCTTGCTTTTCTTTCAATTGCTGTTGTTTATCATTGTTTTCTTCTTGTTGCTGTTTTTGAGCATTAATATCTGATTGTGAAACAGCTAAAGCTATATTTGTACTTGATGTAATCATTATCACAAGTATTATTCCTATAATTTTTTTACACATATTTTTCATAGGTTTATTTCTCTCCTCTTTATTTCGTTTAATTTATAGTATTTGTATTCTCATCAGATGTTTTTTCTTTTCCTGGAATTAATCCGTTTGTTATATATGGAAGTGGGTCTGTTGTTACTCCATTTATTCTTACTTCAAAATGTGCATGCGGACCTGTTGAATATCCTGTTGAGCCTACCTTTAATACTGAATCTCCTCTCTTTACTGTTTGACCTACTTGTACTAATATTTCTGACCCATGTGCATATAATGTTGATATTCCACCTCCATGGTCAATTATAACCATATTTCCATATGCAGTATTATATTCTGCCTTTGTAACTATTCCGTCATTTGCTGCAACAAAATTTGCTCCTTCTGGTGCTCCTATATCTACACCTGTATGTAATTTATATTGTCCTGTTATTGGATGTACTCTCATAGCATATTTTGATGTTATTCTGGTATATCCTGGAACTGGCCATGCCAATTCTCCTCCTATGTATGCTGTATCAATTCCTTGTTGTGCTAATGCAAGAATTTGTTTATTAATAACTTCATATTGTGTATTTATTTCATCTATCTTTGTTTGTAAATTTTTTTCTTCTTCTGAAAGTTTTTCTATAAAACTTTCTCTTATTTTTTTTGTATTTTGCAATGTTCTTGATAACCTTGTTTGGCTTTCTATTATTGTTGCCAATTCTGCTTTTTCATTTTCTAATTTTTGCTTTGATAAATCTATAGTTTTCTTTTTTTCTTCTAATTCGCTTATTAAATCATTATCTAATTCTGCTAATTCTGTTATTAAATAATAACTAGATAGAAAATCAGAAAGGCTCTTAGATTTTAACAATATATCCAAATATTGGGTTTCTCCAGCTTCATATGTTGCCACTAGTCTTTGTTCAAACAATTTTCTCTGTCTTTCATATTTTTCTGTTACTGTATTTAATTCTGATTCTATTTCATTAATAGAATTTTTTAATTCTGTAATCTTACTTTCTTGTTCTTGTAATTGTTGTTCTGATGATGAAATTTTTTCGTCCAATTTTTCTACTTGTTGTAAATTTTCGGATAAACTGCTATGTACTTCATTTAACTCTCCATTAGCTTCACTTAACTTATTTTGTATTTCATCTCTTTGTGTTTGTAAATCTTGTGTTTGCAAATTTGTTGTACTGTTTTCATTTTCGTTTTCTGCATATGTATATGTTGTAACAAAACAAATTAGTAAGATTAAAACAATACATAAATTTTTACGCATGTTTTCTCCTTCTATACTTTTAAATATTTTCTCATTGAGATTACACTTCCTAAAGCTCCTATTCCTATTCCTAATAACATGTATACAACTATTATTGATGAAATCATGTCTTTAAAACTTAATAAGCTTAATCCTATTTTTATCATAAATGTTGAATTTACAGCTTGTTCTGCTAGTATACTGTATGCTCCACCAATAATTACTATTGATATTAAGCTTGAAAGAATTCCTATTATCATACCTTCAACTATAAATGGCCATCTTATAAAACTATTTGTTGCACCAACATACTTCATTATTGATATTTCTTTTCTTCTTGCATGTACTGTTAGTTTTATTGTATTTGATATAATAAATATTGAAATAATTATTAATAATATCAATATAACTCCTGTAATTATTTTTATTCCATTTGCTACATTTAATAATGTTGTAACTGTTTCATCACTACTTGTAATTTTTTTTACATTTTCAAATTGCAATATTTCATTTTGAATATTTTTGCTTAATCTTAGGTCTGTTAATGTTACTATGTATGATGTTGAGAAAAAATCATAATCATATCCATCTAGTAACTCAGCTTTATCCCCAAATTTTTCTTTCATAAAGTTCATTGCATATTCTTTGCCTTTAAATTCTGCTGTACTTACTCCATTTAGAGCTCTTATTTTATCTCCAACTTCTTGAATTTGACTGTCTGTTGCATCTTTTGCTAAAAAAACTTGAAATCCTTGTTCTGATTTAATATCATCTACAAAATGGTTTATATTTTCTCCAAGCATTAAAAATATTCCAAATATTATCATTGTTGCACACATTATCATTAGTGATGCACCTGTTGATTTTTTATTTTTAAATACGTTACTAAAACCTTCACCTATTAAATATCCAAATCTATTATATTTCACAATCATAACCACCTTTTTTATCATCTCTTACTATTTCGCCTTTATTTATATGAATTACTCTTTTTTTCATTTTATCTACTATATCTTTTGCATGTGTTGCTACAACTACTGTTGTTCCTCTCATATTTATTTCATTTAATAGATTCATTATGTCCCAAGCTGTATCTGGGTCTAAGTTTCCTGTTGGCTCGTCTGCTATTAACATTGATGGATTGTTTACTAGTGCCCTTGCTAATGCTACTCTTTGTTGCTCCCCTCCTGACAATTCATTTGGATACATTTTTGCTTTTCCACTTAGTCCGACTAATGATAATACCATTGGTACTTGTCTTCTTATATGTCTTGGTGTTGCTCTTACTATGTACATTGCATATGCCACATTATCATATACTGTTTTGTCTGGTAATAGTCTAAAGTCTTGGAATACTACTCCCATACTTCTTCTTAGATATGGTACTCTACTTTGTTTTAAAAATGTTGTATCTTTTCCATTTATTATTATATTTCCTGATGTTGGTTCTTCTTCTTTTAATATTAATTTTATTAGTGTTGATTTTCCGCTTCCTGATGTTCCAACTAAAAATGCAAATTCTCCTTTATCTATTACAAAGTTAGCATTTTTTACTGCTTTTGTTCCTGTGTCATATGTTTTTGATACATTTCTAAATTCTATCATTTTATTTCTTCCCTTTCTCTCGCTTCGCTCGTTCATCGCCATTCAAAATTTTATAATTCTTTTGATATTAACTCTTATTTTTTGCCATAATCTTACATTAAAATTGTATATTCTTTTTCTTTTAAATCATATCAATAAAAGTGTTTTTTTGCAATACTTTTCACTAAAAATTCACTAGAAATTTTTTACAATTTGTTACAATTATATTATAAAAAATATCTATACAAAAATAGAATACATTTTCTTTTTTATATAGATATTTTTTTATTAATCTCGTTATTTTTATATTTAATCACTAACAGTTATTTCGTAAAATTTACAGCTTTCATTTCCATAACAGCGAAATAAATATTGTTCTGCATTATCAGGCAATGTACATGAAAAACTTGTTTTTCGTGTATCTCCATAATGTTTAAATGTTGAGTAATCTGAATATAATCCTAATCGATATGACTGATAACTTCCGTTACTGTTTATTGTTATTTTTTTGCCTACTGCACTTGAATCTATACTCAAATATTTTGAGGTTGTATTATATGGTCCAGCATAAGTTGTTGAATCTCCATCATAAGCTGCTATTGGCATTGCATTGGCATTTGTCGCATTTCCCATGTTTCTATCAAAAATATAATAACTTTTACTATCATCTTGTTTACATTCTACTTTAACATTACATACGCCATTTGCTGTTATTATTGGATATTCCAGTAACTTATTTGTAAATACATAGTCTGAAGTTGTGATTTCTTTACTTTCTTTATAACTATTTCCTTTTTTATCTATAGCTAATACATCCAACTTATATGTAGTATTTGCTTTATATTCACTATATATCAATTCATTATTTTCACTATAATTTACACATTTTCCATCAACAAGTAAGATATACAAATATGCATCATCTTTACTTTTTCCTTCATTATATTCTGGATTTATGTTTATTTTAATTCCTTGCTTTTCTTCATCTATTTCAAAATCAATTGATTTGAATACATCACTGTTTGTTAAAGTATTATTATTGTTGTTATTGTTATTATCATATGATACTTTTACACCATTAATACTGGCTAACTGCAATTTACTATTTATTTCAAATTCATATGAATAGTTTTTTAATTTTGTAAATATTGAATTTCCTTCATTAACTTTGATTTTTTCCAGACTTGCTTCTTTTTTGCTTTCTAGTAAAACATATTCCATCTCATTATCTTCACATAACTTGTCAGCAACATACTGTAGTGTTGGTAATTTTTGTCCTTCAGCATAACTTGAAATTTGAATATTCGTTATTTTTAGGTTCATTGTTTCTATTGCACTACTTTTGTTTGTCTCTTCTTTTGATTCTTCAGTTTTTTTCAATAAACTTGTATTTGTTATAACAGATATAGTTACTCCTGCTAATATTAATAAAATAACTATTGTAACAATAAGCGAAACTAATGTTATTCCTTTTGTTTTCATCCTCTTCTCCTTTACTACCATATTATAAGCTATAGATTTATAAATTACATATTTTTATCTAATTGTTCTACAATTTTTTCTGCTGTTATTCCAAAATACTTCATCAATTCTTCAGCCTTTCCTGATTTCCCAAAAGTATCTTTTATTCCTAATCTTATAAGTGTTGCTGGATATTCATCCGTTAAAACTTCAGAAATTGCTGAACCCAAACCACCAATAATATTATGATCTTCAATAGAAATTAATTTCTTAGTTTCTTTTGCACACTTTATAATCATTTCTTTATCTATAGGCTTTATCGTATGAATATCCACTACTCTAACATCTATGCCTTTACTTTTCAAATTTTCTTGTGCTTTTATTGCTTCTGCAACAGTTACTCCTGTAGCAAATATCGTACCATCTGTACCATCACCAATTTGAATGGCTTTTCCTATTTCAAATTTTTGATTTTCGTCATATATAATTGGTGTTGCTAGTCTTGATAACCTTAGATAAACAGGGCCTTTTATTTTGCTTATTTCTTTTACCGCCCATTTAGTTTGTATATCATCAGATGTAGATAAAACAGTCATATTAGGTATAGTTCTCATTAATGATATATCTTCTATCATTTGGTGTGTAGCACCATCTTCTCCTACTGTTATTCCAGCATGAGTTGCACAAATTTTAACATTTAAATTTGGGTAGCATACACTATTTCTTATTTGATCATAAGCTCTACCTGCAGCAAACATGGCAAATGTACTTGCATATGCAATTTTTCCACATGTTGCCATACCTGCTGCTGTTGAAATCATATTTTGTTCAGCAATTCCCATATCAAAAAATCTATTAGGAAATTCTTTTGCAAATAGATTTGTTTTTGTTGCTGTAGATAAATCTGCATCAAATACAACAATATTCCCATTTTCTCTTCCTATTTCTACTAAGGCTTCTCCATAACTTTGCCTTGTTGCTTTCTTGTTATTGATATCCATATTCTTCTCCTTTTAAAACCTGCTACATTGTAGAACCTATAATACCTGCATCATTACCAAGTGCTGCTGGTACTATTATTAATTCTTTTCTATTATTAAATAAATATTCTTTGTTTTGTATATTATTTTTTAGTTTTTCTAATAAAACGTCTGAAAAATATACAAAACTTCCTCCTATTCCAATAGCTTCCGGCTCAAAAATATTTATTAAATTCGACATTCCTATACTTAAATACTCAATATACTCATCAACAATCTTTTTAATTCTTTTATCTTCTCCATTTTTTCTTATCATATCTAATAATTCTTGTCCTCTTGTATTTTCATCAAGACCTAATGAATTTCTTAGATTATTTTTTAAAGCTTTCATTGATGCATATTTTTCAAAACATCCACTGTTACCACAATTACATTTTATTCCATCTTTTTGAATTATTATATGTCCAAATTCACAGCCTGGCAACTCTCCTGTATCAAGAAGTTTCCCGTTAATAATAACAGCTCCTCCTATTCCTGTTCCTAATGTTAAAAATATACTTCTCTTATAATCTTTTAAAGCTCCTATTTTACTTTCTGCTATTGCAGCACATTTTGCATCATTTCTCATTTTCATTGGTAAATCTATTTGCATTTTTAGATTTTCTATTAAATTATAATTCTTTACATTTAAATTTACTGATTTTATTATTTCTGTTCCAGATACTGTTCCTGGTACTGCTATTCCCATTTCAGTAATTTTATATTTTTTATTTAATTCTTTTACATTCTCTATTATATAACATTCTATTGCTGTCTTTATGTTTTTCTTTTCTTTTGATAAAAGCCTTTTTTCAACTTTTTCTAATATAAAACCTTCATTATTTATTACACCTATTGCAATATGACTTCCACCTAAATCAATTCCAATTTTCATATTTATTCTCCTAAAAGAAGGGATTTTGAGTCCTGGCCCCTTAATCCCTTTTTTATTATATATTTGCTGCTGAAAATAGCCAATCTCCCATATAAACTTGGATACATGGTACTAATACTACTAGTACAAAGAATATTAAAACAACTCCTACAATTAAGTATACGGCTTCTGGTAAAACTTTTATTGTTTTTTGCATTATGTTGTCTATATCAATTTCCATATATTCCACTAGTTTTTCCATCATCTCAGCTAAATCTGTTTGCATACCAATTTTTAGCATCTCTGTTATCATTGGTTTAGCTAAACCTGATTTTTCAAATGGTTCTATCCATGAATCACCTATAATTATATTGTTTAATGATGTCTCTATAATAGATAGCATAACATAATTTTGTACTACGTTTTTGCTTACTTCGATTGCTTCTTGTATTCTCATTCCATTATTTAAGTTCAAAAGCATTGCTTTCATTAATCTTGAAAAATCTAATGCGAATATAAGTTGTCCAAATATTGGCATTTTATATTTGAAATAGTCAAAATTATATTTACCTTTTGGAGTGTTAATATAGAATATTATGACTCCTATTATTGCTGCTATTATTACTACAGGTATATACCAATATGCTATAAGCCAATTTACTACACCTTGAAACCATATTGTTATGGCTGGTAATTTTGCATCTGATCCAAATGAATCGTATACATTTTGAATTGCTGGTATTGCTACAATTGTTCCAACGAAAAGCATTATTAATAACCCTACAAATTGAACTATATTTGGCACTAATATTTTTTTAATTTTTTTGTTTAATGCTTCTGATGATTCCAAATAATCTACTGCTTGTTCTAATGAATTTGTAAGTGATCCTGATAATTCTCCTACTTTAATCATATTTATATATATATATGGGAAAATATCTGAATAATATTCCATTGTTGTATACATATTTTCACCAGCTTCAACTCCTGCTAGAATGTCTTCTATGACACCTTTAAATGTGATGTTTTCTGTACTTTCCATTATTGTTTTAAGAGCATGTATGTTGTTGAAGTTAGCTTTTTTTAGTAAATAGAAGTTTTGTGTAAATATAACTAAATCTCTATTTGTTACTTTTTCAGTTTTTGATAAATACATATTTATCTTTTCTCTTGTTGTTGATGTTTTTTTGGTATTTATTTGTGTTGTATTTACATTTTTCATTATTTCTTCTATGTCTTTTATGTTTTTCTTTTTAACTTTTTTCTTTTTAGCAGAATATGCAACTTGTTCTATTGTAATTGGCATTAAATCATTATCTTTTAATGCTCTTAATAAGCTTTGTTTGCTTGCGGCCTCAATTCTGTTCCTTACAATTAATCCTGAACTAGTTGCTGCTTTATATACATATGTAGGCACTAATAACACCTCCTATTTTATTGTCTGTTATTGTCTCTTCTTATTTTCATTTGCATTATGGTTCTATTTAAAATTTCAATATTTTTTTCTTCTATTTGTGCTTTAGCTTGTTCTAATGTTATTTTATCTTCTACAAATAATGTTGCTATTGAATTTATTAATCCTATACTTCCTTTATCTGAACTTTGAATTGCATCTTCTATTTCAGATACGCTTATTTTATCTTTTCTTATTATTCCTGAAACTATATTATCTACAACCATTACTTCAGGTACTAATACTAGGCTTCCATTTCTACCTTTTAATAATCTTTGTGATACTACTAATTTCAATAATGATGATAATAAATATTTTACGCTTCCTTGATCTCTTACTTCATAAAAGTTTATCATTCTATCTATTGTTTCTGCACATGATTTTGTGTGTAATGTTCCTATTACTAAATGTCCTGATTCTGCCATTTCAATTGCAGCTTCCATTGTTACTTTGTCTCTAATTTCTCCTATTACTAAAATATCACAATCTTCTCTTAATGAATTTTTTACACCATCACTAAATGTTAATGAGTCTCTTCCTCTTCCTACTTCTTTTTGTACTATCAAAGATTTTTTAGAAGTATGTTTATATTCTATTGGGTTTTCTAGTGTTAATATTTTTTTATTTTGTGTTTCATTTATCTCATTTATTAAAGCATTTAATGTTGTGGTTTTACCTGAGTTTGTTTTTCCTGTTACTAATATTAAACCTTGTGGTTGATATGTTGTTCTTCTTATAATATCTGGTAATCCTAATGATTCATATGGAGGTAATGTACTTTTTATAAGTCTTAATGTACATAATGGCACATCATTTGACAATGATATATTTACTCTTAAACGAATATTTTTATATTCATATGATGTATCTAGTTTTCTTGTAGTATTGAATACTTCATCTTTATCAATATTACCTCTTACTAAATAATCATACATTTCATTCATATCATCATCTGTTAAAACATCCATTTCCTCTATTGGAACTAATTCTCTAGATATTCTAAGCATTGGTTTATTACCTGATATTAGATGTACATCTGATGCGTCTTTTTCTATAGCTATATCTAAAATTTTGTCCATATTCATGACAAACTTCCCCCTTCTTTTGTTAATATAGAATTAATTGTCTATTTAATTCTTCTAATGTTGTATCTCCATGTAATATTTTGTTTATTCCATCTACAACTAATGGTCTATAATTTTGTTCTATTGCTTTATTTCTTATTTCAATTGTAGATGCTCCTTTTACAATAAGTTCTTTTATTTCATCAGTTATATCTAATGTTTCAAATATACCTATTCTTCCATAATATCCAATATTATTACATTTTTCACAGCCAACAGCATCATATGTTTTTAAATTATCAAAATTTATTTCTTCACCATATTTATTAGCAATTTTAGAAATTATATTTTTTTCTTCTTCTGTAAATTCTCTTTCTCTTCTACAGTTAGGACAGATTCTTCTTACTAATCTTTGTGATACGGCTGTTGCTAATGTACTTGCTATATCATAATCTGATAATCCCATTTTTCTTAATCTGTTTACTACTTCAATTGAGTCTATTGTGTGTATTGTAGATAATACATAATGACCTGTTTGTCCAGCTTGTACAGCTATTTCGGCTGTTTCTTGATCACGAATTTCTCCAAGTAGTATTAAATCAGGGTCTTGTCTTAAAACTGTTCTTAATGCTCCTGAAAATGTTGATTTATTTCCTATTTCTATTTGATTTAATCCATCAATTCTTATTTCAACAGGGTCTTCAATTGTTGTAATATTTATTTCTGGTGAATTTAAATAATCAACTATACTGTATAATGTTGTTGTTTTTCCTGCACCTGTTGGAGCTGCTATAATTGTTATACTGTTCTTTTTATTAAAGCTCTTTTTAAATTCATTTTCTGTTCCAGGATATCCTAATTCAAATATATTTCTGATATCTTCATTTTTCTTTAACAGTCTTAAAACAAATTTTTCTCCACATACATTAGGTTGTGATGAAACACGGATATTATAATCATCATATAATAAAATTCTTCCATCTTGTGCTTCCTGTTTTTCTTGGTGCATATTTGATATAGCCTTTAACCTTCCAATTACTTGTTGTTGTTTTCCTTTTTCAATTTTTGCTGCCGTAAATAACTCTCCGTCTATTCTATATCTAACTCTAATTTCATTTGATAAAGGTTCTATATGTATATCACTTGCTCTTTTTTCCATTCCTGTTCTTATAATACTGTCTACTAATTCAACCATTGAACCAGTTGCTGTTGTTGTTTTTGTTATGTCCTTATTTTTGTCACCTTCTAATGAATCTAAGATTTTTTCTATATCATTTTCAAAAGTTATGTATGGCTCCATAACAAGCCCTCTATTTAACAGTAGCATTTTTACAGGATCTGTTTTTCCACCAGTCATTTTATCTGTAAAACATATTTTGATTTTACTTCCTTCTACTTCAAAAGGTATACATTTATATTTTTTACAATTTTCTATTGAAAGATAGTCTGTTGGTTTTATTTTTATTGTATTTGATGTTAATATTATTCCCTTTTCTCCTAATATATCTCCTATTGTTTGTATTAATATTTCTGCATCACATACATTTAAAATATGCAATATATCACCTAATTTAGCACTAGGATGTTCTCTTTGATATTCTAATGCTTTTTCAATATCAGTTTCAGTTACAATTCCTCTTCTTACTAGTTCGACACCTATTGGTAATCTTCTTCTCATATCCATATAGTAAACACATCCTTTCTTTTGTTTTCTATAGACTATATGTTACAGCATTGTCTCCAGTCATATCAATGCTTTCAGATTTAAAACTAACTGTTATTTTATACTTTGAATCTACAAAAGTGTATGAAAACCCACATTTTTCAATATCTTCACATATTTTTATATTATTTTTATATATTGATTTGCTATTTTTATTGAAAGTATACTGATTTCCACTAGAAAATATAATATAACTTGTTTCATCATTTCTTAATTCTTTACATTTTACCACTGAATTATCTTTCCTATTAATTTCCTCTGAAAATATACTAGAAAATTTGGTATATTGTGTAGTATCGTTATTTATACTTCCAATATTTATGTTTTTATAAAAAAATGATGTAAGTGTTGCAATTGTTCCAACCATAATTGTCATTCCTATTACATAAATAATTAAAGAAGTTAAAGTTATACCTTTATTATTTTTCATAATTTACTCCTTTTTTATATATGTTGAGATTTCTATATTTTCATCTTTTCCTGCTAATTTATATGAAATTTGTACAGTTATTTCTTTTACTAAATTTGTTTGTGCTTTAGAGTCATTTTTTATAAGTGTATAATCTTTTATTGTTACTTTTTTATGATATCCTGTAAAATTTCCGTCTTTGTTAATAATATCTTCATCAACTATTGTATCTTCTTTATCAATACCCTTATCTTCGTAATTTTCTATATATCCTTGAGCCTTTATTATTTCCATTTGTTGTACTGCATATGATGTCGCAATTGTTTTTCTTTTGGTATCTTCAGATGTTAAATTTATATTTGAAATTAAATTTGCAATAATTGCAATAAAAATTGTGATTATTATTACAGATATTGCTATATCTATTCCTGTAAATCCTTTTTCTTCTTTTATATGCATTTTTGTTGTTTTCACTTTATCACTCCGTTCATTATAAAATAAGAACTTATATAAATTTGCAATATGATAAGATTATTATAAAATACAATATATTAAATATTGATAAATATAATCCTAGTCTCATTTTTTTGTTTTGTTGACTTATTCTTTTTGTTTTTGAAGTTTTGATTTTTGTTATAAGTAAATTAATTAAAATTGCAAATAGTGTTGCCATTATTGTACAATATGTTACATATTCTCCTGTGAAAATTGTCATTATTATAATAACCATTATTATTGAATATGTATATTTGTTTTTTGCATGCTTTTTTAGTGTAATTGTGTCTAATAGTAAGATTATTAAAAATGCTACTATATATATAACATATCTATATATACTAGTTTTTTCTATTATGTATAGATATACTATATACATAATTGAAATTATTACTCCATACATTAATACTGGTTTATTAATTGTTCTATTTTCTTTATCAATTCCTG
>CAKPNF010000018.1 GCA_934168305.1 uncultured Clostridia bacterium | reverse complement strand
GCAACAGATGAAGTTGAATATATGAGTGCAGATGTAGAAGATAATTATATAATTGCTCAAGCATCTGAACCAATGAATGACAATGGTGAATTTATTAATGACAGAATCAGAGTTAGATATAGAAATGAAATCATTGAAGTTGAAAAAGATAGAGTTCAATATGTAGATGTTTCACCAAAACAATTAGTTTCTATAGCTGCAGCAATGATTCCATTCTTAGAGCATGATGATGCAAAAAGATCATTAATGGGTGCAAACATGCAAAGACAAGCAGTTCCTTTAATGATAACAGAAAGACCAATAGTTGGTACTGGTATAGAATATAGAGCTGCTAAAGATTCAGGAATATTAATATTAGCTGAAGATGATGGTGTTGTTCAAAAAGTTACTGGTGACGCTATAACAGTTAAATATAATAATGGAAAAACAGTAGTACATAAATTACGTAAATTTAAGAGAACAAATGGTGGTACATGTATTAACCAAAGACCAATAGTAAAAAAAGGTGAAATAGTTAAAAAAGGTGATAGCATAGCCGATGGACCATCAACTAAAGATGGAGAAATGTCTTTAGGTAAAAACTGTTTAGTTGCTTTCTCAACATGGGAAGGTTACAACTATGAGGATGCTATTCTTTTAAATGAAAGATTAGTAAAAGAAGACGTATTTACATCAATTCATATTGAAGAATATGATTGTGAATGTAGAGATACAAAATTAGGACCAGAAGAAATAACAAGAGATATACCAAATGTTGGTGACGATGTATTAAAAGACTTAGATGAAAACGGAATTATCAGAATTGGTGCAGAAGTTAGACCAGGAGATATTTTAGTTGGTAAAGTTACTCCAAAAGGAGAAACAGAATTAACAGCTGAAGAAAGATTATTAAGAGCTATCTTTGGTGAAAAAGCTAGAGAAGTTAGAGATACATCTTTAAGAGTACCTCATGGAGAAGCTGGAACAATAGTAGATGTTAAGATATTTACTAGAGATAATTCAGATGAATTAGGACCTGGAGTAAATCAAATAATTAGATGTTATATAGCTACAAAAAGAAAAATATCAGTCGGAGATAAAATGGCTGGACGTCATGGTAACAAAGGTGTTATTTCAAGAGTATTACCAGAAGAAGATATGCCATTTATGCCAGATGGTACACCAATAGACATCTTATTAAACCCATTAGGACTACCATCTCGTATGAACTTAGGTCAAATACTTGAAGTTCACTTAGGTGGAGCTGCTAAGGCTTTAGGATGGCACGTATCAACACCAGTATTTGATGGTGCAACACAAGAAGATGTTGAGGAATTATTACAACAAGCTGGAATGAGTCCAGATGGTAAATCAATTTTATATGATGGTAGAACTGGAGACCCATTTGATAAACCAATCACAGTTGGTGTAATGTACATGTTAAAACTACATCACTTAGTAGATGATAAAATACATGCTCGTTCAACTGGACCATACTCATTAGTTACACAACAACCTCTTGGTGGTAAAGCACAATTTGGTGGACAACGTTTTGGAGAAATGGAAGTTTGGGCATTAGAGGCATATGGTGCGGCTTATACATTACAAGAAATGCTAACAGTTAAATCTGATGATGTTGTAGGTAGAGTTAAAACATATGAGGCTATTGTTAAGGGCGAAAATATTCCTGAACCAGGAGTACCAGAAAGCTTTAAAGTTCTTGTTAAAGAATTACAATCTTTAGGATTGGATGTACGTTTATATTCTGAAAATAATGAAGAACTTGAATTAAAAGAAAATATTGAAGATGGAATCGAATATGATCCCGAAAAAGATAAAAAATATTTATCTGAAGAAGAAGTTGTTGCCGAAGATGATTTGTCAAATGGCTACAGCGAAGATGTTAACGATGATGTTTTATTAGATGAAGAAGAGGTTGAAGATAGTGATGAACTTTTTGATGATTTAGGCGATGAAGATGATGAGGCTATTTTTGATAATGATTTAGCTAATGATAATCTTGATAATGATGATGATATTATTGAATAATTTAATAAATTGTAAAAAGTGAGGAGCCGACGGAAGTAATTTGCAAGAGCGGGGGATAGAGCTCTGAAGCTGTTTTACAATTACCCAAAAAAATATTATAGGGGGAAAAATAGTGGACGAATTAGATATTTTTAATAAAATAAAAATAGGAATTGCATCAGATGAAAAAATAAGAGAATGGTCAAAAGGTGAAGTAAAAAAACCAGAGACTATAAATTATAGAACATTAAAACCAGAAAAAGATGGTCTTTTCTGTGAAAGAATATTTGGACCAACAAAAGACTGGGAATGCCATTGTGGTAAATATAAAAGAGTTAGATATAAGGGAATTGTCTGTGATAGATGTGGTGTTGAAGTAACAAAATCTAAAGTAAGACGTGAAAGAATGGGACATATTGAACTTGCAGCACCAGTAGCTCATATTTGGTATTTTAAAGGCATACCAAGTAGAATAGCTTTAATTCTAGATGTTTCACCAAGAAATCTAGAAAAAGTTGTATATTTTGCTTCTTATATAGTTGTTGATAAAGGAACAACAGACTTAATGAATTGCCAAGTTTTAACAGAAAAAGAATATCATGAAGCAGAAGAAAAATTTGGTAGAGGTTCATTTAAAGCAAGAATGGGAGCAGAAGCTTTAAAAGAATTATTGGAAAAAGTTGATTTAGATAAACTATCTAAAGAAATAAGAAAAGAATTAGAAACTGCAAGTGAGCAAAAGAAAAGTAAACTTGTAAAAAGATTGGATACAGTTGACTCTTTTAGACTTTCTAATACAAGACCTGAATGGATGATAATGTCAGTTGTACCAGTAATCCCACCAGAATTAAGACCAATGGTTCAATTAGATGGTGGTAGATTTGCAACATCTGATTTAAATGATTTATATAGAAGAGTTATTAACAGAAATAACAGATTAAAGAGATTATTAGAATTAGGTGCTCCAGAAATAATTGTAAGAAACGAAAAACGTATGTTACAAGAATCTGTAGATGCTTTAATTGACAATAGTAGAAGAGGTAGACCAGTAACAGGAGCTGGAAATAGACCTTTAAAATCTTTATCTGATATGTTAAAAGGAAAACAAGGTAGATTCCGTCAAAACTTATTAGGTAAGAGGGTTGACTATTCTGGACGTTCAGTTATAGTTGTTGGACCAGAACTTAATATTTATCAATGTGGACTTCCAAAGGAAATGGCTGTTGAATTATTCAAACCATTTGTTATGAAGGAATTAGTTGGTAGAGGAATTGCGCAAAATATAAAAAATGCTAAGAGAATGGTTGAAAGATTAAGACCAGAAGTATGGGAAATATTAGAGGATGTTATAAAAGACCATCCTGTAATGTTAAACCGTGCTCCTACACTACATAGACTTGGTATTCAAGCATTTGAACCAGTTCTAGTTGAAGGTAGAGCAATAAAACTTCACCCATTAGTTTGTGAAGCTTTCAATGCTGACTTCGATGGTGACCAAATGGCTGTGCATTTACCATTATCACCAGAAGCACAAGCAGAAGCAAGATATTTAATGCTTGCAACAAATAACTTATTAAAACCACAAGATGGTAAACCAGTTGCAGTACCTAGACTAGACATGATTTTAGGAAGTTATTATTTAACAATGACTCTTGATGGTGAAAAAGGTGAAGGAAAATACTTTAAAGACCCTGATGAAGCAATAATGGCATATGAAAATCATGATGTAGGAATGCATGCTAAAATATTTGTTAGAATAACAAAAGAAATAAATGGAGAAATGAAATCTAAAAAAATCGAAACAAGTGTTGGTAGAATTATATTTAACCAAGGTATACCACAAGATTTAGGATTTATAGATAGAAATGAAGATCCATTCCAATATGAAATTAGTTTCCCAGTTGTAAAGAAAAATATGGGACAAATAATTGAAAGAGTAATTAGTGTACATGGTGTTGTTGAATCAGCAGAAGTAATTGACTATGTAAAATCATTAGGATTTAAATATTCAACAATTGCTGGTATTACATTCTCTATGAGTGATGTAAAAGTACCTGCAGCTAAAAAAGAATTATTAGCGGAAGCAGATAAACAAATTGAAACAATTAGAAAACAATATGCAAGAGGTTTAATTACTAATGAAGAAAGATATAACTCAGTAATTAAAGTTTGGGAAGATGCAACAAAGAAAATCAGTCAAGCAATGGAAGATAACTTTGATGATTTAAACCCAATTTATATGATGGTTAAATCTGGAGCCAGAGGTAATATGAACCAATTAAGACAAATTGCTGGTATCCGTGGACTTATGGCTAGTACAACAGGTAAAGCAGTTGAAATTCCTATTAAATCATCATTTGCAGAAGGTCTAGATGCTCTAGAATACTTTATTTCTGCCCATGGTGCACGTAAGGGACTTTCAGATACAGCGTTAAGAACTGCCGATTCAGGATACTTAACAAGAAGATTAGTTGATGTATCACAAGATATTATAGTTAGAGAACATGATTGTGGAACACATGAAGGTTTAATTGTTTATGATATTAAAGATGGAAATCAAGTAATTGAAAAAATGCAAGAAAGACTTGTTGGTAGATTTGTAGTGGCTGATGTGTATGATCCTGAAACTAAAGAACTTATTGTTGATACAAATACAATGATAACAGACGAAATAGCAGGTAGAATTGTTAATGCAGGAATTGAAAAACTAGAAGTACGTTCAGTTCTAGCATGTAGATCAAAACATGGTGTATGTCAAAAATGTTATGGTATGGGATTAGCAAGAAGAGATTTAGTATCAATAGGTGAATCTGTTGGTATTATAGCTGCACAATCAATTGGTGAGCCTGGTACACAGCTTACAATGAGAACTATCCACTCTGGTGGTGTTGCTGGTGTAGCTGATATTACACAAGGTCTTCCAAGAGTTGAAGAATTGTTTGAAGCTAGAAAACCAAAGGGTGTTGCAATTATTTCTGAAATTGCAGGTAAAGTTAAAATTAAAGAAACTAAGAAAAAGAAAGAAGTTGTTGTTACATCATCTGATGATTCTAAAACATATACAATTCCATTTGGTTCTAAAATGAAAGTTAAAGATGGTGATATGGTAGAAGTAGCTCAACCATTAATAGAAGGTTCTATAAATCCATCAGAAGTTCTTGAATTAAAAGGACCAGAGGGTGTTTATGAATATTTAACATCAGAAGTTCAAAAAGTTTATAGAAACCAAGGTGTTGATATAAATGACAAACACGTTGAGGTTATTGGTAGACAAATGCTTAAGAAAGTAAGAGTTGCAGATAATGGTGATACAGATATGTTCCCAGGTTCATTAGTTGATATGTATGATTTTGAAGATAAAAACAATGAAGCAATTGCTGAAGGAAAACGTCCAGCAACAGGACATAGAGTATTACTTGGTATTACAAAAGCATCACTTGCAACAGATAGTTTCTTATCAGCAGCGTCATTCCAAGAGACAACAAGAGTTCTTACAGAAGCAGCAATTAAAGGTAAAGTTGATGATTTAGTTGGATTAAAAGAAAATGTTATTATTGGTAAGTTAATTCCAGCTGGTACTGGTATGAAAAAATATCAAGATACACATATTAGTACAGAAAAAAAACTTGAAGAAGTTGCTGATGTAACTGAATAAGATATTTAAAAAGGCGATACATTTAATGTATTGTCTTTTTTGATTTAAATGTAATAAAAAAGTAATGTAATTGTAATAAAACCGAAATAAAACCGCAAAGCCTTCTGGCTGTATATATATATATATATATCGTACTTTATGTAAATGAACTTGCATTGACAATAAAAGATTTGATGATAAAATAAAAAGCAATAATTGTAAAAAAAGGGGTGAAAAAATGAAAAAAATAAAGATTATAATGGTAATATTAGTAATTATTAGTTCAATATTGCTAATAGCAAATTATTCTAATGCTGCGACAGATACATCTGAAAAAACAGTTACATCTGAAAAAATTGTAACTTCAACAAATGGTTCAGTAGACTATATTATAAAAAATTTGGAATTGGAAGATGGTGCAAGTTATCAATGGGCAATTGAAAAAAGTAAAGAAGCAGAAATAGTTAATTGGTATGATGTAACTGCTCCTGAATATAGTACAGGAAATATAAGAATTACTATTTCAAGTGGAAATAGCAATCAATTGGCCGTTTTAAAATCAACAGATAGTGCATATATTACTGTTAGAAAAGTTGGAGAAAAAACTAATATACTTGAAAATTATAAAGTTGATTTAACTTTGCCATTATTAAAGGCTTTTACTGTTACTAAATCTACATGGTATGATGGTGCACTTACAAATCCTGCTTACGAAATTACATCAGCATATAATATTAAAGCAAGTAATATAAGCTTTAAATGGGAAAAAATAACTGATGCAGATATTGTAAATAATTATATTGACAATAATCATGATTTATCAGGATTAAAATTAAAAGGAAAAGAAAGTTTTCCAAGTTTATCTGATACTAGTTGGAAATCAGTGAGACTATATTATGATGATGACTATAAACCTGAACTGGGAGAAATACTTAACAATGAAAAACCAGCTGAAAATGGACTATATTATTTATGGTTAAAAGGAAGTGCTGATGATACAAAAACTATATATGGATATGTTATTTTGGAAATTGGAGAAGTTAACAAAATAGATAAAAATTCAAGTGATAAAGATGGCCAAAATAATGATAATAGTAATAGTGATAGTAAAAATGACAATAGTAATAATAGTAGCAAAAATGATAATCAACAAAAATCAGATAATAATAAGAATACAAATATTAGTGCAACTAACAAAGATACAACAACAGCACAAGGAATATTACCAAAAACAGGTATTGGATTTGGATTAGTAGTAACAATCATATCTTTAGTAGGTCTAGGAGTATTCACATATTCTAAATATAATAATTTAAAAGATGTTAAATAGAAAAAAGGGTACTTTAATTTGGAGTACCCTTTAATTAGTTAAAAAACTATTTACAATAAAAAATACTAATGTTATAATCTAAGTGAGACAAAAGCAGAAAAGGAGGGGAATATGTCAGATAAAGAGAATAAGTCTATAAATGACGAAATAAATAATCTAAAAGCTCCAAAAACAGACAATAATAGTGGTAAAAATGAATTATTACAATTCTTTTTAGGAATTATTCTTTTAGGTTTAGGACTATTTTTACTAAGCAAAAGAGTAATGGTAAGTAGCAGTTGGTATATTTGGAGAATAGGAAGTTTCGACCTTTCATCAGGACTTGTTACAGTTCCATTAATTATAGGAATAATATGGTATTTCTTCGATTCAAAATCAATAATACCTAAAATAATAATTACATTAGGTGTTATATTTATTGTTGCAACAATTATTATGAGTATAAGAATATATTTCGTTACAACATCAATGTATGAATATATTTTAATTATTGGAATGGCTGCAGCAGGAGCAGGATTATTATTAAAAACATTATTTAAGAAAAAATAATTTATTAGGAGGAATTTAAAATGGCAATATTAGAAAGAATGAGTGATCTAATAAGATCAAATATAAACGATTTAATCGACAAAGCTGAAAATCCAGAGAAAATGGTAAAACAAATAATTATAGATATGGAGGAACAATTAAGAAAATCAACACAAGGTTTAGGAACAGCAATGGGAAGCCTTAACCAAGTAAAAAAACAATTAGAAAATGCTCAAGAACAATCAGCTAATTGGCAAGCAAAAGCAAAAGCATGTCTAGAACAAGGAAATGAAGATTTGGCTAGACAAGCATTAGAAAATAAAGTAAAACAAGATAATATGGTTGCACAATATCAAGAAATGACATCATCAATGGAAAGTCAAGTAAATGAAATAAGAAATCAAGTTGATATATTAAAACAAAAATTAGAAGAGGCAAGAAGCAAACAAGCTATGTTAGTTGCTAGAAGTCAAATGGCTGATGCAAAATCACAAATGGCTAAAACATTAGGAAATATGGATAGCAAGAGTGCATTTGCTAAAATGGATAAAATGGAAAAGAAAGTTGAACAAAAAGAATCACAAGCTGATGCATTTGCTCAAATATCTGGAGTTGAAGAATCTACAACAGATCCATTTGCTCAAATGGACAAAGAGAATAGTATTAATGCAGAATTAGAAAAATTAAAAAAAGAAATGGGTAATTCATAATAGGAGGAATATATAACAATGAATATTTTAATACCAATTGCATTAATTGTTGGTGGTTTGGCTCTAATATTTTATGTTAGAAAAAAAGCTCAAAGTACAGCAACAGAAATGAAATATATGCAAACAAAATCTATTGCAGAGTTAAAAGAGATGTTCAACCAAATGGAATCAAATGGATTAGGAAATGAATATAGAGAA
The DNA here is from genome assembly GCA_934168305.1 of uncultured Clostridia bacterium. Taxonomy (GTDB): domain Bacteria; phylum Bacillota; class Clostridia; order TANB77; family CAG-508; genus CAG-269. The sequence goes on along the minus strand of CAKPNF010000018.1, from coordinate 9,959 downwards.
TATGTTGAGTTAAAAGGTAATATTGTTTCAAATGAATTAGTAGAAACACCATTTTCTAATAGAAAAGTTGCTTATTGTGAATCTTCTTTATCACAAGTTATAGAAGTGAGAGAACAATATCGTGACAGTAATGGTAATATGCAAACAAGAATTAATAAAAGAGAAAACACAATTTCAGATGAAAAAACTAGTCAAGAAATTAATATGAAAGATAGTAGTTCAAATGATAGTGTAGTTTTAGAAATTAATGGAACAGGTTGTAATTTAGATATACCAAAAACATTTGATAGATTTGAACCAAAGAATAATTTAAGCAATTACAGATATTTTAATTCGTTTTCATGGAATAGATATGGTGCAGAAACAACAGGATTCAGAATGACAGAAAAAACAATAAATGATAATCAAAATTTATATGTTTTAGGAGAGGCTTTTAAAGTTGGTGATACTATTCATATAGGAAAACCTCAAGATTCAAAAAAACCATTTATTGTTACAACAAAATCAGAAGAAGATTTTGTAAATAAATCAAATCAAAATGCACTATTTTCTTTAATAGGTGGAATTGCAGCAATAGCAATAGGAGTAATATTAATAGTTAAAAACTTCATGTAAATAAAAAATTAAAGGTTTGTTTGAACCTTTAATTTTTTTTTTCGACAATTTTTTTAAGACAAGGATTTAATTTGATGATATAATTTTATGTAAATAATGGTGTAATTTTTTTGTTTCTAAGGAATAATATATTAAAAGAAAGAGAGGTATCTATGTTTTTATTTATTTCAAGTTTTATTTTAATCAGTTTTATTTTATTCTTATGGATGTTGTTGATAGCATCTAATAAATTCAAATCAGATGAGGAAAAATTTTTGGAAGATAATTTGCAAATGCAATATTTGAAAGAGTTTGCATTAAAGAATAAGAAATTTTATTAATTTTTATATATTGACTTGATTTTTGTAAAGTTTAATTATATAATTCTATATAAAGATGAGATAAATATAATTATAAAAGGTCAATATTATTAAGAGGAACTTTGTAAAATGGATAATAAACAAAAATTTATGAAAGAAGCTTTAAAAGAAGCGAAAAAAGCATATGAAAAATTAGAAGTGCCAGTTGGAGCAGTAATAGTGAAAGATGGAAAGATTATAGCAAGAGCTCATAATTTAAAAGAAACCAAATTTGATACAACCAAACATGCTGAAATCTTAGCTATTCAAAAGGCAAGTAAAAAACTTAACTCTTGGAGATTATTAGATTGTGAAATGTATGTAACATTAGAACCATGTTCAATGTGTGCTGGAGCTTTGATTAATTCTAGGGTTAAAAAAGTTTATATTGGAGCAAGCGATGAAAAAACTGGTGCAGTTGGTTCTGTTTTTAATCTTTTAGATGATTATACGTTTAATCATAAAGTTGCGTATGAAAAGGGAATTATGAAGGATGAGTGTGAAGACATATTAAAAGATTTTTTTAGAACTTTACGAAAAAACAAAAGTAATAAATAATTTAAATAAAAATATTCTAAATACTTGATATTTGGAATATTTTTATTATATAATGAAAAAAATCCTTGAAATATAATTATATTTCGAGTTACCTAAACTAAATTTGTAAAATAAAAAATCAAATTTTTTATTTTATGATAACGAAAAACTTTAATTAATAAAGTTTGGAGGGAAAGGTAGTATTATGAAAAAATTTTTATCAAATTACAAATCAACAATTATACTTTTAGTTGCGATAATTGTTGGTAGCATCATAGGAATAATCTTTAAAGAAAAAGCAACTGTATTAAGCCCATTGGGTGATTTATTCTTAAATCTATTATTAGTTATAATTATCCCACTGATTTTTTTAAATATTACAACAGCAATATCAAAAATGAAACAACCTAAAAGACTAGGAAAAATAATTGGTTCTGTATTATTAGTGTTTGCTATAACATCTGTTGTAGCGGTAATAATAGGTTTTGCAAGTACATATTTTGTTAAACTTATAAATACCGAAGATGGAGAACAGATTAGAGCAATATTGGAAAATGCAGAAAATGAAAATGATACTGAAACATCAAACGAAGATGATATGACAATTGCAGATAGAACTGTAAAATTACTTACAGTAAATGACTTTTCAAAACTATTTTCAAAAGATAATATAATTGCATTATTAGTATTTTCGATAATAGTAGGAATTGCAATAAATATGTCTGGAGAAAAAGGAGAGCCATTTAGAAAAGTATTAGAATCAGCAAATAATGTTATGGAAAATATAGTGAAAATAATAATGTATTATGCACCAATAGGACTTGGGAGTTATATGGCATCATTCATAGGAAGTTTTGGTACATCGATAGCAGTTGGATATCTGAAAACATTTTTTGTTTATTTACTTGTTGCGGTTTTATATTATTTCATAATGTATAGTTTGTATGCTTTTATTGCTGGTGGAAAAAAGGGAGTAAAAGTATTTTGGAAAAATGTTATTCCAGCAACAGTTACTGCAATGGGAACATGTTCAAGTGCTGCATGCATCCCAATAAATATAGAGTCAACAAAGAAAATGGGAGTGCCGGATGATATAGCTGAAACAACAATCCCACTAGGAACAAGTTTTCACAAAGATGGTTCTATAATAGGTTCAGTATTTAAAATTATGTTTTTAGTAGGTTTATTTGGAACAAGTTTAGCAACGACAGGTGATGTTTTGGGAGTTTTAGGAGTTGCACTGCTTGCAAATTTATTAATAACAGCTGTTCCAATTGGTGGTGGAACAATATCAGAAATGTTAATTATAACTATGTTAGGTTATCCTGTTGCAGTATTGCCTATTTTAACAATAATTGCTACAATAATTGATATGCCTGCAACGGTGCTAAATGTTGTTGGAGACGATGTTTCTTCAATGATGGTTGCAAGAATTGTAGATGGAAAACAGTTTTTGTGTACGGAGAAAAAAAACAGTTAAATTAGTAAAAATCTCTTAGAGATTGGATTGAAAATAAAATAAAAGGTAATAGATTTAAAATGAAAAGAATCAAGATTTAAAGATAAAAACTTGATTCTTTTTTATTAAAGACATATGTTTCTAATTTGTTCAATTTCTTTATTTAGATTATCTATATCTAAATCATTATCAATAGATTCATCGGAAATATTGTATTTTTCCTTAATTTTGATTATTCTTCTAACACTTCTATTTATTTGGCTTTCTTTAATTGTTCCTTTTTTTACTAGATTCGTGATTTTGTCAATAACATGTTTTTCTTCATTATTATTAAATCTAAAAACTATAATGTCGTTTCCAGCTTTAAATGCTTTTTCTACTGCTAAATCTGAGCCGTATAAAAGCTTTATAGCTTTCATTTTTAAGTCATCTGTAATAATTAAACCTTTAAATCTGTATTTTTTTCTTAAGTAATTCGTAATGAATTTTCTTGATAATGATGCAGGATATATACCAGTTAATTTTTTTATTAACAAATGACCTACCAATATTGCGTCAGCTCCTTCTTTAATGGCTTGTTCAAAAGGATACATATCTTCATTTTGCAGGTTTTCAATATTGGAATTAATTATTGGTAGTAAATAATGAGAGTCACGTTTTGTAGCACCATGACCTGGAAAATGTTTTATAACTGGTAATATATTTTGTTCTTGCAATTCTTTCATAACAGCAATACCATATTTAGAAACTGTTTCCTTGGTTTCACCATAACACCTATCACCGATAGGGTGGTTATCATTAAAACGTTTTATATCTAACACCGGAGCGAAATTTAAGTTAAAACCAGATTTTTTTAATAAAGTTCCTGTTATTTTGGCTGAACTCTTAATAATATCTATATTATTAAGAGAAGCTAATTTATTTGCGGATGGTAGATTTTTTATTTCTGGAGGCATTCTATTTACTCTTCCACCTTCTTGATCTATAGCAATGAATAATGGAATTTTATTATTTTTATTCAGAGTTTTAATATCATTTATCAGTTTTATCATTTGGTCGTAAGTGCTGAAATTTTTTCTGTATAATATTATACCTCCTATTTTATAATCTGATATCATTTTTGTTATGCGTTCTGTTATATAATTTGTATCTAATCCTATCATAATCATTTGACCAATTTTTTCTTTTATAGATAGTTCTTCTAAATTCAAAATATTTACCTCCTTTTTTATAGAAATCCGGGATTAAGGGGCCACCACTCCAAATCCCAACTTTTTTGCAGGGATTTGGAGTGGTGGCCCCTTAATCCCTGGTTTTAGAAATTTATAATTTCGTTATAAATTTCAATAGCAAAGTTATCTGTCATACCTGATATATAGTAGATAATAACTTTATAAAAATCTTTCTCATTATCAATTGAAAATAAAACTTTATTTTTTAATTTTAATAATTCTCTATTACCAAAATCATAATAGTTATAAATAAAATTAATAAAGCTATTACCAAGTTTTGGATAAGTTGTAGCTAAAGATTTTAAATTATCCAAAGTTTTTATACCATTATAGGTTGATTTTAGTAAATCATATATTTCATTGATAACTAGATTAAAATATCTTGTTGAAGGTTTTATCCTTTTACAAGAATATATATTTTTATAATTGAATTCTTTAATTTTATTTAATAAATCTAAAGATTCGTTAGAAAAACATAAACCTTTTTCGGGTGAAGAATTTTCACATAAATCGCGTATTAAATTATTAATTATTATTGTATTATTTATTTGTTCGTTTTCTGATGTTATGTTTAAAAGTGCAAAAAGTTCATCAATATGTTCATCTAAAATACCTAGAGTAATAGCATCTTCAATATCACGGCAAATATAAGAAATTTTGTCTGAGATTTTAACAACACAACCTTCCCAAGTGTATGGTGCGTATTGATTTGGATAAGTGTAGTCATGTAAATCAATGTATTCTGTTCTTGGTTTTAAACAGTTTTCGTCGATTTCTCCACAGTGAGATATAATACCGTCTCTAACTGCATAGGTTAAATCTAAGTTTTGTAGGCATTTATTATCATCTTCTAAAAGTTCAATATTATCAACAAATTCTAAACCGTTTTTTTCATGCCAAAATGGGTAACCTAGATCTCTTTTGGATATTTCTGATAAAATATGTTCACCTTCGTGTCCAAATGGACTGTGACCAATGTCGTGTGCTACAGAAATTGCTTTTGTAAGTTCTGTGTTTAATCCTAAATACTTGGCAATTGTGTAGCTTATTGATTCTACATGTGTTACATGTTCAATTCTTGTGCATATGTGGTCATTTTCTGGTGAAAAGAATACTTGAGTTTTATGCTTTAATCGTCTATAAGCATTGCTATGTATTATTCTAGTATAGTCTCTTTCAAAATCATTTCTAATATCATTGTTTCTTGGATATAAAGATGTTTCTCTTTTTATGGCTTTTTCCCAATTTGAATTTCCTGGCGAAACTGAGTAATTTTCAAATTTTTTCATTGTAAACCTCCTGTAGGTATATTTTACTACAAAAGATAATAAAAATCTATAAGAAATCCATTGAAATAAAAAAAACTAAATAGTATAATATTTTTAGAATATAGATGAAGGGAGAATTTAATAGTGTTTAATTTAGTTAAAGATGATTTTGATGATAATATGGATGATATAATGAATTCAATTAATAAGATGTTAGAAGATGAAGAGAAGGAAGAGGAAGAAGAGGAAGATTAGTATGAGGATAATTTATATTGTTGGAAAAAGCTCTGTTGGAAAAGATACAATATATAAAAGGTTAAAGGAAGAGATAGATGTTAAACCATATGTATTGTATACGACAAGGCCAATTAGGACAGGGGAAGAAGATGGTGTTAATTACTATTTTTTAAAACAACAAGAAATGGAAGGATATATAAACCAAAACAAAGAAAAAGTCATAGAATATAGAGTATATAATACGATTTATGGACCTTGGACATATGCAACTATTGCTGATGAGCAATTTGAATCTGAAAAAGATTTGCTAATGGAAGGGACTCTAGAATCATATAATGCTGTAAAGGAGTATTTTAAAAATAAAGAAGGTGTAAATGTTATTCCGATTTATATAGAAGTTGATGATGGAATTAGACTTGAAAGAGCTTTAAAAAGGGAAATGGAACAGGAAAATCCTAAATATGAAGAGTTGTGTAGAAGATTTTTGGCTGATAGTAAAGATTTTTCAGAAAATAAAATATTGGAAAGTGGTATAAAAAAGAGATTTAATAATATAAATCTAGATAAATGTGTACAAGATATTGTTGATTATGTAAGTATGCAATAATAATGTATTATCAACATTGAAATGTACTAATGTAAAAAAGAGAATATTTACAAATTAGCGAGAAAAAGGGAGATATTCAAAGATAAATATAAAAAATACAATCTTAAAATCAATTAAAGACAAGAGAAAAGTCTAAAAGGAAATTGGAATATTTTTCAAAATAAGTTATAATATTAATTGATGGTGCATTATTCTAGTCGTACTTAAATTTGCGAGGGTGGGGCTAAAAATCCACTAAAGGGCACATCGTTGAAGTTTCTTGTTTGTGCGCGAAATGCCAGTTTTGTGTGTAACCAGGGAGTAAAGAGGTTAGGGTAATATATAATGGCATATATGTGATTCCCTAGTTTCGCGGAGGCTTAAATAGAAATTTAAGTTAAACCTATGTTGAGTGCCAAGACACAAAATACATAGTGTAGCCTGTCTCGAGTGAGTATATTGGGATTAATTTGTCGTGGACATTAACTATTTTGGCCAAATTGTTTTTGTTTTAGGTTATGAAATTGTACTTGCAAAAAAGACTAGTAAGTTTGTAAAAGTATGTCAAGGAAAACTTCTAGAATGTTTGCTTTATCAAAAGCTTGAAAATCTGGGGATTAAGGTACGGATTTAAGTGGCGATCTGGTGACTAAATTATTTTAGTTGGTTCCCTTAAACGGAAACGGTTCTAACAGTAATGTTAAGCGGGAAGCAGAGAAATTCAACCAGACCTAAACCGTAAAATTTACTTAGATTTTTACCATCTATATTTTAATTTAGAAATTATTGGCAAGCCTTAGAGCTTGTCTTAATTTTTACATAGAAAAAATTAGTTATATAGAAAATTAACAAGAATATGAAAAGAGGTAAAATTATTAATGAAAAAAAATCAAGAAAATAAAAAAGAATACTCGAATATGAAATGGGTTATACAATCATTTATATTAACATTTATATTATCAATTATATTTGCATATGTATCAACAAATGGTGTATCAAATTTAAGTTTAATACCAGCACTTTTAATCTTAATATTAGTAGTATTTTTGGGAATATTTTTTGATATAATTGGTGTTGCTGTTACAGTTGCAAATGAAGAAGAATTTCATGCAAAAGCAACTAAAAAAGTAAAAGGTTCAAAAGATTCAATAAAATTGATAAAGAATGCGTCTAAGGTTGCTAATGTCTGTGCAGATGTTATTGGTGATATTTGTGGGGTATTAAGTGGTTCTATAAGTGCGTTGATTTCTATAAAAATTTCTACTCAGTTAAGTTTACCATTTAATATTCAGTTTGTATTAAGTGCATTGGTATCAGCTTTAACAGTTAGTGGAAAGGCTTTTGGTAAGGATATTGCTAATAAGCATTCTACTGAAATTGTACATAAAGTTGGTATTGTTTTGAACAAATTTAGTAAAAAATAGAATTGTTGGATTTTTAATAAAAATACGGACTGTAAAATGTTTTGGATACACATTTTTGTCCGTATTTTTTAACTCATTTCTTTTATTTCAAATTTATAATCTTTTAAAGGTATGCTATTAAAATATATTTTTTCTGGTGCAATATCTTCACCAGTATTCCATTTAAGAGTTATTCCATAAACTTTAACTTTTTTGAAGTTTTCTTTGATTCTTAAGTTTTGATAATAATCAAATTTTAACATTTCTTTCATATCATATATTTTTTCTTCATTATTTTTGAATTTTATATAAAGTAAATATCCTTCTAATGGTTTTACTTCAATAGGTAATTCTTCTATTTTATTTTCCATATTATATTCCCCCTAACATAAATATTATTTTAAAGGCTCAATTGTAAAAGTACCATTTCCAGATTGTAGCATATTCCATAAAGTAATTAATTCTTCTTTTCTAAGTTCGATCCAAGCCAGGATTAATTTTTTTTGCTTGTTGGGAATTGTACCAGACAATATGTTGCCATCAAAATCAACACTACATCTATATTCCGCGTATTGTACATGGATATGTGGTAAATGATGTCTATCAGTATCATTAAAGTACATACTGATAATGATGCCATAAAATTGTGAAACTATAGGCAATAGGCTTCACCTCCTTTAGTATAGCATTTTAAAATATTAAAATCAATAAAAATGAAAAATTTACTATAGAATTATAGTAGAATTAAATAAATGAATTAATGATATATTTATATCATATCATTTTACATAATACAAGTGGCTGAGAGAAAATTCATAAAATTTATTGTTTAAGCACAACATTTTTGGTAAAATACTATAAAAAAGGACGGAGGAAATTTATGAAAGCATTAATAACAGGAGCATCTTCTGGAATAGGAAGAGACATGGCGAGAATATTAGCCAAAAAAGGATACAATCTAGTATTAGTTGCAAGAGACGAACAAAAATTAAATGAATTAACAGAAGAATTGCGAAAAGAAAATAATATAGAAACTCAAGTAATATCAATGGACTTATCAATAGAACAAAATTGTATAGATTTGCACAAAAGTGTAAAAGATGTGGATATCTTAATCAATAATGCAGGTTTTGGTGATTGCGGAAACTTTACACACACAAATTTGAACAAGGAATTGACAATGATAAAAACAAATATTATTGCATATCATATTTTGACCAAATTATATTTAGTTGATATGAAAGCAAAAAATAGTGGTAAGATTTTAAATGTTGCATCAATTGCAGGATTTATGCCAGGGCCATTAATGGCAACGTATTATTCAACAAAGGCGTATGTAGTAAGACTTTCAGAATCTATTAGAGAAGAACTAAAAAAAGAAAAGTCAAATGTTCAAATCAGTATTTTGTGTCCAGGTCCAGTAAATACGAATTTTAATAATGTTGCAAACGTTAAGTTTCATATGAGAGAGGCTAATAGTTATAGTGTTGCCAATTTTGCAATAAAGAAATTGCTTAAGGGGAAATTTTATATTATACCTGGTTTGGATGTAAAGTTAGGTATTTTCTTTAGTCACTTTGTGCCTAGTAGTTTTGTTGCGAAAATTACTTATATGGTTCAAAAAAGAAAGATCGAAAGATGAGACAGTTGGGACAGTCCTAATTTGTCTCATTTATCTTGTTAAATTATGTCAAAAAATAAATCAATACATTGTTTTACAAAAATCGACAAAAATGTGAGACAAATTAGGACTGTCCCAATTGTCTCATGAAATTTCTCTAAACCCCTTGACAAATGCACAAAAATGGTGTAAAGTATATTAGCATTACATTTTAAAAGAGGTAGTTGTTATGGATAAAAACGTTAAAGTAAGTATATTGTGTGACTTATATGGTAAGTTATTAACTGAAAAGCAATTTGAATTCTTAAATGACTACTATAATAACGACTTGTCACTATCAGAAATAGCAGAAAATAACAACATAACAAGACAAGCTGTTAGAGACATAATAAAGAAGGGAGAGAAAAAACTTTTCGAATATGAAGAAAAGTTGTCATTTATGAAAAGGATGTTAAATCAAGAAGAGACATTAAAGAAAGTTTTATCAGAGCTAACAAAAATACAAAAAACATCATCTGATAAAAAAGTAGAACATATCTTAGAAACAGTAAAAAAAGAATTAAATTGTTTAGTATAAGGAGGAAATCAAATGGCTTTTGAAGGATTATCTTCTAGATTGCAAGAAATAACAAGAAAATTAAAAGGCAAAGCAAGAATTACAGA
>CAKPNF010000017.1 GCA_934168305.1 uncultured Clostridia bacterium | reverse complement strand
GAATCGTTATTTACAATATAGGTGCTCAAAGTATTTATTTTAAATAATTTGTGACAAATGATTGACTAACCTACAATTGAAAAATAAAAAAATAAAAAAAACACTTACACAAAAACAAAAAGTATGTTATAATAGATAAGTCGCGCAGGTAAAACGTAAGTCCAGACAAGGACTTACGAATTTTTACGCCCAACTACAGGAAAAAACTAGAAAATATGGAAATTAACGAAATTCAGGGTAACTAGCAAAAACAACTGCAGACAAAAATAAAAAAAGAAAGAAGGAGAGAAAATTGGAAAAAGAAGAAAACATGCTAGGAACAGAAAAAATAGGAAAATTAATAAGAAAATTTTCAATCCCATGCATAATATCCCTATTAGTAAACTCACTATATAACATAGTAGACCAAATCTTTATAGGGTGGGGAGTAGGATATCTAGGAAATGGAGCAACAAACGTAGTATTCCCATTAACAATGATAGGCTTAGCATTTTCACTAATGTTTGGAGATGGAGCATCAGCATATCTAAGTCTAAAACTAGGAGAAAAGAAAAAAGACGAAGCAGCGAAAGGTGTAGGAAATGCATTAGCAATCGCTACAATAATATCAGTATTATTCTGTGCTATTACATTAATATTTTTACCACAATTATTAAATATGTTTGGATGTACAGATGCATTAAGAGAATATGCACTAAAATATGGTTCAATAATAGCCATAGGATTACCATTCTCAATGATAGGGACAACATTGAATTCAATAATAAGAGCAGATGGGAGCCCAAAATATTCAATGACAACAATGATAATAGGGGCAGTATTAAACACAATTTTAGACCCAATCTTTATATTCGTATTTAAAATGGGAGTTAAAGGAGCTGCAATAGCAACTATAATAAGTCAAATTTTAGTATTTATACTAAACGTATTATATGTTAAAAAATTCAAATCAATAAAATTAAGTAAAGAGACATTAAAAATAAAAGCAAATGTGGGTAAAAAAGTTACAATGCTTGGAATAAGTAGTTTTATAAACCAAATGAGTATAGTATTTGTAATGGCTGCTGAAAATAATTTGCTAGGAAAATATGGAGCAGAATCAAAATTTGGTTCAGAAATACCAATTACGGTTTTAGGAATTGTAATGAAAATAAGCCAAATATTAAATAGTATTATAATAGGAATAGCTGCAGGAGCACAACCAATATTTGGATATAATTATGGAGCAAAAAAATTTGACAGAGTAAAAACAACATTAAAAATTGTATTAGGTTCAAGTGTTGTAATTAGTACATTTGCATTTATATTATTCCAAACAATACCAGATAAATTAATATCAATATTTGGTAGTGGAGACGCAAATTACATGGAATTTGCTTGTATAGCATTTAGAACATATCTAATGCTATGTATCTGTAATGGAATACAAATTCCTTCAGGAATATTCTTCCAAGCAATTGGAAAGAGCATAATAAGTGCAATACTTTCAATATCAAGACAAATTGCTTTCTTAATACCAGCAATGATAGTTTTAGGAAAAATACTAGGTTTACAAGGCGTTTTATTTGCAGGACCTTTTGCTGATGGATTAGCATTTATATTAGCAACAATATTCTTAATAAGAGAAGTAAGAAAATTAAAACAAGGAAATGTAAAAGTAAAAAACAAAGAAATTACAACAAACACAGAAAGCAAACTTTCAAAACATGTAGTTATAACAATATCAAGGGAATATGCATCAGGTGGAAGGTATATTGGAAAATTAGTTGCAGATAAATTAGGAATAAAATTATATGATAACGAATTTATTTCAAAAATAGCTGAGGAAACAGGTTTATCTGAAGAATATATCGAAAACAATGAACAAAAAAGAGATATTTTAGCAACTTTAAATAATGGATATTATTCAGGTTTAAATAATAGTGATGAATTATTTATCAAAGAATCTGAATTAATAAAAGAGGCGGCTGATAAAGAATCTTGTGTTATCGTTGGTAGATGTGCTGATTTTATTTTGGCTGATAGAGAGAATGTTATAAATGTTTTTGTTTATAGTGATATGGAAGATAAAATAAACAGAGCGACTACATATTATGGAATGGATAAAGATAAGGCTGAAAAAGAGATTAATCGTATTGATAAGTTAAGAGCAAATCATTATAAATATTATACTGAAAAGGAGTGGGATAATCATTCTAATTATGATATTTGTATTAATAGTGATGCTTTTGGTGTTGAAAAATCAGCTGATTTAATTTGTGAATTAGTTGAGAGTAAACTTGAAATGGTAAATGTATAAGAAAACACCCTATAAAATATAGGGTGTTTTTTACTTATAAATTTGAATCAAATATTCTTAATATTTCCTAAAAAATGAGTCTATATAATTAATTAACATTAATACATCAAAAATACTTAAAATTAGTCCAATAGTCATAAAAAAGTCTCTAAGAAAACTATCGATACTTACATGAAAAACATTTTTTACTATAAAATCTAATATAAATGCAATAATTGCTAATATAGTATATATTATTATTGTTCTTTTTGTTTTATTATTTTCGATTTCTTTATTTGTAAAAGTATTTTCTTGCTGAGTAACTGTAATATTTTTAGTTTCAAGATTATCTATAAGAAGTTTTATTTTATCACTTCCTACATATTTTATATTTAATTCAATTTTAATATTGTTTTGTTCTATGTATAAATTATAGTTAATTATATCTTCATAAGATTCAGTTAATTTATCATAGCTAGAAAATGATTCACGTTTTATTGAAATTTTATTATCTTCATTCACATCAATAATTTTTCTTTTATTTAATATATTTTCATAAACTAAATTATTTTTATAAAAGTATATTTTGTAAAATTGACTTAAAATTCCTATAATAGATATTAATACTATTATAGAAAAAATTATATATGCTAAAGCACCTTTAAATATTTGAAATGTTCCAAAATTAAATATAATTATATAAATGAAAAAAATTATCCATGGTATTTGTACAAATTTGATTTCTAAGTTAGGATTTTTTATATTTGTTATAGTTTTTGCTGTACCAAATTCTTTATAAATTTCTTTTGCTTTTTTATTTGTTAGATCCATTTTTATTTGACTCCTTTATTTTAATAATTTTTATAAAAATATTAATTAATTTATTATTTATACTTTAACATAGAATTTATAAACTTTCAATATCTTAAACATTACTTGATTTTAAAGTGTCTTTAATATTTTAAATATGTTCTTGTGTTTTTTAGTCAAAACCATATTATTGTAATTCAAGTTCTAGTAGTCTCTTTTGTTTGGTTTCTGTTTGTTTTTCCAACTCAGCACCTGCTTTAGCAATCATTGTCAATACTGCTACGGAATATATAATAGAGACAATAACAAGTATTATTTTTGTGTTTGTGGGAGTCCCGTCAACAAAATAATCTCATATACAAACATATTTTGTTCTTTTTTTGTCATTTCCATTACTTGTGCAGACATTAAAAGCAAATAAAAAATCAATCTTTTTAGATTGATTTAATCATTAACGTCACATTAGTGTAACGATTTTATCTTATGGAGCGGGTAGCGAGAATCGAACTCGCGCAACCAGGTCGGAAGCATGGGATTCTACCACTAAACTATACCCGCAAAAACAACTATAATTATTATACAATATAAAAACAAAATATTCAATAGTATGAGTTGACAAAAAAAGAAAAATACAAGATAATATACAAGAAAACAAAAAAGATGGAAGAAAAGAAAATGAAAAAAACAAAAAGAATGATAAGAAATTTAATAATATTTATAATCTTAATAATATTAACATTTTATATAATACTAAAAGACCAGAACATTACAGAAATATTTAGCATATTTCAAAATGTAAAAAAACAATATATATTAATAGCAATTTTAAGTATGTGTATATATGTAGTATGTGAATCAATAAACATAGGAAGAACACTAAAGAACTTAAATGAAAAAACAACATTTTGGCAAAATATAAAATATGCACTAATAGGATTTTTCTTTAGTAGTATAACACCAGCAGCAAGTGGAGGACAACCAATGCAAATATACTATATGTATAAAGATAAAATTTCGGTTGCTAATTCAACATTGACACTTTTAATAAATTTAAGTAGTATGCAAATAGTAACAATTTCAATAGCATTAGTAAGTGTAATATTTAACCACCAATATTTAAACAAAACATTAATAGGATTTTTTATTTTAGGAATATTATTAAATGCAAGTGCACTTACTTTACTTTTAATAGCAATTTTTTCAAAAAAACTATTAAACAAAATGATTAATTTTGTAATAAAAATAATGAAAAAATTCAAAATAAAAAATATAGAAGACAAACAAATGAAATTGGAAGCTGAATTATCTAAATATCAAAACAGTAGTGATTATATAAAAAATAACAAAATGGTAATATTAAAAATATTATTAACAACATATATTCAATTTATAGCATATTACAGCGTATCATATTGGGTATATCGTTCATTTGGACTAAGTGGTCATAATTTTATAGAAATAATAACAATACAATCAATATTGTATGCAACGGTATCTGGAATACCATCACCTGGAGCTGTAGGTGTAACAGAAGGTGGATTTATAGAAATATATAAATTAATTTTTCCAAATAATATGATTAGTGGAGCAATGTTACTAAATAGGGGAATAAGTTTTTATTTATTAGTAGTAATTAGTGGAATGATAACGCTAATAAATCTTTTTAAAAATAAAAAAATGTTGAAAAAAGAAGAAATATAATATATAATAGGATTAATTAAAGAGATAATAGGGGTAATTTTATGAATATACTTTTATGTGGAAATCAAAAAGTATTTGATGGAGCTCTTTCAGAGCTTATATCAATTACAAATAAAACAAAAGAAGTTGTTACATGCTATATATATACAATGGATCTTACTAGAATAAAACCAGAATATACGTCAATTAAAGATGAACAAATTGAATATTTAGATAAAGTCGTTAAAACAAAAAATCCAGAAAATAGAGTAATAAAAGTAGATGTTACAGATTTATATGAGAAAGAATTTGGTAATTGTAAAAATGAGAATGCATATTGTACACCATATACACTATTAAGATTATTAGCTGATTTAGTGCCAGAAATGCCAGACAAAGTTTTGTATCTTGATATTGATATGATGGCAGGAGACGATATATCAAAGTTATATAATATTGATATAAAAGACTATGAATATGCAGCTGTAAAAGAAAAATATGGTTCAGTATTCATATGGCCGGATTATATAAATGCAGGTATGCTTTTATTAAATATGAAAAAAATAAAAGAAACTGGATTATTAGAGAAAGCAAGAGAATTAATAAAAAATAAAAAATTACTATTTGCAGACCAAAGTGCAATATATTATTCAACTACGAAAAAATTATTATTGCCAAGAATATATAATGAACAATCAAAGTTTAATAAAAAAGATACTGTTATATGCCATTTTTGCAAAAGACTATTATGGAAACCATATCCACATACAGAAAATTATAAACAGTGGCATATTGAAGAAGTTCATAAGATATTAAAATGCCATGCATTTGATAAAGATTTGGAAGAGTATATACAATTAAAAAAGAAATATGAACAAAAAGAAGGGGAAAAAATAAATGAATAATATAAAAGAAATACCAATATTTTTTGCAATAGATGATGCTTATACACCATTTTTAGCTGTTGCAATTCAATCATTGATAGAAAATGCATGTAAAGACTATAAATATTTAATAAAGGTGTTGCATACAAATGTACAAAAAGAACATATGGATCAAATAATTAAATATGAAAGTGAAAATGTTAACATAGAATTTGTGGATTTAAACTATTATATAGAAAAAGTTCAAGATAAATTATATACACGTGATTATTACACTAACACAACATATTTTAGATTGTTTTTACCAGAACTATATCCTCAATATGATAAAGTATTATATTTGGATAGTGATATTATAGTAGTAGGAGATATATCAGAATTGTATAATACAGACATGGGTACAAATTTAGTTGCAGCTGCACCTGATGATATAATTCAATATAATAAAGTTTTTCAAGATTATGCTGAACTTGTAGTTGGAGTTGCAAAATATCAAGACTACTTTAATGCAGGTGTATTATTGATGAATTTGGATGAATTAAGAAAGTTTAAATTTCAAGAAAAATTTGTGTATTTATTAGGAACTGTAAAGTTTTCAGTAGCACAAGATCAAGACTATTTAAATAGGCTATGTAAAGGAAGAGTAAAACTTATAAGTCATGATTGGGATGTAATGCCATATGTTAATGAAGAAACAAAAAAGGAAGATATTAAATTAATACATTATAATTTTGCATATAAACCATGGCATTTTGAAGATGTTACTTATAATGAATACTTCTGGAAATATGCTGAAAAAACAGAATTTTATGATGAAATATTAAAAGAAAAAGATAGCTATACAGAAGAACAAAAATTTCAAGATAGAGAGGCTGAAAAAGGTTTAGCAGAGCTTGCAATGAAAGAAAATGCGTGTGTAGGCGATGATAGAAATAATAGGAGATAGTTTATGAAAGAGCAAAAAGAGTATGTTGTGGAAAAAGACGAATATAGATTAGAAGTATTAAGAAAAATAGAAAATCTTGAAAAAGAAGGTAGATTTGATATTGATGTAGAAGATGATCCTCCAACAATTGTTTTAACACCTGAAAACATTGATTATTTAAGAACAAGTATGACTAGTAAAATAAAAAGAATATTTGCTAATAAAGTTGGAGAAAAATTTTTAGACGATTTACTAAAAAATAATAAATTAATTATAAAAGAAATAAAAGGAATGGAGAACCTAAGTGAATTAAAAACAGGTGCAATTTTAACATGTAACCACTTTAATCCATTTGATTGTTTTACAATAGAAAAAACATTTAGATTGTCTGGACAAGCAAAAACAAAAAAATTACACAAGGTTATAAGAGAAGGAAATTACACTAATTTTCCAGGATTATATGGATTCTTTTTCAGAAATTGTGATACATTACCATTAAGTTCTAACAAGAGAACAATGGTAGAATTTATGAAAGCAGTTGATACTTTATTACAAAAAGGGGATTTTATATTAATATATCCCGAACAAAGTATGTGGTGGAATTATAGAAAGCCTAAGCCATTAAAACATGGGGCATTTAAAATGGCGGTAAGAAATAATGTTCCTATTTTACCAATTTTTATAACAATGGAAGATAGTGATATAATTGGTGAAGATGGATTTCCTGTGCAAGAATATACAGTAAATATTGCACAACCAATTTATCCTGACGAAAATTTATCACAGAGAGAAAGAACAGAAAAAATGTTAAATGAAAACTATGAATCGTGGAAAAGAATATATGAAGATTTTTATGGCATTCCATTAGAATATACAGCGAAAAATAATGTTTCAATATAAGCGTGTAAATAACAAAGAAATAAGAGAAGGTAAAATGAAAGAAAAAATTATTTATTATGAAGATGAATTAAATGATGAATTTTCAACAGCGAAAATTGAACCTAGAAAAATAGATCAAAATTATAAATATATACACAAAAATATAATATGGAATGCTTGTGCATTCCTTTTACAAAATGTGCTAAGTATTCCAATAAAATATTTATTTTCTAAAATAAAATTTAGAACAAGAATTATTGGAAAAGAAAAATTAAAGCCATATAAAAAGCAAGGATATTTTATATATGGAAATCATACACAAGCTTTTGCTGATACTTTTTTAATAAGTAACGCAGTATTTCCTAAAATAAATTATTTAATAGTAAACCCAGAAAATGTATCTATGAAATTTTTAGGAAATGTAGTTCAAATGTTAGGAGCTATACCGATTCCAAGTAATAAAGAAGCGATGAAAAATTTTTTGAAAACCATAGAAATAAGAATAAAACAAGGATATTCTATAACAATTTTTCCGGAGGCACATATATGGCCGTATTATACAAAAATTAGACCATTTAAATCAGTGTCATTTAAATATCCTGTAAAGCTAGAAACACCAGTATTCTGTATGACAAATACATATCGATGCTATGGAAAGGATAATGAAAAAGTAAGAATTGTGTCATATATAGATGGTCCTTTTTTTTCGGATAAAGAATTGAACTTAAAGGAACAGCAAGAGGACTTGAGAAATAAGGTTTATGATGTAATGGTTGAGAGAAGTAAAAACAGTAATATTGAAGTAATTAAATATCAAAAAAAGAGGGATTAAGGGGCCACCACATAAAATCCCTCTTTTTTATTTTTTATAAATTATATTACTTGAATAAAAAAAGAGGGATTTTATGTGGTGGCCCCTTAATCCCTCTTTTTATAATATTTACAATATTCTTTTACAGTGCAAATATCGCACTTAGGTTTTCTTGCGATACAAGTATTTCTACCATGCCAAACAAATAAATGATTAATATCTTTTAAATATTCCTTTGGAAAAATTTCAACTAAATCTTGTTCAATTTTAGAAGGATCAGATTCTTTTGAAAGACCCATCAAATTAGAAATTCTTTTTGCATGAGTGTCTACAGCAATTCCTTGAGGTTTATTAAAAACTTCTAACATAACGACATTTGCAGATTTTCTTCCAACACCAGCTAAACTTTGTAAATCATCCATATTATCAGGAACTTTACCATCAAAATTCTCTAGTAATTGCTTAGCACATAATTTAATGTTTTTAGCTTTGTTTTTATAAAAACCACAAGGGTGAATAATTTCTTCTAATTCTTTAATATCAATATCAGCAAAATCTTGAATAGTTTTGCATCTTTCAAATAGTGCAGGAGTTGTTTTATTAACTCTTTCATCAGTACATTGTGCTGAAAGCATAACAGCAACTACCATTTGAAAAGGAGTTTTAAAGTCTAAACTACAAGTTGCATCAGGATAAGTTTGTTTTAATATTTCAACGAAATCTCTTACTTCATTTTTTTTCATATAAATTCCTCACTTAAATAAAATATCTAATAATATTATATAAGCAAAATAATGAAAAATCAACAACTAAAATAGAGTAACATAAAAAAGGAACAATAAAGAACATAAATTAATATAATATATAAAAAAAGGAGGTAATAATATGTTTTGTGCATTAAAAAAGACAATAGGAGTTATACTCATAGGAATAGGACTTGGAATATTGTTAGTATTATTGCTTCCACTTACAGGCTGGCTATTTATAATAGGTGTTGCACTTGCATGTGTTGGACTAATGTGGCTTGCTTGCTAAAAAAGGAGGTTATTACATATGACTATAGTTGTAAAAAAGGTTCCAAAATTTTTACGAGGATTTGTTAAATTAATTTTTGGAATTAAAGATTAGAAATGGGGCTGGTTAAAAATTTCCATTTTAAAATATAAAATTGTAACAAAAAAAGAGCTTATGCTCTTTTTATTTTTCCATCTTTTAAACATTTTGCACAAACGTGAACTCTTTTAGTTTCACCGTTTTCCATTATAGCTTTAACACTTCTTAAATTTGGTTTCCAAGTTCTTGGACTTCTTTTACTTATATGTGAACGAGTAATGCTAAGCTTATTTCCATTACTTTGTGATTTTCCACAAACTGCACATTTAGCCATTATCTTTGCACCTCCTAATTATTTTAATAAATTGACTGTTAATAAGTTTATCATAAAAAAATAAAAAAAACAAGTATTTTTTGAAAATTATAAAAAAATCCTTGCAAATTAGGAAAAATATGGTATAATGTATAAGCTAATAAGTTTAAAAAGGTTTATAAAGCAACCTTTTAGTAAAAGTAAAGAAAATTTATAAATTGAAAATAAAAAATATCTCAATTTATAATAAACAAAGTGAAAGGATGAATAAACAATGAAATGTAAAGTTGAAAAAACAGAAAACGCAAATGAGGTAAAATTAGAATTAACAATAGAAGCTGAAAAATTTGATGAAGCAATAAAAAAGGTATATTTTCAAAGTGCAAAATATTTTAATATACCGGGATTTAGAAAAGGTAAAGCTCCAATAAACATAGTAGAAAAATATTATGGAAAAGAAATATTCTATGAAGATGCATTTAATGAAGTTGTACCAGCTGAATTAGAAGAAGCATTAAAAGAAAATAATATTGAAGCAGTTAGCAGACCAGATATAGATGTAAAACAAATAGAAAAAGGACAAGACTTAATATTTACAGCAATTTTCCAAACAAAACCAGAAGCAGAACTTGGAAAATATAAAGGTATAGAAATACCAAAAATAGAGTATACTGTATCAGATGAAGATATAAATCATGAATTAGGACATATGCAAGAACATAATTCAAGACTAATATCAATAGAAGATAGACCAGTAGAAAAAGGTGATATAGCAGTAATAGACTTTGAAGGTTTTGTAGATGGAGTAGCATTTGAAGGTGGAAAAGCTGAAGGGCATGAATTAGAAATAGGAAGTAACACATTTATTCCTGGATTTGAAGATCAAATAATTGGAATGAAAATCGATGAAGAAAAAGATATAAATGTAAAATTCCCAGATGAATATTTTTCAAAAGACTTAGCTGGAAAAGATGCAACATTTAAAGTAAAAGTTCATGAAATTAAAAAGAAAGAATTACCAGAACTAGATGACGAATTTGCAAAAGATGTAAGTGAATTTGACACATTAGAAGAATTAAAGAAAAGCATTAAAGACAGATTAGAAAAAGACAATGAACAAAAACAAAAATATGAAACAGAAGATGCTGTTATAAAAGCAGTTTGTGAAAATGTAAAAGTTGATATTCCATCAGGAATGGTAGAAACAGAAACAGAGGATATGTTAAGAAACATTGAAACAAAACTTTCATATCAAGGATTAAAACTTGAACAATACCTTCAAATGATGGGTAAAACAGCTGAAGAAGTTAAAAAAGAATATGAACCTCAAGCAATAGAAGCTATAAAATCAAGATTAATGTTAGAAGCAGTAATTAAAGCAGAAAAAATTGAAGCAACAGAAGATGAAATAGTAGAAAAAATGAAAGAAATGGCTAAAAATTATGGAAAATCAGATGATAAAGAATTTATGGAAAATGAAAATGTAAGAAAATACATAAAAAGTGGATTAGAATCTGAAAAAGCATTAGAATTTTTAGTTAAAAATGCAAAAACTAAAAAATAAATAATGAAGGGTTGGGGGTGAAAAACAAATAAATTTCATACCAACCTTTTTATGTTTTCAACCAATGGGGACGTTGTTTAATTGGTTGAAGGTAAAAAAATAATTTAAGTTTCAACCAATTAAATAACGTTCCATTGGTCGAAAAGAGGAGGAAAAAGTATGTTAGAAAAAGATAGTTTAGTACCTTATGTAGTTGAACAAACAAGTAAAGGAGAAAGATCATATGATATTTTCTCAAGATTATTAAAAGATAGAATTATATTTTTAGGAGAAGATGTTAACCCAACATCTGCAAGTTTGGTAATAGCACAATTACTATTCTTAGAATCAGAAGATCCTGATAAAGAAATTTATCTTTATATAAATTCACCAGGAGGATCAATAACAGATGGAATGGGAATTGTAGACACAATGAACTATATTAAATGCCCAGTAACAACAATATGTGTAGGTTTAGCTGCAAGCTTTGGAGCTGTTCTTTTAGCAAATGGGGAAAAAGGAAAAAGATTTGCAACACCAAATTCTGAAATATTAATACATCAACCATTAATAGGTGGTCAAGGTGGAGGAATTTCAGGTCAAGCGACTGAAATTAAAATTCATGCAGATCATATGATAAGAACAAGAGAAAAACTAAATAAATTATTAAGTGAAAAAACAGGTCAACCAATAGAACAAATTGAAAAAGATACAGAAAGAGATCATTACATGTCAGCTCAAGAAGCACTAGAATATGGATTGATTGATGGTATTATGGATAAAAGAATGTAGTGAAGGGAGTAAGTTATGGCAAAAAACGATATACCTAAAAGTGTAAGATGTTCATTTTGTGGAAAATCACAAGAAAGTGTAAAAAAGATAGTTGCTGGACCAGGTGTATATATTTGTGATGAATGTGTAGACCTTTGTACAAGTATAATTGCAGCAGAAGTTTATGAAGATGAAGAAGTGGGATATACTTTAAATGATTTAGATAAAATACCTAGTCCAAAGGAAATAAAGAAAATTTTAGATGATTATGTAATAGGGCAAGAAGAAGCAAAAAGAACTTTGTCAGTAGCAGTATATAATCATTATAAAAGAATTGCACATGAAGATAGAGACAAAAAAGAAAAAGATGATATAGAAATTCAAAAAAGTAACATTTTACTTTTAGGACCAACAGGATGTGGAAAAACACTTCTTGCAAGAACACTTGCAAAAATTTTGAATGTACCATTTGCAATAGCAGATGCAACAACACTTACAGAAGCTGGATATGTTGGAGAAGATGTTGAAAATATTTTATTAAAGCTTATCCAAGCAGCAGATGGAGATATTCAAAAAGCAGAAAAAGGAATAGTATATATAGATGAAATTGATAAAATAACAAGAAAATCAGAAAATTTATCAATTACAAGAGATGTTAGTGGTGAAGGTGTACAACAAGCATTATTAAAAATAATTGAAGGTACAACTGCATCAGTTCCACCTCAAGGAGGAAGAAAACATCCAAATCAAGAAATGATACAAATAAATACTGAAAATATATTATTTATTTGTGGAGGAGCATTTGAAGGATTAGAGAATATCATAAAAGATAGAACAGGTAAAAAGAGCATAGGATTTGGAACAAAAATAGAAAGTCAAAAAGAAATTAATAAATATGAAATATTCCAAGAAATGTTACCACAAGATTTATTGAAATATGGATTAATACCAGAATTCATAGGAAGATTACCAATAATTGCAACACTAAAAGATTTAGATAAAGAGGCTTTAATAAAAATTGCTACAGAGCCAAAAAATGCACTAGTAAAACAATATCAAAAATTATTGGAAATGGATGATGTAGAGCTTGAATTTAAGAGAGATGCTTTAGAAGCAATTGTTGATAAAGCAATTGAAAGAAAAACAGGTGCTAGAGGACTTCGTTCTATTATTGAAGAGATAATGAGAGATATAATGTTTGAAATTCCATCAAAACCTAATATTGCAAAATGTATAATTACTAAAGAAACAGTTGTAAATGGAACAGAACCAGAAGTTGTTATTAATGAAAATAATGAAGAACAAGCAAAAATTAAAAAAAATAGACACGTTCCTGATAAAAAAAATAGGGAAACTGCATAACAAAAAAGACAGAAAATATTCTGTCTTTTTGTGTATACTTTAAAAATTATAAATAATTTTATAGGATTATTTATTCGAATATTCGATTTCCAATAACTCTTAAATGCTGATAATCGTTACGAGTTTTATCTAAGGAAGATTCATCGATTTCTTTTAAAAAATCAATTAAAGCATACATTGCATCGTAGGCTGAATCAAATTCTTTTTCTAAAAGTTCTTCTTTCGACATATTCTTTTTTCTCCTTTCTGTATTGGTAATAAAAATGATAAAACTAATTACTGAAAAAGTCTGTCGAAAATAGTTGAATTGATATAAAAAATATGATATATATAATTAAATTTTAAAAGGAGGTTGTTAAAATGGATATAACTGTTGACATAGAAAATTACAGATTAAATGTAAGAGCAGCAGGACTAATAATTCATAATAACAAATTATTAGTACATAAGGATGTTAATTCAGATCATTATGCATTAATAGGGGGAAGGATAAAAGTAGGTGAAGACTCAGAAAGTGCGGTGAAAAGAGAAATTCATGAAGAATTAGGTAAAAAAGTTAAAATAATAAAATATGTTTCAACAATTGAAAACTTCTTTGAAATGAATAAAATCAAGTATCATGAAATTTTATTTATCCATCAGGTAGAATTTGTGGAAGATGAAGATAAAAAGATAGAATATACTTTAAATAATTCAGAAGGAAAAGAAAATTTACATTATGAGTGGATAGATTTAGATAAAATAGAGCAATATGAATTGTTACCAAAAATAGTAAAAAAAGTAATAAAAGAAAATGAATTTCCAGTACATAAAATAGAAAAAAATTATTAATATGAAAAAAGGAATATTAAAATTATGGAAAAAAGAGATTTATATGATATTAATAGAAAATTAACTGGAGAGACGATTTTTAAAGGAGAAAAAATACCAGAAAATAGATATATATTAGTGGTTATGGTATTTATAGAAAATTCAGAAGGTAAGTTTTTAATTCAAAAAAGAAGTATTCAAAAGGATGGAAAATATGCTTCAACAGGAGGACATCCAAAATCAGGAGAAACCAGCATTCAAGGAATAGCTACAGAAATAAGAGAAGAAATAGGATTGAACGTTGAAGAAAATGAATTGAAATTAATATATTCAGGAAGAGAAGATTCAACACAAGTTTTTTTTGATATATATTATTTAAAAAGGGATTTTGTCATAGATGATTTAGTATTACAAAAGGAAGAAGTTGATTTTGTTGAATGGGATTCTATTGATGAAATTAATAATTTGATAGATAAAGAGATGTTCTTGAAAAATCATGTAGAAGAATTTTATAGAATGTTAAAAATACTTAAAAAGGAATAATATAAAAATTAGATATGAGTATAACAAATAATATAAAGGAGGAATAATTTGGAGATAAGAGAAACTAAAATCGAAGATATAGAACAAATTGTAGTTATATTAGAACAAATATCAAAAATGCATTATGAAAATAGACCAGATATATTTAAGGATAAATCAAAAAATGAAATAAGAAAAAATGCCATTGAAATGATGAATGATAAAAAAAGAAAAGTAATAGTAGCTACTGATGAGACATTAAAAATATATGGTTTAATAATTTACAATATTAAAGAAGTAAAAGGACATATAAATTTAAAGGACTCCAAGGTGTTATGGATTGAAGAATTGGGAGTAGATGAAGGTTATAGAAAAAACGGAATAGGTAAAATGTTAATGAAAAAAGTTGAAGATGATGCAAAAATGCTCAATTGCAATAGAATTGAATTAAATTGTTGGAATTTTAATGATAATGCAATTTGTTTTTATGAAGGATTCGGAATGAAAACTCAAAGAAGAATAATGGAAAAAGATATATAAATTTTAATATATTTAAAGTTAAAAAAAGAGGTAAACTTATGAAGAAAAACAGAAAAAACAAAAAAATAAGATTCTGTCGAAATGTAATAGAGCTATCAATAATAATATGTATATTAATTATAGGATATATAGCAACAAACACAAAAAACACTAATGAAACAAATGTAGAACAAAATCAGCAAATAATATTTGATTTAAATTCAATTCCAGAATATACATCAAGCCCATATGTAGAAATAAATAATAATATTCCATATTTTAAAGATGAAGATTATACAACAGAAGCATTTGAAAGATATAGTGAATGGGACGTTTTAGGTAGAAGCGGTGTAGCCTTTGCAAATATTTGCAAGGAAATAATGCCTAAAGAAGGAGAAGAACGTGGTGATATATCAAGTGTTAAAAATCTTTCTGGATGGGTACAAAAAAGATATGATAATATAATTAAAGATAAATATTTATATAATCGTTGTCATCTAATTGGATGGCAACTTGCAGGAGAAAATGCAAATAAGAAAAATTTGATTACAGGAACGAGATATTTAAATACAGAGGGAATGCTACCATTTGAAAATCGTGTAGCAGAATACGTAAAAAGTAATAAAAATAATCATGTTTTATATAGAGTAACACCGATTTACAAAGATAACAATTTACTTGCAAGTGGGGTAGAAATGGAAGCATGGTCTGTTGAAGATAAAGGACAAAAGATATGCTTTAATGTTTATTGCTATAATGTTCAACCAGGAATAGTAATAGATTATACGACAGGAGAAAGCCGTAAAGAATAAAAATTACCAAAAAGTTATTGTAATTTTATGTAAAATAATATATAATCACTCTAGTTTTATTCGTACTACTATAAATCAATAGTAGTTTCCCAAAATCAAAATAATAAACAAAGGAGTGATTTTTATTGAATTTAGATTTAATAAATAATTTATTTAATAATTTGAAGGAGAATAAATTTGTGCAAGATTTTATAAAAGAATTATCAAATTACTTAGAAACTAGTTTAACAAATAATGAGTGGAATGACTTATTTTCAGATGATTTAACACTTTATAATAATAAAATAACCACAAAGTTTAGAAATGAAATGTTGGCAGAAAGGGCTATAATTTTGCAAAAATATGCTGAAAATACAAAAGAAGCGGGAGAAATGTATTATATATATAACAAAAGCGAATCAAATTCTTATAATTTATGTAATTGTGAAATAAATAAAAGCCATGAAGTGATTACAGAAACAACAAAAAAATTACCTGAGGGGACAAATTTAGGTAGTGTTTTGAGAAAAATTGATGATAAATTTATATTAGATATAGATGCAACTAAAATTATTAATGAAAAAATAAATAATATGATAAAAGAAAAGATTGAAGAACAGAATAATTATCTTTCTAGCAAAAGAATTGATGGACACATTTACGAAGTTGGAGAAAAGTATTCGGATACAATTTTATTATATGATTTGAATAGCACTGTTGATGGTGGAAGTGAAGGTTTTGAAGAAATAGAGTTTCCAAAAACATTACTTGTTTCTTTAACAGAAGGAGATAAAGTGAGATATGAAAATGGAGAATATAATGTATATTCTTAATTCAAAATAATAGAATAGTATAAGGAGGATATTTTTAGCTCACCAAATGCTTGAATGGAGACCTTTTGGATTTATATGGATAATATTACTTGACAGATTAGTGGTTATAATGATAATTAATTTTTATAAAAAGAATAAATTATCAGGATTACTTCAAATTCCATATTTATTATGGTCATTATTTGCATCATACTTGAATTTATTTATATATTTGTTAAATAAAATAAAAGGAAATATGATTTATAAAAATTATATTTCCTTTTTATGATAGCTTTTGCTCTTTTAAAGATTAGCACCCAAAATCAAAATTCCTAAATTATTTTTATAAATTTCATTAAATTGAGAAATAGGGAGAGGATTTTTACCAATACCAGATTCAATAGTATATCCTGGTCTATTATAAGTCTGAATAAACCAATCTTTATAACCTGCAAAACTAGAATTATAAGGAACATTTGTTAACAAATAATTACTTGAACGAGCAAAACGAGTACCGATTTCATATCCACGAGGAGGATTAATATCCTGAAAATTCCAATAAATCTCTTGCCCTTGAGTGTGATAAGCAATTATTAAAGAAAAGTTATGAGAAAGTGTGAAATTATAAATTGCTAAAGATTCAGGTTCAGTTAAAGGACCGAAGCCAACAAAATCTCTAGGAGCAGGTTTATTAAAACCTTGAGAATATTTTATTTCTTCAGCATTTTCCCATCCAGCAGGAAATTGCAAATTTAAATCCACACCATTAATGTTAGCTTTCCATCCGATTGGGGAAAGGAATATCAAGAAATTGCTTAGATATATTTAAAACATTTAAATATGCAAATGAAAACTTACTTAAATTACCTGTAACCAAATCAACCCCATCAGGATTAATCATAGGCATAATATAAATTGAAACAGAATTAAACAAATTTCTTATAGAATAACCATACAATTTAGAATTATTAGTATAGGCAACGCAATAATCTTCAATAAATTTCATGAGTAAAACACTTGTAATCCACTCATTTGCATGTATAGAAGCGGAATAAAAAACTTCTTTTGTTCCTTTACCTAATTTTACAACATAAATTTTTTTTCCTAAAACACTATTTCCAATTGTTTGAATATTTAAAAATGGATATGTACGAATTAAAGTAGTAAGATTTTGTGACATTAAAGAATAATTATAATTAACATTTGTAGGAACAATACTCATATAAATCACCTAAAATATAATATGAACTTTTCTTATAAATGTTGCGAAAAGCAACTAAATATAGTATAATAAAAAAGTAATATGGGGATGTAATGGTTTCGACATATTACCAGAAAAACAGATAGCAAGTAGTGGATTCTCGTTGGCCACTTAAAAAAACGGGAAATTAAAAATAAACGCTAACAATGAAGAATTAGCTTACGCTGCCTAGTTTGCAGTGTCATCCAAACTAAATAGCCTACTGATTTAGCAAGGGTGTTATATAAAAGTAGGAAACAAAGCTATTTTTGTTTTAGGAATAGTGGGTATTTTATAAAACTATATTTTTAGTTAGCTTGTTTATCGGCGAATTAAAAATGAATGTAAATGATAAAATAAACTTGTAGAAGTCTGTTTGGAAAGTATTATGGACAGGAGTTCGACTCTCCTCATCTCCACCAAAGGTGTATGATTATACGGAAAAACAAGATGTTTCAACAATTTGGAACATCTTGTTTTTA
>CAKPNF010000016.1 GCA_934168305.1 uncultured Clostridia bacterium | reverse complement strand
TATGAGAAAAGATTTAGGAAACAAAATGAATTTCTTACCACTTCCAGTTTTAATGATTGGAACATATGACAAAGATGGAAAAGCAAACGTAATGAATGCTGCATGGGGAGGAATATACGATTATGGAAAAATCTACATTTCACTATCAAAACATAAAACAACAGAAAACTTAGAACTAAAAAAAGCATTTACAGTGGGATTTGCAACAAAGAAAACAGAAGAGATATCAGATTATTTTGGAGTAGTATCAGGAAATAAAGAGGATAAAATAGCAAAATCAGGAGTGCATGTAACAAAATCAAATTTTGTAGATGCACCAATTATTGAAGAATATCCATTAACACTAGAATGTATAGTTGATTCATTTGAAGATGGAGAATTAATAGGAAAAGTTGTAAATTGTTCAGTTGATGAAGAATATATAGACGAGAATGGAAATATTGATGTTGATAAAATGGAAATAATAACATTTGACATGGTAAGCAACACATACAGAGTTTTAGGCGAAGTTGTTGGAAATGCTTTCAAAGATGGACTAAAATTAAAAGATTAATAATAAAAATAATACCCTATAAATTATATTATGGGGTATTATTTTTATTAACATCTATCAAATAACTAAAATATTCAGTTTTACCATTTAAAACATCATTATAGAAATTCTGCTTCCAATCTATATAAGATAAACTATCTTCAATTTCTTGTTTTTTTAATTCTAACTCTTTTTTCTTTGCATCTAGCATATCTTTTCTTCCCGGAATAGAAGACTGACCTTGTAAACACAAATTAAGATATGATTTCATTTCTTCAATACTCATACCACATTTTTTTAAACGAGAAAGACTTTTAATCCAATTTATATTATTGTCATCAAATATTCTATAGTTATTTTTATCTCTTTTAACATTAGGAATTAAGCCTTGATTACAATAAAATTTTAAAGTTTGATAACTCATTCCAACCTTTTCACAAGTTTTTTTCATTGAATACATAAAACATACCTCCAAAAAAATAAAAAAATTTTCATAAAAACTATTGGCCGATAGTGACTATCGACATATATAATAACATCGAAGAATAAAAAAAGTCAAGGAGGAATGAAAATGGAGTATGTAACTTTAAGTAATGGTGTCAAAATGCCAAAAAACGGATATGGAGTATATCAAATTTCAAAAGAAGATTGTGAAAGATGTGTGCTAGATGCTATTAAAGTAGGATACAGACTAATAGATATAGCACAAAGTTATTTTAATGAAGAAGAAGTAGGAAATGCAATACAAAAAGCAATAAATAATGGATTAGTAAAAAGAGAAGATTTATTTATAACATCAAAAGTGTGGATTGATAATTATGGTTATGAAAACTGTAAAAAATCTGTATTGGAATCAATGAAAAAGTTAAAAATTGATTATATAGATTTGATGCTATTACATCAACCTTTTGCAGATTATTATGGTGCATATAGAGCACTAGAGGATTTATATGAAGAAGGAAAAATACGAGCAATTGGTGTAAGTAACTTTTATCCAGATAGATTAACAGATATGTGTTTATTTGAGAGAAAAATAGTACCACATGTAAATCAAGTTGAAACAAATGTATTTAATGCACAATATGAAGCACAAGAAAATATGCAAAAATATAATGTCCAAATAGAGGCATGGGCTCCATTTGGTGAGGGAAGAAACAATATGTTTTCAAATGTGGTTTTATCTGAAATTGCTAAAAAACATGGTAAATCAGTTGCACAGGTGATTTTAAGATGGCTAACACAAAGAAATGTTGTAGCATTATCAAAATCAACATTAGTAGAACGAATGAAAGAAAACTTTAATATATTTGATTTTGAGTTATCTGAAGAAGAAACGGCAAAAATCAAAGAACTAGATACAAAACAGAGTTTATTTTTCTCACATTACGACCCTAATATGGTTGCATGGTTTGACCAAACTGTTGTGTCAAGAAGAACAAATCAAAATCACTTGAAAGATAAAAAGAATTGGTAGAAAGGAAAATAAAAATGAATAAGAAATTAATAATAGGTGTAATTTTAGTAATTTTAGTAATTGCATTATGCGTTACAGGATATGTTACCACAAACAAAAATGAAAATAAAGACAATAGTACAAATATTAATGAAATAAACAAAGAAAAAATAGAAAATATTTCAAATGAACCTCATAAGGAAAAGGAAAGTAAGAAAATCTTAGTTGTATATTTTTCTGCACAAAATCATACGAAATCAGTTGCAGAGAAAATTGCTAAAAATTTAAATGCGGATTTATTTGAAATTGTACCAGAAGATGTATATACAAGTGATGATTTGAACTGGTCAAATAGTAATTCAAGAGTATCAAAAGAACACGAAAATGAATCATTAAGAGATGTAAAACTAACAAATACAAAAGTGGATAATTGGGAAGATTATGATACTGTATTAATCGGATATCCTATATGGTGGGGAATTGCTGCTTGGCCAGTAAATAATTTTGTAAAGGATAACAATTTCGATGGTAAAACAGTAATACCATTTTGCACATCTTCATCGTCTAGTTTAGGTCAAAGTGGAAAATTACTTAAGCAAGAAGCGGGTTCAGGTAATTGGCAAGAAGGGCATAGATTTAGTTCAAGTGCATCAGATTCAGATATAAAAAATTGGACAGATAATTTGAAATAGTATATAAAAAATAGATATTTACTGTAATAGAATTTTAAATTTTATTACAGTAAATATTTTTATTGGATTTATTGTGTTTTTTTTAGTGTTATGATATTATAAAAAAAATATTAAATATTGATAAGGAGTAATGAAAAATGTCAGATAAAATAGAAGAAATGCAAGCAGAATTGAAAAAATTAGGCTATTATGCTTCAAAAGATTTAGCAAAAATAGTATTATTATTTGAGGCGGCAGGAAAAAGAGAAAAAAGAAGCATACCAACGTTATTGTTGCAAGGAAAGTCTGGAGCAGGAAAAACTTTTTTAGCTGAAACATTTTCTAAAATGATTAGTTCAGATGAAAAATTTGTGCAATGTTTTCCAAGAATGGGAACAGAAAATTTTCAATATGATGTAAATATTGAAGGAGTTATGAAACAAGACGCAGATAGTTCAATAAAAGAGGGTATATTATTGCAAGCTTTGCAACAGTCAAAAAAAGGGCCTGTAGTTCTTGTAATAGATGAATTAGATAAAGCAAGACCAGAAGTCGATTCTTTCTTGTTAGACTTTTTGGAAAACGGCAGATTAACAACAGGAACAGATACATATGAAAGAGGTCAATATCCTATATATACATTTATTACTTCAAATGATAAAAGAGAATTTGACGATGCTCTTTTAAATAGAAGTAAAAGAGTAGAAGTTCTTAGACCGATTAAAGAAAAATTTTTGGAAATATTAGGATTACCTGAAAATCATTATATAGGTTATATTTATGATAAATGTCCTAACTTTTCTATTAGACAAGCTAGACAATACCTTGAAGATTTGGAAGTTTTAGAAACAGAGATTGACGAAGAGGCTTTATCTCAATATATTAACTTAGATGAACTAGATGTAATGTCTTTGGCAGATTTACAACAAATATCTGAAATGGAAAATGGAGATTTAGAATTTGAATTACCTGACTTGGAGAGATGTAATATTACTATAAATTCTGAAAATCAACAAGGATGGATGAAACTTTTGAAAGATGGTAATAAAGGCGGATTTAGATTGTATTCTAATGATGATGAGCAAGGAAAATTTTATGTAGATATAGATACAATTGATCAATTACAAATTGCTAGTGAGTATATGGAGTTTGATAATTATTATAATAGATATAGAGGTTGGTTTGAATATGATTTTCCAGATGAAGAAATACAATCTGACAACATTGTATGGGCTGGTAATAAAAATAAAAAGGATGGAACGAGATTTGGATTAAAAATAGATGGAGATAAAATGTTTAGAATAGCTATAAATAAAGGAAATACTTTTGTTTATTTAAATTCTGATTCTCCTAACACATTAGAAGCATTTTTCAATAAGCAAAAGGATGAAATCGAGCAAGAATATGAAACAGATTCAGAATATGATGATGGCATAGATTATGATGATTAGGAGGAATACTAATGGCTCTTCAATATGATATAAATAAAATATTTGCCGAATTAGAACAGAAAGCTAGAAAAGAAGAAAAAAAACATGAAAAAGTCGACGAATCAAAAGAAAATAATCCTATCGAATCTCCAGAAGATGCTCCAAAAACACAAGAAGTTGCTCCTGCTACTTCAAAAAAAACAGAAGACACTCATGGAGGAGACGAAGTATCTAAAGAAATTGAGGACTCTCCTAATTCAGAAAATGATGGCGAAAATCCTGATAAAGAAAATAAAAGTATAGAAACAAAAAATACTGGAAAACAAGGACAAGGAGAGGGACAGGGAGACAAACAAGATCCTGAAAATAAAGATGAAGAAAAAAAAGAAGGAGATTATTTTATAACAATAGATGGAAAAAATCCTAGTAAAAGTAGACCTAAAACTACACCTGAAGATTTACAAAAGGCTGTAGAAGAACTATTTGAAAAAAAGAAGAAAAAGCAAGAAGATTTTAAAACTCAAAATCGTCAAGAGTATTTAAAAAAATATATATTAGAAATTATAAAAAGAATTGCTGCACGACACGCTGGTATTGATAAGCAGGATGGTTCAGAAACCTATGATAAAAAACAAATGTTACAACATATGTTAAAACATCAAAGCTATAAGATATTGGGAGATAAATATGATTTGAAAGATGCAAGATATGTTCAGTTTTTTATTGATACATCTGGTGTTTATGGCTGTGGTTCTAATAAAATAATGCATGAACTTATGCCAGAAGTTATTAATATGTTAGAAAAACAAGGTTATGAATGTTATATTGCAGCTTGTGGAAATGGATTTTATGAAAGAGACATGGTTGAAGATGAATACTATAAAACAAGAAAAACATTAGAAGGGTATAAAACAGGAAAAGTAAATAAAATTGCGTGTCCTACTCCTCAAACTGCAGCTAGAATGGCTAATGAGGCAGAGTTTTCTGTAATACTTGCTGATTTTGATGGTTTATCTTCTATTTGTGAGATGGCTGATTTATGCCAAGAGGATAAAGTACCATACTTCTTATGTACTGAAGATAGGTATCCTTGGGAAGATCCAACTTTACATGATTGGGTTGATCCAGATTTATGTGATTATAATCCTAAATTTGTATATGATGTATCAATGGATGGAAATCCTACTTTAGAACAATATGAACAAATGCAATATGATTATGATGAGTATGAACAAGATGACGATTATGAGTATGATGATTAACAGGAGTTAAAATTATGATAGATAAAGTTTTAATAACAGGAAAATTAGATAATTTTTTTCGAAAAACTAATCCAGAGAGTTTTTTAAAAGTTTTTGTAATAAGTTTTTTATTTGACAAAATAAACTATATAGAAAAAATTGTAGGTCATGAAAATAGTTTGAATATGCTAGATAAATATATATATAATTTATGTCATAATATAAGAGAGTTTAAAAAAATTGATAAATATCATTCTATTTATGCTAAATATGATTTTAAATCTAAATGTTTAAAATATTATATGACTAATGATTATAAGAAATTTAAAAGTACAACTATATCTCCTGAAGATAAAAAAGCGTTTATAATTAAAGAGTTTAAGATTATGATGTATAAGGAATTTGAAATAATAATAAATATATATTCATTAAATGATAAAATTGTTTCTAATGGCTTCTATATAGAAGATAGATATGGTAGATATCCCGACTATGAGGGGGATTTCTCTAATATAAATGACATATTTTCAGATGTTGAAGTTTGTAATATTACTAATCAAAATTATATAATAAAGACTTATGTAGATGAAGAAAAAAAATATTATGTATATGCAAAACACATTAGTCAAAGAAATTCTGAAGTAATGAATTATGTGACATTATGGAGAAATTTTATAGATAATAAAATATATTATTTTGCAATTAATAATCCTAAAAAATATTCAGAGAAAATGATAAATGACTTTAATGAGGAATATGACTATATCTTATCAAATGTAAAATATGAATTTTTACTGAAAAATAAAAACGTATTTTCTCTTATTGAAAACTATTTACTTCATATCAGGAATAGAATAGATCCTGATAATAATATACAATATCATCAAGATTTGAGTGTTATATTTAAAATGATGAATTATAAGAAAAACATTAGTAAATTCTCAAAATATGTATTACATAGTTCGAATTCGAAAAATAAATTAAATTTTGAAGAAATATAGGAGGGTTTAGTATGGATAAGAAATTTTTTGTAGAGACAGAACATTTTGATAATAGTGACAATGCTAAAATTAATTTAATAAATCCAATTCAAGTTACAAATGATAGTCTAGTAAATGATTTCCTAAATAAAAATGTTTCTTTAGAATCTATAATTGAAAATGAAATGTTTAAAAATATTTTATAAAAGATATAAGAGATTTATGAAGTTCTCTAAATTTTTTAGTTCCAGTCAATAAAATTCTAATATGGTTAAAAAGTAATGATGAAAAACTTATCAATATTTGATAATAAAAAAAGACAATTATTGATATGCAGTTTGAATATAACACTTATATTAAGTTTTTTTAATGAAAATAAAAGTTTGGAACAGGAGATTAAGTGTTTGAAATACAAAAAAAGTTTAGAATGTCATAATGAATAAGAAGATAAAAACATTAAATAGTTAAGAATAAATAGTAATTTATAAGGAGGTAAGAAAATGAAAAATGAACAAAAAGATAATAAAGAAAAGATAATCTTTATATGTTTTTTGATTGCTTCAATATGCTTTTATATTAGTGCTATTTTTTGTTTTATAAGTGAAACAACAGATAGTAGTATGGGAGTTGTACACTTATGTTTAGGCTCTGCATTTTTATGTTTATCATCTACGCATTTAAATAAAGAAAAAAACGATGATAAAAATAAAAAAGGAGAATAACAAATTACAATAAGTTGGGTAGATAACCAGTTGAAATTATCTACCTTTTATTATATAATCGTAACAAGAATTAATAATTTATAGAGATAGTTAGAATACTTACTAATGTAGTTTTTAGTAAGTATTTTTTATAAACTTAAAACTTTTTTAGTAGTTACGAATATCTAATAAATGGAAATCAAATATGCATATAAGATTTGGAGGTAAATTTTGGAGGAATTATTGTCTAAAGCAATATTAGGAGATAAGGATGCTTTTACTAATATTATATTAGAATATGAACAAGAATTGTATAAAATTGCAAGAATGCGACTGAACAATGATTATGATATATGTGAGGCAGTACAAAGTACAATGATATTAGCATATAAGCATATCAGAAAAGTTAAAAATGCTAATTATTTGAAAACTTGGGTTGTAAGAATTTTAATTAACGAGTGTAAAAAAATTTATAAAAAAAACAAAAAGCAAATATTACTTGAAGATGATCAAATAAAGGAATTTACATATAATGAGAATGATTATAACCAAATAGAAGGTGAATTAACTTTTAATTCACTATTAAAAATATTAAGCTATGAAGAAAGACAAATTTTAATATTGTATTACAGTTCAGGCTTCACCATAAAAGAAATAAGCAATATTTTACATATAAATGAAAATACAGTGAAAACAAAAATGAGAAAGGCAAAAGGTAAGTTAAAAGAACGATATAAAGGAGATTTATATTATGAGTAATGAAAATTTTGAAGATAAATTAAGAACTGTTTGCACAGAAGATATATATATTCCTCAAAAGTTTACTTATGCAATCAAAAGTGGATTGTATGAAAATAGTAAAAAATGGAGGTTTATAGAAATGAAAAAATTAGTAGCATCAATTTTGTGTGTATTTTTTATGGGAACAGGAATAGTATTAGCAAGTAACTTTTTAGGGAATCTTTGGACTAATAAAGGAGTTAAAACAGCATTAGAATATGGATATGTTCAAAATATAGAAATGGACTATAATGTGCAAAATGATTTAGGAATAAAGATAGAAAGTATAATTATAGATGATTCAAATATAGGAATAGTATTTAATTATAAAGTACCTTCAAATTTTAAAAATATTGATAATATAGTATTAAATGACATAATAATAAAAGATGAAAATAATAATATAATTTTTGAAGATGGAAATGAAAATTGTCTAAGCACTGGTTATACAAATGAATTTGCAAGTGAATCTGGTACAGTAAAACAAGCGTTACTTTTAAACAATTTAAATCATACATATCCCAAAAGCAATAATCTATATATATCTTTTTCAGCGGTTAATATGTTTAGAAATCAAAAAAACATCAAAACAATAACAGGTAATTGGATTTTTGATATAAATGTTACAGATAAATTCATAAATAGAGAAAAAATTAAATATACTTCTAGTCAAAGTGAAGATATAGAAGTTATAGAAGCAGAATTAACAACAACAGGATTAAATGTTGAAATTAAATTTAATGTTCCTCTAAATTCAGAAGAACTTGTAAGAAATATAAAAGTGCAAGATAATGCTGAAAATGAATATTTTTCAGATGGATTTGTTGCAGAAAATGAATTAACTACTCCAACAATAAAAGCAAGTTTTCCAATTACTATTTATAATGCAAATGACAATTTAAAACTAATTATTAAGACAGATAAGCAAATTATTATTGACTTAAATAAAGTAAAATAAATTTTTCAGTATTTTACTAATTGAACTAGTAAAAAGTGCTTCTATTCTTAACATTATAATCATCTTGATAAATTACAAGTTATAATTGAGATGCAATTTTATAAAACTAGGTAATTACTTAAAAAAAGTAAAAGCCTAGTTTTATTTCTTTTGTAAAAATATGATAAAATAAAAATAAAAGTGTAACCTTTTTATATTTTTTACCACTATAAAGATGTAAGATATCTTATAAAGGAGCAATAATGTGAAAGAGAAAAAAGAACTAAAAAATTATATTATAAATAAAAGAATTGATTTAGACAAAATTGTAGATGACTATACACCATATATAAGAAAAATAATACAAAACATGGTTGGAAATAATTTAACTGAAGAAGACAAGGAAGAAATAATATTAGATACATTTTTTGTATTATGGAAAAGACATAGCGAGAATTTTAAAATTAATTCTTTGGATTCATATATGGCAGGAATTGCTAGAAATTTAGTAAAAGAAAAACTAAAAACGTTAAAATATAACATAGATATAGAACAATGTGTAAATTTAATTGAATATAGTTATGAAGAAACTTATTCACAAGAAAGAGAAGAAATAAGTGAAATATACAATAAAATAAATAATCTAAAAGAAATGGATATTAAGATTATAAAAATGTTTTATTATTCAAACAAATCAATAAAAGATATAGCTAAAGAATTAAAAATAACAGAAGTAAATGTAAAAACAAAATTACATAGAATACGAAAGAAAATCAAACAAGAATTAAGAAAAGGAGGCTTTTAAATATGAATGACGAAATAAAAGAAAAATTAAAAATGAAAATAGCTATATCTCAAATAAAAAATGAGGAGAAAAAAGTTATGAATAAAAAAGAAAAATTTGTATTTAAAAATATAGGAATAGCAGCATGTGTACTAATGTCATTAACTGGAGCTGTTTTTGCCGGAAGTAAAGTAATAGAAAAAGTTTTTAAAGAACCTAAAAAGTATGAATCATATAATGAAATATTAGAAGAGTATGCAGAACTTCAAGGTTCACAAGAAGTAACACAAGAAGATGAAGAAAAAGCAGTAGATATGGAACAGGCTGCTGTAAATGCAAATAATATTTTAAATAAATTTGGATATGAAAATCAAGAATTTGCAGTTAAAGAATTGAAGAAAAATTATATAATGGGTGCAAAATTGTCTTATTTTT
Source organism: uncultured Clostridia bacterium (assembly GCA_934168305.1). Lineage (GTDB taxonomy): Bacteria > Bacillota > Clostridia > TANB77 > CAG-508 > CAG-269. The sequence continues at coordinate 17,582 of CAKPNF010000016.1, read as the reverse complement.
TTGCAACAGATAAAAATCTTAACAAAGGAATTCAGGTAGATATAAATGCAGAAAATGGAAAATGTGTTGGGATATGTGATAAAGATTTATGGACTAAAGAAATTATATCTGATCCAATATCACAAGAAGAAGCAATAGAAAAAAGTGAAGAAATATATAAATTATTTGGATTAAAGGAAAATGAATATAAATTAAAACAAATTGAAGGTGGACCAGATGCAAAATATGACGGAGAAAATCCTAATACTTGGCTTATAACATATGCAAAAACATATGATGGTGCATTCAATTACTTTGAAAGACTAGAAATGTATTTTGGAATAAAAAATGGTAAGATTTTATTATATAGTGTATACATAAAAAATGAAAATGTCGAATTTAGTAATAATGAAATTGTAATTTCAAAAGAAGATGCAAAAAAAATTGCTTTAGAAGAAGATAAAAAAATAACTAATAATGAAGTCGATTTTACGATTATTAACCTAGAAATTAGACAAGTAAATTCATGGATTTATTTATTAGAGCAAAATGGAGGAAAATATCCTGACTTTAAACAAGAAAAACTTGAAGATGGAACTACCATAACTTATCCTCAATATAGAACAGTTGAAAATAAAGCAAGAAAGGTATGGACAGTGAATATTCATTATAAACAAGGTGAACCAGATCCTGATAATGATAAGAAATATAACTCAAAATCAATTTTTGTTGATGTTACAACCGGCGAAGTTGTAGGTGGAGCAGATGAATCTTATTGGGAAGAAAAAAATAGATAATAATTAAAAAACTATTGACAAAAACAATACCTAGATATACAATGTACAAAAATACATAGAATATCTAGGTATGTTTATTTTAAAGGAGGGGATAAAAATGAAAATTAGTAAAGAATTATTAAAAGGAAGCACAACAATGCTAGTATTAGACTTGTTAAAAAATCAAAACATGTATGGGTATGAGATGATAAAAAAATTAAAAGAAAAATCAGAGAATTTATTTGAATTAAAAGAAGGAACACTCTATCCAATATTACATGGATTAGAAGAAAATGGTTTTATTATATCATATTGGGATGAAACAACTGCCAAAAAAAGAAAATATTATGCTATAACAGAAAAAGGAAAAAAACAACTAAAAGAGAAGAAAGAGGAATGGAAAATTTTTAGCAATGGAATAAATCATGTATTAGGAGGTGTTTCATTTGCAAATTAAGGAATTTTTAAATACTGTGTGTGAACAAATAAAATATAAGCCAATACGAAATAATATATCAGAAGAATTAGAAAATCATATAGAAGAATCAAAAGAAAATTATATTCAGGAAGGATTGGAAGAAAAAGAAGCAGAAGAAAAAGCAATTATACAAATGGGGGATGCTGAAGAAATAGGAAAAAGACTAAACAAAATACATAAACCTAAACTTGATTGGAAACTTGTCATAATATCATTAATAATGATGTGTTTTGGATTTTTAATAGCATTTACAAAGACGGCAAATCTTACAACTGAAGATATACAGACTAATTATATGCAAAAATACTTAATGTTTTTGATGATAGGTTTATTATTAGGAGCAATAATATATTTTATTGATTATAAAAAAATGCTAAAATTCTCAAACATGATATATTTTTTTGCTTCTGCAATTATTTTGTTTGCTATATCATTTGGTTCAACAATAAATGGAATACCATACATAAGAATTGGAACTATATTTATATCAGCATCGGTTATAACTGTTCCATTATATATAATTTCCTTTGTAGGATTTATGAATGAAGAAATGAAAGAAAATAAAGCAACAAAAATTTTGGTGGGTAAAAAGATAAATATAAAAACTTTGAAAATGTTAATATTAGGCATAACATCATTATTTTTATTAATACTTATTCCATCAAAAGCATCTGCGTTTATATTAGGATTAGTATATTTAGTATTAGTAACAGCTAAAATAATAGTATCAAATAGTAAAAACAAGAAAAAAAATCTTATTGAGTTATGGAGCGCAGTGATTGGTATAAGTTTAATAGTATTAATATACATTTTTGGATTTGAACCTTATATTTCACAAAGATTTCAGGCAACATTTAATCCTCAATCTGACTCACAAGGACGGTGGATGGCTAGGAGTGAATAGAGAACTCATAATAAATTCTGCAAATTCCATTGGAGAAGCAGATGATATGAGTAATGCATTATATATATTTGATGAAGGGAATAATTATGCTTTTATCTCAATTCTAGCACATTATGGTTGGATTGTTGGTATCTCAATGGTTGTAACAGTAATTTTATTAAGTATAAAATTAATTATCAATTCTATAAAAATTAGAGAAAATTATGGTAAATTTATAGTAATTGGGATATCAGGTATGTTTATATTGCAAAGTTTATTTAATGTATTAATGAATTTTAATATGTGGTTAGAATTAGATTTTAATATTCCTTTTGTCTCTTATGGAGGAGTAAATCTTATTGTTAATATTATGTGTCTGGCTTTAATGTTGTCTGTTTATAGAAGAAAAGATATACTTGTTAAATAAAAATTTCCTAAATTGTACTAGAGGGTCAATTAAAGATAATTCATATTTTTTTATGTAGCACATTAATCTCCAATATTTGTGAAAGAAATATAAAAACATCTCCAAAAAATGTGAAAAAATTTGATGTTTTATAAGAAAAGGAATATTAGAAAAATTACAAAGTAAATTATTGGGGAATGTTGACAAAGAAATTTAATGATTTAATAAAAAAATAGCAGTTTTCTGCTATTTTTTCATTTCACGATAATTATTACCCCATTGAACCATAGAATCCAAAACAGGTCTCAAACTCCAACCTGTATCAGTAAGAGAATACTCAACTCCTATTTTTAAATGAATTATAACAAAATATCCAGAAGATAGTGGTCTAAATTATTTAGATATGACAGCATGATTTTTCTTCCCACAAAATTAGAAATATTAATTAAAATAATAGAAGATTTAAAGGAGCAAATATAAATGATAATAAGGCATTGGTTATTGATAATATGAAAAAACATAATGAGAATTCGCCATTTTTGATTGGAAATATAGAAATTGGAGATAAAATAACTGAAGCTAAGCAGAAGAGTTGGATTATTAATGAGCAGATTAGTTTTATTTAGAGTAGTGACAAATAAAAAAATTATGATATAATTTGATAAAAAAATCAAAAAAATTTAAAATGAATTATATATCATTGTAGCAATTGTAATTCAAAACAATCAGATGTAATTGAATAAAATATAGTTGGGAGAAAATATGAATAAAAAAGAATTAGAGGATTTATTAATAAGTGATGATACTGATTTTGTAGAGAGAATAAAACAAAATAAAAAGGAAATATTTGAATTTATACCGGAATTAAAAGCAGAAGAAAATTTTCAACAAAATAATAAATGGCATATATACGATGTATGGAATCATACTTTGGTAGCACTAAAAAATTCACCGAATGATTTAGATATAAGATTAGCTTTATTGTTACATGACATTGGAAAACCATTTTCTTATCAAGATGATGAAAGTGGTAGACATTTTAAAAATCATGCATTAAAAAGTAATGAAATTTCAAAAAAGATATTGTTAAGGTTAGGATATAATGAAGAAAAAGTTGAAGAAGTATGTTTTTATATAAAAAATCACTCAACACATATTGATTTATCAAAGGTTAATGCTACAAATTATAAAAAGTACGAAAAATTATTGATTATTCAATATTGTGATTGTAGTGCATATAATCCAAAATATATAAGAAAAGGGATGGGTAAATTAGATGTAATAAAAGACGATTTAATCAATAAGAAGAAATTATTTGATGAAAGTATAAGATAATTAAAAATATTTACATCATAATTTTAAAGTAGATAGATGGTTGATAATTACCGGTTTTTATGATATTATAATCGAGAAAAAAATAATATAGAATGATTTTTTATGGAGGTGTAATAATGTCAAAAATAATTGTTATTGGAAGTCCAGGAGCTGGTAAAAGTGTATTTTCACAAAAGTTAAGCAATATTACAAATTTGCCATTATATCACATGGATATGTTATATCATAAAAAAGATGGGACACATATTTCAAAGGAAGAACTTGAAAATAAATTAAGAGATATATTTCAAAATGATGATTGGATAATAGACGGAAACTATCAAAGAACATTAGAAATGCGTTTGGAAGAATGTGATACAGTATTTTTATTAGATTTTCCAACCGAAGTTTGCCTTGAAGGAGCAAAATCGCGTATTGGAAAGAAAAGAAATGATTTGCCTTGGATAGAAGAGAAACTAGATGAAAATTTTGAACAATGTATTACTAATTTTTCTAATGAGAGGTTGCCGCAAATTTACAAATTATTAGATAAATATAAAATGAATCATAATATAATTATTTTTAAATCTAGAGATGAGGCTGATAATTATATAAATATATATAATTTAAGAAAAGATATAAAAAAATTCAGTCCATATAATGAGCTAGAATAAGTTGATAAAAGAATATATTGCAAATAATCAATAGTAAAATAAGGAGAACTTTATGAATAACCAAAAAAATTTACAATATGAAATAATATATTCAAAAATAAAAAATGTTTATATTCAAATAAAAGATGGAAAAGTTGTAATAAAAGTACCAAAAAGAATATCAAAAAAAGAGCTAAATAGAATAATAGAACAAAAAACAGATTGGATTCAAAAAAGTTTAGAAAAAGGAAAAAAAAAATTAGAAAAAAGCCCACTATATAAACAAGAGCAATTCAAACAAATAGTAGAAAAAAATGCAAACGAATTAATAAAAATAACAGGACTAATTCCGAATAAAATAAGAATAAGAGATATAAAATATGCATGGGGAAGTTGTTCATGTAATAAAAATATAACAATCAATAACAAACTAATATCATATAGTGAAAATGCAATAAAATATGTTATATTACATGAACTATGCCACTTAAGATATATGAATCATTCAAAAGAATTTTGGAATTTAGTCCAAAGGTATATGCCAGAATATAAAGAAGTAAAAAAAGAATTTAGATAACGATTTCTAAACCAGAATTAAAGCCTAAGTTAGAAAAAACAATTTTATCCTTTTCTCTTATTTCAACGTTTATTTTAGAAGAAATACTTTCAAGTATTTCTTTTTTCATTTTTCCTTTAGAAGGAGCCAAAAGAAAGTTGCTATTTTCAGACAAAGAAGAAACAGTAAGTAATTTATTTCCTTGTTTAATTTCAATGTTAATAGAATCATTACTGATATCATATTTTTTCAATTTTGCACCATAATAAGTAGTGAATTTATATTCTTTATTTTCAAATGAGATATTACTAATAATACCAGTAAAATTAACAGCACCAAAAGGTATGTGAGCAACAGAAAGCATAAAATTTGCAGGAAAAGCTAAAAATTCATTTGATTGACACCAAATATAAGACTTAGGAAAAGAAGTTCCCCAATCTTTTTCAATATAGGCAACACCATTGTTAAAATTAATTAGATTATCATTAAAATGAAGAGAACCATCAATATTGCTTTTCATTGATAAAATAGCATGATTACATTCCATAGAAGAAAAGTATGAAAATGGTCCCATTATATTAGGAGCAAAAACATTATTAGAAATAGAAGTATGGCTAGAAAAATGTAAATTACCTTTTATTTTTAATTTATGAAAAGAATCATTTATATTTATATCAATTTTATTTAATGAAAAATAATTATTAGCAATTTTTATAAAGAAGGGATTATTACTAAACAAAAAATCTTGAAAAGAGTAATTTAAAAAATAAGAATTATCTTTTGTAATAATTTGTATAAAAGAAGAATAATTTCCGATTTTCTATATTAATACCAGGAATGAAAGAAATAACATCATTTCCATTACTGATTTTAAAATACCAACCTTCAAAATAATTAGATGATTTAGACAAAAATTTTTCACCATGAAAACATTCTGGATGTTTAATTAAATAAGATTTTTTCATAAAGATACCTCACATATATTTTTATAAATAGTATAGACAAGTATTAAAATTTTAAACGAAGATGAAGAATAAAAAATATTTATAAGTTCATAATAAGAGAAAAAAGAAAGTGAGGAATTATTATGAATTTAGAACAATGTTTAAATGAGTTTTTGGCAGATTTAAATGTGTTTTATAGAAAACTACAAAATTATCATTGGAATGTACAGGGAAGAGATTTTTTTCAAACACATAAAAAATTAGAAGAATTATATGATGAGGTGAATGAATCAATAGATGAAATAGCTGAGCATATTTTAATATTGGGAGGACAGCCTTTAGGAACATTAAAAGATTATTTAGCAGTATCAACAATACAAGAAGGTGAAAATAAAAAATTAAAATCAGATGAGATTTATAACAATTTGATTACAGATTATGAAAAATTATTAAAGAAATCAACTGAAATAAAAGAAGAGGCGGACAAACAAAATGATTATGCTACATCAGCATTAATAGACGATTATATTTTGAGTTATGGAAAACATTTATGGATGTTAAGACATTTGTTAGCTTAAAATACTAAATAGCTAAACTAAATCACATAAAATTTAAAATAGAATATAATAAACCATAGGAGGCTATGAAATGTTGGATTTTGTATTGAATACATTTTTTTGGACACTAGCCATTTATGGTTTATTTGAGATTATAAAAAATATTATATATATAAGTACATATACAAAGTTTAAATCAGATGGGATTTATGTAATAATTGCAGTAAAAAATCAAGAAGAAAAGATAGAAGGCTTTTTGCGTTCAATAATATTTAAGATATTGTATGGAAGAGAGGAGTATTTAAAAAATATTATTGTTGCAGATTTGCAATCTACTGATAATACAAAGGAAATAGCCAAAAAACTTTCTAAGGATTATGATATATTGAAGGTTACAAGTTGGAAAGATTGCAAAGAAATAATTGATAATGTTGACGAAAACTGAATTTGGGGACGGAGGAAAAAACAGTTTTTGATGTCATTACTGCTCAGTGAAAGATTATTCTGCTGTTGAAGCCTCGATTTTCCTTCTAATATGTTAATTTTAATACATGTTGTTTGATTAGAATGAACAATAGAAAATTTTATATAAGAAAATGAGTAATGTTCATGATCAAACTTAGTATTATAATCTAAATTTATAATTTTCTCGGTTCAATACGTAACCTAAGAATTTCTAAAATAACTTAATGGCACTCTTTCACTTAGTCCTCGCTATGCTCGACGTGAACATTTTCCATTAAATTATTTAAGAAATTCTAAGATTACTTCAATTACATTCAAAAATTATAAATTTAGATTATAATACTAAGTTTGAACCTGAGTGAAAACGCTTAATTTTCTTGTATTAGATTATATTTCTGAATGAAATGAAAAGACATATATTAAAATTAACATATTAGAAGGAAAATCGAGGTTTCAACAGCACAATAATTCCTCACTGAGTAGTAATGACATCAAAAACTGTTTTTTTCCTCCGTCCCCAAATTCAGTTCTTGTTTTTTTGCTATATCTATGATAAACTAAAACAAAAATATATATAAAATAAAGGAGAAAGAATGTCAACTAAGAAAAAGATTTTAAAGCTAATATATACAATAATATTAATAATAGAACTATTAATAATATCAATATTATATATCCAAAAACCAATTAATGAAGAATATAAAGAATATTTACCCATTTTTTTAAAAGTAATACTAATAATAGGAATACTATTTTTTTTAAGTATAATTACTTATATAATAGAAAATAAAATTATCAATAAAAATCAAGAAGAATTAGACGAATATAATATATATCCAAGTTTTGATATTGACTTAAAAGATAAGGATATATTATATTTATCAACAATATATAATAAACAGAAGCCTGGAAAAAAAGAAATATTACTATTAATAATGCAATTAATAAATAAGAAAGTTATAGATTTATCTTGTTATTTAAAAGGAGATAAATACCAATATATATTAGAAAAAAGAAACTTACAATTTTCAAAAATAAGTAGTGAAGAACAAAAATTGATTAATTACCTATTTGAAGATTCAAATAGAGTTGACCTTTTAAAGAAAGTAAAAGAAATATATTATAAAAATAATGCAGAAGGAGTAGTAAAAAAATGTAGAGAATTCGTTGAAAATATAATTAGTATAAAGAAATCAAAAATTAAACATATATATCAAGTTATAACAACAATTATTGCAATATTAGTGATATATATTGGATTTTGTAGCATGATTCTTATAGAGGCACAAAACAATTATACTAATTCTACTAGTGTTATTGGCAAATACCTATTGTATACAATAATATGTATAATTATGGGATTTTTTATAACTATAATTTTAAAAAGAATAAATAAAATATATAAATATGATAATGATTCTTATTTATGGTTATGCAGAAATTTTATTTTCTTTAATTTATTAATATTAGTAAGTTTTGTATTTAAAGATTATATTTTTATACAAATTGTAGCATTAATTTTATACATTTTTACGACACTTACAATTATGATAATGTATAATGAACATATTTGTTTATCAGAAAAAGATATAGAAACAAGAGAAAGATTACTATCATTAAAGGCATATTTTAAAGAAATGCAATACTTAAAAGATAATGCATTTGGCAGTATTATGACATACGAAGAATGTATAATGTATGGATTTTTATTTAATATAACAGTAAAGATAAATGACGAATTTGATATGTTGCAAAAACATTTATTTGACATTGCAAAGACTGAAAGTAAATTATATATAAAACTATTTCAAAGTAATGTTTTAAAATAGAAGGAGAGAATATATTTGGAAATCAAAGGAGAAGTAACAGACATAATATATCAAAATGAAGTAAATAGTTATACAATAGCAGTATTTGATACAGAAGAAGAGGAAACAACAATAGTAGGATATTTACCATTTGTAAAAAGTGGAGATACACTAAAAGTAGAAGGTAGATTTGTTGAACACAAAGACTATGGAAGACAATTTAAAGTTGAGACTTTTGAAAAGTTAATGCCTGAGACATTAGGAGCATTAGAAAGATATTTGGCAAATGGAAGTATAAAAGGAATTGGAGAAGTAACTGCTAAAAAGATAATAAAAAAATTTGGTGAAGATACAATTAATGTATTCAAATTTGAGCCAGAAAAATTGGCACAAATAAAGGGAATATCAGAAGCTAAAGCTAAAGAAATGTCTGAATGCTTTTTGGAAAATTGGGAGGTTTGGCAAATTGTTGGTTTCCTAGAAAGATTTGGAATAGGGGCAGAAAATGCTAAAAAAATTTATGATTTATTAGGGATAAATGCTATTGAACAAATTGAGGCAAATCCGTATATATTAATTGACATGGCTCGAGGAGTGGATTTTAAGCAAATTGATCAAATGGCATTAAAATTGGGAATAAACTATGATAATCAAAAAAGAGTTGAAAGCGGAATTAAATATGCTTTAATAAAGGCTACATACAATGGACATTCATGCGTTATAAAGGCAAATTTGATAGAGTATGTAATATCATTATTAGATGTAACATCAGAAGCGGTGGAAGAAAATATAATTAATTTAAAAGCTAAAGAAGAAATTGTTGTTGAAAAAAGAGATGACAATGAATGGATATATTTGGAGAATTTTTACAACGTAGAAAAAGAGATTGCTACAAGAATAGTAGGATTAGATAGAAGTAAAAATATTAAAAAAATAGAACATATAGAAAAAGCTCTAAAAGATATAGAAAAAAAATCAAATATAGAGTTATCAGATAAACAAAGGGAGGCTGTTTTATCTATAAATGATAGTAATGTAACAATTATTACAGGTGGACCAGGTACTGGAAAAACAACAATTATAAAAACAATAATTGATTTATATGAGGAAAGAAAAAAGAAAGTTGTATTATCAGCACCAACAGGAAGAGCAGCAAAAAAGATGACAGAAGCAACAGGAAGAGAAGCTTCTACATTACATAGATTATTGGGGATTGGAAAATTAGATGATGAAGGAATATATTCAAGGCATAGTGATTATAAGGGAGAACCTATAGATGCTGACTTAATAGTGGTTGATGAGCTTTCCATGGTTGATATGTTTTTAATGAATTATTTACTAAATTGTGTATATAAGGGAACTAAATTAATCTTAGTAGGAGACATAGACCAATTACCATCAGTAGGACCTGGAAGTGTATTAAAAGATTTAATAAATTCAGAAGTTATAAATACTGTTAAATTAGATAAAATTTTTAGACAAGCAGCCAAAAGTAAAATCATTTTAAATGCTCATAGAGTAAACAATGGTCAAGGATTTATTCAAAAAGGTGATGAAGATTTAGAAGAAGATACAAAAGAGGATTTCTTTTTTATAAAACAAAATTTAACAGAAAAAGTGATGCAAGAAGTAATTAGCCTATCAACTGGAAGGCTAGAAAAGTTTGGAAATTATGATTTTTTCAAAAATATACAAGTCCTAACACCAACCAAAAAAGGCCCTTTGGGAACTAGAGAATTAAATAAAGCATTACAATCAGTTTTAAATCCAAACATAGAAGAATTGCCTGAAAAAACATTTGGAGGTGTAACATACAGAGTTGGAGATAGAGTAATGCAGGTAAAAAATAATTATGACATAACATGGGAAAGAGAAAAAAAACAATTTGAAAGTCAAACATATTTTGCAAAACCATCTGAGAAGGTTGAAATTGGAACAGGAGTATTCAATGGTGAAATAGGAACAATACTTGAAATAGATGAAAAAGAAAAAGTTGTTAAAATACAATTTGATGATGAAAAAATTGCTTGGTATGAATATGCTGATTTAGAGCAGATAGAACATAGTTATGCGATAACAATACATAAAGCACAACGGAAGTGAATTTGATGTGGTAATAATGCTTGTACCACAATCAGCTCCAATGCTACTTACAAGAAATCTATTATATACAGGAATTACGAGAGCCAAAAAGCTTCTAATAGTAATTGGAAGTGATAGAGTAGTAAGTTATATGATTCAAAATGTTGATAGCAAGAAAAGAAACACCGGATTGGAATTTAAAATGAGACAGTTGGGACAGTCCTAATTTGTTTCATTTTTTATGTTATATTTTGTCGAAATACGCGATGAAAAAAATTGAATTAACATAAAAAAAGTATTATAATATAATCTCTATAATAATTATAATTTTAAAGGAGTGATAAATATTGCCAAGAGTATCTAGAAAATTAATAGGTAGTTCTTATGTTCATAATATGGTTCAAGGCATAAACAAAGAGTATATTTTTCAAAGTGAAGAAGAAAAAAATAAGTATTTATATTTGATGAATAAATATAGTAAAAAATATCAAGTACTAATTATAGCATATTGTATAATGGATAATCATGCACATATTTTGACATTTTCAGAAAATATACAAAATGTAAGTTTATTTATGAAAGATACAAATACAGAATATGCAATTTATTATAATAAATCGAAAGATAGAATAGGATATGTTTTCAGAAATAGATTTAATTCAAAGTTAATTTATAATCAGGAATATTTATTTAAATGTATAAAGTATATACATATGAATCCAGTAAAAGCTCAAATATCAAAAAAAGAAGAAGAGTATAAATTTTCATCATATAAAAATTACATAGAAAAATGTGGCAATGTTAATGAAAAATTACTGGGAATCGTTTTTAATCATGAAAAAGATTATTTAAAAATAATTAATTCGACAAATTATCAAAACTTAAATTTAGAAAAGGAAAAAGTTAATTTAAAAGAAGTTCTTGATGTATTTTTAATTCAAAAAGGTATAAATTTACAACAAATTCAAAAAAGTGATATATTAATCAAACAATTTATTTCTTATTTAATTTCAAATGAATATGAATTTAAAAAACAGGATATTGCAAACATATTAAATATTAGTAGAGCAAAATTATATAGAAAATTAAGTTAAATAGGCCAAAATAATATTTTAAATTATGAAAAGAATGGTAAGAAAGGAAAAATAAATGACAAAATTCGACAAAACTATGAGACAAATTAGGACTGTCCCAAATGTCTCAAAAATTTTAAATCTAATTTATCCCCAGATATGTGGAATGTGTGGAAAAATAAATAAAAATTCATTATGTAAAAAGTGTGAAATAGAGCTAAAAAAACAAGTTGAAAACCAAATAATAAACAATGGAGAAGAAATACAAGATAAATATTTTAATGAATTAATGTATATATTTAAATACGAAGGGCAAATAAGAAAACTAATATTAGACTATAAGTTTAATGAAAAATCTTATTTATATTTAACATTTGTAAATTTTTTGTTAAAAAATAAAAAAATATTTGAAAATATAAAAAATTATGATACAATTATACCGGTTCCGATAAGTAAAAAAAGAAAGAAAACTAGAGGATATAATCAAAGTTTATTAATAGCAAGAAAAATAGCAAAACTGACCGATTTGGAATTAATGAATAATTGTTTAGTAAAAACAAAAAATATAATAGAACAAAGCAAACTAAACAAAGAAGACAGAACACAAAATATACAAGGTGTTTATAAATTGAAAAATAAGCAATTAATTGAAAATAAAAATATTTTATTAATTGATGATATATATACGACAGGAAGTACAGTAAATGAATGTAGTAAAATATTAAAACAAGGGAATCCTAAAAAAATAGGGATATTAGTATTAGCAAAAGATTAAGGTGTGTCTTAAAAGGATAAATATGTCCCAAAAAGAAAAGTCCCCTTTGGACACGGAGGTAAGAAGATGGAAGATTTAGTTGAAAGCATATTAGATTATGTAAGGTCTGATTATACAGATTATGCAGTAATGATAAATGGTGAATGGGGTGTAGGTAAAACACACTTCTGGAATAATAAAATAAAAAATAAAATTGAATCTATGCAATTGAATGGTAAGAGATATACAACTATTTATATGTCTTTATATGGAATTTCAAACTTAGAAGATATTAGTAAAAAAATATTTATTGAAACAACTCAGTTGATGGATAAAAATTTAAGAAAATTTATGAACTCAAAAGGTCAAACAACAATACCTGAATATGCTAAAACAGGGTTAGATATGGCTAATTTTTTTGGGGTTACTCAAAATGGTGATAGATTAGATTATTCAAAATTCTTTTCTACTGATGATAAAGTTTTATGCTTTGATGACTTAGAAAGAGCAAATGTTGATGTTATTGATATTTTAGGATATATAAATAATTTTGTTGAACATGATCATATAAAAACAATAATAATATGTAATGAAAAAGAATTATCAACAAAATTAAAAAGTTCAAATTTGGAAATGAAAACGTTTATTGCAACATATCTTTTGGACAAACAGGGAGAATTGAATTCAACTAATGAGCCAATGGTTGAAAAAATTCAAAATAAAATTGAGCATGTATTTGATAAAGCAAATGATTACGAAAGAATTAAAGAAAAGTTAATTGGAGAAACTTTTGAATATGCACCAAAATTCGATTATATAATAAATGGAATTTTAATGAGATATGAAAATAATTCAGATTTGATTAGATTTTTAAGAGAAAATACAAGGTTAATAATACTAACATTTGAAAGAAGTGGAACTAGAAATTTAAGAATTTTAAAACATGCTTTAAATGATTTTCAAAAGATATATGAAATGGTAGAAAAGAATTATCCAAATACAAACAATAGGGTAATGCAAACAATGCTTATTTTTACAATAGCAATTTCATTTGAAATAAAAGCAGGTAAAATAACAAAAGATAAATTTGTAAATATTAAAGATAATGAAGAATATAAATCAATATTAGTATCTTCAAGAACCTTAATGGATAATAGACAGTTCTATATAAAAGAATTTGATAGTAATTATTACTATAATTTTAAGGCAGAATATAGATTCTTTAAATTTATCGAATATTATGTAAGAACGAGAATATTTGATATGAAAATATTTAAAGAAAATATGGAAACAATAAGAAATACAGTAGATACAGATAACTTACCAGGATATAAAAGGTTACTTACAGAGGAATATTGGAAAATTTCTGATGATGAATTTAAAAATGTAATTGAAGATGTATTAGAAGATGTAAAACAAGGTAATATAGAACTTATAGATATTGTGAAAATTTATGCATATTTTAGTTATTTTTCAAGAAAAAATCTTATAGATTATGATATAAAAACATTAAAAAGTGTATTTTTTAATGGTATGAATATATCATCTTTAAAATCAAAATATTGTTCAAATGTTGAAGAAGAACTATCAAAAATCGCAATTGAACAATTAGAAGAAGATATGAATGAAATAATAAAACACTTCAATACATTAAATAATCAATTATTAGATAAAATGTATAAAGAAAAGGCAGAAGAAATTTTCAAATATATACCAATGAAAATGGAATATTTCTATGAAAAATTTGATAGAGAATGTATGGATATACCTATTTTTAAATATTATGACGCATATCAATTATTCCAAAGAATTTCTTGTGCAAGTAATGAAGATATTGTTTTAATAAAAGAAAAATTATTAAATAGAGCTGAAAAATATACAAAACAAATAGAACCAGAAATTAAAAATATTAAATTGTTAAAACAAATAATAGATGAGTATTTAAAGGGAAAAGAGCAAACAATAAAAATTGTAATGCTTAAAGAATTTTCTAATAGTTTAGGAATTATTATCGACAAATATAAGATTGGTTTCTTATCAAAAAAAGAAGAAAAAACCGAGGACTAGTTTTAATCTTTTTATAAAAAAATGTATAAAATCTTCCTATTTTGAAATAATAAAGTTAGACTTGAAATTAAAGGAGGATAAATATGAAGGCAACTGGAGTAGTAAGAAGAATAGATGACTTAGGAAGAGTGGTAATTCCAAAGGAAATAAGAAAGACATTAAGAATAAAAGAGGGTGACCCATTAGAAATATTTACTGACAGAGAAGGTCAAGTAATATTGAAAAAATATTCTCCAATAGGAGAATTATCTGAATTTGCAACAGGGTATGCGGAGACACTTGCAAAAACAACTGGACATATAGCATGTATAACTGATAAAGATACAATAATAGCAGTATCAGGAGGTTCTAAAAAAGAATTTTTGGAACAAGATGTTAGTCAAGAGTTAGAAAAACTTATGGAAGATAAAGAAGTTTATACAAGCAAGGATAATAGCAATATGTCTATGCCAATTACAAAAAATGATAAGAATAGCAAAAGGAACAATGCACAAATAGTTTATCCTATAATATCAAATGGAGATACAATAGGAACAGTTATATTAATGTCAAAAGATACAAGTACAAAAATGAATGAAGTTGAGAAAAAAGTAGCTCAATCTGCAGCGACATTTTTAGCAAGTCAAATGGAGATATAAAAATAAAAAAACAAATTGATTTTATTATAAATTAATTTGTTTTTTTTGTTGAAAAACCAGACAAAATATTGACATAAAGCCAAAATAATGTGATAATATAAAAAGCAAAAAAAGAAACTTATAGATTTTTTATGTTTAACAATATAAAACGGAGAGTAAAAATGGAGATAGAAAAAATAAAATCAATAATAGAAGCAATTCTTTTTGCAGCAGGAAGGCAAGTAAATGAAAAAGAATTAATAATGTCTTTAGAGTTATCAAAAGATGATTTAGAAAATATAATATTTTCAATGCAAGAAGATTATAAAAATCAAAATAGAGGAATAGAAATTATAAAAATAGAAGATAGCTATCAACTATGTACCAAAAAAGAATTATATGAATACATATATCCGATATTGGATAAAAGGTCAAAACCAAACTTATCAAATGCATCATTGGAAACGCTTGCAATAATTGCATATAATCCTAAAATAACAAGAGCTGAAATTGAATCTATAAGAGGAGTTAGTGCAGATGCATGTATTTATAAGTTATTGGAATATGGATTAATACAAGAAGCAGGAAAAGCAGATTTGCCAGGGAAACCAATGACATATGTAACTTCAAGTGGATTTTTAAAAATGTTTGGTTATACCTCTTTAAATGATTTGCCAGAACTTCCAAGATACAAATTAGATGAAAATCAACAAATTGTAATTGATGAATTAATAGAAAATGAGGTTCCAGACCCCGAAAGGGAAGAGGAAAAGTCAGATGATAGTAATAATGATGGAGAATAGGAAAGAAGGATTAAAATGAAATTAAGTAAATTAAACCCAAAGAAAATAAACTTTAATGACGTAGATAAAAATTATTCAGGTCAAGATATATTAATGAAATTAGGCGAATTATATCAATTTGAAAGTGGTATTTTTGGATATGGAAACATATGGACAAAAATGGAGAGAATAGTGGAAAATATAATTATTGATGAATTAGACAAAGCAGATTGTATTCAAGCAGAATTTCCAAAATTACAACCAAGAAAAATATGGGAACAATCTGGAAGATGGGATGTATACACAAAAGAGGCTGATATAATGTTCAATATGAGCAACAATTTAGGTGATTATGGATTAGCACCAACAGCAGAAGAATGTGCTACAATATTCGGATCAAATAGATTATTATCATATAAAAATTTACCAGCAACATATTATCAAATTGGAGAAAAATTCAGAAAAGAAATTAGAGCAAGAGGATATTTATTTAGACCTCGTACATTTGTTATGATGGATGCATATTCATTTGACAAAACACAAGAAGATATGCATAAAAACTTTGAAAAAATGCATGATGTATATATGAACATCTTCAAAAGAATAGGAATCAATATTATTCCGGTTGTAAGTGATGGAGGAACAATGGGAGGAAGAGTTTCTGAAGAATTCCAAGCCATTACAAAATTAGGTGAAGATATTATTTTATATAATGAAGAAAAAAATGTTGGAATTAATAAAGAAGTTTTAGACTTTGAAGATAAAGAAACATTTATTGATAGATTACAAGGCTTAAGCTTAGAAGATATGAAAGAATATAATTCTGTTGAATTAGGAAATAATTTTGAGTTAGGAACAAAATATTCAGAAGCAATGGGATTAACATATCAAGACGAAAATGGTCAAAGCAAACCTTATTACATGGGATGTTATGGAATTGGATTAGGTAGAATAATTGCAACAACAATTGAAAACAATATTATTATCAAAAATGATAGAGTTAAAGGTTTTGCAATACCAGAAAATATTGCTCCATATAAAGTTCAAATTATATATGGTGATGAAAATAAAGAAAAAGCATTGGAATTATACAATGAACTTCAAGATAATGGTATTAAAGCTATTATTGATGATAGAGAAAATTTAAATATGGGTAATAGAATTAATGATGTTTATGCTTTAGGTACTCCATATATGATTGTTATGGGGAAGAAGTTTGAAGATGGAAAGTATGAATTAGAAACTTCAAAAACAGGAGAAAAAGAAGTATTTTCAATTAATGAATTGATAAAAAAATTAAAATAAAGAGTAGGGATTAAGGGGCCACCACATCAAATCCCCCCTTTTTTTTGAACAAATGTGGACCAATGGGGACGTTGTTAAATTGG
>CAKPNF010000015.1 GCA_934168305.1 uncultured Clostridia bacterium | reverse complement strand
TATATACATAATTGAAATTATTACTCCATACATTAATACTGGTTTATTAATTGTTCTATTTTCTTTATCAATTCCTGCCATTAATATAATAAATGTAAAATATAGAACAAAAAATATGTATTCTATTATTTTTATTGTTTCTAAATTATAAATGCTTAATCCCATTAAGTACGCAATCATTACAAAGAATAATCCTGATATTGTTTCAAGTATTAAATATCTTGGTCTTATTTTTTGTTTGCAATATCTACATTTTCCCATTAAAAATATGTAGCTAAATATAGGTATTAAGTCGATAAAACTTAATTTATGATTACAATTTGGGCAATAAGAATGTGTATGAGTTATGTCTTCACCTTTTGGTATTCTATATACTGCTAGAGTATAAAAACTTCCAAAGGTTATTCCCATAATAAAAATTATTATATAAAATATCGTATTCATTTTCTATTCCTTTTTTATTTTATTAATAGGCATATACAAGTATATGCCTATTAATTTATTATTTATATTTTTACTATTCTCCTGTTGTTGTTGTTGTTGCTGGTGAATAGTTTTGAATATAATTTGCATATTCATTTAGAGTTCTGTTTTCTTCTAATGTTTTGTTTGCTGTTTCTTCTTTTGCTCTATTTGCTTGTCCAAATAAACCTGTATTTGATAATGAAGCTATTGTTATACCAGCTAATATTAATAATATAATTATTGTTATAACTAAAGCAACTAATGTAATACCGTTTTGTTTTTTCATTGTAAATTTCCCCCCTTTGTCTTTTGATATAATATATATATACTATATTTATAAAAATAAATATAATGTTAATAACTACTTTAATATTATTTTGTTCCTTTATCAGGAAGATATCCTGTATTTTCATCTGTTACAGTATTTGTTGTTCCAGAAGATGTCTTATCTCCACTATTTTGTGTACCGTTTTGTGTGGTACTAGTTGTTCCTTCTGTTGTTGTATTAGAATTATTTTCTAATGATTCAAATGGATTTTTTTTGCCTGGAACATACTCTTGTATTTTTTTATAATTATTCAATTGTGTTGAATCAATATGATAATCGATATATAATTCTTCATCACTTTCGCTTACATCAGCATCTAATTCTGTTTTTACTTGTTCAGGAGTAGTATAGGAAACTTTTTCAGGTATTATTTTGTTCATTGGCACATATTCATAAAGTAGCACTCCCAAAACTAATATAATAGCTAATGTTAATAATAAAATTATTATTATTTCTTTTATAATGTTTTTTGTCATTTTCTACCCCTTTCATTTTTATAAATTTATTTTGTTGTATTATTGCCATTTGTAGTTGTGTTATCTGTTGTACTATTGCTATTTGTTGTTTCTTTATCTGTTGTACTATTGCTATTTGTTGTTTCTTTATCTGTTGTATTTGTATTTTTAGTATCTGCTGTATCTGTTGATGAATTCATTGATACACCTCTTATTATTATATCTTTACATGTAAAAGTTGCTTGTAAAGTATTTATACCTTCTGAAGATGCTGTAATTTGAAAATCATCTATTCTGAATCCAAGTTTTGAATCATCTTCTATATCTTCTATAAATCCAGCTATTCCAGCATAAGTTCCTGTTGCTGTAAAATATAAATTACAATTATATTTTTTATCAGATTCTATTGTAGTATTTGTGTCTATTGCGGTTAAATCTTTTGCAGACACATCCATTTTTACACCTTCGCTTTTAGCATGATTTCCTAATTTTATCCAAAGCATACCTATTTCATATACGCCATATTGGTTTGCTGCTTGTACTTCGCTATCTGTGCTTACACTAATCATATCTTCATAATTTGTTTTCGTTTTTTCAAATTCTTTTATATTTTTGTCTAATTCATTTAATTTTTTTTGATAATCTGTACTAGCTAATTTTGTAGCATTCTTAATTTTATTGTCTAATTCATCATTACTACTTTTAATTTCACTAATTCCTAGAATTTTAATTTTTCCTATTTCTATTCCATTTACAACAGTAATTCCTGTTAATATAATAACTAATATTATAATTATACTTATTAATAATTTCTTCATGGCAAATCACCTTCTATCTTTATAGTTATAATATTGTTTTGTTGTTGACCAGCTGTAGAAATAACATTATTAAGCACTCCAGAAACTTTTAAATTTGTTGTTAAATATCCTAGCTGAGCATAACTTTTTGATTGTGCTTGAATTTCAATATGAGTATCTGTTGTATTTTTGATAGAAGTTATTTGAACTTCGTCTGGCATAATATACATTAACTTGTTTAATAAAATTGGTATTGCTTTTTTTACCTTATTATTTTCTTGAACCTTTTCACTAATTTTTTCTAAATTTGTAATTTTGCTTGTATATTTGCTTGTTTTGCTCTGTATATTTTGAATATCTTTATTAATTAATGAAATTTGTGAATTTGTACTATTTATTGATTCTTGTGCTTCTGCGTTTTTTTCATCTATTTGTTTTTTTATTAAACTAGAAAATCCACTGTATACTATAAATATTATTAGTAGACCTGCTATGCTTCTTAGCATTCCTTTTTCTATTTTATCTAATGGTACATTAAAGTCCATTGCAAATAAATCTGTTTTTATTTTTTTGTTTTCTTTTGGAGCTTTTTTCTCTTTCTTTACTCCGACTTCCATAGTTAGTATTTCAGGTAATTTATCCATTATAGAAGATTTTTTAAAGTTCATTCCTGAAATTCCAGCACCCAGTCCACTTAAAGCTAGAGATATAGCTGAGTTAACTTCTACATAATCTTTTATATTTATTTCTGGTGATATCTTTATGAAATTTGGTTTTAAAATTTCACATTTTACATTTTCTAGATATTCTTCAAAATACAAATCTATATTATTTATTAATGCTCCTGTTCCTGTAATATATACCTTTTCTATTTTTTCAGTATTTTCATTTAAGATTTTTCTTATTTGTCCTACTATATCATACAATGTTGGCATTATATCTTCTAAATAATTTGTTTCTTCTTCTGATAATTCCTTACCTTCAGAAGTATAAATAGTTGTTTCTTTACATATTTCATATGCTTTTTGATATGAATTTTCCTTAATATTTATTTTATCAAGTATATCTTTACTTCCTATATCTAATGTTTTAATGTCATATATATTTTGATTTAATATTGTTGTTATTATAGTTTTTTGTTCAATATTAACTATTATGCATTTTTCTCTTTCATCGAATTCTGATATGTCTGATATAGACATTGATACAGGTGTTGCATTTTGTAATTTATACGAACTAAATCTTTGTAATTGTTTGTTAAGTTCTATTTTATTTTCACTAATATGAATTACTTTTAATTTATCTTTTGATTCCACATTAGGAGTTATTGCATATCTTGTTTCAAAAACATTAGCATTATAATTTTTATCTGCACAATATGCTTCGAATTCAGTTTTAATAGCTTTTGGCAAATCTTTTCTATTTAATAAAGCAAATACTTGAAAATAGTTATACATTTCTTCAGATAAATTTATGCTAATTGGGGTCTTATAACTATAAGTTTCTTCAATAATTTTTCTTATTGTTTGATCTAAATTATCATAGAATTTTACACCAAATGACTCTACTTTCATCTGATCATGTTCTCTTGAAACTTTTGCATATTTAATTATATTTTCTTCTATATATAATCCAAGACAAGTTGACATTTTTTCTCCTTCTTTATTTCAATTTATAATATACTGAATTCTCTTTTATTTTATCATTTTTGTTCAAAACGTCAATACTTTTTGTCGATTTATAATATAAATGTAATATTTTCGTAATATACTCGTAATATTTTATTTTTTCAGTAATTTACATATAAAAAATCCATCCATATTTTTATCTGGAATAATGTTTATACTAGTATTTTGAGCTATATCAAAATTTTTATTTTCTTTCAAAAATTCAGAAATAATATTTTCATTTTCTTCCTTCAATATACTACAAGTTGAGTACACTAATTCTCCTCCATGTTTTAAATATTTAGAGCATTTTTCTAAAATTAATTTTTGTATCTTTGTAATTTCTTCTATATCTTCTATTTTTCTCTGCCACTTAATATCGGGTTTTCTTTTAATTACTCCTATTCCAAGACAAGGCACATCTAATAAAATTTTATCAAACTTTTCGTTTAGATTTTCATCGTATATGCTAGCATCTTTTACCTGTGTTTTTATAATATTTATTCCTAATCTTTTGGCATTTTGTTCTACCAATTTAGTTCTATGTTGATGAATATCCCATGCTTCAATTGTTCCTTTATTTTTCATCAACTCGGCCATATATGTTGTTTTTCCTCCTGGAGCAGAACAAGCATCTAACACAACTTCATTAGGTTTTGGATTTAATATTTTTGCTGTTAATCCCGCTGAAATATCTTGAACAGTAAAATATCCATTTTTAAATAAATCTAAATTTTCAATATTTTTTATCTTATTTATAATTAAAAAATCTTCTGTTAATTTTTCATTTACATTTATATCTTCACATTCAATATTTTGTTTCTTTAATTTTGCCATTAATTCTTCTTTATTTGTTTTTAATTTATTAATTCTAATTGTTACTTGAGGTTTTAAATTTGAATTTTTACATATTTGTTCAACTTCTTCTATGTTATTATTCTTCAATAATTCTTTTATTATCCATTCTGGCATTGAAGTAGTTTTAGAAATTCTTTCAATATTATTTTCAATTTGAAATAATTTTTCAAAATCTGTTTTTTCAACTTTTCTTAAAATAGCATTTACAAAATTCGAACTAGAAGCATGTCCATATCTTTTTGCAAGGTTTACACTTTCATTTACAGCTGCTGATTTTGGAATTTTATCTAAAAATATTATTTGATAAATTCCCATTCTTAAAATATTTAAAATCCATGGTGATATTTTTTTTAATTTTATTTTTGAATATTTCTTTATTATTTCATCTAATGTCAATCTCCACGTTGTTACTCCATATACAATTTCTGAAATTAGTCCAATATCTTTTTCATTCAAATTTTGTCTGTTTTGTTTTATTTCTTCATTCAATACTATATTTGAATAAGCTTGTTCTTTATCAATTTTATATAATATTTTTAATGCTAATTCTCTTGTTTTATCTATCATATTTATTCCTCCTATGTGTCAAAAAATTGCCCTTTCAATTTTTTTATTTAGAAAATCGGTCCTTTTTGAACATTTTTTAAAATTATATATTAATTTTTATAAAATTTCTATATTTTGTATATTTTTTTTAAAAACGGAAAAAATATTTTTAAATATTTATTGGAGGTTTAATATGGATATAGAAAAACATTTAATACTAACTGGCTCTTCTACAACATCTTGGAAAGATGCAATTGTGAAAACCATAGAAGAAGCTTCTAAAAGTATAGATTATCTATCAGATGTAAAAGTTTTAGAACAAAGAGCTAAAATTGATGGAAATAAAATTTCTGAATATTTTGTAGATTTGGATTTAACTTTTATAATAGATTTAAATAGAAAGGATGATAAATAATGAACCCTATTGAAACAAAACAAACATATCAAGAATACGTAGATAAAAAATCACCTAATTCACCAATATGGAAGAATTGTTTTAACGCATTTTGGGTTGGTGGATTAATTTGTTCAATTGGTCAAATCATTATTAATATATGCAAGGAAAGAGGATTTGACCAGACTTTATCAGGCACAATTGTATCAATAATTTTAATTGGAATTGCTGCATTTTTGACAGGACTTAATATATTCAACAAAATAGGGAAATTTGCAGGTGCTGGTTCTTTAATTCCAATAACTGGTTTTGCAAACTCTATTGTTTCACCTGCTATGGAATACAAATCTGAAGGTTATGTTATGGGTGTTGGTGGAAAAATGTTTACAGTTGCAGGTCCTGTTTTAGTTTTTGGTATATCTGCATCAATTATTGTTGGTATTGTTTATTTAATATTTAATACTCAAAGTATGACTTTAGTTTAAATGAGACAGTTGGGACAGTCCAATTTTGTCTCATAAATTTGTCGAAATTTGTTTTTTACATTATTCGACATAATCTATTATATTTTATGAGACAAAATTGGACTGTCCCAACTGTCTCAAAGGAGTTGATTTTTTTGCAAAAAATAGGAAAACAAACTATTAAATTTGATAATCCCCCTACTATTACAGAGTGTGCTTCTATTGTTGGTCCTAAAGAATCACAAGGTCCTCTTGCTAAATATTTTGACCAAACTCTAGATGATGAATTTTGGGGTGAAAAAACTTGGGAAAAAGCTGAAAGTAAAATTATAAAAGAAACTGTAAACACAGTTATTACGAAATCTGGTATTCCTTCTGAACAAATTGATTGTTGTTTTGCTGGTGATCTTTTAAATCAATGTATATCTTCTAGCTTCGGTCTTAGAGAATTAAGTATTCCTTTTTTTGGAGTATTTGGTGCATGTTCAACTTTTGTTGAATCTATGTCTTTATCTGCAATAGCTGTAGAAAGTTTTGCAAATAATGCATTATGTGCTACTTCTAGTCATTTCTGTAGTGCTGAAAAGCAATTTAGGTTTCCGTTGGAACTTGGTAATCAACGACCACCTACAGCACAATGGACTGTTACTGGTAGTGGTGCTGCAGTGATTTCTAAAAATGGTCAAGGTCCTTATATAACTCATATTACACCTGGTAAAATTGTTGATATGGGTATAAAAGACGCTAATAATATGGGAGCTGCTATGGCACCTGCTTTTGCCGATACATTGATTACTCATTTTTTAGATACTGGAAGAAATCCTAGTTATTATGACGCTATTATAAGTGGAGATTTAGGTCATATAGGTAAGGAGATTGCAATTGATATTGCCAAATCACAAGGATATAATATTAAGCCTAATTATAATGATTGTGGTGTTTTGATTTTTGATAAAAATGCTCAAGATACTCACTCTGGCGGTAGTGGTTGTGCTTGCTGTGGTACTGTATTTTCGGGTTATTTATTTAAACAATTAAAAGATAAAAAAATAAAAAAATTATTATTAATTGCAACTGGTGCTTTAATGAATTCCACTTCTTCACAGCAAGGAGAAAGTATTCCCGGAATTGCTCATGCGATAAGTATTGAAATATAATATTCAGATTAATTTATAGTGAAAGGAGAATTATTATGGATATAAATTGGGTTAATGTTTTTAATTGGGTATCCCTTCTAAAATGTTTTGTTGTTGGCGGTTTGATTTGTGTAATTGGACAAATTTTAATAGATAAAACAAAATTAACTCCTGCAAGAATTTTGGTTATATTTGTAACAACTGGTGCTATTCTTGGTGGATTGGGAATTTATAAATATCTTGTTGATTTTGCTGGTGCAGGTGCTACTGTTCCTCTTACAGGTTTTGGTTATAATCTTGCAAAAGGTGCTATTGAAGGAGTTAAAGAAACTGGTTTAGTGGGAGCTTTTACTGGCGGTGTTAAAGCTGCTGCCGGTGGTATAGCTGCAGCTGTATTTTTTGGATATTTAGCTGCATTAATTTCTAAACCAAAAATGAAAAAGCAATAGAAATATTCTATTGCTTTTATGTGATTGAGTGTAGTTTTTTATTTTTATTATGCTTTTTTTGCTATTTCAGCTATTTCTGCAAATGCTTTTGGATCGCTTACAGCTATTTCAGCTAACATTTTTCTGTTTATTGTAACATTAGCTTTTTTTAGTCCTGCTATCATTTTGCTATATGTTGTTCCATTCATTCTAGCAGCAGCGTTTATTCTTGTTATCCATAATTTTCTAAAATCACCTTTTTTATCTTTTCTTCCTACATATGCGTAAGATAATGATTTCATAACTGCTTGATTTGCATTTCTAAATCTGTAATGTTTTGCCCCAAAATATCCTTTTGCTTGTTTTAATATTTTTTTATGTCTTGCTCTTGTTGTTCTTGCTGTTTTTACTCTTGCCATTTTTATTCCTTCCTTTCTCTTCACTTCGTTTCGTTCATCATAAAATGAAAATTTATAATTTTCATTTTACAAATATTTCTCTTCGCTCGTTCATCTCCATCCAAAATTTTTTTAATTTTTTCTGTCAAATCTCGAGTTGCTTTGCTTGGCTAATCTTTTATTTTACATATTCAAATTAAATATTATCCACCATATGGTAATAATTTTTTAATTGTATTTTCGCAAGTTTTACTTGCATAAGCATTTTGAACTTTTCCTGATTTTTTTTGTCTTTTTGTCTTATTAGCTAATAAATGTCTTCTGTTTGATTTTGTTCTTTTAACTTTTCCTGTTGCTGTTAATGAATATCTTTTTTTAGCAGCTTTATTTGTTTTTAATTTTGCCATGAGTTTTTTCCTTCCTTTCTCTTTTTTTATTATAAAATAAAAAATTTATATATAAAACGTATTTTTACGCTTTTTTAGCTAAAATTGTAAACATATTTCTACCTTCTAATTTTGGTTGTTTTTCAACTACAGAAATATCTTCTAATTTTTCTATGAATTTATTTAGAACTATTTCTCCAGCTTTTGAATTATTTACTTCTCTTCCTCTAAATCTTACTGTTATTTTTACTTTATTGCCATCATTTAAAAATTTTCTTGCATTTTTTGATTTAAATTCAAAATCATGTTCTTCAATATTTGGAGTAACTCTTAACTCTTTAACTTCTAGAGTTTTTTGTTTTTTCTTAGCTTCTTTTTCTTTTTTTGATTGCTCAAATTTATATTTTCCATAATTCATTATTTTGCAAACCGCTGGTTTTGCATTTGGTGAAACTAATACTAAATCTAAATTACTTTCTGCTGCTTTGTCTAATGCTTCTCTTGTTGAAACTATTCCTAATTTTTCTCCATTTGCTCCTATCAATTGAACTTCTTTTTCTCTAATTTGACCATTAATTGGTAATTCTTGTTTTATATTAAAACACCTCCATATTGTTGTATTTAATACAACAAAAAAAATTGACTTTTGTTACAAGTCAATCCACACAAAATAAATTTAAAGTTTTACTTTAAAATTTTATTTATTTCTAACCCTTTGTTTATTTACTAGGGTGAGAAGTTCTTGCTTCTTCTTGTAACGATATTATTATACCATATTTTTTTTATTTGTCAAGGATTTTTAAAATATTTTTAAAGAGAGAGCCTTTTCAGTTCTCTCCTTGAAATTTTATTATGCTCTTGGATGAGCTTTTTGATAAATATCTTTTAAACCTTCATCTTGAAATTGCATATAAACTTGTGTTGAAGAAATATCAGAATGTCCAAGCATAGTTTGAATTGCTTTTAGATCTGCACCATTTTGTAATAAATGTGTAGCAAATGAATGTCTTAAAACATGAGGTGTAATGTCTTTTGTTATATGAGCTTGTTCTTTATAATATTTTATTATCTTCCAGAATCCTTGTCTTGTTAATCTTTGCCCATTAACATTTACAAATAATGCTTTTTCATTATCATCTTTAATTAATATTCCTCTTGCATGTTCTGTATATTCTTTTAATGCTTTTAAAGACATTTTTCCTAATGGAATTACTCTTTGTTTATTTGCTTTTCTACAATTTACATACCCTTCTTTGAAATTAACATCATCTATATCTAATGATATAATTTCAGTTACTCTCATTCCTGTAGCATAAGCAAATTCTAACATTGCTTTATCTCTAATTCCTTTTAAGTCAACATCTTTTGGTTGTTCTAGTAATAATTCAACTTCTTTAGATGTTAAAACACATGGTGTTCTTTTCTCTACTTTAGGTGATTGTATTGTTCTTGTAGGGTCTTTTTTTACTTTTCCTTTCTTTAATACATATTGATAAAATGATCTTATTGATGCTATGCATCTTGAAATAGTTGAAGGTTTTTTACCTAATTCTTCTAAATATTCAATGTAATTTTGCATTACTTCTTCGTCTACTTTGTTATATGCTACTTCGCATCCTTCTATATATCTTCTGAATTGTTTTAAGTCTCTTTTGTATGATTGTAATGTGTTATTTGATAATTTCTTATCATTTTCCAAAAATTCAAAAAAAAGTTTTAATTGTTTCTCCATTTTCCCCTACCCCTATATCAAAATATTCTATTTACATAAATTATGTATATGTTATATCAAACTATTCAAAAAAAGTAAATAGATTTTTAAAAATATTTTATAAAATTTTTTAAAATGTTGGTAGAAATTAGTATCTCTATAACTGATGATATACATAATAGTAATAACATAATAGATGAAAAAATTGTGTGTCTTAACACTTCTATTTTTATATTATCTTTTTTTCTATCTTTTACTATTGATTTATATAATTTAAATCCGACTTACTCCAATTGCAATAATAGCTGGAATAAATATTATGTTTTGCAATAGTAGGGACATAAAAATAAATAATATTCCTTTTCCTGTTCCCATTACAACAATTATTGATGCTATAGTGTATCCTAAGCAAAATCCTCTATATAATATTATTCCAAAAACTATAGGTATTCCGTATTACGGTTGTTCCAAAAAACCATAAAATTACTGCTAAAGTGATGTTTTCAACTATTGTTGTTTTTAGTAATTGCATATTATCTAATTTTTCTATATTCTTAAGTTTATCTACAAAGTTATTTAAGTATGATGTTATTTCTGATATTTGATTTTCTTGTGTATTGTTCACGAACATTACACCTAAAAATATTCCAACCAAAAATATTAAAGTGACTAAAATATATTCTTTCTTATTGTTTGTTACATGTTTATATATCGTACTTTTTATATTTAATCGTTTGTTATTCTTCATAAAAATCTCCTTATCTTTTACACATGTTTTATACATAATGTGTATTCAATAAGGAGATTTTTAGAACTTTTATAAATTTAAATTTTAAATAATTTTTCCGGTAGTTTCCTCCTCCACCAGATTGAACTTTTGCATTTCCTGTTCTTGCTTTTTCAATAGAGCTAGCAATTTTTTCTCCTACCACAGCTTCTATATCATCTTTTGATAACTTATGTAATATGTTCATTTCTGTTTCAAATGTATCCAATAACTTTTCAATTGTTTTCCCACCCACTCCTGGAATGAATCCAAGTGGAACTTGATATATATATGGTGGTCTATTTTCCGGACTTTTTGTTTCTTTTTTATCTTTTATTAATTCTATTCTATCAAAAACACCAAATGTGACTTTATTGCTTCCACAATGTGGACAAACTTCAACTGGTTCTTTTGTTTCAATAGTTTTATTACAATTATCACAATATGTTCTATGATATTTTCCAAGTTTTGGGTCTAATCCATAATTTGCAATTATTTTTCTACCATCTTCATTTTTTAATGCTTTTACTACTTCTTTAAATGATATGTCTTCTACTTGCATTTTGTTGTATTCTCTTGCTATTTTAGGAAGAGAATGTGCATCTGAATTTGTTACAAATGTTTTATTTTCAAGTTCTGATATTTCATCTGCTAAAAATGTATCTGAACTTAATCCTAATTCTACTGCAAAAATTTTATCATATTTTTCTTTAAATATATTTTCTAATCTATCTGTGCAATTTCCATAATAGCTTTTAAATGGTGTAAATATGTGTGCTGGTATTAATATTCCATTGTATTTTTCTACAATATCAATTAATTCATATCCTGAGATATCTGACCTTTGTGTACTTAGTGTTATATTTTTTATATGATGGCTCATTTCGTTTGAAAATGCTTTTATGTCTTTTAAGTGTGGAAAGAAACATACATTATGTGCTGCTCCACATTTTCCATTTCTGCCTTTTTCTGATGTTTCTACTTCACTTCCTAAAAGAATACATACTTTATCTTTATATATGATTCCTCCATCTTCTAATTCATATGCTTCACCAGTTCTTAAAAAGTTTTCTATATCTTCAATTACATATGGTGATGCACAGTCTATGATTCCTACTATATTTATTCCTTTTCTTTCTGCACATTCTTTTGCTATGTTAGCAAAATTTAAACTTCTTGCTGCTGTTATTTTTATTGGTTTTCCATTTTCTGATCTTCCTATATGAACGTGTAAATCTGCAAATACTTCGTACATTTTATTTTCCTCTTTCTTTTATAAAAATTAGACGACTTTTTGAGTCGTCTACTATCCTCATTTATCTTAAAATTTGCTCTTCCGTTGATTTAGATATTTCGATGTTTTCTTCCAAATCATTTTCTGTTTTTTTGATATTGATTCCCAATTCTTCTAAAACTTCAATTCCAAACATTGCATTGTCTTTTTGGCATGTTTTTTTACCAATATTTTCTTGTTTTTCTTCTATTTTATCTTTCACAGCTCTATTTGTAACCGCTTGAAATCTTCCTAAAATTCCTCCACCTATTACTTTTTCCATTGAATATTCTTCACATGCTCTTTTTAAAGCGTATAGTGGTTTCATTTTTACTGTTCCAACTTTTCCATTTGCTTCTACTTCCTGAATTAATTCTACAAATTCTTTAAATTGTTCAAAATATTTATTTTCACATTTTTTATATTTTTCTTCTTCCAATTGTATTATTGCCTTTTCTGGTGTAAAACCTGCTCTTTCTGGTCTATCTAAAAGCATTCCACCAAAATTATCTACTAATTCTAATATATCACTTTCTGGTTCTCTAGGTTCACTTCCACTATATCTATTAACTTCTTCACAAATTTTACAGAATCTTTTATCAAAACCTAATGTTGATAAAAAATCAGCTCCTTTTTTAGCATAGCTATGCAAACTTTCCAAACTTTGTGGTCCGTCTATTTTTTTACAATTACATAAAAGACATGCTGTTAATACTAAATTTTCGTCTATATCTATGTTGGAATATTCCATAAACATTCTTGCAATTTCTGTTTTAAAAATAATTGTATTATTGAAGAATATTGTTATTCCTCTTCTTTCTTTTAGTAGTCTTTGCAATCTATTTAAAATATCCATTTTATTTATTAAATCAGGTTCTTTCAATATGTAGTCGGCAAATGTTTCCATTTTATCCCCCTTAAATCAATTATACTTACTTAAAGTATAATTTAAACATTTGTATTTTGCAATATTTTTCACGAATGTAATATAAATGTAATATGAATGTAATATTTTAAAGCGTTTTTATAGCATTTCTAGCAAGTTCATCACATCTATTATTAAATTCATTATCAGCATGTCCTTTTACCTTGATAAATTTAACTTGATGTATTTTAGTTAAATTATAAATTTCTTGCCATATTTCTTTGTTTTTTACTGGTTTCTTATCAGCTGTTTGCCAGTTATTTTTTTGCCAATTATAAATCCAACCTTGTGAGAAACCATTAACTAAATATGCACTATCACTGTATAACTCTACCTCACATGGAAATTTAAGCATTTTTAATCCCTCTAAAGCTGCTGTAAGTTCCATTACATTATTTGTTGTATTATTTTTTGCTCCTGATATTTCTTTTTTTGTATCTTTGTACATTAAAATTGTTCCCCATCCTCCTGGTCCTGGATTTCCCGAACAGGCTCCATCTGTATATATAATAACTTTTTCCATACATACACCTTCCTTGTTTTTTGTTATATTTTATGTTATTATATCAATATAATAAATTTTTAACAAGTATTTAATTGAAAGAAGGTATTATTTATGAGCAAAGTTTTAGGAATAATTGCAGAATATAATCCATTTCATAATGGTCATTTATATCATTTAGAAAATTCTAAAAAGATAACTGGTTGTGACTATACTGTTGCTATAATTAGTGGAAATTTTACACAACGTGGTTCAACTTCTATTGTTGATAAATGGTCTAAAACTAAAATGGCTTTAAAAAACGGTGTTGATTTAGTTATAGAATTACCCGTTTTGTATTCAATTTCAAGTGCGGAAAATTTTGCAGATGGTTCTATTAAAATTTTAGATTCTTTAGGAATTATTGATTATCTTTCATTTGGAGCCGAAACTTCTGATATTGAAATTTTAAAGAGTATTGCAAGTATTTTATTTGATGAACCTGAAGATTATAAAAAATTATTATCTGCTCAATTGGATAAAGGTTTGTCTTTCCCTAAAGCTCGTGAAAGTGCATTAATTGACTATATAAAGAATTGTAATAATACTGATATTTATGCAAATAACAAATTAGATTTGAAAAATTATGATGTAGCATTGTCTTCTCCTAATAATATTTTAGGAATTGAGTATTTGAAAGCTTTAAAAAAATATAATAGTTTAATAAAGCCTATTTGTGTCAAAAGATTTGAATCTGAATATAACAGCATTGATTTTTCAAATGATATTGCAAGTGCGACTGCTATTAGAAGTCTTATAAAATCTAATAATTTTGATGATATTAAAAGTGTGGTTCCTTCTGAATCTTATTCTATTTTGATGAATTGTGTTGACTCAGGTTGTATTGTTTCTGATTTAGATTGTTTTGAAAAAGAAATAATTTATACTTTAAGAAGAATGAATGTTGAACAAATATCTTGCCTTCCTGATGTTTCTGAAGGATTGGAATTTTCTATTAAAAAGGCTGCTGATTCTTGTAATACTATTAGTGAATTTTTAAATATGGTAAAATCCAAACGATATACTGTTACTAGAATTCAGAGAATACTTCTTTATGCTTTACTTAATATTACTAAAGAAACTATGAGTATTTCTAAAAAAATAAAAAATCCTTATGCTAGAGTTCTTGGTTTTAATAACAATGGAAAAAAATTAATTTCAGAGATTGCTCTAAAAAATCCAGATATTAACTTGGTTACTTCTGTTAAGAAGTTTGTTGATAACAATTGTGATGAATATTTAAATATTATGATTGAAAAAGATATTTTTGCTACTAATGTGTATTCTCTTGCTTTTAGAAATAATTCTTTTTCTAATTTAGATTTTAAGAATGGAATTATAAATTGTTAAAAGTGGGACAGTTTTAGTCTGTCCCACTTAATTTTATTTTCTCTATTATTCTAGCCAAATTTCATATATATATCCTCGTGATTGATTAAATCCATTTATAATATAATACTTTCCATTCAAAGAACTTATGTCATTTTCTAACACAATTTCGTCTTTATTTGTATCTGAGCAGACATATACTTTGCTATTTGATGGATACCAAGGACTTCCCCATGAATTAGTTGTTGAAGTGCTTAATATTCTTCCATTACTAGTGTTAAAAGCATTTTCTGTCATTCTACCTCTTGCCTTTACCTTTTGAAAATTTGTTAAATCAATACTTTTGTTAGTGGTTACACCACCTCCACCACCATTACTATATGCATCTATATATATATTGTCTGAATTAAATGTTGCAGAACATCCACCATGGGCTGTTCTATTAACATGGCTAATTCCTCCTGTAATTTCTTCAAATACTTTTCCTTCCAAATACAAATATGTTTTATCTATTGTATTAGCAGAAATCATATTAGAAATTTTAAATTTACCATTCTCATCTACAGCCATAGCTTGTAAATTATATTTACTACTATAGTTTAAATTATCGAATAAAAATGCATTTTCAGTTGTACCTCCTACAACTTTTCCATTCAAAATCCAAATATACGCTCCTATTTTAACGCCGTTATTGACTTTTATATTTTCTGCTGTAGCATATATATAAGTTCCATTACTTTCCTTTATTGTTGGTGTAAAATCTTCGATATCTTTTGAAATGTAATCTTCTTCCTTAGAATTATTTATATATTTTCCAATCTTTGCTTCATATTCTACTATTGTATTATTTTCTATTATTTCTGAATTTTCTGATTCTTCCTTTGCTTTTTTTGCATTTTCAATTAAACCTACATTTTTTAGAGTCATTATTGATATTCCAGCTAACAATAATAATATAATTATTGTTATTATTAGTGCAACAAGTGTTATTGCTTTTTCATCTTTTAATATTATATTGTTTTTTGTAGGTTTCCACTTAATATTTTTGGTGCTTATCATTATATATTCTCCTTTTATTTTGTAATCCATTTAACAAGATTTAAATTCTCTGCATCTAATAACATTTCATGTTTTGGCATAACTCTAAAAGTATAACCATAATTTCCACCTGTTTTTAGTTCAATCTTTGTAGAATATTCATATATTTTTTCTTCTTCATTTTTATTTTCTAATTTCATTGGAATTATACTTACATTTTCAACTATTCCATTATCCAATATTTTTCCATAATAACATTCTACAGTAATATTATTTATATCCACATTTGGAAGTTGTACTTCACATTTAACTTCAATATTATTTCCTGCATCCATTGTGATATTATTTAAATTATTTTTTTGAGTTATTTTTATATCTTTCCAATTTGTATATATACTCTTTTTCCATAAATTGAATTCTGCTACATTATCTATATTTTCATAATATTTTTTTGTTAAATTGCATAATGGCATATATAAATTATTTGTGTAATCTACTAACATTCTAGCTGTACTATATTTTCCACCTGTTGATATTATTGAATTTTTCATAATCTTCATCCAAGTTTCAGATATTTTATCTTCATTTCTATTATAGTACATTGGTATAATTTTTGTCTCTAGTGTATTGTACATACTTTGGCTATCTGCAATATCTTGTTCTTCATAAGAATCGTATTCTGCATTTGTTCCAATTGTCCATCCATTTTCTTGGTTATAACCTTCAGCCCACCATCCATCTAGTACACTAAAGTTTATAACTCCATTCACAGATGCTTTTTGTCCACTTGTTCCTGATGCTTCCATTGGTCTTCTTGGATTGTTAAGCCATACATCTACACCACTTACTAAATACCTAGACATTGCTATGTTGTAATTTTCTAGTATGAATATTTTTCCTTTAAATTGTGGCATCATTGATATTTCATGAATTCTTTTTATTAAGTCTTTTCCTTCTTTATCTGCTGGATGTGCTTTTCCGGCAAATATTAATTGAACTGGTTTATCTTGATTGTTTAATATTTGTGTTATTCTTTCTAAGTCTTTAAATATTAATGTTGCTCTTTTGTATGTAGCAAATCTTCTTGAGAATCCAATTGTTAATACGTCTGGATTTAATTTTGATGTTATATCATTTATTTTTTCGTAGCTATACCCTGACCTTCTTAATCTATTAGTCGTGTTCTCTTTTACTATATCTAATAATTTTATTTTTCTTTGTCTATGAATTCCCCATAATTCTTTGTTTGGAATATTGTCAATATTTTTCCATACTTCATCATTGTGTATATTATCTTGCCAATATGGTATTAAATATTTATTATATAATTCTTTTAATGATGGTGCAAGCCATGAACATGTATGTATACCGTTTGTTACATATGTTATTGGTGATTCATTTGCTGCTATTTCGGGCCATACATCTCCAAATAACTCTCTTGAAACTGCCCCATGCAGTTTACTAACCCCGTTTTTCTTTCCTGCAACTTTTAGTGCTAATATTCCCATGTTAAATCCATGTTCTAATTCTTTACATGGTTTCATACCTAATTTTAAGAATGCTTCTCTGTCTAGTCCTAATCTTGGCCAGAATTCTTTAAAGTATTTTTCTACTAATTCTATTGGGAAAATATCATTTCCAGCTGGAACTGGTGTGTGTGTTGTAAATACGGTTTTTGAACTTGCTATATCTTTTGCAACTTCAAATGATACTTGTTTTTCTTTTATTATATTTTTTATTAATTCTAATATTAAGAATGCAGAATGTCCTTCATTCATATGATATATGGTTGGATTTAATTTTAATGCTCTTGTTAATAAATTGGTTCCTCCCATACCAAGAATAATTTCTTGTTTTATTCTCATTTCTTGGTCTCCGCCATATAATCTTAATGTTATTTCTCTATCTTCTTGATTGTTTTTATCTATATCAGAATCTAATAAATATAGTTTTATTCTTCCTACATTTATTTGCCAAACTTTTAGGTATACTTTTCTTTTTTCAAGTTTAATATATATTGTTAATTCTTCACCATTGCTATCTTTTACTGGATTTATTGGTAAATTACTTAATTCTATATTATTATATTCTTCTTCTTGGTCTCCATATCCATTTATTTTTTGATGAAAATATCCATTTTTATATAGTAGTCCTACTGCTACTAATGGAATTCCTAAATCACTTGCTGATTTTAAATGGTCTCCTGATAGTATTCCTAGTCCTCCTGAATATATTGGTATTGTTTGGTCTAGTCCGTATTCTGCTGAAAAATATGCTATTAAATCATTTTTGTTTTCAGGATATTTATTTGAAAACCATGTATTTTTACTGTTCATATAGTCTTCAAATTGTTTTGATAATTTATCGTATTCTTTTAAAAATTCTGTGTTTTTTGTTATTTGTTCTAATCTATCTTGAGATACTAACTTTAAAAATTTTACTGGGTTTTTTTCGCATGTTTCCCATAGGTCTCTGTCTATTATTTTAAATAATCTTAAAAATTCTGTATTCCATGACCACCATAGGTTGTTTGATATTTCTGATAATTTTTCTATTCTTTTTGGTAGTTGTGGATTTACCGTTATCTTATTAAATATGTACATTTTTTTATTTCCTCCTTGGTATTTTATAATATTATAATAATAATTCAAAAAAAGTACAAGTCTTTTTTGTAAAACTTATACTTTTTTATTTTTTATTCTTCTCCGTTTATCTTAAACAACTTAAATATTTCCACAATTACAATAGGAGCTAATACTAAGCAAACAAGTTCTATGATATTTTCAGTTGGTAGAACTGGTATACTAAATATTTCCCTTAATCCAGGTATCAATAAAATAACGAATACTAAAAGTGCTGAAATAACAACTGCTCCAATTAATTTAATATTATTAAATATTCCTGTTTTAAATATAGATTTTTTATTATTTCTGACATTAAATACATGAACTAGTTCAGCAAGTGATAATGTTATAAAAGCCATCGTCTGACCAACTTCTATCTTTGACTCTTCTAGATTTAATCCTTCTATAGGTGTTTTTGTAGTTGCTAAACCAATCATAAATGCTGCAAGTGTTAATCCACCTATCATTAAACCTTGATATATAACTCTCCATGTCATTCCTTTTGTAAATACACCTTTTCCTGGTTTTATTGGTTTTCTGTTCATTATGTCACTATTTGCTGGATCAAATGCTAGTGCTAATGCTGGTAATGAGTCTGTTACTAAATTAATCCATAAAATGTGAATTGGTAATAATATTTCTAAACTGTTAATGTCTGTTATTCCAAACCATTTACTAAATAATGGTGTTAATAGTGTTGCAAAGAATAATACTATTATTTCTCCAACATTACTCGAAAGTAAGAATTGAATTACTTTTAAAATATTGTCATATATTCTTCTTCCTTCTTCTACTGCAGATACAACTGTTGCAAAATTATCATCTGTTAAAATTACATCTGCAGCTTCTTTTGCTACATCTGTTCCAACCATTCCCATCGCACAACCTATATCTGCTTTTTTTAGTGCAGGACTATCATTTACACCATCACCTGTCATAGCGACAACTTCGCCATTTTTTTGCCAAGCATTTACAATTCTAACTTTATGTTCCGGTGAAACTCTTGCATAAACTGAATATTTTCTAACACTTTGTATTAATTCTTCATCTGTCATTTGTTCAAGTTCACTACCTGTTATCGCTTCATCATCATCTTCAAGAATTCCTAATTTTTTAGCAATCGCTGTTGCTGTAATTTTGTGGTCACCTGTAATCATCACAACTTTTATTCCTGCTGTTTTACATTTTTCAACTGCAACTTTTGCTTCTTCTCTTGGTGGGTCTATCATACCTACCATACCTATAAATATTAATTCATTTTCTATTGTTTCCATTTCTTCTTTTGATGGTATATGGTCTATTTCTTTATATGCACATCCTAATACTCTTAAAGCTTCTCTTGCCATTTCTTCATTTTTTTCTCTTATTTGATTTATATATTCATCAATATTAGAATGAACTTCGTTGTTTATTTCATATGCTGTACATCTTTTTAATAGTTCGTCTATTCCACCTTTTGTAAATACTACATATTTTCCATTTAATTCATTTACAGTTGTCATTAGTTTTCTATCTGAATCAAATGGTATTTCTTGAACACGAGGTGCTCTATCATATAAACTTGGGTCAAAACTCAAGTTAAATGCCATATCAACTAGTGCAGTTTCAGTTGGGTCACCTGTTAGAGTTCCATCTTGTGATATTTTTGTATCATTACACAACATATTTGCATATACTAATTTTTTTAATTCTTCATCTATTTCATCTTCTAATATATTTTCAGCATCTCTTATAGCATTGTTCCAAAAGATTTTTTCTACTGTCATTTTATTTTGTGTTAATGTTCCTGTTTTATCTGAACATATAACTGTACTACTTCCTAATGTTTCAACTGCTGGCAATCTTTTTACAATTGCATTTTTCTTTACCATTTTTTGAACACCTATTGCTAAAACAATTGTTGATACTGCTGCTAATCCCTCTGGTATTGCTGCAACTGCTAGTGATACAGCTGTCATAAACATATTAATTGGTTCTTTTCCTTGTATTAATCCAAGTATAAATATAATAATACATATAATTAATGCTGCAATTCCTAATGTTTTTCCTAACTTGTTTAACTTTTGTTGTAGTGGTGTTTCTTGTTTTTCTGTTGAATTTATCATTCCTGCTATTTTTCCAACTTCTGTTGTCATCCCTGTTTCAACGACAATTCCTTTTCCCCTACCATATGTTACTAAACTTGATGAAAATAGCATATTTTTTCTATCACCTATGCCAATTTCTGTATCTTCTATGATTTCTGAAGTTTTTTCAACTGGTACAGATTCACCTGTTAGAGAACTTTCTTGTGATTTTAGATTAGCTTCTTCTACAATTCTTAAATCTGCTGGTATATAATCTCCTGTATCTAGGACCACTAAATCTCCTGGCACTAGTTCTCTTGCAGGAATCACTTTCATATTTCCATCCCTTATAACTTTTGATGCATGATCACTTAATTTTTGTAATGCTTCTAATGATTTCTCAGCTTTGCTTTCTTGTACCACTCCTATTATTGCATTTACAAGCACAACTATCAAAATTATTATTGTATCTGTTATACCTTCTCCTTGGCTTACACCTACAACACCTGACACAATTGCCGCTATTATTAATACTATTATAGAAAAATCTTTAAATTGATCCAGAAATCTTTGTAATATTGATTTCTTTTTAGCAGCCTCCAGCTCATTATATCCATTTTTTTCTCTTATTTGTATTACTTTTTCTTCAGTAAGCCCCTTTTCCTTATGTGTTTTTAGTTCTTTTTCAACTTCTTCTACTTCTTTGTTAAACCAATTCTTTTTTTCCATGTTTTTTCCTCCAAAATCTAGGGATTTTTTGTCCTGGACCCATAATCCCTGTTTTTTTATTTTTTGCTTTTTTTGCTATATTTATACATTTCATATAATTAATAAATGAGACCTTTAAAAGAAATTTTTATATAGCAAGCATTATGCTAAAATTTCTTTTAAAAGTCTCACTTACTTAATTGTACTTAAGCTTACTAACCAGATAATTTCTTATCGCGACTGTTGACTAGCAATTTAAAGCTACTCCCTTTTAAATTTTTTATTAATTTTACAAAATTTTTGGTGACCCCTACGGGAATCGAACCCATGATTCCACCTTGAGAGGGTGGCGTCTTAACCGCTTGACCAAGGGGCCATAAGTAACTTTAATATTTATACCATTTTTTTTTTATTTAGTCAAGCAGATTTTTATAAATCTTTGAAACTTTCATTAGAATTTTCTTGTTGTTTATCTTTATTTTTGTTATTGTATATCATATACATTTCTTCGTCTTTCTCTGTCATATTAGTTTTAAAATTATTTATATTGTAATCATTAACAAATTGTTCATGAGAATTTATTTGTTGTATATTATCTTGTTTACCTTCAGTTAACATTTTTACTTTATTTCTAGAAAAAATATTTTTAGCCTTATCTAATATATTAGTTAATTTTTCTTTTCTTTCAATTTTTTTCACATATTTGTTTACATTCTTTTCTACAGGTTTTAACAATTTATCCATCTCTTTATCGTCTTTATATAAAAATTTATCATATAATTCTTCAAATGTATTTTCTTTACCAAAATAATTTAGAAAATCTTGTATAAATTTAACATCATTATTTATATATATTTGCATAAATACGTTCTGATTTTTGGTATATTTAATCATCATTGGTTCTAATTTGGCAAATAATTTATGTCCCTCAATATAATGTCTTGGATCTTCCCCGCTAATTTTAGATGCCAAATAATCTGTCATTCCTTCATTTATTTGAATTCCAAAACCTTTCTCTCTATTTCCTGATATTCCATTTATTGTTCTATGTCCATTATTATCAAATTTACTAGAAATTGTATGCATTACTTCATGTATTACTGTATGTGCTGTTGCATCTGGTCCTATATAAGATTCTCCGTTTCTGTTAAACCCTTCTAATATACCATAATCATCATAATTGTTACCATATGCACTAATAAATTCTTCTTTATTAGTATATACATGTATTTTTTTAAATGCTTCTTCTATTTTTTCTGGATTAATGTACAGCATTAATTCAGAATTATATATTTTATTCTTTGCATCTTGTACTAAATTATAATTCATATAATATTACTCCTTTTCTAGTATTTCTTTTAGTCTATCATTTTGTTTTGTTAGATACAAGTACCCAATTAAAGCTTCAAAAGCGGTTGAATACATATAATCTTGAACATTTGCATTTTTAGGTAAATGATGATTTTCAGCATTTCTTCCTCTTCTTACTATATCTTTCTCTTTTTCGGTTAATTCTTCATATATATTTTTTAATGTTTCTGCTTGTGCCTTAGCTTTAACATGCTTTATAGCTTCAATGTGTAATGCATGTGGTTTTAATTTAGTTTCATTTACTAATTTTGTTCTTATATAGAGTTCGTAAACACAGTCACCTACATATGCCCATGTTAATGGTGGCATCAAATTTATTTCTTGTTCATCTTTTTTTATTTCTATAAATTCGTTCATTTTCTTCCCTTCATTTTATTTTTTTTGTAATTTTGGATGTTCAATTGTTATTTTTCCTAATTTTCCATTTTTGAATTCATCTAATATTAATCTTGATGTTTTTTCTTCATCTACTCTTCCTCCAGCCATTATGCATCCTCTTTTTTTACCTATTTCAAGCATTATTTCGTAAATATTGTTGTTTTCTGGTTGGTCTTGTCCTAATATGTTTTCTATGTATTCTTCATCTAATTTGTATCTCTCACATAATTTTTTTCTGTAGTTTTCTAATAAAAGTTTTGTTAATTGATATGCTATTTCTATCTTGTCTAATATTTCTTCTTTTATTGAGCCTGTGAAACATAAATGTAATGCTACTTCTTCACTTTCAAATTTTGGCCATAACACACCTGGTGTATCTAATAATTCTATTTTTTCATTTATTCGTATCCATTGTTTTTGTTTTGTTACTCCTGGTTTATTTCCTACTCCTGCTGTTGTTCTTTTTGATATTCTGTTTATAAATGATGACTTTCCTACATTTGGTATTCCTAGTATCATTGCTCTTATTCTTCTTCCTGTTCTTCCTCTTTCAGCATGTGCATCTAAGTCTACTTGCATTATTTTTTCTATTTCTCTAATACATTCATCTATTCCTCTTCCAGAATTTGAATCTACTAATACTGCTGGAATGTTTTTGTTTTTGAAGTATTCTACCCATAATTTGTTTTGTTTATCGTCTGATAAGTCACATTTGTTTAATACTATTATTTTCTTTTTATTTTTTGTTATTTCTGCTATGTTAGGGTTTTGGCTTGATATTGGTATTCTCGCGTCTAATAGTTCTATTACTATGTCTATTAGTTTTAGGTCTTGTATTATTTGTTTTTTTGTTTTTGCCATATGGCCTGGGTACCATGATATCGAGATTTTTGGAAACCATTTTTCATCTTCAGATTTCATTTTCTTTTCAGCTCTTATTTTTCTTTTTTGATACATATCCATATATATTATTCACTTCCATTCTATCTTTCAATTTATACAACTTTCTATATTATAACACAATTATTTGTTTTTATAAAGTCAATTGCTTGAATAAATTCATCTTGATATTTAAATATTATGTTTATATTACCATTATCATGAACTTGTATATCTTCTATTAATTCATTTATAATAATATTATCTAATTTATCAATATGCATATTCTTTTCAAATTTTCTTATCCATTCTTCATTGCTTTTTATTTTTAATTCTTCAGAATCTAAATTTCTTATTAATTCTTCTTGTTCATCTCCTAAAATTTCATGGTCATCATCATTAATTTTTAATTCTGCATTTATACTATCAAGTTTTCTCTGCTTATCTTTTAGTTCTTGTTCTTGAGGAAACTCTTTTTGACTTTCTACTTTTGCATTTTCTAATTGCAATTTGGTATTATCAAGTTTCTCTCGTTCTAGTGGAATATCTCTTGCTATGTTTTCTAAGCAATTGTTAATTCTTATAATATTACCACCTGCATCTACACCTAAATCAATAGTATAACTAAATTTATTCTTCAGCTTTAATTTTATATTTCTAGTAACAGAATCAAAGCTAATTTCCATTTTGAAACCTCTGTATTCTCCAATTTCTCGTACTTCCATACTCTTTAATAATTGAGTACATTCTAAAAGTTTCTTTCCTGCATCTGCTTTTTCAGAATATTCTTTACCATCAATTATCATTGGAGAAAAACCATCCATATTAGGTTTAGTATATTCTTGTAGCTTTATAGTATCTTCTTCCATTGCAGCAATTTTATTATTTAATCTTGTAATTTCTTCAGAATAATGTTTTAACACTTTATCTTGCAAAGCATACTTTTGATTCATAAAGTTTTGTCTTAATAATTTAAGTTTAGATATTTCACTATCTAAATTAGTCTTTTCTAAAATTAAAGGATTACCTGTTGCTAATGCTTTTATTTCTCCATAAGATAGAGCTTTTTCATCTATATCTTCCATTGTTCTTGCAGGTGTTTTAGAGGTCATTATTTGAGATATAAACTTCTGTTTTTGTTCAACTAATTGATACATATAAGCATCAAATGTCTTTTCAGTAACATAAGAATATACAAATACTTTTTCATTCTCATTTCCCTGTCTTATCATTCTGCCGTTTCTTTGTGTTAAATCGCTTGGTTTCCAGGCACAATCTAAATGGTGTAGTGCAATTAGTTTATCTTGTACATTAGTTCCTGCACCCATTTTTGAAGTAGAACCCATTAACACTCTAACTTCTCCCTGTCTTACCTTACTAAATAGTTCTTTTTTCTTTGTTTCATTATCTGCCTCATGAATAAAAGCTATTTCTTCTTCGGGAATACCTTTTTGTATAAGTTTTGTTTTAAGTTCATTATAAACATCTGTAAATTCTTCC
The DNA here is from genome assembly GCA_934168305.1 of uncultured Clostridia bacterium. Taxonomy (GTDB): domain Bacteria; phylum Bacillota; class Clostridia; order TANB77; family CAG-508; genus CAG-269. The sequence goes on along the minus strand of CAKPNF010000015.1, from coordinate 5,137 downwards.
TTTTGTTGCTTTCATCGCTTGTCCTACCAAAAATCCTAATGCTCTATCTTTTCCAGCTTTAAAATCTGATATTGATTGTGGATTTGCTGATAAAACTTGTAATACTACATCTTTTATAGCATTTTCATCTGATATCTGAATCCAGCCTTTTTCTTTTATTATGTCCTTTTGGACTTCTTGGATTTTCAAATAATTCATCTAATACTTTTTTGCCTATGCTTGAACTTATTGTTCCTGCATCAATTAGTTCTACTAATTCTGCTAATTGTTCTGCTGTAAATGGAATCTGTTCTGGTTCGATTTCTTTTTCGTTTAATATTCTAGCTATGTCTGAATTTAACCAGTTACATACGGCTTTATAGTTCTTGCATATTTTCCCTGTTTTTTCAAAAATGTCTGATAATGCTTTTGAGCTTGTTAAATAGTTGCTATCTTTTTCAGATAAGTGTAACTCAGAAATGTATCTTGCTTTTCTGCTTTCTGGCATTTCTGGTAGTTCTTTTCTTATATTTTCAATATATTCATCTGATAATCGTATTGCATAGTTTTTTCTATCATTTTTACTATCTTGTGATATTGAGCAATTTGTTGCAAGTCCTGCTTTTACTGCATATTCAACAACTTTTTCATTTAGTACTGGTAATGCTCCTGGCATTGCCATACATACTGGACATACATGTGTATTTGGATCAGCACCAAATTATGTTGGACATGAGCAAAATATCTTTGTTTTTGTTGATAATTCCGCATGTACTTCTAGTCCAATTATCTCTTCATAATCCTGGTTTGCCATTATTTTTCCTCCTATTATTAATCACTTATTATTCCATAAGCATATTTCATTGATAGTATTCTTTCTACTGCATTATCTATCAATTCTATATCTATTTTTCCCGCATTTATTTCATCTAAAACTTCTTGCTTTTGTGCTAAAAAGTCTGATGATATTATCATGTCATTTCCTGCTAATACAGCTTGCACAGCTGTTTCATTATTTTCTGCATATTTTTTTACAGCATCCATTGCTAAGTCATCTGTAATAACTACTCCTGTAAAGTTTAATTTATTTCTTAAAATTTCATGTACATTTTTTGATAATGATGCTGGCATTGTACTATCCATGCATTTTACTATATTATGATTTACTAGTATACATGGAGTTCCATTTTGTATTCCACTTTGAAAAGGTATAAAATCTGTTTGTTCAAATTCTTCCATTGTTCTTTCGTCTATTGCTATTCCTGTATGTGTATCAACATTATCTCCATATCCAGGAAAGTGTTTAAGTACTGATATTATATTTGACTGTTTCATATTTTTTACAATTTCTGCAATGTAATTTGCTGTTGTTTGAACATCTTGTCCTAAAGTTCTTTTATAAATGAATGCATTGGTATTTGATGTAATATCTGCAACTGGTGCTAAATTCATATTAATTCCAAGACTTTTTAGCAATCCTGATTTTTCTTCTGAGTCTTGCAATACTGCATCTATTCCACCTTTATTATAAATTTCCTGTGGTGATAAAAACTTAGAGCTTCTAAATGCTTTATGGGAACTTACTCTTACAACTGTTCCTCCTTCTTCATCTACTCCTAATATCATTTTTATTTTGCTTGCTTTTTGATTGTTTTCAAGCTCAGAAATTATTTTGCTTTTGGTCTTATTATCAAAATCTCTTCCAAATAAAATATAGCCACCGGGTTTTCCATCTTCAATCTCATTTGTTACTCCTGAAGATGGATATCTTGCTAAAAACATTTGTCCAACTTTTTCTTCTAAAGTCATTTTGCTCATTATTTGCTTGACTTTTTCTTTGCATTCAATTATTGAACTGTTATCAGTTACTTTATTATTTTTATTTACTACATTACTTATATAATTCTCATTTATATTATTTGTAGTTTCATCTATTATATTATTGTTTATATTATTTTGTTCAACTTTATTATTAATTATATCAATAGCTATAAATATAGCTACAATTATAAGACAAATCACAATGATTTTTACAGATTTTTTCATCTTTATCTCCAATCATTTTATTTTTTGAATTCTGGTTTATGATTTTGTTTAAATTGTATTTTCTGTTCAAATGTGTAAGCTGCATTTAGTAGTTTAGCTTCACTGAATCTATCCCCTATTAATTGCATTCCTACTGGCATTCCATTTTTATCTACTCCGCAAGGTATCGAGATTGCGGGTACACTTGCGATGTTTATTGAAACTGTACAGATATCTGCTAGATACATTTCAATTGGATTATTTGATTTTGATCCAATCTCAAATGCTGTTGTTGGTGCTACTGGAGTTAATAATACATCATATTTTTTAAAGTTTTCATCAAATTGCTTTTTTACGAATGTACGAACTTTTTGTGCTTTTTTATAATATGCATCATAATATCCTGATGATAATACATAAGTTCCAAGAATTATTCTTCTCTTTACTTCTTCTCCGAAAGCTTCTGTTCTTGACTTTCTGTATAATTCTTTTAGATTTGTAAAGTCTTTTGCTCTATATCCATATCGTATTCCATCAAATCTGCCTAAATTTGAACTTGTTTCTGCACATGCAATTATATAATATGTTGCTAAAGCATATTCAGCTATGTCTAGTGAACATTCTTCAACTTTTGCTCCTAATTGTTTATATGTCTCTATTGCATTTTGTAGCTGCTCTTTAACATCATCTTGTATTCCTTCTCCAAAGAATTCTTTTGGTACTCCAATTCTTAATCCTTTTACATCATTTTTTAATGCTGCTACATAATCCTCTTTTGGTCTATCGTATGATGTAGAGTCTTTTTCATCATGTCCTGTTATTATATTTAATAACATTGCTGAATCTCGTACATCTTTTGTGATGGGTCCAATTTGATCTAGTGATGATGCAAATGCAACTAATCCATATCTTGAAACTAATCCATAAGTTGGTTTTAATCCTACTACTCCACAAAATGCTGCTGGTTCACGTATTGATCCTCCTGTGTCTGAGCCAAGTGCCCATGGTACCAGTTAATTCCGACCCTCGAAATGCTTTCTTGATTATTATTTTTTCTCTTCTGCTCTCTTTTTTCTTTTTTGATACATATCCATTTTAATCACTTCCTTTATTTCTTATGTTTATTTTTCAAATTAACAAGTCCAATATTAAATGTATTTGATATTACTTCAAACAGTTTGTAATTATTTGTCATATTAGTATATCTCATCTTCATAATATCATCGGTTATTTCATATTCATTATTAGTACATAATACTTCATAATTAATACCAGTATCTTCATAAAATTTATTAGTATCATAAAAACCATTTCTTAAATAAAAATTTTTACGTCTAACACTTATATTATCAACAGGTGAATCAATTGATAAAAATAATACTTTATATTTTTCTTTCAAATCCATTAATATTCTAGAACCATAATTTTGGTTTCTTAAATCAGGCACAACCGCTAAATACATAAGGTAATATGCATTACTACAATTAACAAGATAACACATTCCTATTAATTTATCATTATCAATTATGCCGTATAAATCTGAATTATTTTCTTTAGAACACTCTTCTAATATCCAAAAAGGAAATCTTTCTTCTTTAGGAAACGAATTTAAATATAATTTTTCTATTTCATTTGCATATTCAATGTTATTTATATATCTTAAAGACATTATTCCTTCAAGTTTTTTTTGCGCTTTTATTTCTAATTTTTTCTTTTCTTTTTCTAATTCTTTTAAGCTCTTTTTAGGTGTTGGCATTTTTTCTGGCATCATTCCGCCAATATCTGCGATTGCTTTTCTAACTTTTTTTCCCACCTCATAATGTACATCTTTTGCTTCTTTCTCACCTTGTACATTATCTTTTAAAAGTTTTTGCTTCGTTTGATTTATTCTAAATAAATTAGCAACTAATTCATCTTCATTCATATTATCTAAAATATCTTCTCTATATCGTAATTTTTTCCTTTTAAATATATCATCAGCGGTTTCACCATTATATAATCCTTTATATCCTGCATTATGAAACTCAGCCATATTTTTAACACCAACAGAAGACGCAACTTTTTGCAACGTAGAATTTTTACAAGCTTCTTTTGCTTTATTTAAAACCTTTAAGAAATTTCTCCAGTCTTTATATTCTAAAACTTTTGAAAGTTCCCTAGCATACCAATATTCATTTCCGTATTCATCTATATGTTTAATATTCTCAAAAATATTGTTAGTATATCTATCTCCGATTTTCTTCATTACTACCTCCTTATTTATTGCTTCATATAAAAGTTTTCCATATGTCGTTATTACCTCTATTTTATTTAAAATAACTATCATTTTCCAGTTATAAAATGTAAAAAGGAATAAGACTAAAAGTCTTTATTTATAAGACTTCATAGGAAGTTTTCCATAAGTCGGTTTATATCAGTTAATATTTATTTGATTTTGCATTTCTTCTTTATTTTCTTTTTTTGCTTTTTCTTGTCTCATTTTTCTTTTTTGATACATATCCATAATTTTATTACTTCCTTTTTTATAAATTGTAAGTTGTCGCTATGTTAAATATTTAAACATTTGCTCTGGATATATTTTTAATTCTTTATTTATAAATTTATCTACTTCAATCCACATAGCATCAGTTTCACAATTATCATCAATTATATGATATTTTTTTTTGTAATCTGAATCTTTTATATGAACATTATAAAATAATATTAATTCGTGTGCATTTTTTCCATTATAAGTAAATATATTTTCAGAAATACCTAAAAATTCTCCCACATTAATATCTATATTAAGTTCTTCTCTAAATTCTCTTTTTAAAGCATCTTTGCTATTTTCTAAAAATTCAATTCCTCCACCTATACTTCTATAGAATGTTTCATTTTTAACTTTATCATGTCCTTCACTAACTAAAATTTTATTGTCTTTTTTTACTATTCCAAGTACAATAGGTCTTATTTCCTTAAATTTATCCATATTTAAACTTTACCTCCCCTACAACTTACTATTTTCCTAACTAATTACTAAATTGTAATTTATCTTTCATAATCTTTGTGTAATTCTTGCTTTTTTACTATTCCATTTACACTTCTTATAAATTCTTTTGGTTTCTCACTATGAATACCATGTCCACAATTAAAG
>CAKPNF010000014.1 GCA_934168305.1 uncultured Clostridia bacterium | reverse complement strand
TCCTCATTTGATGCATATTCTATAACAATTTTTCCTTTTTTCTTCCCTGGATTTAGTTTAACTTTTGTACCAAAAAAGCCCTGAAAAGTATTTTCTATATCTTTATATAAAACACTTACTCTTTTTAATTCTTCTTTTGAGATTTGTTTTTGATTTATTTTTTTGTTTCTTTGTTCTATTTCCCTAACTGTAGAACCTCTTTCTATCATATCGACAGCAGTCATATATTGCTTTTCAGGGTCTGTAATTGCAAGTAATCCTCTACAATGACCTTCTGTTAATTTTCCCTGTTTTGCAAATTCTAAAACTCTTGGATCAAGATTTAATATTCTTACGGTGTTTGCCACTGTACTTCTACTTTTCCCCAATTTTTTAGATACTTCTTCTTGTGTTAGTCCATATGTATCCATTAAATTCTTTATTCCTAGAGCTTTTTCAAATGGATTTAAGTCTTCTCTTTGTATATTTTCTATTAAAGCTATTTCATTATTTTTTCTTTCATCATCTTCTCTGACAATTACAGGTATTTCATCTAATCCCGCTAATTTACATGCTCTCCATCTTCTTTCCCCTGCAATTATGCTGTAATATCCATCTTTTTCTGTTACAATGATTGGTTGTATTAATCCATATTCTTTTATTGATTCAGCAAGTTCTTCTAATGCTTCTTGATTAAAGTTTTTTCTTGGTTGATTTCTATTAGGTTCTACTTCCGTAATTTTTAAATTTCTTAATATATCATTATCTTTTTGTTTTTCTTCTTCAGGTACTGGTCCAAATAATGCATCTAATCCTTTTCCTAATCCTGTTTTTTTAGGCATTTGTATCACTTTCCTTTCAAATTTATATCATATGTTTAGCTTTTTTCTCAGCTTCGTTTATTTTTAAAAATTCTTTTGTAAATTTTTCATACATTTTTGCTCCTTTTGATCTTGGATCATATTCAGTTATTGGCATACCATAACTTGGAGCTTCACTTAATCTTACATTTCTTGGTATAACAGTTTTATATACTTTATCATTAAAGTATTTTTTTACTTCTTTTACTACTTGATTAGAAAGATTTGTTCTTGCATCATACATTGTTAATAATGCACCTTCTATTTCTAAGTTTTTATTTAAATGTTTTTTTACTAAATTTATAGTATTTAAAAGTTGTCCTAGCCCTTCTAGTGCATAGTATTCACATTGTACAGGAATCAATACACTATCTGAAGCAGTAAATGCATTCAATGTGATTAATCCTAATGATGGTGGACAATCTATTAAGACATAATCAAAATGTTCTTTAACATTTTCCAATTTTTCTTTTAATCTTTGTTCTCTTGACATCATAGAAACTAGTTCTACTTCTGCTCCTGCTAAATTTATATTTGATGGACATACTAATAAATTTTTTATTATTGTTTTTTCAACAGTTTCATCCATTTCTGTATCTCCAACTAATATATCATATGTAGAGAATTCTACATCTTTTTCAGCTCCAACACCACTTGTTGCATTTCCTTGAGGGTCTGCATCTATTAATAATACTTTTTTCCCTTTTTTTGCTAGCATTGTACTTAAATTTATTGTTGTTGTTGTTTTTCCTACTCCACCTTTTTGATTTGCTACTGATATTACTTTTCCCACTTTATTAGCCTCCGTTTTTTTATAGTTAATATTTACTTATTGCTTTGTCTTATTTATATATTTATGATATACAATTATTTAAAAAAAGTCAATGCTTTTTTATAATTTTATAATATTTTTTTTCATTAAAAAAACCTTTGAAATAGCATTATTTCAAAGGTTCTTTTGATGGTAATCCTGCTTTTCTTGGATATTTATTAGGTGTATTCTTTATCTTGTCTATAATAATTATATTTCTTGAAATATCAGAATTAGGTAATTCAAAACGATCTATTTTATCAACTTTTCCTCCTAATAAATTTATTGCATTTTTACTACAATCAATTTCTTCTTTAATATCGTTTCCTTTCATGCAAATACATTTTCCTTCTATTTTGGAAATAGGAATTAAATATTCAGAAAGCGTAGCTAAATTAGCTACCGCTCTTGCTGTTACATAATCAAATTTTTCTCTATATTTTTTATCTTTTCCAAAATCTTCTATTCTACTATGAACAGTGTTAATATCCTTTAAATTCAATTTATATATAACTTCATTTAAAAAGTTTATTCTTTTATTTAATGAATCAACTAGTGTTACTTTCAAATCTGGTCTATATATTTTCAATGGAATTCCTGGAAACCCTGCTCCAGTTCCAACATCTGCTATACTTCTATTTTGTTCAATGTATCTGTTTATTGTTAAAGAATCTATAAAATGTTTTAGAATTATCTCTTCCGGAGCCGTAATAGCTGTTAGATTAATTTTTTCATTCCATTCTAAAAGTAAATTCATATATTCATAAAATTGATTTAACTGTTTATCGTCAAACTCAATATCAATTTGTTCTCCATGAGAACAAATTAACTCTTTAAAAACATCTATATTCATACAAACACTCCTTAATTATTTACTATTCTTATTAATTTGCAAATAAATCAAAAGTACAGAAATATCAGCAGGAGAAACACCAGATATTCTAGAAGCCTGTCCTATAGAATGTGGTTTAAATTTATTAAGTTTTTGTCTAGCCTCTAAACTCAAACCATTTATTTTTTCATAATCAATATTGTCTGGTAATATCTTAGTTTCTAATTTTTTAAACTTTTCCACTTGAGCTTCCTGCATTTTTATATATCCTTCATATTTTACTTGAATTTCAACTTCTTCTTTCTCTTGTAATGTAAGCTCAGGTCTATTTTCATCTATTGGTTGTAATTTATCGTAATCTAATTCTGTTCTTTTTAATAATTCTGACATTTTAGTTCCAGTTGTAAGCTCTGATGTACCATATTTTACTAGTAATTCATTTACTTCTTTAGTTGGCTTAACAATAGTATTTTTCAATCTTTTTATTTCTTTTTCTATATTAGCTTTTTTTACTAAAAATCTTTCATATCTTTCATCTGATATTAAACCAACATCATGTCCTATTTCAGTTAATCTCAAATCCGCATTATCTTGTCTTAAAAGAAGTCTGTATTCAGCTCTAGATGTCATCATTCTATAAGGTTCATTTGTTCCTTTTGTAACAATATCATCAATTAAAACTCCTATATATCCTTGCGTTCTATCTAATATTACAGGCTCTTTTCCTTTTATTTTTTGTGCCGCATTTATTCCTGCAATTAATCCTTGACAAGCTGCTTCTTCATATCCAGAAGTACCATTTGTTTGTCCTGCCATAAATAATCCATCTATACCTTTATATTCCAATGACAATTTTAAATTTGATGGATCTATACAATCATATTCTATAGCATACGCTGATCTTGTAAATTCTGCATTTTCTAATCCAGCTATTGTGTGGTATAAAGCTATTTGTACATCCTCTGGTAAAGATGAGCTTAATCCCTGTATATACATTTCATCAGTATCTAATCCAACCGGTTCAACAAAAGCTTGATGTCTTGGCTTATCACTAAATCTAACAACCTTATCTTCTATAGACGGACAATATCTAGGCCCTGTTCCTTCTATTTTTCCCGCATATAATGGAGATCTATGTAAATTTTCTCTTATTATTTTATGTGTTTCTTCATTAGTATACGTCAAATAGCAATCTACTTGTTTCAAATCTTTTATTTCATCTTCAAAAGAAAACGGAACTATGTTATCATCACCTTTTTGAATTTCCATCTTGCTAAAATCAATACTTCTTTTATTAATTCTTGCTGGTGTACCTGTTTTAAATCTAACTAAATCAACTCCTATTTTCTTTAAAGAATCTGATAATTTATTTGCCGCTGCAACTCCATCAGGACCACTTTCCTCAGAAAATTCCCCCATAAATATTTTACCTTTTAAATATGTTCCTGTTGCAACAATAACAGCTTTTACTCCATATATAGCACCAACAGCAGTTTCTATCCCCACTACCTTGCCATTCTCGACCTTAATATCCACAATTTCTCCCTGTTTTAAGTATAGGTTTTCTTGTTTTTCTAAAGTATGTTTCATTTCCATATGATATTTTTTTCTATCCGCTTGTGCTCTTAAAGAATGAACCGCTGGTCCTTTAGATGTGTTTAACATTTTAATTTGAATCATAGTTTTATCTATGTTCTTCCCCATTTCACCACCAAGTGCATCTATTTCTCTTACTAAATGTCCTTTTGAACTTCCTCCTATATGTGGATTACATGGCATATTTGCAACAGCTTCTAAACTTATTGAAAATACCAATGTTTTCATTCCTAATCTAGCTGCAGCCAAACCAGCTTCACATCCAGCATGTCCTGCTCCTATAACCGCTATATCATAATCTCCTGCATAATAACTCATTTTATTTTCCTTTCCTTATGAAACAGAAATCCGTGTTTTTTTTATGTTTTAAAAAATATTTACCAAATAGTTTATTTTATGTTTTGTCGTTTTTTGTCGAACTCTTTTATTTAAACAAGTTTGGTATATTTAATCAAATTTTACTAAATAGTTTTAACCTATAAGTATTACATTAAAATTTTATGTTCACTGTACTATTTGTTCGCTTTTTATTTTTCTGTTTCACATATTCCATTATAAATTTGCAACAATACTTGTCCATATTTCATTATTTTTCTATTTTATTTTGCAATTATTTATTTATTCTTATTTTCAACATATTTCAATTTTGCATGCATATATTATAAATTATATACCTTTTGATATAAAATCGCTTAATTTTTGATTTTAAGTCTATTCAATATACAATTATTTTCCTAGGCAAAATTTAGAAAATATCTCATTAATTATATCATCAGTTACATATTCTCCAGTTATATTTCCTAAATCCTCCAAAATGTCTTTTATAAAAATTGCAATTATATCTGTAGGCATATTCTCTTTTACAGTATTTCTTGCTTTTTTTACATTTTCTAAAGCTTTTGAAATTAAATTTTTATGTCTTAAATTAGTAATAATAACATCATTATCTACATTAATTTCGTTTAAACTAAACATTTTTGAAATTAAAGAATACAATTCTTCCAATCCACTTCCATTTAATGCTGAAATTTTTAAAATTTTATCTGTAATTTTTTTGAACCTAATATCATTTTCACTTAATACACTATTCAAATCGACTTTATTTAATAAAATTATAGACTTTTTATTTTTTATAATATCCAAAATTTGAATATCTTCCTCACTTAATTCCTTTGAACTATCAAAAATAGCAATAACTAAATCTGCATCTTTAGCAATTTCTCTTGATTTTGCAATTCCTATCTTTTCCACTTCATCTTTTGCATCTCTGATTCCAGCTGTATCTATTAGTTTCAAAGGAATTCCTTCTATATTAACAAATTCTTCTATTGTATCTCTTGTAGTTCCTTCATATTCCGTTACAATAGCTCTATCTTCTTTTAATATAGCATTCAATAATGATGATTTCCCCGCATTTGGTTTACCTACAATTGCTGTTTTTATACCTTCTTTTATAAGTTTTCCATTATCGAAGCTTTTTTCCAAACTCTCTAATTTCACTTGAACATCATTTAGCATATTCAAAATTTGTTTATTTGTGACATCTTCAACATCATATTCTGGATAATCTATACTAACATCTACATTTACCATTACATCTAGTATTTCTTGTTTTATGTTTTTTATTTTTTTAGATAGAATACCTTCTAATTGTTTAATTCCTGTATTTAATTCTCTTTCGGATTTAGCATTAATTACATCAATAACGGACTCTGCTTGTAACAAATCTATTCTTCCATTCAAAAAAGCCCTTTTGGTGAATTCTCCTGGTTCCGCAAGGTTTGCTCCATTTTTTAAACATAATTCTAATATTTTTCTTATTACAATATTACCACCATGTGTATTTATTTCACACATATTTTCTGTAGTATAACTCTTAGGAGCTTTAAAATATGATACCAATACTTCATCAACAATTTTATTGTTTTCAACAATAAATCCATATTTTATGCTATATCCCTTTATATCTTCTATTTTTTCTTCTTTTTTAGGTTTGAATATTTTATTTAATACGCTAAAACATTCATCTCCACTCATTCTTACAATTCCAATTCCACCAATACCGTGGAGCCGTAGATATTGAAGCAATTACATTCATTATTATTACTCTCCTCACTTTGTAATATTCTACAATATTTTACCACATTATGTAACTTTTTTAAAGTCCTTTTACTTAAAATAATCAATAAAAAAGTCAAAGATGCAAATTACTTTATTTTTAAAGTAAAATCTGACCTTTGACCTCTGATTTTATAATATTAAATTATTTTCTTTTTAAAGATATTACAATTTTTCTTCTTGGTTCTTCCCCAATACTTTTAGTTTCAACCATATTGCTATTTTGTAACTTTGTATGTATTATCTTTCTTTCATATGCTTGCATTGGTTCTAAAGTTATTGATTTCTTAGTTTTTATTACTGTTTTTTCAAGTTTTTCAGCTAAATCTTCTAATGCTTTTACTCTTTTAGCTTTATATCCTTCAATGTCCAGTATTACTCTTACTCTATTTTCTATCCCTTTACTTGCAATAGCTGATAAAATGCTTTGAAAAGCGTATAATGTTTCCCCTCTATATCCTATCAAAAATCCAATATCAGAATTTTTTATATCAACATTTAATCCTTTTTCTGATGTTTCAACAGAATATTGTGTATCTTTTTGAAGTTTATCAAAAAAATCTTTTAAAAATTTTTCAACATTTTGTTTGGCTTTTTCTTGCTCTTCTATTGTTAATTCTATTTCTTTCTTTTCTTTTTTTACTGAATTAACATCTTGTTTATTTTCTTTTACAGTTAATTGAACTTTTACCACTCTTGGAGCTAATATACTAAAAAAACTTCTTTTTTCTTCATTTTCTAATACTTTTATATCAACCATAGTTTTAGATATATTCAGTTCTTTTAATCCATTTTCAATAGCTTCTTTTGTGGTTTTACCTTCTGAAATAATACTTTTACCCATATTTAACATTTCCCTTTCGCTCAATTTATTAGTTTTTCATAATTTTAAAACTTTTTAATCTTTTACTAATTTATTTAAAATTAATCTTTCGCCTATCATTAAAATATTATTTACTAACCAATATAATGCAAGTCCTAATGGTGCCACAAGAGATATAGAAACAGACATAATTGGCATCATCCATGACATCATTTTATTAGACTGTGCCATCGCATCTTCCATTTCATTTTTTTCTTCTTCTTTATTATTTTTTACTTCAATCACATCATCTTTCTTCTTTGTTTTACTTTGCATTGATGTTGTAATTCTCATTGATATGAACGTTGAAATTATGTAAAGAATTGGTATTATATAAACAGTCCAATCTCCTAAGTTTTGTTGAGGAATCTTACTTAAATCTAATCCAAAAAAGCTCATATTTAAATTAATTTTATTTAAATTTTCGTCTTCTGGAAATTTATCTTTTAAATAATTTAATTCCCTAACTATATCAATTTCAGAATATGCTGCACTTACAGGCATTCCATCATCTTTCATTTGTTGTACATAAGTATCTAGTTGCGTTTTATCAATTTTTTCCATATATGTTAAAGGAAATCTAACCATATAGAATATTGATATTAATAAAATAAATTGAGCAATAGCACTTAGACAACCACTAAATGGACTCATTTTTTCTTTTTTATATAAATCCATCATTTCTCTATTTAATTTTTCTGGATCATTTTTATATTTAAATTGTAAAACCTTCATTTCATCTTGAAGTTTAGTACTTTTTTTCATTGTTTTTTGTTGTTTTATTGATAATGGTAACATAATTAATTTTATAATTAACGTAAATAAAATAATTGCTAAACCATAATTTCCAACAAAATCATTTATAATATTCAATAAATATCCAAAAATATTTGCAAAAAATTGAAACATATACGTTCCTCCTACCTATTTTAGTGGATCATATCCTCCTTTTGAAAAAGGATTACACCTCAGAATTCTATATATTCCTAAAATTGTACCTTTTAAAGCCCCATATTTTTCAATAGCTTGCTTTGTGTATTCAGAACATGTAGGATAAAATTTACAATTTATATTTTTACTTTGTAACCATAAAGAAATATTTTTTTGATAAAAATTTATCATTTTTAAAAGTATTTTTTTCATTTCTTTCATATTTCCTTATATTTGATTATTTTTTATATTTGCTTTTTCAAAAATACTATTCATATCATTCTTTATATTTTCAAAAGTAGCATTTTTTATATCTACTTTTTTCTTCCACAAAAAAACAATGCTTTTTCCATCTACAATTTGTGTTTCTAATATTTTATAATTTTCTCTTATAAGTCTTTTTATTTTGTTTCTCCTTACGGCTTTGGCTGTTTTAACACTTATAGCAAGACCTAAAAAATTACAGTTTTTATTATTATCTTTTATAAAAGCTTCAATGTTTTTTCCAGAATAATATTTACCTTTTGATAAAACATTTCTAAATTCATAATTTTTCTTTAACATTTTTGTTTTTTTCATTAATTCTCTTCCCTTCCTAGTTGGTAGAAATTAAATGAAAAAATTAGTTTAAGTTTTAATTATATTAAAAGGCAAGAATAAAATATATAAACTTGCCCTTACTAAATATAAATTTCTTTATAATTTTAGGATTAATATAACATTTTAAGCACTTAATTTTTTTCTACCTTTAGCTCTTCTTGCTTTTAAAACGTTTCTGCCTGCTCTAGTTTTCATTCTTTTCATAAATCCATGTTCTTTTTTTTCTTGTCTTGTTTTTGGTTGAAATGTTCTTTTCATTTATCCGCACCTCCTACTAGCTTTGTTTTTATTAAATTCCATTACTGGAAATTTCATACAATATAACAAGTATATCGATTATACAGTAAAAAATTATAATTTGTCAATAGTTTTTAAAAAAAAGTATAAAAAAGAACTATGTAAACTTTTAAAATGATTTTTTTTGTAAAATTTTTGTAATTTTCTAGACTTTATCCACAGTTTTTTTACAATTATCCACAATTTTAAAAAATTTTCCACAATTCTATTGACTTATTACATTTGTTTTTGTTATTATATGAATTACAAAAAAAGACAAGATTTTTACCTAAAAATCAATAAAAATATGTTCGTAATTTTTTGGCTTTTTTTACATAAATATTACAGAATTATCAACATCTGTGGATAACTTTGTGGATAAATTTTAAAAGAAAGGATGAAAAAAATGACAATCGATAAAGATGAACTTTTAAACAAATTAAAAGATTTACTAAAAGATGAACTTTCTACAATATCCTATGAAACTTGGATACTTCCTTTAGATATAGATAGCATCAAAGATGACCATATTGTTTTTATTGTAACATCTGAATTTCAAAAAGACTTTATTGAAAATAAATTTAAAAGCTTAATTTTCAATACACTAAGATACATTACAAACAAAGAATGGACTTATTCAGTAATAGAAGTATCTGAAGAATCTAAACAAGGAGAAGTAATATCTGATAAAAAATCTAATGTTTCAGATACAGAATTAGAAAATAATCATCAAACACTAAACCCAAAATATACTTTTGAGACTTTTGTAGTAGGTAATAATAATAGATTTGCACATGCAGCAGCCTTAGCAGTAGGTAATGAACCTGGGAAATCTTATAATCCATTATTCCTATATGGAGGTGTTGGTTTAGGAAAAACTCACTTAATGCATGCAATAGGAAATAGAATATTAGAAAATAATCCAAAGTCAAATGTTCTATATGTAACTTCAGAAAAATTTACAAATCAACTTATTAATGCAATAAAAGATAATAAAACAGAACTTTTCAGAAACAAATATAGAAATATTGATGTTCTATTAATCGATGATATTCAATTTATAGCAGGAAAAGATAGAGTTCAAGAAGAATTTTTCCATACATTTAACACTTTAAGAGAAGATGGAAAACAAATTATAATTTCAAGTGATAAACCTCCAAGAGACATTGAATTCCTAGAGGATAGATTAAAATCAAGATTTGAATGGGGACTTTTAGCCGACATTTCATGTCCAGATTATGAAACAAGGTTAGCAATATTAAGAAAAAAAGCTCAAGATGAAAATATAATAATAGATGACTCAATATTATCAGATATAGCAACAAAAATAGACTCAAACATTAGGGAACTTGAGGGAGTTTTTAATAAAATCGTGGCACGTGCATCTTTAACACATAGCCCTATAACAATAGAATTAGCTGAAAATATAATAAATGAGTTTAAATACGAAAGTGAAAAAATAATATCTTGTGATTTTATAAAGGAAACTGTAGCTAAATATTTTAGTATAGACAAAGAAGAGCTAGCAGGAAGTAAAAGATCTAATGATATAGCATTTCCAAGGCAAATAGCTATGTATCTATGCAGAGAAGTTGCAGGTATGTCATTTCCACAAATAGGTGCAGATTTTGGAAATAGGGACCATTCTACAGTAATGCATGGTTATAATAAAATATCAAAAGAAATTAAAGAAAAAAATAGTACAAAGTTAATTGTGGAAAGTGTGAAAAACATAATTACGAGTGAAAAAAAATAACAAATTTCAAGCAATAAAGTAGTATTTTAAAATTTATGTTTGTAAAAAAAACTGTTTGTGAAAAAAATTTAAACTTATTCTTACGGAAGCAATACATTTGATATCCACAACCTATTGTGAATAACATGTTTAAAAACTGTGTAAAACCCAATTGTACACATATTAATTTTTTATATGTGGAAAAATTTCAACTTTATCCACTAAATTATTCACACCAATTTTTCTAGGGATATCAACTTTCAACATAGTTTTCCACAGTTTCCACACGACCTAATACTAATACTACTAAATATATTTATTATTTTATTATATAATTAAGGGAGGAACAAAAAATGAAAATAGTTTGTTACAAAGACAAAATATTAAAAGCTATTAATTCCGTAGTAAAAGGTGTAGCTTCAAAAACAACAATGCCAATATTAGAAGGTATATTAATTCAAACAAATGATAATGAAATAAAACTTACAACATATGATTTAGAAATTGGAATAGAATACATAATGGAATGTGACATTAAAGAACAAGGAAGTACAGTAGTAAATGCAATAATGTTTAGTGAAATTATAAGAAAATTGCCAGATACAGAAATATACATAACTTTAAATGAAAAAAATTTATTAGAAATAGAATGTGAAGGATCTTTATACAAATTAGCAACAATGAATCCAGAAGAATTCCCAGAACTTCCAAAAATAGAAGTAGAAAATTCTATAGAAGTAGAACAAAATACATTAAAAAATATGATTAGAAAAACAATATTTGCTGTAAGTACAGAAGAAAATAGACCGATTTTTACAGGATGTTTATTTGAAATTAAACAAAATAAATTAAATATTGTAGCAGTAGATGGATTTAGATTAGCTCTAAGAAGTATATATTTAAATAATCAAACAAATGACTTTAGTGCTGTAATACCAGGAAAAACATTGAATGAAGTAAATAAAATATTATTAGATTCTTTTGAAACAGTGAAAATAGGAGTTTCAAAAAATCAAGCATTATTTGAAATGGATAATTGTAAAATTGTAACAAGAGTTTTAGATGGAGAATTCTTAAATTATAAAAGTGTTATTCCAGAAAATTGGGAAACAAGAGTAAAGGTAAATAAAAATAATCTACAAAATAGTTTTGAAAGAATAAGTTTAATATCAGCATCATCTGTAGAAAAAGAAAAAAAATACCCAGTAAAAGTAAATGTTGACATAGGAAAAGTTGTTATATCATGTACAAACCAAACAGGAGATGCAAAGGAAGAATTATTTGTTTCAACTGAAGGTAAAAATTTAGAAGCAGGATTTAATCCTAAGTATTTCTTAGATAGTTTAAAATCAATAGATGATGAAGAAATATATGTTGAATTTGGGTCAAGTATATCACCATGTTTGATAAAATCAACAGAAAATAAAGACTATGTTTATATGATTTTACCAATTAGACTTAAAGAAGACTAATAAGATAAATAGAATTTCTAAATATTAATATTTAGAAATTCTTAATTTATTTATAGATATCCACAATTTGTTAAAATATTGTGGATAAAGTAATAAAAAAATAAATATAAAAAAATTAGAATAAATTAGAATAAAATAGAAAAAAAAAGAAAAAATAAAAAATGACGAATGAAAATCGATAATAAGGCAATAAAAAAATTTTTTAAATATAATTTTATTATAAAAAATAAAATTAATTAAAATTGAAAATAATAAAAAATAGAAAAAATTAGAAAAAAATAGATAAAAAAAGAATAAAATAGAAAAAAATAGTTAATAAAATGTGGAAAAATATTTTAAATTTTTATGATATTAATAAAAAAGTTTAAAGAAATATATTTTATAAAGAAAAAATAAAATAATATAATAAAAAAAGAGAATATTAAAATGAAAATATAAAAAATTAATAATAAAACAAAAATAAATAAATAAAATTATAAAAAAATATAAAAATAATAAAAAAATGACAAATGAAAATCGAAAATAAAGGAATTTTAAATTTTATTAATATAATTTAATTATAAAAAATAAATTATATTAAAATTGAAAATAATAAAAAATAGAAAAAATTAGATAAAATTAGATAAAAAAAGAATAAAATAGAAAAAAATAGTTAATAAAATGTGGAAAACTAAATTCAAATATTTAAAATATAAGAAAATAATAAGCAAATATTTTTTAATTTAATAAAAAATAAAAAAATTGGAGAAAAAAATGTGGATAAAAAAAATAAAAATAAATAATTTCAGAAATTATAAAAAAGAAGAAATTAATTTTGATAAAAATATAAATATTTTTTATGGAGAAAATGCACAAGGAAAAACTAATATAATAGAAGCAATTTTTTTATGCAGTTTAGGAAAATCTTTTAGAGCAAAAAAAGATATTGAAATGATAAAGTTAAATGAACAAAATGCTATTATAGAAATAGAATATGAAAAATCAGATAGAGATGGAAAAATAAAAATTGAATTAGGAAATAAAAAAAATATTTATTTAAATGGAATAAAAATAAAAAAATTAAGTGAATTATTAGGAAATCTAAATATAGTAATTTTTACACCAGATGATATAAATATTTTAAAAGGTGGTCCAGAAAATAGAAGAAAATTTTTGAATATAATGATTAGTCAATTAAGACCTAATTACATGCATATATTAAATTTATATTTAAAAACAATTGATCAAAGAAATAAATATTTAAAACAAATAAAAGAAGAAAATAAAGATGAAAAATTATTAGAAATTTGGGATGAAAAATTAGCTGAATATGCTATAAAAATTTACGAATATAGAAAAGAATTTATAAATAAAATAATTGAAAAAATAAAAATAATTCATAATAAAATAACAAATGGAAAAGAAGAAATCGAATTAGAATATATAACAGAATGTAAACATAAAGAAGAATATTTAAATTTATTAAAAGAAAGAAGAAAATTAGATATTATAAAAGGATTTACAACAAAGGGTATACATAGAGATGATTTTATGATATATATAAATAAGAAAGAAATAAATATATATGGTTCCCAGGGACAAAATAGAACAGCAATGCTTTCTTTAAAATTAGCAGAACTTCAAGTTATATACGATGAAATAGGTGAATACCCAATATTATTATTAGATGATTTTATGTCAGAATTAGATAAAAATAGAAGGAAGAATTTTTTAGAAAATATTGAAGATACTCAAGTAATAATTACTGGAACTGAAAAATTAGATATTGAAAATTTAAAATATTTGGAATATAATGTGTCTAATGGAAAAGTTATAAAGTAAAAATAATTATTAAAATAAAAATAGTTATTAAATAATAAGGAGGAAGACAAATGGAAAAATACAATCATAAGTATGGAGCAGAACAAATACAAGTATTGGAAGGATTAGAAGCCGTAAGAAAAAGACCAGGTATGTATATAGGAAGTACATCAGTAAGAGGTTTACATCATTGTGTTTATGAAATAGTTGATAATGGTGTTGATGAAGCATTAGCAGGATATTGTACAGAAATAAATGTAGTAATTGAACCAGGGAATATAATTTCAGTACAAGATAATGGTAGAGGAATACCAGTAGAAATTCATCCAAAAACACATATATCTACTGCGGAAACTGTATATACAGTTCTTCATGCTGGTGGAAAATTTGGTGGAGATAGTGGTTACAAAGTTTCTGGAGGACTACATGGAGTTGGTGCTTCAGTTGTAAATGCATTATCTAAATGGACAGAAGTTACCATTGAAAGAGATGGTGGCTTATATCAAATGAGTTTTGAAAAAGGTAAAACTGTTAAAAAACTAGAAAAAATAGGAGAATCTAAAAAAACAGGAACATTAGTAAGATTTTTAGCAGATGATACAATATTTGAAAGTTTAAATTATGAATATGAAGTTTTAGAGAAAAGACTTAGGGAAATAGCTTTCTTAACAAAAGGTTTAAAAATAACATTAGAAGATAAAAGAGATGAAGAAAACATCAAAAAAGCTGAATTTTGTTATGAAGGTGGATTAATATCATTTGTAGAATTTTTAAATAAAAATAAAGAAAAAATACATCCAACACCAATTTATATAGAAAAAACTGGTGAAGTACCAGTAGAAATTGCAATACAATACACAACAGCATACAATGAAAATATTTATACATTCGTAAATAATATAAATACAGTAGAAGGTGGAACACACTTAGAAGGATTTAAAAGAGCTTTAACAAAAGTATTTAATGATTATGCAAGAAGTCATAATATAATAAAAGAAAAAGACAATAATCTACAAGGTGAAGATATAAGAGAAGGAATTACAGCAGTAGTATCTGTTAAAGTAAAAGAACCACAATTTGAAGGACAAACTAAAACAAAATTAGGAAACAGTGAAGTAACAGGTGTAGTTCAAAGTATGGTAAATGAAGCATTAGCTACATTTTTAGAAGAAAATCCAAATATAGCAAAAGCAATATTAGAAAAATGTGTAAGTGCATCAAGAGCAAGAGAAGCTGCAAGAAAAGCTAGGGAATTAGTTAGAAAGAAAAATTCAATGGAAACATCAACATTACCAGGAAAATTAGCAGATTGTAGTAGTAAAAATCCAGAAGAATGTGAAGTATACATAGTCGAAGGTGACTCTGCTGGAGGAAGTGCAAAACAAGGAAGAGACAGAAAATTCCAAGCAATATTACCACTTTGGGGAAAAATGTTAAATGTAGAAAAAGCAAGAGCAGATAAAATATATGGAAATGACAAATTAAATCCAGTTATTTTAGCAGTCGGAGCAGGAATAGGTCCAGACTTTGACATTACAAAAATAAGATATGGAAAAGTAATAATAATGGCAGATGCCGATGTTGATGGAGCACACATTAGAACATTATTATTAACATTCTTCTTTAGATATATGAGACCATTAATAGAAAATGGAAATGTATATTTAGCACAACCACCATTATATAAATTATCTAAAAAGGGTATGGAAGATATATATTGCTATACAGATGAAGACCTAGATAAAGCATATAAAGAATTAGAAGAAAAAGGAATTTCAAGAGACCAATTAGGACTACAAAGATACAAAGGTTTAGGAGAAATGAACCCAGAACAATTATGGGAAACAACAATGAATCCTGAAACAAGAATTCTTGTAAAAGTTACAATGGATGATGCAATACAAGCTGATGAAACATTTACATTATTGATGGGTGATGAAGTGGAACCAAGAAGAGATTTTATACAACAAAATGCTAAATATGTAAAAAATCTTGATATATAAAAAATATTTTAGAGACGAATAAAAAAATTAGTTTTATAAAAAATAAAAAATTTAATGGCAGGTTATAAAAAATAACCTGCCATTAATCTATAAAGCCAATAATAATTTTAGCTAAAACTAATATATCTAATATTAAAACCTAATATATATTGCTATATAAATAAGCTCGATACCACATATATTAATCAGTCGCTCGACTATTAATCCACCACAAGTAACTGTATTCATCCGAATCGAGGGACTAATAACAACCACTTTAAAATACTAGATAAAAGAATAATCTTAGCTCGAATATATTACATATATTTTGACCATATATAAATAGAAATAAATTTAAAAATATAGCCTACACACACATAATATACTCTTATCGCCGACATATAATAATATATTTTATACACTATTATACATCTTTGTTCGAATATTAATAAACCCAAAATATAAATCCATTAATACTCTTTGCTCAACTATTATCAACCTTATATTTTTATTATGTTCAAATTTTAAAAAAATATACAAAAATAAAAAATTTTTTTAGATAATTAAAAATTAAAATTTATTAAAATTAAAAATAAAGTAATTTTATTTATTAATAATATAATTTAATTATAATAATATAAATTTAATTAAAAAATAAAATAATAAAAAATTAGAAAAAAATCAAAAAAATTAGAAAAAAAGAGTTAATAATATGTGGATAATAATATTTAAAAAAAATATTAATGTGGAAAATCTTAAAAAAATATATAAAAATAAAAAAAATTTTTAAATAATTAAAAATTAAAATTCATTAAAATCAAAAATAAAGTAATTTTATTTATTAATAATATAATTTAATTATAATAATATAAATTTAATTAAAAAATAAAATAATAAAAAATTAGAAAAAAATCAAAAAAATTAGAAAAAAAGAGTTAATAATATGTGGATAATAATATTTAAAAAAAATATTAATGTGGAAAATCTTAAAAAAATATATAAAAAATATAAAATAAAATATAATATAAAAAATATAAAATAAAATAAATGTCGAATTGTGTCAAAAAGTTTTTATTGACAAATAGTAAAAATGAATGTAAAATATAAAAACAAAAAGGAGGTGAATAAGATTAAAAAATTGACGGTACAACAGTGGATTCCAATAGAAGAAATAAAAGAAAGTGGAATTATAAAAATAAATAAGAGTAAATACATAAAAATATTAAAAATAATTCCAATAAATTATAATCTGAAATCTGATTTAGAAAAAAAGACTATTTTAAATTCATACAAAATTCTATTAAAAACATGTAACTTTGATATTCAAATATTAATTCAAAGTAACAAACAAGATTTGAGTCAACATATTTTAAATATTCAAAATAATATTCAAAAAGAAGAAAATAAATATTTAAAAGAAATATCTGAAAATTATATTAAATTTATTCAAAAATTAAATTCTTCAAAAAATTCAGCAACAAAAGATTTTTATCTAATAATATCTAATGAAAAATTAGAAAATTTAAGTTCAATAGAAATTATCGAAAATGATTTAAAAGAAAAATATTTTAAAATAAAAGAATGTTTATCACGATGTGGTAATGATGTTATAGAAATAAATAATAAAAATAATATTATTAATATATTTTATTCATTATTAAATACAAGAAATTTTTTAATAAAATAAATTAAATCATTATAAATCTAAAATAAAGAGATTTTATTTTTAAATAATATAAATTTAATTATAAAAAATAAAATTAATTAAAAATGTAAAATAAGAATAAATTAGAAAAAAATTAGAAAAAAAAAAAAAAAACAGTTAATAAAATGTGGAAAATAAATTATAAAAAATAAATCAAATGTGGAAAAGGAGGAATATTTATAATAAAAAATATAAAAAAATCAAAAATAAATAATTTTTTTTCAGGAATAATTTCAAAAAAAGATTTAATTTCACCATCATATATTAATATGCAAAATCCAAGATATTTAGAAATTGATAACCTTTATTATTCGTCATTGTTAGTAGTAAATTATTATAGAGAACAAACAGATTTATTATTAAAAAATTTAATAGAAACTAATATAAATATGAATATTTCAATTTTTTATGAAAAACAAGATAGTTATAAAACAATAAAGGATTTAACATATCATATTGGAAATGTTGGAGTAGAATTAAAAGAATCAAATCAGAATAGACAAGATATAGAAATAGCATCATATACATATAATGATGCAAGATATATTAGAAAAGAAATGCAAGTAAATAATGAAGATTTATATTATTTATATATTTACATAATTTTATATTCAGAAGAGATAAAAGACTTAGAATATAATTTAAATAAAATAGAAGGTATAGCACAGAGCAAAGGTATGCAAACCAGAAGAGCAAATTTTCGACAAGAAGAATGTTTTTTAGCAACATTACCTATAATGGAAAATAGAGAAATAATAAAAGAAGCTACAAAAAGAAATATTCTCACAACAGGACTTTTATCAACTTATCCATTTATATCTTCAAGTATATTTGATAAAGACGGAATATTTATAGGTACAAATATTTATAATAATTCATTAGTATTTATAGATAGATATAATACTGAAAAATATAAAAATGCAAATATTTGTATTTTTGGAACAAGTGGAGCAGGAAAATCTTTTTATACAAAATTATTAATATTAAGATATAAATTGTTAGGAATAAAACAATATATTATTGACCCAGATAGAGAATATAATAAAATATGTGAAAAACTAAAAGGCATTCAAATAAAATTGGGTCCAACTTCAAATACATATATAAATATTTTAGACATTAGAAAAGAGAGCATTGAAGAAGGAGAAAATGGATATTTAGCAACTAAAATAAGTAAATTAATAGGATTTTTTAATTTAATATTTGGAGAAATGGATGAAGAAGAAAAGGCATTACTAGAAGAAAAAATAATAGAGGTTTATAAAATTAAAAATATAACTTTTGATGATAAGAGCTTATTTAACAAAAATAAAAAATTTAAAAATGAAAAACAAATGCCAATATTAGAAGATTTATTTAATATTTTAGGACAAGATAAAAGAACAAAAAAATTTAAAATAAAATTAATTCCATTTGTACAAGGGTCAATGAAATTTTTTAATAATTATACAAATATAAAATTAAATAATGAATTAATTATTGCAGATATATATGATTTAGGAGAAGAAAATTTAAAATATGGAATGTATTTATTTACAGATATTTTTTGGGATAAAATAAAAGAAAATAGAGAAGAGAAAAAAGCAATATATTTAGATGAAATTTGGAGATTAATTCGGTGTAACTTCAAATAAAAATGTTGCAAGTTTTATATATAAAATATTTAAAACAATTAGAAAGTATGGTGGAAGTAGTGTTGCAATTACACAAGATATATCTGATATATTTAGTTTAGATAATGGAACATATGGAAAAAGTATATTAAATAATTCAAGTATAAAAACATTTTTTGCATTGGAAGAAGAAAATATAAAAATATTAGGAGAATTTGCAAATTTATCAGAAAAAGAAAAAGTAGAAATTAAATCATTAAAAAGAGGAGAGTGTTTAATGTTTGTTGGAGATGATCATATTTTAACAAAAATTCAATCATCAGATATGGAAAAACAATTAATAGAAGGAGAAAAAAATGATAAAAATAATAACAGCAATAAATAATCCTAATTTAAATAATGAATTGAAAAGAGAAATAAATATTAAAATTATTGGAAGAGATATACAATATAGAGAAGGAGTCTTAGAATTATTAGAAAAAAATACAGAAATTAATTATATAATAATTGATGAAAAATTACCTGGCGAAATAGAGTTAAATAAATTAGTAGAAAAAATAATAGAAAAAAATAAAAAAATAAAAATAATAATTACAATAAATAAAGAAAATAAAAATAAAATAAAATTTAATAATAAAAATTTAATAAAAATATATTATGAAAAAAATATAAATTTATATATGTTAAAAAATTATAATAATTATAAAAATATATCAGAAGAAAAAAAATTTAAAAAAAATACAGAAAATATATTAGTAAATAAAAAAATCAAAAATAAAAATTCAAAAATAATTAATTTTTTCGGAGAAAGACAAGTTGGAAAAACATTAACAATTTTTAATATTTCAAAATTTCTCAATAATCAAAATTATAAAATTTTAATTATTGAATTAAATTCAGAAAATCAATGTTTCAAAACAATTTTTAAATCAAAAATAAAAATTCAAAAAAATAAAAAATTAAAAAAGAAAATAAAAATTATAAAGTATTATAAAAATAAAAAATATAAATTAAAATATTTAAATAAAAAAATATTAAATAAATTAATTATTAAAATTAATAAAAATATAGATGTAATTTATTATAATAAAATTATTAATTATAATATTATTATAAAAAGGTTAAAAAAAATTTATGATTATATTTTTATTGAAAATTATTTAAATAAAAATAATTTATTAAATGAAAATATAATAAATAATTTTGAAAAAAATATTTTAATAATTAGACCAAATTTATTAGGAATAAAAAATGCTAAGAAAATAATAGAAAAAAATAATTTAAATAAAAAAAGTAATTTAGAAATATTAATAAATAAATTTAATAAAAATTCTATAGATGAAAAAATTATTAAAAATATTTTTAATAAAAATAAATTAATTGGAAAAATAAATTATGAAATAGAATATGAAAAAATAATAAATACAAATTTTAAAAGGTTTGATATTAAAGATAAAAAATATAATAAAAATTTAAAAATAATAGTAGAAAAGATTTTATAAGATTTAACACAATTTTAAAATATAAAAATTAGATAATAAAACTTTAAATAAAAAATATATTAATGAAATATAATACTACAAAGATAAAATTTTTAAATAAAAAATGATAATAAAAATTAAGAATATAATTATATAAAAAATTAAAAATAATTTTAAGTAATAATATAAAATTAAACAAAATATAAGTAAAAAAATAAATTAAAATAAATTATAAATTAATAAAAATAAATAATTAAAAAATATTTAAGAAAAATATAAGAATTAAATTAAAATAATAAAAATATATTTTAATAAAAAAAATTAATAAAAATAAAAAAAGATTTTTTTAAAATTCAGAATAAAATTTAAAAAATAAAAAATTAAATAAAATAGAAAAAATAATTATTGAAAATATTAATATAAAATTTTTTAACAATTAGATTAAAATATTTTTAAATAAAAAATAATTATAATCAAAATAAAAAAATTTAAAAGATAAATTATAGAATTGAATTCATACTAATAATAAATATAAATTTAAAAAATTAGATATAAAAAATCTTATAATAATCTTATAATTATAATAAAAAATATTATATAAAAAAGGTTACCTTATTTTATATAAAAATTTATAAAATCTAAAAAATTAGGAGAGGAAAAAGTATTAAAAAGCTAGGCATATATAAAATAAGTAAAAAATAAAAAAATAAAAAATCTAAAGAAAAACAGTAAACATAAAATAAAATAATTATTTAACATTTTTAAAAGTATAATGTTTTAAAATAAAATCTATAAAAAAGTAAGTAAAGATAGAATAAAAAATAGAAAAAGGTTATTAATGTGTTAAGATTAAAAAGGGACATCGCAACTTTAATTAACTTTATATAAAGAATTTAAAATTAATTTCAAACATCAATATAAAATCAAACAAAATATAAATAAAAATAAATTGCAATAAATTATAAATTAATAGAAATAAATAATTAAAAAATAAAATTACTATGATAATAAATAAAAAATATTTAATAAAAAATATAAAAATTAAATTAAAATAATAAAAATATATTTTATTTTAATTTCAATAAAAAATTAATAAAAATTAAAAAGTTTTTTTAAAAAAAATTTAGAATAAAATTTAATACATAAAAATTAAATAAAATAAAATATAAAAAATAATTATAAAAAATAATAATATAAAAAATGTGATGATAATAAATAAAAATATTTATAATAAAAATAAAAAATTAAAAAATAAATTATAAAATAGAATTCATACTAATAATAAATATAAATTTAAAAAATTAGATGTTAGAGAAAAATATTATAATAATCTTATAGTTATAAAAAATATTATATAAAAAAAGTTACCTTATTTTAAATAAAAATTTATAAAATCTAAAAAATTAGAAGAAAAAAAGTATTAAAAAACTACGTATATATAAATAAATAAAAAATCAAAAGAAAAACAATAAATATAAAAGAAAATAATTATTTAATATTTTTAATAGTATAATTTTTAATAGTATAATTTTTCAAAATAAAAATCTATAAAAAAAATAAAGTTAAGTAAAAATATAATTAAAAAAAAGTAATAAAAAAAATCTTTTAATAAAAATTAAAAATATAAATATTTAAAAAATTTAAAAATTAATTATAAGTTTAAATATAAAATTGAAATAAAATATAGTAAAAAAAATTATAAATAAAAATAAATAATACAAAAATTAAATAATATAAAAAAATTTAAATAATAAAAGTAAAATTAATAAATTAATAATTTAAGAGAACATTTAAAATAAAATTAATTAATAAAAATTAGAAATAAAAAAGTTAATAATAAAAAAATTAAAAATATTTAAGAAATTAATTTAAAATAAATTAAAAAATATTTTCTAAAAAATATTTAAAAGTTGTAAAATAAAAAAGATTTTATAAAAGGATATTATAAATAAATTTAATAAGATTAGAAAAGAGAATAAATAGTAGTAATAACTTATATTATTTAGTTAACTAATTTCAAAGTAAATTTTTAGTAAATATCATAAATTTAATAAATTAAATAGCATAAGAATCTACGCATTTCTAGATTATAAAAAAATCTTAAAATATAAAATTTTAAAAATAACAGTAAACATAAAATGAAATAATTGTTTATTATTATTAAAAATATAATAGATATATACGTGAAGAATTATAGAAAAGTATTAATTTGTAAATTAAAGTAAAAAGATAAAAAGCAAAAAATACATTTCTAAAAAAATAAT
The DNA here is from genome assembly GCA_934168305.1 of uncultured Clostridia bacterium. Classification (GTDB taxonomy): domain Bacteria; phylum Bacillota; class Clostridia; order TANB77; family CAG-508; genus CAG-269. The sequence continues at coordinate 12,156 of CAKPNF010000014.1, read as the reverse complement.
TATAAAAAATCGAAGTTAAATAAATTTTAAATTAATAAAAATAAAATAGATTTTAATATAAATAAAAAATATATAAAAATAAAATAAATAATTTAATAAATTTTTAGAATAAAAATAAATAAAAAAATATTATTAAATTAATTTAATAAAATAAAAGAAATATAAAAAAAGGAGAAAAGGATATGGAAAATAATCTAAATAACGTAATAGAAATAAATAAAAATTTAAATAATGAAATAGAACAAAATAATTTTTTAGAAACAACTCTTGGAAAAACAATTAATACAGGAATTGATATTGGAATAAGAGCCTTATTACCAGATTATATAGAAGGACAAATTATTGATTTAAAAAATAATTTAATAAAATATGGGTTAAAAGAAGGAATTAAAAAAAGTATAGATGATGCAATTAATGTTGGAAAAAGTGCAATAGGGATAGTTACAGGAAATTTCGAGAATATGACTCAAGTTCAAGATGCAATTAAAAGTGGAGGTATAATAGATAATGTATCAAATTTATTAGATATTGTTATAAATAAAGTATATAAAAATGGTTTAATAAATTCGACTGTGGCAAAAACAATTAAACAAGGAAAAAATAGCATATTAAATAATGTAGAAAAAAATATAGAAAATACATTTAATAAACAAATAAATTCTTTAGAAAATACAGAAAAATATATAAATAATTGGAAACAATATTTTAATAATAAAAATTTTGAGGGGATGGAAAAAGAATATAAAAAAATAGAAAAAGAAATTAATAATCTAATACCAATAGAAAAAACAATTAGTGATGTCAGGACAATAGAAAACTTACATAAATTAATAAAAAATAATGGACAAGATTTTAATTTAACACAAGAACAGATAGAATTGGCCGAAAAATTAAATTAATATGTAAAATAAAAAATAATATTTTTATAGCAAAATAAATAATAGAATATAAAGGAGGAATTTTATATGCCGATAATATTTAATTTTTATAGAATATCTATAAAGATGTATTTCCAACAAAATAAACATAATCCACAACATATACATGCGTTATATGGTTAATATATGGTAGTTATTAATATTAAAAAAAGGTGAACTTTTAAGACGATTTACCTAAAAGAGCTTTAAAATTGGTACAAGAGTGGTTAAAGTTACATAAAAAAGAAATTATAAATATAATATAGAACATTATCAGAACACCTATTTAAAATTCTTTTAATTTTTGAAATTGTATTATTAGAAATTTGATTATCAAATAAAATAAAATTAGAATAAATATCAGTACAATACACGATTTTAACTAAAGTTTTTGTACATAAAGAACGTTCAACTCTCTCAAGTTGACCTAAGAATACATCAGAAATATCTATCATTTCTAAGAACTTTTCTCTATTCATTTTTAAATTCTTGTGTATTTTTTTAATTTTTATCCAACCTTAATATTATATTGCATAAATAATTATCATAAAATTTCAAAAATATTATATTATAAAAACAAAAACAGACGAATATACTAAGAGCGTAAATGTTTTCAAAAAAGTATTGCAAAAATAATAAAGGTTTAGTAAAATTAATACATAATATTATTTATATTTTTTGCAAATAAAGAACTTTGAAAATTGAATAATATTGGTTAATAAAAATATAAAATCAGAGTATATTATTTGTAAAAATAAAGATAATAAAAATAATAAAGATTAACAAATGAGGAGGAAAATCAAAAAATGAAAAAAACAGATAAGCAAAGAGGTATAACTTTAATAGCATTAGTAATAACAATAATAATATTATTAATATTAGCAGGAATAACAATAACTAGTCTAAAGGAAACAGGATTATTTACAAAAGCACAACAAGCAAAACAAAATACATTAGAAGCTCAATTAAAAGAAAATACAATATTGGATGAATATACAGATAAGATAGCAAAATATGAAAGTGTTCCTATTACTAATGTTGATACAGATAATACAAATCCAGAAGGAGCGAAACCATTAGGAGCAGTTGTAATAGAAGGAGATGCAGATAAAGGAATAGTCATAAGAGATACTAATGAAAACGAATGGGTATGGGTAGAAGTACCCAAAACTGAAGTTTTTTCTAAACTAACAATTAATACAGATATAACATTAACAGATAAAAATTATACAGATATAGAAAATAAACTAAAAGAATATACAAAAGAATATAAAAAAGATTTAGAAGGACAGGAATTAAATTGGACGGATGAATGGTATGCTAAAGATGGAGATAACTTGATAACAAAGAACACGGAAGGATTAAATGAAGCTCAAAAAGAATTAAATAATGGATGTGGATTAACTTATAACCAATATAAAGAATTATATCAAAAAATGCTAAAAAGCATATATAAAAATGGAGGATTTTGGATATCAAGATATGAAGCAGGAATAGAGGGAACAAACACAGACACAACAATTGATGAGATAAAACTTATAAGGTATTTACATAGCGATATAAATAATGATTCACCTAGGGCTGTAAGTCAAGTAAATAGAATACCTTATAATTATGTATATTGTAGCGAGGCACAAAAATTAGCATCAGCTATGTCAACAGATTCAACAAAAACAAGTAGTTTAATATTTGGGATACAATGGGATTTAGTATGTAAGTTTATAGAAACAAAAACAGAGCTTGAACTAAAGGATATAAAAGCAGATAGTACAAATTGGGGAAATTATAAAAATAATTCTATAATATTAACAAGAGGAAAATATAACATAAAACCAAATTCATTAGATAGTACATGGAAAAATATAACAGCAAGCACAAAAGAACAAAACGCAGAAATATTAACAACAACAGGAGCATCCGAAGATTTAAAAAAAATGAATATATATGATTTTGCAGGAAATGAATGGGAATGGACTTTAGAAAAATCTTCTGACACCAGTAAACCTTGTGCTGTTAGAGGAGGAAGTTTCAATCACAAAGGCATAGAATGTCCAGCAGCTTATCGTTCTTTGGATGAAACTACAAATAGCCACAGTAATGTAGGAATTCGTTCTACACTGTATTAATAGTTTTGAATACTAAAGTAATTAAATTAAATATGTAATAAAGATAGTTTAAATTTGTCCTTATAAATTTTAAAAAATAAAAAATTAGAAAATATAATATATCAAAAAGCGTCACCTAAATGGTGGGGCTTTTTTTGACTTTAATACGAAATATAAAAAAAGAAAAATAAAAAATTTATGTATAAATAAATTTTTTAAGATGAAGCAAATCTAACAATATGATTTAAAAAATAACATAAGGAACTGTAATAAAATAGCTAACCCAAAACATTAGATTTCCCTAAGTTTTTTAGCATTTTTTTATTAAAATCACTTGCAAATTTTTGTATGGTTTAGTATAATACAAATGTACAAAAATTAGTGAAAAGAGGGAAAAATAATGGAAGAAACACCACAAAGAAGAGACGGAAAAATAATCGAAAGAGACATAGACAAAGAAATGAGAACAGCGTACATAGACTATGCTATGAGCGTTATAGTATCACGTGCACTTCCAGATGCTAGAGATGGTTTAAAGCCAGTACATAGAAGAATTTTATATTCAATGCACGAAGATGGAATTACAGCAGATAAAGCATACCGTAAATGTGCAAATACAGTAGGTTCTGTTTTAGGACGTTATCATCCACACGGGGACAGTTCAGTATATGATGCAATGGTAAGATTAGCACAAGACTTTACAATGAGATATCCATTAGTAGATGGACATGGAAACTTCGGTTCAGTAGATGGAGATAGCCCAGCTGCTATGAGGTATACTGAAGCAAGAATGTCAAAAATATCAGAATTAATGTTAACAGATATAGAAAAAAACACAGTTAACTTTATGCCAAACTATGATGATAGATTACAAGAGCCAACAGTTTTACCAGCAAGAATACCAGCATTATTAGTAAATGGTTCTTCCGGTATAGCCGTAGGTATGGCAACAAATATACCACCACATAATTTATCAGAAGTAATAGATGGAATTGTAAAAGTTATAGACAATCCAGAAACAACAATAGAAGAATTAATGGAAATAATAAAAGGACCAGATTTTCCAACAGGAGCAACAATATTAGGAAAAGAAGGTATAAAGGAAGCATATACAACAGGTAGAGGAAAAATAATAATGAGGGCAGAAGCCGAAATTGAAGAAATGAGCGGAAACAGACAAAGAATAATTATTACTTCTTTACCATATCAAGTTAATAAAGCAAAACTTGTAAAAACAATAGCAGATTTATCAAAAGAAAAGAAAATAGAAGGAATTTCAGAAGTAAGAGATGAATCTGACAGAAAAGAAAAAACAAGAGTTGTTGTAGAATTAAAAAGAGATGCAAGACCTCAAGTTATTTTAAATCAATTGTACAAACATACTCAAATGCAAGAGACATTTGGAGCAATAATTTTAGCATTAGTCGATGGAGAACCAAAAATATTAACATTAAGACAATGTTTAGATTGCTTTATAAATCATAGAAAAGAAGTTATACTAAGAAGATCAAAATTTGAATTAGATAAAGCCCTAGCAAGAGCACATATTTTAGAGGGATTAAAAATAGCATTAGACAACATAGATGAAGTAATAAATATCATACGTTCATCATATGACAATCCAAAAGAAAGATTAATGGAAAGATTTGGATTATCTGAAATACAAGCACAAGCAATTTTGGATATGCAATTAAAACGTTTATCAGGATTACAAAGAGAAAAAATCGATGAAGAATATAATGAATTAATGAAATTAATAGCATATTTAAAAGATATTCTTTCAAGCGATACATTAGTATATACTATTATAAAAGATGAATTACTAGAAATAAAAGATAAATATGGAGATGACAGATTAACAAAGATAATACCAGCAGCAGGAGAATTTAATGCTGAAGATTTAATTAAAGAAGAACAAACTGTAGTAGCATTAACACATTTTGGATATATTAAAAGAATGCCAATAGACACATATAAGAGTCAAAGAAGAGGTGGAAAAGGTATTACTGGAATAGCAACAAGAGAAGAAGATTTTGTAAAACAAATATTTACAGCATCTACACATGACACAATTTTATTCTTTACAAATAAAGGAAAACTATATAAATTAAGAGGATTTGAAATTCCAGAAGCAGGAAGAACAGCAAGAGGAACAGCAATAGTTAATTTATTAAGCCTAGATGCAGGAGAAAAAGTATCAGCAGTTATACCAATCCAAAACTTTGCTGAAGGAAAATACTTATTAATGGCAACAAAGAATGGTTTAATTAAGAAAACCGCACTTACAGAATATAATTCTGCAAGAAGAACAGGATTACAAGGAATAACACTTAAAGAAGATGACGAGCTTATTACCGTAAGATTAACAGACGGAGAAGATAATGTTGTACTTGTAACTCATGAGGGAATGTGTATAACATTTGATGAAAAAGAAGTACGTCCAATAGGAAGAGTTTCACAAGGTGTAATCGGTATAAGGTTAGATGAAGGTGATGAAGTAATTGGAATGGAATCAGTAATTGCAGGCGGAAAAGGAGCAACACTTCTTGCTATAACTGAAAATGGTTTTGGTAAAAGAACAGAATTAGATGAATATAGAGTGCAAATAAGAGGTGGAAAAGGAGTTATAACATACAAAATTACACCAAAAACAGGAAAATTAGTAGGGGCAAGAATTGCTACAGAAGAAGATGATGTAATGTTAATTACAGATAATGGAACAATTATAAGACTTAATGTAAAAGACATCAGTGTCCTTGGAAGATCAACACAAGGTGTTACTTTAATGAGAACAAATGATGGTGGAAAGGTTGTAAGTATAGAAACTTTAACACCAGAAATGAAAGATACAGTAGAATAAAAAAAGAGGGATTTAATGTGGTGGCCACTTAATCCCTCTTTTATTTTTTAAATCTTAAATCTTCTCCGAAGAAATAATAAATATCATAATAACCAGCAATTCTAGAACCAATACGTTCTTCATAGTTTTTAAAAATATCATTAATATTTAAATTAGTAGAAATAATAGTTTTTGTAATCTTATTATTTAAATTTAAAATTCTAGTATTTAGAATAGTAAACAATTCACTTAATTTCATACTATTTAAACTTTCAGTACCTAAATCATCAATTATTAATAAATCACAATCCAATACGGATTGATAAAAATTATTATCAACATTTTTTTGTCTATTCATCTTATAATCTATTACGGTTTCAAGCAATACAGGAGCTGTTTGATATATTACTGTTTTACCCTTTTTTAGCAATTCAGCAGCAATACAATTCGACATAAAAGTTTTACCGTAAACCAGTAGAACCAACAAATAATAAATTTTTATAATCTGGGTTTTCAAAATTGTTGACAAATTCTATACATTTATTTTTTATATTAGTAATATTTTTTCTTGGTGAAATATTAAATCTATATTTAGATAAATCAACTTCATCAGAAAAAATTAATTCATTAAAATTATTAAAATTTTCTTTTTTTAAATTAGACATATTAGATTTGTTAAAAGAAATATCCAATAATTTTTGTTTTAAACAATTACACATTATTGTTTTATAATTATTGTCTAAAATAAATCCCGTGTCCTTACAATTTTTACATTCATAAAAAGGTTTCAAATAATCTAAATTATAATTATTTTGTAATAAAATTAATTCTTTTTCTTTTTTTAAATCTGAGATTCTTTGTTTTAGATTTTCTACTGTATATGAATCTGAGGAATTATATAAAATGTTTTTAGCCGTATTAATTGCAAATTTATTTAATTCATCGTCAATTTCTTCAAGACGTGGAATTAATTTATATAGATTTTGTTTTCTTCTATCTAAATCTAATTCAGCATTTAATTTTTTTTGTTCATATTCTTTTAATAAAGAATTTAAAACTTCATTTGACATTAATTATCTCCTTCTATATTATTATTCGCATATAAAAAATCTAAATTACTATATTGTCTTTGTTCATAATTAGCTTTATTTGCCTTAGAAACACTAGATTTTAAGTCTTTTAAATCTTTGTTTTGTTTTTTACGTTGTTCCAAAAATGCATTAACTTGATCAGGAGTTTTTAAGTTTCTTTCGTGCCAATCACTAATTATATTATTTATATATTCAAATGTTGGGTTTTGCTTATAAGTTGTTCTTTTTAATGCAATTTCAATTATATTCATATCATATCCAAAATCTAAAACCCAATTTTCTATATAAGCTTCTTCATATTGCGTTAAACCATTATGCTTTCCAAGTTTTTTAGCTATAAGATTTTTAATTTTATTTAGTCTTTCTTGTTTTTGATAGTATAAATCCAAATCATTATATGTCTGAACTTTATTGGCATGCCATGCTTCAGCAACTGTTTGAACATAATTTTTATGCAATGCTGAACGATTATAACAATAATTAAATAAACTAATCATGACCTGTTCATCAAAGTTATATTTTTTGAACCACAAATCAATATCATTATACCATGAAGGACCCATAATTCCTTGAAAATACATGTTATTTATATGTTCAATTGCCTTTGCTCTTGATTGATTTCTTGATATTTGTTCTACAGTTTCTTTAGATTGAGTAAGATTTGGTTTATATAAATTATTTAAGGTTAATTCTTGTAAATCTGTAACAATAAATCCTGTTGTCTTTTTTATAATTAAATGATTATCTTCCAAAAATTTTAATCCGTCATTTATTGATTTTACAGGTAATGATAATTTCTTTGATAAATCATTTATTTTTATATCTTTTTTATATTTTGAAAGAAATATTAAATATAAATAGATTTTTAAATAATCTCCAGGGATTTGAGATAGATGTTCTGCAAAGAAAATATCTGGTATTACTGTTTCTGAAAATAATAATTGTTTTTCGTTTTGTTCTAATTTCATTATAAAATCCCCCATTAAAATAAATGATATACAAATATACAATTTGTAATACCAATTATAACTTTTTTAGACAAAAAATTCAAGGAAATTTTATTAAAAGTTATTTTTATAAAAAAGATACAATTTTTGTTTGATTAAAAATCTAAATACATATTTTATAACATATAATATATTTTCTCCATTAAAACCAGAAAAACTAAATAATAAAAGTGGAAAGCAAAATATAACAAATAAAAATATTTTAATATTTAAATTATTAAGAAAATTAATAAAAAAAAATACAAATAAATCCCAAATTAAATTTAAAATAATAGTGCTATATTCTATTACTCCAAATAACTTATTTTTAAAATTATAATTTTGAGGAAAAATAAATTTCATAAAAGCCTCCTAAAAATAACATAAAATAAAAATATAAAATAATTATTTTAAAAATCTAGAAAAGTTATTCACATTTTGTGAAAAATCTGTGGAAACTCCACCTAAAAATTCTCTAACAAAAGAATTAGATTTTATTAAAGCATAAAGACCTCCTATATAAATAAATTTAGAAAAAAGATTAGAAGAAGAATAATCAATTGAAAATAAAATTAATAAAACTATTGAAACAATAATTTGAATAAATAATAAAGAAAATAAATTTTTAAACCAAGATTTAAAAAACCAAGAAGTAGAATTCAAAGAATTAGATAAAATTGCAAAAGGAGTAATTAAAACAAAAACTTTTATTAATATATATCTAAAAGAATACGAAAAGACTAAATTTAAAAGTGAAACAGAAATAAATCCTTTTATCAAACCATCTAAAGAAAATATATCAATAGATGAAGTGTTCACAGAAATATTTGTATTTATATCTAAAATCAATTCAGAAAAACAAATATTTTTATTAAATAAATCTTCTCCTAGATTTCTAATAGCCAAAGAAATATTAGAAAAAATATCTAAAAATTGCGATAATAAAAAATAAGAAAAATTCATGCAAATTCCACAAATTATTAATTTAATTAAAAAACTATGAGGATTTTCAACTTGGGTATATGTAAAATGAGAAAGCAGGTATCTTATTGCAAAGTACAAAATTATTCCTAAAAGAAGAGAATTAGCAATTAATAAAATTCCATTCGATGTAGATGTTCCAAAAATTTTTTCAAAATTTTTATCATTTAAAATATCAGAATTTATAAAAGTAATATCATCTAATAAAGAATATAAATTATTATCTATAGAACTAAATAAATTACCTAAAATAGTATTAATAGTATCAATTATAATTTGAGTTACGTTTGTTTCTTCCAATTTTCCTCCTAACTAACTAATGATTTTATTGCAGATAAAATTAAGTCTATTGCTAGAATAAAAGCATAAGAAAATAAAGACCCTTTAATAATTTTTTTTCCAGTTCGTATTTTTTCTTCATCACCAAAACTGAATTTTTTCATAAATACACCTGTTCCAACTGCAACGGCTGCTGCTGGAGTAGAAAGTTTTAAAATCCAACTTTCAATATTTTCAAAAGCAGAATTAATTTTTGAAACAATTTTTGGTTCACCTAAAGCAAAACAAAAATTACTTAAACAAAATAAAAAGATAATTGAAAATAAAACAATAAATGAAATATAAAAAATTTTTTTATTAAAATAAATCATAAAAATCCTCCTTTAAATTTATTTTTTAAAATAAGGTAACATTTGAATTTTTTGTGGTTCATAAATTTTGTTACCATCCGATAAAAAAGTAAGTGCAGTGAATGTTTCAAGTTGTCTAGTAAAAAAGTTTGTATCATAAATATAATCTGTTTGGTAATAAGAATTGTAAGATTCGGAAATATTAGAATCTTTGGAATTTAAAGTGTTAGTAATATAACTAAAATTTGTTTCTTTTGCATTTTCTGAAATGGTTTTTGAAATCTTTTCTTTTTCTTCTTTTCCCAGTTGTTTTTGAACTTCTTCTATAGTAAATATATCATCCGTTCTAAACCAAATTTTGTTAATAAGATTTTGAGTTATAACTTTTACAGATGAATCATCTTTTAAGGTGTTTTTTAAAGATGAATAACTTTGAGTGCTAACTATATTTATACACTTTGATTCTCTACTTAAGGAAAAAAATTCGCTATCTGTCTTTGTACAATATTTATCATATTCATCACAAATAAATGCTGATTTTTTTATATTTCCATGAGATAAAGATGTTAATATTTCTGTTTGAAAATCCAATTTTAAATATGTGGCAATTATTTTAGAAAGTACAGTATACTCGGAAATATTCATATTAAGTACAACTATTTTTCCATACTTTAAAACATCTTCAAATCCAAAAAAATTAAGTTTTTCTTTGGGAGGAGAGAAGGTAGAAAAAATATCATAATCAGAAATAAAAGTATTTGTTATTCTTGTAATTTCAGAAACTAAAATTCCTTTTGTTCTTGAATCTAAATTTTCAAATTCTTTTTGAAAGAAATTTAGGCATTCATTTAATTCATAAACCTGTTTTGAATTTAATTTAGAAGCAATAAAAAGTTCTTTTAATATTTTTATTTTTTCTTTATAATAATCAGGAATTGTAATTAACTTATGCAATTCAGAGAAAGTAACATAATTATTATTATATAATCTACATAATTTAATTGACTCAGCTAAAATCTGTTCAGCCTTATCAAGCCAATATGATTCTGAGTTATTTTCAGAAAATAAGGTTAATATTGTTTTTAATCTATTTGCAAGTACAATAGGTTTTAAATTTGGTTTATGTAAAGGATTATAAAAATTATTAGAATTTAAACCAATAATAATAACATCTTTTTCTAAATTATATAAATTTGCATATTTTAAAATTTGATTACAATAATTTCCTTTTACATCTAAAATAAGCATACCAATTTTATCATTAATATTTTTACTATTATATTTCATTAGTTGTTCTGTAAAAGGGTACATAGCTGATGATGTTTTACCAGAGCCAATAGTTCCAGTAATTAAAAAATTTTGATATAGACCACTTTCAGGAATTAATATATTATTTTTTGAATTTAAATCTTTTCCAATTATTAAATTAAATTTTGAATTATTATAATTAATATTTTTATTTTTATTATTTTTTTTAATTTTTTTAGAAAAAATATTTAGAAAAAATTTATTAAATAAAAAATATGAAAAAATAATATTAGAAAAAATATATGTAAAAATAAAGGTTATTTTTATATATTTCCAAAGTAATGGGTTTTTAGTACAAATATCAAATGGATGTATACCATATGTTATAATAATTTCGTTTGAATAATAAATTGGATAAAAAATATGGAAACAAATTAAACAAGAAATAAATACAAAAATAATACAAAAAAATATTTTATATTTTAAAATTTTAAAACCTCCTTTTTAATTTTTAATTTTGAACCTTGAAGAGTATGTAAAATTTTCACTTCGAAAAAAGTATATAATGAATATAAAGTGATAAAAAGATTAATAATAAATATGATAAAAAATAAATCAATAAGTCTAAAAATAATATCACCGCCTTACTAGACATAAAATATACAACAATTTTTTTAATTTGTCTATACTTTTCATAAAAAATGTGATAAAATTTCAAAAAATATACAAGGAGGAAGCACAATGAAATTTGATAAAGATACAACAATTGGTGAAATTTTAGAAAAAGCACCAGAAAAAGCAGAAATTCTATTAGAAATTGGAATGCATTGTTTAGGGTGTCCAGCTTCACAAATGGAAACATTAGAAGAAGCATGTGACGTTCATGGGATAGATGTAGAAGAAGTAATCGCAAAACTAAATGCTTAATCATGATAAAAATGTCAATGCATTTGTGAAAAAGTGTCGAAAAATAAAAAAAATAGAAAAAATTTTAAAAAATTTTAACAAATGTATTGACATATTAAAAAAAGTATAGTATTATATAAAAGCGTTCCGAGTTAGTGTTGGAACATTGGTGATGGGCTATTAGCTCAGGTGGTAGAGCACTTGACTTTTAATCAAGTTGTCCCGCGTTCGAGTCGCGGATAGCTCACCAAAAGAACTAAATAATTTCTAAAATTATTTAGTTCTTTGTATATATGGCCCCTTGGTCAAGCGGTTAAGACATCGCCCTTTCACGGCGGAGACATGGGTTCGATTCCCGTAGGGGTCACCAAGAATGCCACTTTAGCTCAGTTGGCCAGAGCACCGCACTTGTAATGCGGGGGTCCTCAGTTCGAATCTGAGAAGTGGCTCCATA
>CAKPNF010000013.1 GCA_934168305.1 uncultured Clostridia bacterium | reverse complement strand
CTATTTTTTCATAAAAAAGTATTGCTGGATTTTTCTTACATTCTGAACATATCATAACTTTCTAATTCCTCATTTCTGTATTTTTTAAATATTATATATAATACCTCAAAACTATTAAATAGTCAAATGTTTGACTGCAATTTATAAAAATGATATAATAATTTTATAATGAAAATTATTAATAGGAGATTGGATATGAATGTAACGCTTCCTGAAAAAGAAAAAATTAGTAAAAGAACTATTACTATATATATAGTTGCATTAGTTATTTGTATGTTAGCAATAATTGTTGTAGTAGGAGTTCAAATTTTAGGTAATGATGTAATAAATAATATGTTTGGAATAAATAAAATAGTAAAAAGAACAGAACAAGAAGAATTGGAATTAAAAGCTAATTTTGAAAATATATTTGATAATGAATTTAGTGATGATGAAAATTATCAAATACAAAAGATTAAAGAAAAAGAAAAAATTGTATATACAAGTTATAATAAAGAGGAAAAAGCAGATAAATATGAAATAAATGTAAATTTACCATTTATAAATATAAAGAACGATGAGGCTGAAAAATTTAATAAAGAAATTGAGAGCACATTCCAACAAAAATCAGAGGAAATATTAAAGAGTACAGACAAAAACTATATATATACTGTGAAATATAAGGCTGTAATAGAAAATAATATTTTATCACTAATAATATATTCAAATCTAAAACAAGATTTATCAGCACAAAGGGTGATTGTTCAAACTTTTAATTTTAATTTAGAAGATAATAAAATGCTTTCATTAGGAGATGTTTTAAATAGTTATGGCTTAGATAGAAATGAAGTTCAAAATAAGATAAATAATGATATATACACTGAACAAAAGAAATCCGATGATTTAAGAAATCTAGGTTATAATGTTTTTTCAAGAGATATAAATAGTGAAATTTATAATGTACAGAATATAGAAGAATATTTTATTTATAATAATAATATTTATATTATATTTGCATATGGAAATAATAAAATTACAAGTGAAATGGATATAGTAATAATATAAAAGAAGTAAGTTTATAACTTACTTCTTTTTGAAAATAAAAGGGGATGTTTTTTTATTTAAGTCAATTGTTATTGACTATGTTTGCATTATAATAATCATTTTTGTCCATTGTGTGAAATTAGAGTGAAAAAATTATTAATTTTATAAATTTAAGGTTGTTCGCCTAATGTTAAAGTAATTTCTTTTTCTGAACCGTTTCTATTAATCTTTAATTTCATACTGTCTCCGATTTGGTGAGAATTTTTAATTTCATTTAATTCGTCCATTGTTGTTATAGATTTTCCATCTGCTTCAATAATTACGTCTCCTGATTTTAATCCACCTTTTTCAGCAGAAGAGAAATCTTCAACAGATTTAACGTAAATACCAACAACCAAATTGTATTTTTTTGCTGTTGATTCATCTAAATCAATACCAGATATTCCTATAAAAGGTCTTTTAACTTTACTATATTGAATTAATTGAGATGTGATGTCTGTTGTTGCATTTATTGGAATTGCAAAACCAATACCTTCTATACCTGTTCCAGATAATTTTAATGTATTAATACCAATAACTTTTCCTTCACTGTTAACTAAAGCTCCACCACTGTTACCAGAGTTTATAGCTGCATCTGTTTGGATACATTTATATGTTTTTCCATCTGAATCTGTGATTTTTCTATTAACTGCACTAACAATACCAGTTGTTACTGTGCTTGTCATATTCACCGGATTTCCAACAGCCATTGCAAATTCACCAACTTTAACATCATCTGAATCAGCAAATTCTGCTTTGGTTAAACCATTTTTTTCGATTTTTATAACAGCTAAATCAGTTTGTTCATCCTGACCTACAATTTTTGCTTCATATTCTGTTTCGTCGTTAAATAATGTTACAGAAACTTTTGTTGCTTCTGATATTTGATAGTATGAACTTGATTCTGAAGAACTTGATGATACCACATGGTTGTTTGTTAAAATATATCCATCTTCACTTATTATAATTCCTGAACCAGAAGCTGTTGCTGTAGAAGTTCCTCCGTTACCAAAGAAAGAAGGTGTATTTACTGTGTATTCGATTTTTATTCCAACTATAGATGGTAATATTTTATTTGCAGCATATACAGCTGTGTCTGAGTAATTTTCTAGCGATGTTTGTTTAATATATCCATCTGACTGTGTTGAGTTATTATTTGTAGTGCTTATTGAGGAATTTGTATTTCCTATTATTTTTGTTCTTATCGATGGAATACCAAAACATGTTCCTATTACAACAGAACATCCAAGTATTCCACTAACGAATGGTAATATAACACTTTTTCCGAACCCAGAGTTGTTTTTTGAAGTTTTATTATAAGATGTTGAGCCTGTTACTGGGATTGCTTTGAATTTTTCTTCTTTTTTTTCATTTTCATCCATTTTATGTGCCTCCTAAAATTTCTTTTTATGGTTATATAATAACCTAATTTTATATTAGAATACAATATATTTGTGAAAATTATGTGAAAAAAATGTAATTGTTTGTTACCATTTAGTGAGAATTAATTGTGTTGTTGGAGCTTTGGCTTTCCGATAATGTTTAAAATTTAATACATGTCTTTTCATTACATTCAAAAAGAAAATCTAGTATAAGAAAATAAGGCGCTTTCACTCAGGCTCAAAATTATTATTATGATATAGATTTATACTTTTTGAATGTGATTGAAGTAATCTTAGAATTTCTTAAATAACTTAATGGAAAATGTTCACGTCGAGCGTAGCGAGGACTAAGTGAAAGGGTGCCATTAAGTTATTTTAGAAATTCTTAGATTACATATTGAACCGAAAAAAGTATAAATCTATATCATAATAATAATTTTGCCCGTGAACATTACTCATTTTCTTATATAAGATTTTCTATTTTTCATTCCAATCAAACGTCATGTATTAAATTTTAAACATTATCGGAAAGCCAAAGCTCCAACAACGCAATTAATTCTCACTAAATGGTAGCAAACAATCACGTTTTTTCTAGTTTGTTATTATTCAACTGTAACAGATTTTGCTAAGTTTCTAGGTTTATCAACATCTAATCCTTTTTTTTTAGAAATATGATAAGCAAGTAATTGAAGAGGTATAACTGATAAGATAGGAGAAACGAAGCAATTTATTTCAGGAATATCAATTACAACATCAAACATACTCTTATCAATATCTTGGTTAGAAACAACCAAAGTTTTAGCACCACGAGTAATAACCTCTTGAATATTACTTACAGTCTTTTTAACTAAATCAGGTACTGTTAAAATACTAATAACAGTAATTCCATTTTCAATAAGAGCGATGGGACCATGTTTTAATTCACCTGCAGCATAGCTTTCAGAGTGAATATAAGAAATTTCCTTTAATTTTAATGATCCTTCTCTTGCCACTGTTTCATCAATACCTCTACCAAGGAAGAATATATCTTTTTCTTGATAGATTTTTTTTGCAAAGTCTTTTATAGTATTATTACATTTTAGGGTTTCTTCAATCTTTTTAGGTAATTCTAAAATACTTTTTTTAATATCAATTAATAAATTTTTGTCAGAAGTTTCAAGTATTTCAGCAAAGTAAATTGCTAAAATAGTCATTAAAACAACTTGAGAAGTATAAGCTTTTGTAGAAGCAACAGCTATTTCTGGTCCTGCATGTGTATAAATTGAATAATCTGCTTCTCTTGTTATAGAACTTCCGATTACATTAGTAATTGCAATAGTTTTAGCACCTTTTTCTTTTGATAATTTTAGTGCTGCTATTGTATCCGCTGTTTCACCAGACTGAGATAAGAAAATACATAGAGTTTTATCATCTATAATTGGGTCTCTATATCTAAATTCTGATGCGATATCAACTTCTGTAGGAATTCTACAAAGTTTTTCAATAGAATTTTTTCCTGTAAGACCTGCGTGCATTGCTGTACCACATGCTACTATATAAATTTTGTTTAAACTTGATAGATATTCTTTAGTGAAGTCGAGCTCATCAAATTCACATTTTGAATTTATATTTACTTTTGCTCCAATTGTTTCTCTTATTGCAGTTGGTTGTTCATAAATTTCTTTTAACATAAAATCATCAAAACCATCTTTTTCGGCAGCTGATGCATTCCATTCTATTGTTTGAGTTTCCTTCTTTATTTCATTTAAATCTTTATCATAAAATTTAGCAGAATTATTTGTTAATAAAACAAATTCTAAATCATTTAAAAGATAAAAATCTCTTGTATATGAAAGAATAGCTGGAATATCAGATGATAAATATTTTTCGTCTTCACATGTTCCTATAACTAATGGGCTATCTTGTCTTACAACTATCATATTATCAGGGTAAAGACTTGAAATAACTTCAAGTGCAAAACTTCCTTTTAAATCTAAACAAGCATTTCTTACTGCTCTTAAAAATTTTAAATCATCGTTTTCAATATCTTTTGTAATATAATAATGTATTAAATTGGGAATAACTTCTGTATCTGTTTGAGAATAGAAAGTATATCCTTTATCAGTTAAAAATTTTCTTAATTCATTAAAGTTTTCAATAATTCCGTTATGAACTACACTAAATGTTTTTGAATTATCTTGATGTGGGTGAGAGTTCTCTTTTGATGGCTTCCCATGTGTTGCCCATCTTGTATGAGCAATACCAATAGTTCCTTCTAATTTATCAATTCCGTCTAAGTTTGATAAATTTTTAACTCTTCCTTTGTCTTTCATCATTGATAATCCGTCTTTTTCGATTGTTGAAATACCAGCAGAGTCATATCCTCTGTATTCCAACCTTGTTAAACCTGCCAATAAAATAGGGCAAGCTTTTTTTGTTCCTATGTAACCTACAATTCCACACATAGTAATTCCTCCTTATAAAATTAAAATCTCTGGAATTGAAAGTATGCAAACTTAAATATATTAATTTCTGTTCTAATATTACTATTAGTTTTTAATTAATATTTATGACCTTAAGTAAAAGCCACTAGAGCATCCGCCGAATTTTTCGATAACTCTAGACCTCGTCAACCATCTGAAATAGTGGTCCTGGCGCTTATTTTTAACTCCTTTCTTGATATTTTTATGCATCTTTCAAAACTATAGTATTATATTATATCAAATGTATAAATTGTGCAAGTACTATAAAAAGAGTTTTTATATTCTTGATTTTATTTATAATAATAATATATAATGTTAATAGAGAGAATTTTAAATAGGAGTAGACATGTTTAATATAGAAGAAGAGTTAAAAAAACTACCAGGAAAACCTGGAGTATATGTAATGCACGATAAATATGACAAAATAATCTATGTAGGAAAAGCTGTTTCATTAAAAAACAGAGTAAGGTCATATTTCAGAAAAACAAACAAAACAGAAAGAATAAAAAAGATGGTAAGCTTAATAGACCATTTTGAATATATAGTAGTTGATAATGAAGCAGAAGCGTTAATTTTGGAATGTAACTTAATAAAGAAAAACAGACCCAAATTCAATGTTTTATTAAAAGATGATAAAACATATCCATATATCAAAATAGATGTAAAATCAGACTATCCAACTGTAGTAATAACAAGAAGATTAATAAATGATGGAGCAAAATATTTTGGTCCATATGCTAATCCAGGTGCAGCTAAAGAAATGATTGATTTTATAAAGCAAAAATACAAAATACGTCAATGTAGAAATTATCAAAATAGAACAAGACCATGCTTGAATTATCATATAAAAAGATGTTTAGCACCGTGTATGGGATTTGTAACACCAGAAGAATATAAAAAACAAATTGATGAAATAATTGATTTATTAGAAGGAAAAACAGATAAAATTTTAAAAGAATTAGAAAGGCAAATGCAAGAAGCATCAGAAAAGTTGGATTTTGAAAAGGCAGCAGAATTAAGAGACAGAAAACTAGCAATAGAAAGAGCGTCATCTAAACAAAAAGTATCAAATATTTCAGAAAATAACATAGATGTTATAGGACTTTATAAGTCTGAATTAGAAGTTTGTATAGAAATATTTTTTGTACGTGGAAGCAAAATGATAGGAAGAGAACACTACTTTTTCCCAGAATTGAAAGACATGGAAGATAGTGAAATCTTATCAGGATTTATAAAACAATATTATTTGGAGAATCCTAATATACCAAGTAAAATAATGTTAAGAGAAGAATTGCCTGAAAAAGAGGTGATAGAACAATGGTTATCCACAATTTTAGGAAAAAAAGTGGAATTAAAGAGTCCTAAAAAGGGTGAGAAATTAAGATTTGTAGAGATGGCAGAGAATAATGCAAAAGTTACGTTAGAGAATAAAGAGAAGGATAAATCTGAAATTTTGATGGAGTTAAAAGATGTATTGAAAATGGATAAATTACCAAGAAAAATAGAGACGTTCGATATATCAAATATTTCAGGTGAATTTATGGTTGCAGGAATGTGTGTAATGCAAGATGGAGTTATTAAGAAAAATTTATCACGAAGATTTAAAATTAAAACAGTTTTAACACAAGATGACCCAAAATGTATGGAAGAGGTTGTAACAAGAAGATTAGCACATTCGATAGAAAATGAAGATAAGGGATTTGGAAAGTTACCTGATGCGATTTTTGCAGATGGTGGTATTACTCAAATTAGAGCTATTAGAAATGCTGTTAATAAGTATGAAAATCTTGATATAAAAATATTTGGTATGGTAAAAAATGATAAGCATCAAACGAGGGCTTTAATTGATGAGGATAGAAATGAAATACAAATTTCAGAAAATCTTATGAATTTAATTACTAGATTTCAAGATACTGTACATGATACAGCTATTAGTTATCATAGAAAGTTAAGAGAAAAGGCTGTTACAAAGTCAGAGTTGGATGATATAAAAGGAATAGGTGAGGTTAAGAAAAGGGCTTTACTTAAACATTTTGGTAGTGTTGAGAAGATAAAGAAGGCTTCTAAAGAAGAGTTGATGCATGTAAAAGGCATTAATGAAAATATAGCAAATGAAATAGAAAATGGCACCTACAAAATGTAGGTGCCATTAAAGGATTATTAGTATTAGGCAGTTGTTTTATTTTTTGCTTCATTGAAATCAATCAATGAGCTGACAGTAACATTATCAAACTGTTTATTTAGCTCATCAATCTCTTTTTGAGTTCTTTCCAATTTCCTTTTTAAGGAATTTTTGGTATTAAGGAGCTTTTTAAATTCTTTACCTAATGACAAGGCCATTGAAATGCCACCCAGACAAAATGAGACAATTACGGCTATCCCAAAAGATAGCAAGTCCATTCTGTTTTTCAGAACAACTACTAGGGCCATAATAATTAGTCCTGTTGCAATAAATTTACAAGTTACAGATAATCCTTCTTTAATAAAAAATTTTTTTCCCATGTCACGCATGTCCTCCTGCTTTTTCTTATTTTATAAGGTAATTATACCATAAAATAAGGAAAAAATCAAGTTTTTAAGATTTAGGGTATAAAATAATTGGAATATTTTGAATAAACCGTGCATATATATAATAAAAATGATTTATAAATGGGGGAATTTTTTATGGAGAATGTTTTTAATATTAAGTACAATACAAAATTGGACAGGCTAGAATTATCAAAAGAAAAAAGAAAATCAAAAATATGGAAATTTGTTTTGAACCATAAGTTTATTTCTATTGTTTTTATTAGTTTTTTTGCATTATCATCAATAAATTTTTATTTGATATATACTTTTATGAAAATTTTGGAAAATATTTAAAAGATATCCCTTTAAAAAAATAACAAAATATGGTAAAATAGAACTATTCTAGTAAAGAGGAGGATAGTAGCTATTAAAGCTGAAAAAAAGTATGAAATTAGCAAATGAATGGAAAGATTATAAAATATTAGATATGGCAGATGGTCAAAAATTGGAAAGATGGGGAGATGTAATACTATCAAGACCTGATCCACAAATAATATGGAAGGATAAAAGTTTTCCAAAAAAATGGAAAGAAATAAATGCAACATATCACAGAAGCAATTCAGGTGGAGGTTCATGGGAATTTAACAAAAAGATGCCCAAACAATGGCAAATAAAATATAAAAATTTAACATTTAATATAAAGCCAATGGGATTTAAGCATACAGGATTATTTCCGGAACAAGCTGTTAATTGGGATTGGATGATAAATAAAATAAAATCAGAAAAAAGAGAAATAAAAGTGCTAAACTTATTTGCTTACACAGGAGGAGCAACAGTTGCATGTGCTTCAGCAGGAGCATCAGTGTGTCATGTGGATAGCTCAAAAGGAATGACCACATGGGCAAAAGAAAACATAGAAAGTTCTGGATTACAAAATAGACCGGTTAGATTTATAGTTGATGATGTTGTAAAATTTGTTAATAGAGAAATACGAAGAGGAAATAAATATGATGCAATTATAATGGATCCACCATCATACGGAAGAGGTGCAAAAGGAGAGGTTTGGCAATTTGAAGATAATATATATGATTTAGTAGAATTATGTACAAATGTATTATCAGATAACCCATTATTTTTCTTAATCAATTCATATACAACAGGAATTTCAAGTAAAGTTTTAGAAGATATTTTGAATTTAACAGTAGGTAAAATACATAAAGGAAAAATTGAATCAGGAGAAATTGGAATTCCAATGGAGAATTCTAAATTAGTTTTACCTTGTGGTATTTATGGAAGATGGGAAAATAATTAAATAAAAGGGATTAAGGGGCCACCACACAAAATCCCTTTTTAGAATTTGATATAATCATATGGTAATTATAGATTAAATTTATAACAGGGATTTTGTGTGGTGGCCCCTTAATCCCTTGTTTTTAGGAGAAATATATGCAAAATTTAAAAGTGATTTATGAGGACAATCATATAATAGTAGTAGAAAAGACACCTAATATTCCATCACAGTCGGATAAAACTGGGGATATAGATATGCTTACAATTGTAAAACAATATATAAAAGAAAAATATAATAAACCGGGTAATGTTTATTTAGGATTGGTACATAGATTAGATAGACCTGTTGGGGGAATTATGATTTTTGCTAAAACATCCAAGGCTGCTGGGAGACTTAGTGAACAAGTGAGAAATAAGACTTTTAGAAAGAAATATTTAGCTGTTGTAGATGGTAAAATAAATCAACAGAAGCGGAGTTTTAGAGGATTATTTATATAAGGACGAAAGAAATAATATGAGTAAGGTAGTTAGTAAAGATAAGAAAAATGCTAAGCTTGCTCAATTAGATTATGAAGTAATAACATATAATGAGATTAAAAACTTAAGTCTGGTAAAAATAAACTTACATACTGGAAGACATCATCAAATTAGAGTTCAGTTATCAAATTTTGGACATAGTATTTTTGGAGACCAAAAGTATGGAACTAGAGGTCAGGGTAAACAGATTGCTTTATGGGCATATGAATTAACGATTGAGCATCCAATAACTAAAGAAAAAATGACATTTAAAGATTTACCTGAAAGTATTGGAACATGGTGTATTTTAAAAGATATTAATGGTTTATAAAGATGAATTTTAGAGTTCATCTTTTTTTATGCATGAATTTTTATGAAATCAGTAAAATGTTTTATGAAAATATAAATGAAATTTAATATGAATAAAAACTGACATTTTATAAAAGAAAATGTTGTGTGAAAAATATAGTGTTAAAATAAATTCAACATAAGAAAAAAGTGGGGTGAGAAAATGATAGATAAAATCACTCAATCTCTAACCAATAGAATTAGAAAAGAAATGCCGGATGTAGATGATGAAAGGGCAGAAGTAATAAATTATGGACTACAAATACTCCTAGGTGAAGTACCAAAAATCTTTATAATGTTATTTATAGCATATGTATTGGGAGTATTAAAATTAAGTTTAATAACATTCTTAATATTATTACCATATAGAGGGGCTTCTGGTGGATTTCATTTAAAAACGCATATTGGATGTATAATATCAACAACTATGTTTTATAGTGGAGTTGCAATTTTATCACAAAGTATTATGTTAGATAATATTACAAAATATATTTTTATTATGGCAGTAGGAGTATTTGGAGTTATTATGATAACATTATATGCTCCAGCTGATACAGAAGATGTACCAATTATAAGTAAGAAAATTAGAAAACAAAAGAAGATATTATCATATATTTTCTTCACAATTGGTTTAGTAATAGCCATATATATAAAAAATAGTGTGATTTCAAATATAATTATTTTTGGGTATTTTGTACAAACTTGTATGATTACAAGAGTTGCTTATAAAATAACAAAAAATAAATATGGTTATGAATCATATGAAAATGCTTCAAACTAATTTTGATAATATCAAAAATACAAACCGGTAGTGTTTTTGTATTATATATTAAAACAAAGGAGGAAACCTTTATGTTAAAATTATTAGGAAAAATAGCAGAAAAATATGCAAAATCTACTAACACAGCTTGTTTTGTTTGGTCAGTATTACACCAACCAAAAATGCCAGCTAACTTAATAAAAAAAGATTAATTTTTACTTAGTTTTTAATTTTAAATATGAGTAGTTCGACAATGCTCATATTTAAAACACAATATACTTTAATGTTATATAAGACAATCCACTAAAAAAGAACAGTTTAACTGTTCTTTTTTAGTATCATAAAATAAAAATGATAGATTAAAATCTATCATTTAGTAATAAATTTCAAGTTGTTGAGAAAAATATTTATCATTTTTAGTTGTGTGTAAATTAACGTTATTATTTTTCTTTAATATTTGTCTAATTTCCCATAATCCGAGACCTGTATGATTATCTTTTCCACTAACTCCTTTATTGAATATTTCATTAATATCAACATTTTTATCTTTATAGGTATTTTCTATTAGAATTATATTTCTGTTGTTTCTTGAATCATTTCTAAAAACTATATTTAAGATTTTTTCATCGCATTCTGATGTTGCTTCAATTGCATTATCTAATAATATTCCTAATATTCTTGCAAATTCATAAATTTTCATATGTAAATTATTTAAATCTAATAAGAATGTTAAATTAATTTTAATTCCATTTTCTTCTGCTTCACTATATTTTGTTGTAAGCAAATTATATATTCCAGGATTATTAATGATGTCAGGGTTTAAGATATATAAATTATTAACTTTTTCACAGTCATCTTCAAGTTGAGAATAATAATTTTCTAATCCTGTCATATCATTTGTTTTTATATAACCTCCAATTGTTGTTACAATATTATCAAAATCATGTTTAAATCCTCTAACGCTATCATGTAAAATATGTAATGTTTTATTATATTCTTCACTACTTTCTAATTTTCTTTTTGTTGATACTAAAGATATGATTTTTGCTAAAGTAAAAAAACTTAATACAAAGTACATTAATAAAGATATGAAATTTAAAAATGTAACTTGAATAGGAAGAACATCAATATAATATGCTGTTATAATTCCTTGGAAAAGAATATTAAAAAATCCAAAAATAAAATTTATTATAATAATTGCTTTATTTTTATAATCAAAACTCTCTAATATATTTATACTTATTTTTCTATATTTGATTATTAAGTTTAAGCAATAAATTATTAAATAATTTATTAAAACAAAAGGAATTCTGTATAAAATTATTGTGTTTGCTTGTTCGTAATTAATATTTAATATTGTTATATATGGATTAAATAGCAAATTTCCGACTAAATTAAATATAATACTTGGAAATATAGTTGCAATAAATGTTTTTATAAAACTGACTTTCATAATAAAAAAAAGAATAATGAAAGTAGAAATATAATTTAATAAAATATTAAATGGCCATCCAAGAAAATACATCGTTATTATAGCAATAATACTAGTTATACTTATATAAAGTAGACATTGCTTTTTTGTATATTTAATATTAAAAATTGTAATTATTAACCAAAAAGTTAGAGGAATTTCAATAAACAATGTTATTGGAACAGAAAGAATATGTATCAATTTCTCATTCGGTGTACTTATTGCTATCCAAATATTATTTAATATGTCCATGAGTCTTCACCTCCTCAATAAAATCTTTCTTGTACTTTGGACCAATATCACAAGTAGAATTATCATCAAAATAAATTACATTAGCAACAGGATCCAAATTCACAATATTATTAATGTTAACAATATAAGATTTATGAGCTCTAACAAAATTACTAGGCAAAGAATCTTGTATCTTATTAAACGAACTATATGTTTCGTAATCACGACTTTTGGTATGAAAAATTAATTTCATTCCATCACGTCTAATATACAAAACATCACTTTCATCGATGATAGTTTTCTTATTATCAATTTTAATATATTTTTTAGGCAATCCATTAACGTCTTCAAATAAACGTACAACAGTTTCTTCAAGTCTATCATAAGTTACAGGTTTTGCTAAATAATCAAAAGTCTTAAACTTATAAGCCATCATGGCATATTCCAAATGTGCTGTCGTAAATATAAAATAAGTATCTTTATTCTTTTCTCTAACTTTAGAAGCTACTTCTAAACCAGTTTTATCTGATTTTAAATTTATATCTAAAATTAATACATCGGTTTTGTTATCATCAATATAATCCAGTAATTTGTCTATATCACTTGTTTTTAATCCAATTTCAGCATCATAATTGTGCTTCATAAAAATATTTTCAAGAATTTTTGAAAATTTGTCTAAAATATTCAAGTTATCATCACAAATGACGAAATTTAACATATATTATCCCCCTTGGTTTCATTATAAATATTATCGGAAAAAAAGTAATCGACAAAAAAACAAAAATTTCCTTTATTTTCCAGAAACAATTACAATATAATCTAAAAAATTACCATTGTCAATAGTAAATTTACAAAATTATCCAACTGGTAAAACCATTAATATTAATGATATTTAAAAGTAAAACAATGAATATTAATTGAAAAAAAAGAGGTAATAATGTTTTAAAAAAAAACATAAGATTTAAAAAGAAAAATATAAATCATTAATTTGATATCAGGAGGGAGAAGAATGACAATAAACTTAAAAAAAAATTTATCAAAAATAACGAAAATATTAGCCTTATTATTGATAATATTTTCAGTAACTTTAATAAGTAATAATAAGAAGAAGCAAATTGTTTCTACAAATTCACAAGTGTTAAGTAATAAAAAGATAGGTTGGGGGATAAAAAGAAATGATAATCATGAACAACCTGATTTAGGGAAAACAAATAAAGAAATATTGGAAGAAAATAATGGAATAGCTATGGGAAACAACAATGAAAAAAATATATATTTGACATTTGATGAGGGATATGAAGCAGGGTATACACCACAAATTTTAAAGACGTTAAAAGAAAATGATGTAAAAGCCACATTTTTTATAACTGCACATTATTTAAATACACAGCCTGAATTGGTGAAACAGATGATAGATGAAGGGCATATTGTAGGAAATCATACTGTTAATCATAAAAGCATGCCAAGTTTAACAGAAACACAAATAAACTCAGAAGTAATGGATTTGCATAAATCTATATATGAAAAATTTCAATACGAAATGAAGTATATAAGACCACCAATGGGAGAATATAGTGAAAAAACTTTGAATCAGACAAATTCATTAGGGTATAAAACTGTAATGTGGTCATTTGCTTATGAGGATTGGAATGAAAATAAACAGCCGGATGAAACGCAAGCGAAAAAGAAAATATTAGATAATGTTCATAATGGAGAAATTATGCTTTTACATGGAAATTCAAAAACTAATACTAATGTTTTAGGAGATATTATCAAAGAAATAAAAAATATGGGGTATGAATTTAAATCTTTAGATGAATTTAAACAATAAATACGAAGGAGTTAAAATTATGAAGAAAAATAGAAACAAGTTTTCTAAATTAGATAGAATTTTAGAAATGCCACAAGAAGTATATACTGATATGCCTAAAATAACAATAACCGGATTTAATGAGATTATAATAGAAAATTTTAGAGGAATCTTAGAATATGAAGATTACTATATTAGAATAAATACATCATTAGGAATTGTAAATATAAATGGGTATGAATTAAAGTTAGAAAATATGACAAATGATGATATAAAAGTTAATGGGAAAGTTGAAAGCATAGAGATAGAAAGAAATTTTGATTGAAGGGAAGAAGTATGTTAATTAAAATTCTATTTAATTATATAATTGGATACATAAGAATATCAGTTGAAGGATATTACATAGAAAGATTTATAAATATATGTAGGAATAATAAAATAGTAATTTGGAACTTAAAGCGAGATAAAAATGTAAAATTAGAATTGAATATAGGAATAAGAGACTTAAAGAAATTAAGAAAAATTGCAAAGCAAACTAAATGCAAAATTAAGATATTGCGAAAAAAAGGACTTCCATTTTTGTCTAATAAATATAAGAAGAGAAAAATATTTGGAATTTTATTATTACTTTTAGTTATTTTATTAGCTGTATCATCTAATTTCATTTGGAACATAGATGTAGTAATGGAAAATAATGAACAGATGGATAATATATATCAAGATGTAGAAAATAGTGGTTTATCAATTGGAAAATTGAAGTCACAAATAAATACAAAAGAAATAATTAATAATATTAGATTAAATAGAGATGACATAGCATGGATGGGAATAGAATTAAAAGGTACAAATGCAATTGTAAAAGTTGTTAAAGCTACTTCTAAACCTGAGATTATAGATGAAAATGATTATTGTAATATTGTTTCAAATAAACAAGGTGTTGTAACAAAGATAAATGCTCAAAATGGAACAATTGCTGTTAAAGTTGGAGATACTGTAAACATAGGTACAGTACTAATAA
Source organism: uncultured Clostridia bacterium (assembly GCA_934168305.1). GTDB lineage: Bacteria > Bacillota > Clostridia > TANB77 > CAG-508 > CAG-269. The sequence continues at coordinate 21,306 of CAKPNF010000013.1, read as the reverse complement.
ATGGATGGATGGAAGGAAAATATACAGGAATAAGATATGTTCATGCGAAAGGTGATATAGAGGCAAAAGTATGGTATACAGAGAGGAAAAAAATCGAATATAATACTACGGAAAGAAGAGAAACAGGAAATGTTGAAAATAAATATAAAGTAAAAATAAATAATTTTGAAATAAATTTATCAAAAAGGCTTTCAAAATTTCAAATTTATGATACAATAGATTCAGAAAATAAATTTAAAATCTTTTCAGATTTTTATTTGCCAGTTTCCCTAGTAAAAACAACCAATAAAGAAATACAGGAAGAACAAAAAATATATACAGCTGAGGAAGCTAAAAACGTAGGGATACAAGAGTTACAGGAAAAATTAGACAAAGAAATAGATAACAAAGAAAAAATAGTAAATAAAATTATTAATACATATGAAAAAGAAGATGGAATTGAAATTTATGTAACATACGAAGTATTGGAAAATATAGGGACTAATGAGAAAATAGTTTTTTAATATAAGGGAGAGATAAGTATGGAAGAAAGAAGTTTAAGAATAACTGGAACAAATGCCACTTTTTTTAACAAGATAACAAAAACACTAACAAAAATGTTGATACCAACAAAAATAGGAATTAATGGAATGTTAATTACTATAAAAAGAAATAGCCTAATAAAGGCATATGAAAACTATATGAAAGATACAGAAGATTATAATAAAGATGAATTAGAAAAAAAATATGAAGAAGCATATACAGTTTATTTAGAAGCATTAGATAAATATGTAATGGACTCAATTTACAAAAAAGTAAAAAATAATACAGCAACTGAATTTGAAAAAGATGCATTATCTAGATATTATGAAGTAACAAGTTTAAAAGAAAAAGAATATATGGATTATAAATATAGAAAGCAAAAATACTTATTAGAATTGGATAAAGAGAGTGTAGAAACTTCAACAAAAGAAAAAGTACAGGAAAGATATAATAAGTTTTATATAGATAAGATGGATTCTCTTTATAAATCAATATTAAAAAATTATTCAATTAAACTTGCAGATACAACTAATATATATGATTCTTCAAAAGAATGGATATACATAAAAATATTTTATACATTAGAAGAATATATTCAAAACATTCTAACATTAAAAATGAATATAGGACAGGAAGAATTTAAAGATATAGTTGATGATTATGAAAAATTTGAAAGTTATACAGTAGGAAAATTGGATACTAGAGACAACATAGAAAAAAATATGATATTACTTGGAATAAGTAGAAAGTTATTTACACATAGTATACCTTTAATAGTTGCGGAACAATGCTATGAAAAATTATTAAAAGATGCCAGAGTTTTAGTACAAGATACAAAAATGGCTGCTAAAAGAGAAAAAGCATATGCAATGTTAATCAATTTAATAGAAGATTATAATGTTAGATTATTATCAACAAAGGTATATTGGTCAAATATGAAAGAAAGAGACAATTATAAAAAATTTTGGGACAAGTATAAAGAAATATCAAAATTAAAAGATACAGATTTTAATGAGTATATAAAACAAAAAGAAGTATTGTTTATAAAGAATGACATCAAAAAAATTAAGGATTCAAAAGTTGATTATTCAAAGATAATCACATATTATAAAAGAAAATTGGTAGATTATAAGGCAATAAGAGAATTAAAAAATTCGTATAAATCTGTAGGAAAATATAATGGAACAATAAATAAAGAAAATAGGGTGGTAGCATAATGTATGAAATTACATATCTAAACTTAGAAGAAAATAAAGAATATGAAGAAACTGTAAAAAAAGTATTATATAAATGTTTTGAAGAAGAAGGATTGTTGGATTCAAAATTAATGATAACAATAACTTTTACAATACCTGAAGAAATAAGAAAAATAAACAAAAAATATAGAAAAATTGATAGAGCTACAGATGTGTTATCATTTCCAATGTTTGAAAAAAGTGAATTGGATGAAAAAATTAAAAATAAAGATTTCTTATATGAGGACATGTTAGGAGATATAATAATATCTATTGAAAAAGTTAAAGAACAAGCTATAGAATATGGACATAGTTTTGAAAGAGAATTGAGTTATATGCTGGTACACGGTTTTTATCATTTAATGGGATATGATCATATTGAAGAAGAAGATAAAAAAATTATGAGACCTAAGGAAGATAAAATATTAAACGAGTTAAAAATTACTAGATAATAAGCAAAGTTGTAGTAAAGGGGAAGATTTATGAAAAACAAAGGAACAAAAATTTTAATAGTAGTATTAATTATATTAATACTTGCTGCTGGTGGTGTTATGGCATACAAAATAATTAATGATAAGAAAAACAAAACACAAGAAGTATCTGAAAATCAAAATGAAGATATATTAACAGCTGAAATAGAAAAGAAAGAAGTTCAAATATTTAAAGGTAATGATAGACCAATTGCAGTAATGATAGATAATCATAATTTAGCGTGGCCACAGGCTGGATTGAATAAAGCATATTTAGTATATGAAATAATTGTAGAGGGTGGAGAAACTAGATTAATGGCTTTATTTAAAGGAGTAGATGTTGACAAAATAGGACCTGTAAGAAGTTCAAGACATTATTTCTTAGATTATGTTATGGAAAATGATGCCATATATGCACATTTTGGTTGGAGCCCATTTGCCCAAAGTGATATATCAAAATATAGTATAAACAACATAAATGGAATAACAGAAAGTGAATCAACATTTTGGAGAGTAAAAGATAAATCTGCTCCACATAATGCAGTAACAAGTACACAAGCTTTATTAAAAGTTGCGAAAGCAAAAGGATATAAAACAACATCAAAAAAAGAAAGTGTGTTGAATTATGTGACAGATGATGTTGAATTAAAAGATGGACAAGGCGCAACAACTGTAACAATACCACATTCAACACTTCAAAAAGTCAAATATGAATATGATGAACAAAAGAAAGTGTATAAAAGATATGCAAGAAATAAAGCTCAAACTGATTGGGATACAGGGAACAGTATCACAACTAAGAATATAATAATAACATTTTGCGATAATTACACTATGGAAGATAGTGAAAATAAAGGAAGACAAGGTTTAAAAAATATAGGAACATTTAATGGATATTATATAACAAATGGAAAAGCTATAAAAATTAAATGTATAAAAGAAGCCAGAAATACACAAACAAAATATGAAGATTTAGAAGGCAATGAAATAAAGGTAAATGATGGAAATACATGGATTAATATATGCCCAATAAATGCAAATGTTCAAATAGAAGGACCAAAAGTTGAAGAAAATGTTAATAATACAACAAATAATGTGTAATATAAATGTCCAAATGGTATTAATCCATTTGGACATAATTTAAAAGGAGAGAAAAAATGAATATATATGATACTGCTAATAAATTAGCACAAGAATTAAAACAATCTGAAGAATATGTAAATTATAAAATGGCAAAGGAAACATTAAATTTAAAGCCGGAATTAAAGAAAAAAATAGAAGAATTTGAAATGGCAAGATATGATGCACAAATAACAGCAATGCAAACAGGAAAAAATGATATAGAGAAGACAAAAAAAATGCAACAGCTATATGTTGAATTATTTGAAAATTCAGATGCTGCAAGATTTTTTGAGGCAGAAACAAAATTTAATACAGTTTTATCTGATGTTAACAAAATAATAGGAGATGCAATAAAAGATGTTCTAAAATAAAAATTAGTAAAATTATGAGGTGTAATTATGGAGTTTTTAATTTTATTAATAATTGTAATAATAGGATATTTGGTTTTAAGATTTATGTTTGATGTTAATGCAAAAAAAATAAAACAAATTGGAGAAAACAAAGAATTAGATGAATTAACTGAAAAATATCCTGAAAATGTTGAAATTTGCAAATATTATTTAAAAAAGTTGAATAATGAAAATGTTAAAATTGAAGAAGATAAAAATTCTAATGCAACATTATATTTGGTAATGAGTAATAAAATTTTTATTGCTAATTTAAAAAACAGTTATACTAGAATACAGACAATTGCACATGAATGTTTACATTCTATTCAAAGTAAAAAATTATTATGGTTTAATTTTATATTTTCTAATATTTATTTAGTTTATTTTTTTATAATTTGTATTTTAGCAGTATTTAAGGTATTACCATATAAAATGATGTTTTTATCTATACTAATAATACTTGGATTTATATTTTATTCTGTAAGGACTTATTTAGAAAATGATGCTATGATTAAAGCAAGATTTTTGGCGAAAGATTATATGCAACAAGAAGGAATTTCTAGCCAAGAGGAAATAGATAAAATCGTTGGTAAGTATGATGAATTAAATGATGCAGGAATAAAGTATACTAATTTTCAACTTTTAAGTAGTGTATTATTGAAAATTATAATTTTCATAGGAATTTCATTTTTTACTGGATTGTAATGAGGTATATCATAAAACTGTTTTACAGTTCGGTGAAGAATATAGTTATATTATTGAAGCTTTGGCTCCCACTATAATACTTAAATTTTATTTCATAACGTTTGATTGGAATGAAAAATATAAAATCTTATATAAGAAAATGAGTAATTTTCACAGGCAAAATTAGTATTATGATATAGATTTATACTTTTTTCAGTTCAATACGTAATCTAAAAATTTCTAGAATAACTTAATGGCACCCTTTCACTTAGTCCTCGCTACGCTCGACGTGAACATTTTCCATTAAGTTATTTAATAAATTCTAAGATTACTTCAATCACATTCAAAAAGTATAAATCTATATCATAATATTAATTTTGAGCTTGGGTGAAAGCTCCTTATTTTCTTATATAAGATTTTCTTTTTGAATGAAATGAAGAGATATGAAGTAAAATTTAGGTATTATAGTAGGAGCCAAAGCTTCAACAATATAACTATTCCTCATTGGACTGTAAAAAAACTGTAATTTTTAATTATATTTTTTTTATAAAAAGGGTGTATTTTTAAAAGAATATATGATAGAATACGTTTGACAAAAATAATAAGGAGAGTGAAAAAATGTCAGAGGCAAAATATAAAAGGGTTCTTTTAAAATTAAGTGGAGAAGCATTAGCTGGAGAACAAAAAACAGGAGTTAATGTTGAGTTAGTAGGAAAAATATGTGACAAAATAAAACAAGTAACAGAAATGGGAGTAGAAGTTGGAATAGTAGTCGGAGGAGGAAACTTTTGGAGAGGAAGAAATGGACATCAAATGGAAAGAGCAACAGCTGACTATATGGGAATGCTTGCAACAGCAATGAATGGATTAGCACTTCAAGATGCTTTAGAAGCTAGAGGAGTAAATTCAAGAGTGCAAACAGCAATAGAGATGAGAGAAATAGCAGAACCATTTATAATAAGAAAGGCAGAAAAACATTTAAATAGAGGTAGAGTTGTAATATTTGCTTGTGGTACAGGACATCCATATTTTACAACTGATACAGCTGCAGTATTAAGAGCAACAGAAATAAATGCAGATATTATATTATTAGGAAAAGCAATAGATGCGGTATATTCTGCTGATCCTAAATTAGATCCAACGGCAGAAAAATTTGATAAAATATCATATTTAGAAGTATTGGAAAAAGACTTAAAAGTTATGGATTCAACTGCAACAGCGTTATGCAGAGATAACAATATACCATTATTAGTGTTTGGTATATCAGACCCAGAAAATATAGTTAAAGCTGTTAAAGGAGAACATATAGGAACATTAGTTAAATAAAGGAGAGAGTATTATGGATTATACAAATATAAAAGAAAAAATGGAAAAAAGCATAAGTGTATACAGTGAAAAATTATCAGAAGTAAGAGCTGGAAGAGCAAATCCAGCTATATTAAATAAAGTAAAAATAGATTACTATGGAACACCAACGCCAATTAATCAAGTTGCAGGGGTATCTGTACCAGAAGCAAGGTTAATTGTAATACAACCATGGGATGTAAGTGTGTTAAAAGAAATAGAAAAGGCAATTCTTGCATCAGATATTGGAATTAATCCAAATAATGATGGAAAAGTAATTAGACTTGCTTTTCCTGAATTAACTGAAGAAAGAAGAAGAGATTTAGTAAAAGATATTAAAAAAATGGCTGAAGAAGCTAAAATTGCTATTAGAGCAATAAGAAGAGATGGAATAGAAGAAGCAAAACAAGAACAAAAAGATGGAAATATGACAGAAGATGAATTAAAACAAGCAGAAAATGAAATTCAAAAATTAACTGATAAAAGTGTAGAAGAGATAGATAAAATATTAGATAATAAAGAAAAAGAAGTAATGTCTGTTTAAAATAAGTAATAAAATGTAATAGGGATGAAATAAAAAATGGAATTCAAAGAAAATTTAAAAAAATACCAAGATGCTATAAACAACGAATTAAATAAATATGTTAGAAAAAAACAATGTCCAGAAGAAATTTTGAACAATTCTATGGAATATAGTTTAATGGCAGGAGGAAAAAGATTAAGACCAATGCTAGTAATTGCAGCATATGAATTATTTAAGGATGATTATGAAGAAGTAATGCCATTTGCTGTTGCAATAGAAATGGTACATAATTTTTCATTAATACATGATGATTTGCCAGAAGTGGATAATGATGATTTCAGACATGGAAAGCCAACAAATCATAAAAAGTTTAATCATCCAACAGCATTATTAGCAGGTGATAGTTTATTGAATCAGGCATATATTGTAATAAGTGAAGAAATATTATATTCAGCTAAAAATCAATATAAGGAAAATTTTAATAATAGAATTAGGGTATTTAATGAATTCGCAAATTCTGTAGATAGAATGATAGCAGGTGAATATTTAGATACAGAATTGGAAGGAAAAAATATTTCAAAAGAAATGTTGGAATATATACATATAAATAAAACAGGAGCTTTATTAAAGTTATGTGTAAGAATGGGTGCAATCTTAGCAAATGCAACAGAAAATGATATAAAAAAATTATCAAAATATGCAGAGAAAATAGGGTTAGCATTTCAAATAAAAGATGATATTTTATCTGAAGAGGGAAATCCAGAAATAACTGGAAAACCAGTTGGAAATGATAAAGAATTAGGAAAATGTACATATGTATCTTATTATGGATTAGATGGTGCAAAAGAAGAATTAAATAGAATTGTAGAAGAAGCAATTAATGAACTAGAAATATATGGTGAAAGGGCTGAATTTTTGAGACAGCTTGCAATATATATTAGAGATAGAAATAAATAAAATGTGTCAAAGGAGATGTCTCTTTTTGACTTACTTTAGGGGGGAATAATGGAACAAGAAAACTTACCAAAACATATAGCAATTATTATGGACGGAAATAGAAGATGGGCTAAATCAAAGGGATTGCCAGTTGCATTAGGACACAAAGAAGGTGCAAAAACATTAGAAAAGACAGTAAGATATGCAAAAAAACTAGGTATAAAATACATAACTGTTTATGCATTTTCAACTGAAAATTGGAAAAGGACTGCAGATGAAGTATCAGCATTAATGAATTTGATGCAAAGTTATTTAGATGATTACAGTAAAAGAGCAGATTCAGAGAATATTAAAATGAATTTTTTGGGAAGTAGACAAGAATTATCTAGTAAAATGCAAAACTCAATAGATAAATGTATGGAAAGAACTAGAAATAATACTGGAATAACATTTAATATAGCTTTAAATTATGGTGGAAGAAATGAAATAGTAAAAGCAGTAAAAGATATAGCAGAAAAGGTTAAGGACGATAAAATTAGTATTGATGATATTACTGAACAAATGGTTTCAGATAATTTATATACTCAGGGACAGCCAGACCCTGATTTACTAATAAGAACAAGTGGTGAAATACGATTAAGTAATTTTTTACCATGGCAATTGGTATATACTGAATTTGTATTTATTGAAAAGAATTGGCCGGATTTTAATGAAAAAGACTTAGATGAAGCAATAGAAATATATCAAAAAAGAAACAGAAAGTTTGGAGCAAAATAAAAAATAAAACTAAATGAAGTGAAAGGAAAAAAATATGGATTTAAAAAGGATATCATCAGGTTTTATAGTGGCTATTGCACTTGCAATAATATTATTAATACCAAATAATATAATTACTGGAATACTATTTATGATTATAACGATAGTTGCTGTAGATGAATATTTTAAAGCAATATCAAAAGTGTGCAAACCTATAAGATGGTTAGGATATTTGAGTTGTACTTTAGTGGCAATAGTTAATTTTATATCAAAACAATATATACCACAAATAATAATGTGTTCAATACCTTTTTTGGTATTAATATTGTTTGCACAAGTAATAGCAACAGATATGAAAATTACATTTAAAGATATAGCTTATACTTTTTTAGGAATATGTTATATACCATTTTTTATGATGTTTTTATCATTAATAAATGGAATGGATAATGGAAAGATATTATTAGGATATATATTTATAGCATCTTGGGGAACAGATACATTTGCTTTTGGTATAGGAGCTAAATTTGGAAAACACAAATTTAGTAAAGTAAGTCCTAAAAAATCAATAGAAGGATGTATTGCTGGTACTGTTGGTGCAATAATATTGATGTTAATTTATACAAGTATTTTGAATAATTATTTTTCATTTGAATATTCATATTTTATAGTAGGAGTATCAGGACTTGTATTAAGTTTAATAGGACAATTGGGAGATTTTTCAGCATCTTGTATAAAAAGATATGTTGATATAAAAGATTATAGTAATTTATTACCAGGACATGGCGGAATGTTAGACAGAATAGATAGTGTGTTATTTATAGCACCATTTGCATATATGTTATTTATGATAATATGAAATGAGGGATTGAATTGACAATTATAATATCAGCATTGAAAATAATTGTTTTACTCGGATTTTTAATACTAATACATGAAGCAGGACACTTAATAGTTGCAAAATTATGCAAAGTTAAAGTAAACGAATTTGCAATAGGTTTTGGACCAACAATATGGAAAAAACAAGGAAAAGAAACTAAATATGCTATACGATTAATACCATTACGGTGGATTTTGTAGTATGGAAGGTGAAGAAGAAAGGTCTGAAAATGAAGGGTCTTTCTCTAAAGCTAGTATACCAAAGAGAATAGCTATAGTTGTAGCAGGTGCGACTGTTAATATAGTATTTGGTTTATTAGTGTATTTCATTTTAATGTCTACTTCTAATACTTATGTTACAAACCAAATTAATTCAACAATAGATGGGTATGCTGCGCAAGAGATTGGATTACAACAAAATGATAAAATAATAGAATTAAACGGTAAAAAAATAAAAAATAAAGATGATTTAAACAAAGTTATGCAAAATGCTAATGGTAGTGAAATGCACTTAAAAATAGAAAGAAATGAAAAAATAATAGAATATGATATAACACCAACAGAAATAAAAAATAAGAGTACAGGAATATATTTAGATCAAAATTGCAAAATACTTGCTATAGAAAAAGGAAGTAGTGCTGAAAAATATGGGTTAAAATCAAATGATAAAATTGTAAAAATAAATAATCAGGAAATAAATGGAGATTATAACAAGATAATTGAATTGATTCAAGAAAAAGGTATAAATACAATGCTTATAACTGTTGAAAGACAAAAGCAAGAAATAACTGTAGAATTAACGCCTGATTATATTTCTTCATATTATTTGGGAGTAAATCTAAAACAAGCTGAAAATAAAATTGGGAATTATTTAATATATGGAGGAATAGAAACTAAAAAATTTGCCCTTTCAATAATAGATAATGTAAAAATGATTTTTACAGGTGGTGTCAGTGTTGATCAAATGATGGGTCCAGTTGGAATATCTGAAGCAGTAGCTAAAACAAATGGATTTAGAGAGTTTGTTTATATGTTAGCTTTAATTTCTTTATCATTAGGAGTAACAAATCTATTACCGATACCAGCATTAGATGGAGGAAAAATATTAATATTAATAATTGAGGCAATTAGAAGAAAGCCTTTAAATGAAAAAACAGAAATAAATATACAATTAATTGGATTTTCAATATTAATAGCGTTATCTTTATATATAACGTACAATGATATTCTAAGGATTTTTAAGTAAAGTTGGAATTTTAGAATTAAAATAGTAGAATAACCATATAAAATATTTATAAAAAGGTGATAAAAATGGAAGAAAAAAGAGGAAATTTTATATTAGGAATAATTTTAGCAATATTAATGATAATTGCGATAGTAATTGTAATAGTAAATCCAAACAAAGTAGAAAAAACAGCAAAAACAACTAAAAATGTACAAGGAGAAGCAAGTACACAAGGGCAGTTTGAAAGGAATATAAATCAAATAAATGATGAAGAAGAAAAAAATGCAAGTATGAATGATGGTGGAAAATTTTGCAAAGTAAATAATAAAATTGTATTTTATGAAGATGCAAATAAAAGTATTTATTTATATAATTTAGATGACAATAAAACAAATAAGATAGCTACAGTAGAGGACTCTATAGATAAAATGTATTTTGATGGTGAAAATATTTATTATATACCAAGTTACTATATGGGAAAAGGAATATATAAAGTAGATTTACAAGGAAATATAAAGAAAATATATGAAGGCAGTTCATTACAATTATACATTTCTGATGAAAAAATATATTTTGTAAAACAAATAGGATATGACCAAATAAATGCAAATCCACAAGGTACATTATCAGTTATGGACAAAGATGGAAATAATATTAAAGAACTTGCGGAAAATATAAAAAATTATTTTTATATACAAAATAATAAAATATATTATACTACTCAAGATAGAAAAATGTATGTAATTGACATAGATGGAAGTAATAAAGAAGAATTAGTTCAAGGAAGAAAATTTGTAATAAATACAGCTGATAAATATATAGTATATATTGATTATTCAAGCCAAGAAGCAAAACATATATTTAACCTAGATACTAAAGAAGATAGTATAGTTGGATATTTTGGGGAAATAAAAGAATTTCAAGGAGAAACATATATAAATGTCAGAATAAGACTAGATGATGGTTCACTTGAAACAGATTATACATTATTTAAAATTCAAGAGGATGGAACTGTTGAAAATTTAGGAAAGGTTGCAAATTTTGGTACTGATTTAAAATATATAATAAATGGAAAAGCATATCTTTCAAATCAACAAGAAGGAACATATACAATAAAGTTGGAAAATGGTGAAAAAGAAGGTTCTGATAATTATAATAAATGTAGATATTTCCTAGGTGGATATGGTTATAAAATTGATGATTCAAATAAGGATGATATAAAAATAGAAAGAATTGAATTGTAATAGTTCAATTCTTTCTATTGATTTAGATTAGAAAATATAGTAGAATAACCAATAGAGACAAGGAGAATGAAAATGGTAGCAGAAGTAATAATAAATAGTACAGCAAAAAAATTAAATAGGACATTTGACTACAATATTCCTAAAGAATTAGAAAACATGATAATTGTAGGAAGTAAAGTTTTGGTACCATTTGGTAGATTAAAAAACTTGGAAGAAGCACATGTTGTAGGAATAAAAGAAAGCTCAGAATATGAAATTAAAGATATTGCAAAAGTAGAAAATGGATTGACAGATAAACAAATAGAACTTGCAGATTGGATGGCCAAAAGATATTTTTGCAATGTATCAGAATGCATAAAACTAATGCAAACACCTGGAACAAGAACAAGAAATGTAAATAAGAGAGTACAGGATAAAAAAATAAATGTTGTATATTTAAAAAAAGATTTTGAAGAAATAAATTTTGACATAGAAAATGGGATGTTAAAATCAGATAAGCAGATAAGAATATTAAATTTTATAAAAGATAATGAAGGATGCAGTATTTCTGAAATAGAAGCTTTTACTGATTGCTCAAGAGCTATTGTAAATACACTTATAAAAAATGAATATTTAGAATTAGTTGAAAAAAGAGTTGAAAGAAATCCTTTAAATAGTAAAGAGGTAAATAATACAAAAAAATTAAAATTGACAGATGAACAACAAGAAGCTTTTAATAAAGTTTCAGATTCAATTGATAATAATAAATATGAACAATTTTTGTTATATGGTGTTACTGGTTCTGGAAAAACAGAGGTATATTTACAATTAATAGATAAAGTTATAAAAAAAGACAAGTCAGCTATATTGTTAGTTCCAGAAATTTCATTAACTCCACAAATGTTAGAGAGATTTATATCAAGATTTGGAAAAGAAACAATAGCAGTTTTGCACAGTAAATTATCAATTGGGGAAAGACATGATGAATGGGAAAGAATAAAAGAAGAAAAAGCAAAAATTATAATAGGTGCGAGGTCAGCAATTTTTGCACCAGTAAAAAAATTAGGAATTATTATAATAGACGAAGAACACGACAGTTCATATAAATCAGAAGCAAGTCCTAAATATAACGCAAAAGAAGTTGCGAAAAAAATAGCAAAAGAAGAAAAAATTCCTTTATTATTAGGAAGTGCAACACCTGATTTAATAACATTTTATAATGCAAAAGAAACTAAAAAAATAACTTTATTAGAATTAACAAAAAGAGCAAATAATTCAAATTTGCCTAAAGTAGAAATAGTTGATTTAAAGCAGGAATTAGCAAATGGAAACAGATCAATGTTAAGTCGCGATTTATATGAAGCAATAGAAAAAAATTTGAATGATAAATTGCAAACAATATTATTTTTAAACAGAAGAGGATATTCAACATTTATAATGTGCAGAAATTGCGGGTATACTGTAAAATGTAAAAATTGTAATATCAGTATGACATATCATAGTTATGAAAATAAATTAAAATGTCATTATTGTGGATATGAAGAAAAATTGGTTAAAACGTGTCCAGAATGCGGAAGTGATAAAATAAGATATTTTGGAACAGGAACACAAAAGCTAGAACAGGAAATACATAAGCAATTTCCTAATGCTAAAACAATCAGAATGGATGTAGATACAGTAACAAAGAAGAACTCACATGAAGAAATCTTAAATAAATTTAAAAATGAGGATATAGATATACTTATAGGAACGCAAATGGTGGTAAAAGGACATCATTTTCCAAAAGTAACTTTAGTAGGAGTTATTGCAGCCGATAGTTCTCTGAATATAGATGATTATAGAGCAACAGAAAGAACGTTTCAAATATTAACACAAGTTGCAGGAAGAGCAGGGAGAGAAAATTTGCCAGGAAAAGTTATAATACAAAGTTATAACCCGGAAAATTTCAGTATTCAAAATGCACAAAAACAAAACTATGAAGAATTTTATGAAACAGAAATAGCTTTAAGAAAGCAGTTGAAATATCCACCATTTTGCGATATAATAATAATTGGATTTAATAGTATAAGTGAAAAAGAAATAATAAAAGTTTCTAATTTTGCTTATGAGTATTTAAATAAAAACTTAAAAACTGAGGAATTTAAAATATTCAAGCCAATGCCTTCTCCAATAGATAAAATACAAAATAAATATAGGTGGAGAATTATAATAAAAGGTAATATGAATGAAAAGGCAAATGAAGTATTAAATCAATTATTAAAAGAACTATATTATAAAAATTATAAAAATATAAAGATAACAGTAGACGTTAATCCAAATAATATGATGTAAGGGGGAATAAAAATGGCAATTAGAAATTTGAGACTAGAAGGGGATGACATTTTAAATAAAAAATCAAGAGAAGTTGAAGTTATAGATGATAAATTACAAGTATTAATTGATGATATGATAGAAACAATGCATAAATACAATGGAGTGGGCTTAGCAGCAGTTCAAGTAGGTATTTTAAAGAGATTAGTTGTAATAGATTTGTATGATGATAAAGGACCAATAGTCTTAATAAATCCAGTTATTTTGAAAACGAAAGGTGAGCATGAAGTAGATGAAGGATGTTTAAGTTTTCCTAACCAATTTGCTAAAGTAATGAGGCCTGAGGAAGTAACTGCTGAATATACAGATAGAAACGGAAAAAGGGTAAAAGTAAAAGCTAAAGACTTATTAGCTCAAGCTATTTGTCATGAAGTTGACCATTTAGATGGACAAGTTTTTATTAATAAAATTATTCCTGGAACTTTGGAATATGTAGAACCTGAAAAATAATGTAGGAGGAATGTACATGTTAAATGTTTTATTTATGGGAACACCAGATTTTGCAAAAGAGAGTTTAGAAGCGGTATATAATAGTGGATATAACATATTAGGTGTTGTTACAAATCCAGACAAACCAAAGGGAAGGGGAATGAAAATGGTGGCCTCTCCTGTAAAAGAATTTGCACTAGAAAAAGGATTAAAAGTATATCAACCTGTAAGAGTAAGGAATAATACTGAATTTATAGAAGAAATAAAAAAATTAAAACCAGATGTTATATGTGTTGTAGCATATGGAAAAATCCTTCCAAAAGAGATATTGGATATTCCTGAAAAGGGATGTATAAATGTACATGGCTCATTACTTCCTGAATATAGAGGTGCTGCCCCAATACAATGGGCTGTTATAAATGGTGACAAAGAAACAGGTGTAACTACAATGTATATGGATGTGGGAATGGACACTGGTGATATAATTTTAAAAGAGGAAGTTACAATAGGGGATGATGAAACAACAGGAAAATTATGGGATAGACTTTCTAAAATTGGTGGAAAATTATTGGTAAAAACATTGAAACAAATTGAAGATGGAATTGCACCAAGAGAAAAGCAAGGAAATAATTTTACTATGGCTCCAATGTTAAATAAAGAAATGGCCAAAATTGATTGGGAAAATAAAACTGCCCAAGAAATTAAAAATTTGGTAAGAGGTTTAAATCCTATTATGGGAGCATATACATTTATAAATGGTAAAAAAATTAAATTTTGGAAAGTTGATGTTGCAAAAAATATTGGGTATGACCCAGAAAATATAAAAATGTTTAGAAATGGAACTGTTTTAATATCTGACCAAAGAGATGGCTTATTTATTAAAACTAGAGATGGAATCTTAAAAGTTATAGAAATTCAAGGTGAAAATGCTAAAAGAATGAATATATGTGATTTCTTAAGAGGAAACCAAATAAATGAATTTGAAATATTTGAATAAAAAGGTTGTAAAAAATGCTAAAAATTGATATACTTATAACATATTTAAGTATATCAATTTTTAATTGTAAAGGAGGAATTTTCATGAGTGAAAATGAAAAAGAAGAATTAAAAAATGAGGATGTTAATAAAGAAGAAAATGCAGAAAAAGGTATAGAAATCTCAAATGACGTAATAGCTGTAATTGCAGGAGTAGCAGTTTCAGAAGTACAAGGTGTTGCTTCAATGTCAGGAGGTTTTGCAGGAGGAATAACAGAAGTATTAAGTGGAAAGAAAAATATGGCTAAAGGAATAAAAGTTGAAAAGACAGAAAATACTGCTAAAATTGATGTAAACATTATAGTAGAATATGGGTCTAGAATACCAGATGTAGCTTTTGAAATACAAAATAGGGTAAAAAAATCAGTTGAAGGAATGACAGGATTTAAAGTAGAAGAAGTAAATGTTCATATTCAGGGAGTTAACACAAATATAGTAAAAAATGAAAAAGCTGAAGAAAAAGAAAACTTGCAAGAAGATGAACAAAAATCAAATGATTAATTAAGTAAAAAATACAATGAAAAGAGAGGTAAAAAGAAATGAAATTTATAGAAAAAATCGCATTAATTATATATTCAAATATTATATTAATATTATCAGTTATAGCATGTTTGTTAGTATTTGGGTGGTTAGATATAGATATAGTGCAAAGTTTAATAAAAACATTAATAATATCTGAAACATCATCAAAAGTAATATTAGGAGTAAGTTTAGTATTTATATTATTATCGATTAGATGTATATTCTTTGATCCTACATCAAAACAAGAGTTGAAAGATAAACAAGGAGTTCTTTTAGCTAATGAAAATGGTAAACTAATGATATCAAAAGAAACAATAGAAAATTTAGTTGAAGTAGTAACAAAAGAATATAAAATGTCTAAGGATGTTACATCAAAAGTTCAATTAGATAAAGACAATGGTGTTAATATTTTTGTTAATTTAGTTGTAAGTTCAGATACAGTAATAAAGGATTTATCAGCAGAGTTACAAAATAAGATAAAAGAAAAAGTAAAAGAAACAACGGATTTGGATGTAAAAGAAGTAAATATAACTGTAAAAAAAGCTATCCAAGAAAAACAAACAAAAATAGAAAAAGAATAAACATAGAATAAAGGAGAGCAGGAATTATGGATGATTTTAAAAAATTTATAAGCCAATATAAAGGCGCAATAATAGGTGTAATTATTGCAATAGTAATATTAGCTACAAGATTATATAGTTTGATAGTAGGAATTTTACTAATATTAGCAGGTGCTTTTGTAGGAAATTATGTTCAACAAAATAAAGATGATGTAAAAGCTAAATTAAAAAAATTTATTGATAGAATGTAAATAAAAAAATAAGAACATATTATATAAATAAAAAAGAAGAAAAGAGTTGAAAAAATGAATAGATCAGCAATTAGAGAAAATGCGTTCAAATTAATATATAGTTTGGAAATTCAAAAAGATGAAAATATTGAAGAGCAAATTGAATTATTTTTTGAAAGTAACGAAATAAAAGATGATGAAGCAAAAAATTATATAAAAGATGCAATTTTAGGTATTGAAAAAAATAAAGAGGAAATTTTATCAAATATTGAAAAAAATTTAAAAGAAGATTGGAAGTTAAGCAGAATTTCAAAAATGGATTTATCAATATTAGAACTTGCAATATATGAAATTGAATTTAATAAAATACCATATAAAGTAGCAATAAATGAAGCAGTTGAACTTGCTAAAAAATATGGAGAGGATAAGTCTAAAAATTTTGTAAATGGTATTTTAGCAAGTATAGTAAAAGATATGTAAGAGGTAAAAAATGAATTACGAAAGTATGGCAATAAGCGTTAGTAAATTAAATAGCTATATAAAGGATAAGATTGCAGATGATGAATACTTAAATAATGTTCTAGTAAAAGGTGAGATATCTAATTTTAAAAATCATTATACAGGCCATATGTATTTTACTTTAAAGGATGAAAACTCATTAATAAAATGTATAATGTTTAAGAGCTATGCCCAAAGACTTAATTTTATGCCTAAAGATGGAATGAAAGTTTTTGTATTAGGTGGAGTTTCTGTTTTTGAAAGGGATGGAGTTTATCAAATATATGTAAAAGCAATGCAAGAAGATGGAATAGGTGTATTGTATAAAAAATATGAAGAATTAAAACAAAGATTAGAACAAGAAGGATATTTTGATGAAACACATAAACAAAAAATTCCACTTATGCCAAAAACAATAGGTGTTTTAACATCACAAACAGGTTCTGTAATTAGAGATATAATAAATGTAAGTACAAGAAGGAATCCTAATGTAAATATTAGATTATTTCCTGTTCCCGTTCAAGGAGAAGGAGCGGCAGAAAAAATAGCTAATGGAATTAGATTTATGAATGATAAGAAATTGGCAGACGTACTAATATTAGCTAGAGGTGGAGGTTCATTAGAAGATTTATGGCCGTTTAATGAAGAAATAGTGGCACATGCAATTTATAATTCAGAAATACCCATAATTTCTGCGGTAGGACATGAAACTGATTTTTCTATTTCAGATTTTGTTGCGGATTTAAGAGCACCGACTCCATCAGCAGCTGCAGAACTTGCTGTTCCCGATATATATGAGATTAAACAGAAAATAAATACATATCAAAATAGATTAAGACTTACATTAATAAAAAAAGTTGAAATAATGAAATTGAGGTACCAAAAATGTATGTCTAGCAGAGTTTTTAAAGAACCTTTAAGAAATATTAATGATAACTACTTAAAAATAGATTCATATATAAAAAGATTAGAGAATGTAATAAAAACTAAGCAAAAAGAAGAAAAAACAAAGTATATAGAACTAATATCAAAATTAGATGCATTAAGTCCTTTAAAAACATTAACTAGAGGATATTCTATTGTAGAGCAAAATGATAGAATAATAAAGAGTGCAAAAGATTTAAATGCTGGAGATAAAATAAATATAAGATTAATTGATGGAAAATTAAATGCAGAAATCTTATAGAAGAGAGGGATATTATGACAAACAGAGCAAAAATATTAATAGGAATAGTAATTGTAATATTAATAATAGCAATAATTTTCGGATTTAGTAAGAATAAAAAAATTGATAATAATGAAGTACAAAATCAACAAGAATTTGGTAATGTATTTGATTATATAAATGAAACAAATGAAACCGAAAATCAAATAAATAATGTAATAGAAAATAATGTTATAGAAGAAAATATAATTTCAGATGAAAAAGAAAACTATAATAATACACAAAGTAATAACAGTAATGTTGTTGTAGGTAAAGAAGAAAAGGAAAGTAGTAGCGAAAATACGGAAGTAAATAATATGGATACTGCAATAGAATTAGCAAAAAAGGAATGGGCAATATCTATTAATTCTTATGATTTTGAAGCTGAATTGCAAAATGATGGAACATATATAGTTAGAGTTAGAAATAAAACTACTAGAAATGAAGTGACAAGATATACCGTAAATGTAAAAACCGGAACTGTGGTTGAAGCAGAATAAATATAGTCTAAAAAGGAGTATTATAAAATGGCAAAATCAAGTTTTGAAGATAATATGAATAACTTAGAAAAGATAGTTGCTGAATTAGAAAAAGGAGATTTAAATTTAGATGAATCAATAACTAAATTTGAGGATGGAATTAAATTATCAAAAGAATGTAATAAGATTTTAGAAGAAGCAGAAAAGAAAATTACAATTTTACTTGAAAAAGATGGAGAAACAAAAGAAGAAGAATTTACAACTGAAGAATAGTTATTACAATATATAAAAGGGGAGTTTATTTAAGTGAATACATTTATAGGATTTATACAAAACAAATATATATATATACCAATGTTATTATGGTTTTTTATACAATTATTTAAAGTTATATGTGATTTAGTAACTACAAAAAAATTTAATTTTAAAAGGATAATGGGTGCAGGTGGTATGCCAAGTTCTCATTCTGCAATTGTAACTGGATTGGCAACATTAATAGGAAAATATGAAGGAGTGAATACACCTATTTTTGCTGTATCTTTGATATTAGCTTTAGTTGTTATGTATGATGCCTGTGGTGTTAGAAGGGCTGCTGGAAAACAAGCAGCAGTGTTAAACAAAATAATTGAAACTCCAGGACTTACAGGTGTTCAGGTTTGCGAAAGATTGGTTGAGGCTTTGGGACATACTCCTGTACAGGTTTTCGTTGGAGCATTAATAGGAGTTGTGGTTGGGCTTATTGCTTAATTTTTAAAAGGAGATGGTTGTATGACTGATATAGACATAGCAAGGAATATAGAGCTAGAAAGAATAAATAAAATAGCTGAAAAGTTGAATATTGATGAAGAAGATATAGAGTGTTATGGAAAATATAAAGCTAAAATTTCTAATTCTGTATACGATAAATTAAAAGATAAAAAAGATGGAAAATTAATATTGGTTACAGCTATAAATCCAACTCCTTTAGGTGAAGGAAAGACGACTGTTTCAATTGCAATAGCGGATGGATTTTCTAAAATTGGTAAAAAGGCGATTATTGCTTTAAGAGAACCTTCTTTGGGACCTGTGTTTGGGATAAAAGGTGGTGCAGCAGGTGGAGGAAATTCTCAAGTTGCTCCAATGGAGGATATAAATCTTCATTTTACTGGAGATATACATGCGATTACTTCTGCTAATAATTTACTTTCAAGTATTATTGATAATCATATTTATTATGGAAATGAGTTAGATATTCAAAGAGTTACATGGAAAAGATGTGTTGATTTAAATGATAGGCAATTAAGAAAAGTTGAAACAGGTTTATCAGGGGAAAAAAATATTATTCCAAGAGAAGATGGATTTGATATAACAGTTGCTTCTGAAATTATGGCTATATTGTGTTTATCAGAAAATATTGAAGAATTAAAAGAGAGATTAGGTAATATAATTATAGGATATAATTCAAGCAATCAACCTGTATATGCTAAGGAATTGAAAGCAGAAGGAGCTATGGCAGTCCTTTTAAAAGATGCTATAAAACCAAATCTTGTACAAACATTGGAACATACTCCAGCAATAATTCATGGAGGACCATTTGCTAATATTGCACATGGATGTAACAGTATTATAGCAACAAAAATGGCTATGAAATTAGCTGATTACACTATTACAGAAGCAGGTTTTGGATCAGATTTAGGAGCAGAAAAATTTTTAGATATAAAATGTAGAAAAACGAATATTAAACCAGATGTTGTTGTTATTGTTGCAACAATCAAAGCTTTGAAATATCATGGTGGAATAGCAAAAGATAAAATTCAGGAAGAAAATATATATGGTCTAAAAAAAGGAATGAGCAATTTATATAAACATATAGAAAATATAAGAGATAAGTTTGGATTAAATGTTATGGTTGCTTTAAATAAATATAGTACTGATACTATAGAGGAAGTAGACTATGTACAAAAGAGCCTAGAAAAAATAGGAATACAATCAAGTGTTGTTGATGGATGGTCAAAAGGTGGAAATGGTGCAATTGATATTGCTCAAAAATTAGTTAAATTAGCAGATAAAGAAGATAATTTTAAATATATTTATGATTTACAAGATAGTATAAAAACCAAAATAGAAAAGGTTGCAAAGGAAATATACGGAGCTAATGGAGTGGATTTTTTAGAAGCTTCATTAAATGAAATAGATAGAATAGAAAGATTAGGATATGGAAATTTGCCAATATGTATTGCAAAAACTCAATATTCGTTTTCAGATGATAGTAAAAATTTAGAATGTGAAAAGCCATTTAAAATTACAATAAGAGATATAAATCTAAAAGCGGGAGCAGGTTTTATTGTTGCTATTGCTGGAAAAATTATGACTATGCCAGGACTTCCTAAAAATCCAGCTTCAGAAAAAATTGATATAGATAAAGATGAAAAAATAGTAGGAATTTTTTAATTTCTACTATTTTATGTTTTGTAATAATTAAAGTAATTCTTAATAATTTAAAAAATTACTGTTTAGTGAAGATTAATTATGTTGTTGAAGCTTTGGGTACCTCCACTATGATACTTAAAGCTTATTTCATATTGTTTGATTGGAATGAAAAATAGAAAATCTTCTACAAGAAAATGAGTAATGTTCACGGGCAAAATTAGTATTATGATATAGATTTATACTTTTTTCAGTTCAATACGTA
>CAKPNF010000012.1 GCA_934168305.1 uncultured Clostridia bacterium | reverse complement strand
TAAGCCCCATAAAAATCTCTTGCTTCAATCCAGGAAACATCATCAATTGTTTTTTTAAATTCTTTTATACCTTCTTCGGTGTAATCAGGTGCTTCATATTCCAAAAACACTTTCCAAACTAATTCTAATGCTTTTTTCATTTCTTCTTTTAATATTTTTCTAATTTTCACTAATTCCATCTCCCTACAACTTACTAGTTATCGTTCTAGTTATAATTCTATTTTTCATTTTTTATTAATGATTTTATGAGTTCATCATATTTGTTTAATTCTCTTGATAAATCACCATTTTTACTGCTTAAACTCATAATATGACTTGAAATAAAATTCACACAATCCTTAATTTCATCCTTTGAATATTCTTTATCTAATATAGTGTAATTAATTTGAGTTAATAAATTTTGTTCTTTTGTTGTTAAGTCTATTTTAAAATTCATTTTTCTTGCTCCGTTCTATAACTTAATTCACTTCTACTATAACATAAAAAGTGGCAAAATTCAATTTACCACCATTATTTTTTATCTTTTTTATTTACATAGTTTTTTATTGATGTAAGACATTTAAAATACATTTTCATTTCATCTGTATCTGCTCTATCTATAATGTTATACAAGTTTTCTAAAAGTTTTAATTTGTTGTGATTTCTTTTTCCGTATAATAAATAATCTGTACTTGTACCAGTAGCAATAGCAATTTTATCTAAGGTAGGCAGACTAAATAAGAACTCTCCACGCTCTAGTTGAGCAATATGCCTAGTGTCTAGATCACATCTTTTTGCAAAATCTTTTCTTGATTCTCCAAATATATCCTCTCGTATTTCCCTTATTCTAACACCAATCATTACTTTGTCCAATGCCATCTTAATCGACCTCCCTCCAAAAATGTAGTTCTATATGTATATTTTATATACTTTCATAAAAATATTATAGGCTTTTAATATGTAAAAATAAGTACTTTGTCAGAGTATGTCTATTTTTGTCGAATAAGCTATTGCAATGTTTTTCGGCCTTAACCTTTTTTAAATTGTAATTTTTTCGACAAAACACCACCAAAATTCGACAAATTTTGCAAACATAACTGTATATACTGCTTGCAGGGCTAAATGTAGCTGTTTTAAGTAGAACATCTTGCCAAAGAGTTTTTAGAAACACTTAGGATGAAATTTACTTAAGACAGAGCATTTTGCTCTTTTTTTACATATAAAACAATATTTTTTTGAAAGGAGGTTTTACTTTTCTGTGTTTCACTTGAACAGTTATGTTTAAGCCCAAATTTAAAATTTGGGAGGAACACTTATGGAAAATAATAACTATAAGTCTGAAAGGTTTGATAGTTTCCTAAATAAAACTATAATTTTATCATCAAAGTATTATTTCAAAAAAAATATGAACATTATACATAAAGAAAATACTATTGTAGATAATGAAGATTTTTCTAGTTTTCTACAAGGCTTTATTGAGCTTGATAATTCTTTTATTGATATTGATGATGTTGAAATTGATATTGAGTTAAATCGTGCGTTAAGCTGTCTGTCCGAAATTGAACAGGCAGTTATTTTTTTGCTATTCAAAAAAGAATTATCACAAGCAGAAGCAGCTGAAATATTAGAAATATATTCAAAAACAGTTAGCAAGATTAAAATTAGAGCTATTGAAAAATTAAGAAAATATATGGAAGGAGATTGTGAAAATGAAAAATAAAACTATATATGAATTAGGTGTACTAGCACAAAAAGGTAATGAAATGGCTATGCTAGAAATTATTGAAAGAAAAAAGAAAATGCTTAAAAAATACAGTTTTGGAGATGAAGATAGATACCAATATATAATATTAAAACTTATTGAAGGAATAAAAAATTATAATTTTTAAAAATTTTTTAAAAATTAGGAGAGAATTTTGCCGAGATACTTAATGTAAATATATTGAAGGGCAAATTTTAAAGGAAGCACTATATTATAAGACAGGTAGGACAAGTTTTTATGCTCTTGCCTGTCTTTTACTAAATTTTAGAAAGGAGATTCATATATGTTTTTAAGATTTGTATTGTTAGGAATAGCATTTGTTGTAATTTTATTTACGTTTGACGTCCTTTTGCCTAAACTAAAAATAAAATATCGATTACACAAAGAATTAAAAGAGAAGAAAAAAAGACAAAAAGCATTTAGAAATAAAATGAAAGAATTAGAGATTAAATAAAATCGCTAATAGACTTCTCATATCCAAAAAGTGTAGACAAAAAATTAACTAAAAAGGTGTAAATATGAGTGATAACAAGGATTGCATTATTGATATGTTTTATAATAATCATTTAAAAGTTAAAGATATTGCAATAAAGATTAAAGTTTCTTCTGCATATATAACTAAAATAGTAAAAGAAGATTCAAGATATACTGCAGAAAAAGAATATAGAAAAAATATATCAATTCAAAAAAGAAAAATAAGTAAAAATAATTTTATCAAGAATAAAAGAGAGAAAAAACGAATTGAAGATAATTATTCTGTCATTCAAAGTCAACATATACAAGCAGCAAAAGAATTATCTAAAAGCAGATATTTAACAAATGAAAGTTATAGAAAATGGAATAGTAGTGCCTACAATTATAACCCTTCAAAGAAAAGGTACGAATTTAATGAAAAACTTGGGCGTTCTGCTGATGTACCAAAATATATAAAGGATTGGAGGTAATTTCCATTGGAAGAAAAATTATTAAAAATAATAAAATTAGCAGATACATTAAACGAAAAACAAAACAAAGTATATGCAGAAATTAACTATACAGCTGATAATAGCAAAAAACTAGAAATTTCAATAAGGTCTAAAAAAGACTATTCATATATAGAAAAATGTGAAGTACAATTAAATGTTTTCTCTGTTATTGAATGGGACAATGTTATAACACTTTTTGAAACTTTTGTTGGAGGTGTTATAAATGAATAAAAAAGAAGCTGTTGCCTATGCACAAATTACACTTGATTTTATGCAAAGTTCAAAATACACAGAAAAAATAAATCCAGATACACTTGGTATTGAAATGAGACAAGCCTTTAAGTTATATCCTAGAAATATTGTTTTAAATATTGCTGATGCACAGAGTAAATCTAGAAAAAAATTAGAAAATATGAAAAACGGAAGTGATAAAAATGAATAATAGTGAAAAACAAGAGACTTTGCGTTTTGGTATTTCAGTAGATGAAGCTCGTAAACAATTAGGAATAGGAAGAAACTTAATGCTAAAATTAGTTAAAGTAAATGGATTCCCAGCAATTCGTTTTAAAAGAAAAATAATAATCAATGGTGCAAAATTGCAAGAATGGTTTGATAAAAATTATGGTCAATATGGAAAATATAAATATTAATTTTTTCAACATTGTGTTTTCTATAAAAATTATATAAAATGTAAGTAGGTTTTTAAATTATAAATCTATTTACATTTTCTTTTTACGAGTTTGAAAGGAGTAAAAATGGAAAGGATAAATAGACAAAGAGCACCAAAAGGAAGTGTTACAGTTAGACAAAAGGGAAATAGTTTTGAGGCCAGAGTAACATTAGAATTAGTTAATATTATGGAGGGAGTTGATAAAAACCCTAGATTATCGAGAACAGCAAAAACGGAAGATGAAGCAAAGAAAAGACTAGGTAAATTAATTGTTGATGTGTATTTTGAAGCACAAAAAAAATCAAATAACAAAAAAGTTTTTTCAGATGAATGTAGTTCTGAATTAGAAAAGTTTGAGGAATATCAGCAAGAAAAATCACAAAGAAAAGTAGAAGAATTGGCTAGCGATTATATGTTATTTCCTAATATGGCTAAAGAGTGGCTAAATTGGAAAAAAAAACAGGTCAATCCGAATACTAATAAAACAATAAGTCCAAAAACGGTAGAAACTTATATAAATACTATTCAAAATCATGTTATGATTGATTTTAAAGACTTACATTTATCAGATATGACAAAAGAAATTGTTGAAGATTATATAAATAAAAAAAGACAAAAAACACCTAGACTTGCAAAAGATTTGTTTTTGCTAATACGATCTGTTTTAACTTATGCAAAAGATGAAAGACATTTATTAAATGAAATACCAAATTTTAATTTAAAATTTCCTAAAAAGAAAAGAGCAAAAAAAGCAAAAATACCATATCTTGCATCAGATAGACAAGCTGTATGGCTTGATATATGTGAAAAAGATAAAAGACAATTTGCATATTTATTTGCTACTTTATTGCAAACTGGTATGAGACCAGAAGAACGGATGTGGACTAAAATGGAAATGTGTATTATTTGATAAAGGTATTATAGTTGTTGAAAACGCATTTAAAGATATAACTTTATATGATGATGATATGAATATTATAGGACATAAATATCAAGATGGAGATTTAAAAACAGAAGAAAGTTATAGAAATATACCAATGTCAAAAAGATTAAAAGATATGCTTTTAAATATTAAAGAAGAAAAAAAGAAAAACTATAAATCTCGCGGAAAGAAATGGAACGAATCAGATTATGTTTTTCTTAATCAATTAGAACAACCTTATACGCCAGAGAGATTACAGAAAAAAATACAAGAATTTATAAAAAAATATGATTTAGAACATATGACAGTTTATGGTTTTAGACATTCTTATGCTACTCTTATGAGTGAAAAAGGAATGGATAGAGAAGTTTTAAGAGAATTGATGGGACACGCAGAGTTTGAAACAACAGACTTTTACTATATTCATATTTCAGAAGAAAGAAAGAAAAGAGAATTTGAAAGAGTACATCAAGAAACATTTCAGGGGAAAAATACCCAAGATAAGGGGAAAAAATTCTATGCTAAGAAAAAAATAAAAGTTCTCAAATCCGCTTGAGAACTGTGGTGCAGCAGGAGGAATTCGAATCCCCGACCTCTCGGTTCGTAGCCGAGTGCTCTATCCAGCTAAGCTACTGCTGCATATATGGAAAATATTATAAAGTTAATTACAATATTTTCATTTTAAAAATATATTTAAGGGGAAATTCAGGGGAAAACTTCACATGCCAATCCTGAAACCCTTTAATATCAATAAGTATAAAGTTGTATATGTTCGATTCGTAGCCGAGTGCTCTATCCAGCTAAGCTACTGCTGCATATATGGAAAATATTATAAAGTTAATTACAATATTTTCATTTTAAAAATATATTTAAGGGGAAATTCAGGGGAAAACTTCACATGCCAATCCTGAAACCCTTTAATATCAATAAGTATAAAGTTGTATATGTTCGATTCGTAGCCGAACACTCTATCCAACTAAGCTACTGGTGCATATGAAATTTGTATAGTAAAATTTTAAAGCAATTTATTAAAATGTTTTGCTACACATACACTATATTATAATGAATTTTGAGATATTTTTCAAGATATTCTAAAAAATTTATTAAATTTTTTTAAAAATCCTTGCAAATTTTAAAAAATTATGCTATTATATATAAGCGTTTAGTAAGTTTATTTTATTTCGAGGTGTAGCGCAGTTGGTAGCGCGCGTGGTTTGGGACCATGAGGTCGCAGGTTCGATCCCTGTCACCTCGACCATACGATAGCAATTTTGAGGAAACTCAAGAAAATTGCAAAAGTCTGAAAGAGTATTAATCAATAGATTTTGGTTAATACTCTTTTTCTATGCAGTTCTCAAAAATTCTATAAAAAGTTTTAAAATAGTTCTAAAATTTATGTTTTAAAAACTTTTTAAAGCAATAAAAAATGTTTTAAAAAGTTCTAAAAAATTGTGTAGAACTTAAAAATGCTCTTTCATCTTGGAAAGGAACAAGAATGAAAGAAATAGATTATTATAAAAATAATGAGATTTTAGAAAATAGTTATTATCAAATACCACAAGAATTATTTGTTAATAACTTATATAAAACAAAGTTAAATTCAGATAGTAAAATATTATATGCTTTTTTGCTTGATAGATTATCATTATCTCAAAAAAATCATTGGTTTGATGAATATGGCAGAGTATATTTAATATTCACAAGAGAAGAAGTACAAAATAAACTTTGCTTATCTGAAAAGACAGTTACAAAAGCATTTAAACAACTATTAGAAGTAAACTTAATAGCAGAAAAAAGACAGGGTCTAGGAAAACCTAATTTAATTTATGTTGGTAAAATTCAACATGAAGAAATAATCACTGATATTGAACAGGAAAATTTACAAGTCTTGAACAGTAAAAATTACGGTTCTGGAGAAGTAAAAAATACTCCTCTTGATACGGAAATTTTACCTACAATCAATCCTAATAATATCAAAACTAATATAATCAATACTGATTCTATCAATCCTCAAAGTAAGGATGAATATATTTCGTTAGATGAAGTAAAAGAGAAATGTAAATTGAATGAATTTACAAAAGAAGAACAGTCTGTATTAGAAGATGTAATTGAAAGATTATATTATGCGGATACTTTAAAAGTTGGTAGTGTTATAATTACTAATTCCAAAATATTATCTAAACTAGCTTTAATAAATAAAAATAACTTAATTCAATTATTAGATATTGCAAAAAGTAGTAATAATATCAAAAATATAACTAATTATTTAATGATTTGCTTATATAATAATTTAGGAAATGGCACTATAAAATTACAAAATAAAACTGCTATTTCTACTCGTGAATATGAAAGAAAATATCCAGATGGATTTTTTGATAGCTTATACGCTAACTTTGCAGGCGAAAATGCAGTAGCATCTTCGTAGATATTTGCTCTGATATGAAGTTGCAAGGGTGTACTTTATAGTGCAACTTCACTTGACTCAAAATAACTTGTTTATTTTGAGTCAATCCTAAAAAATACTTTAGTTATTTTTTAGGAAAGGGTGCAGGATCTCCTGCCACACAGATAAGTTTTGAAAAAAACTTGTCTAGTGTGTTAGACAAGAATTTCTTATCTCGTGAGTTTAAGAAGGAGCAAAGAAGAATATATGAGCTATGCCATAATTAGAAATGAAAAATTGACAAGGGCACAAGCTATGGGAGCATATAAGCATAATGAAAGAAAAACAAAAAATCATTCAAATAAAAATATAGATAGCAGTAAAACCGAACTAAATTATTATTTAAAGAAAAATGAATTAAGTTATATAAAAGAGTTTGATAAGAAAAAAGAAGAATATGACTTAAAAGGTCAAGTTAGAAGTAATAGTAATATAATGTGTGAAATGGTGTTTACTTCTGACCAAAGATTCTTTGATGAAATAGGATATGAAGAAAGTAAAAGATATTTTACCGAAAGTTATAACTTTATATGCAATTACAAAAATTTAGGTGAGCAAAATATAATATCAGCAGTAGTACATATGGATGAAGATACACCTCATATGCACTTGTTATTTATTCCAGTAGTTCATACAACAGATAAAGAAGGAAATAAGATTGATAAAGTATGTTGTAGAGATTTTTGGAGAGGAAAAAATAGTTATAGAGATTTACAAAATGCTTATTTCAAGCATATTTCTGAAAAAGGTTTTAAATTAGAAAGAGGAGAATTAGTTGAAGTAACTAACAGAGAACATTATTCAATACAAGAGTATAAGAAAATTACAAATTATGAAAATACAAAAGAATTATTAAAAAATATCAAATTAGAATTACCTGAAACACCAGATATAAAAGATTTCAAAAAGCTTATGCTAAATAGAGATGAAAAAATAGAAAATGAAGTTATAAAACCTAAAGATGATTTAATAAATAAACTTTATAATGAAAATATATCACTTCATAAAGAGTTATCAAAACAAGCTAATACAATAAACATAGCAACAGAATATGAAAAGAAACATACTCAAATTCTTGAAGATAATGTAAATCTACAATTCAAATGCAAAAAGTTAGAAAAAACATTAGAAAATAAGGAAAAGGAATTAAAGCAACAATTTGAAGATGAAACTTACAAAATAGATTAACAATACCAAAAGATTATAAACAAATTAGAAAAAGAAAATACTTATTTAAAGAAAGTTATTGATAGATTTAAATTTACGGTTCAAAAGTTTATTACTTGGATTTGTCATAAGTTTTCTGCCCCATCTGAAGAAGCATTAATAAGAGATTTTGAAAGAGAAACATATATGGACTTTGATGTTGAAAAACAGCTTAATATAAACAGATTTGATAAAGAACAGCAGGAAGAAGAATTAGAGTATTAAATATAAAGTTATCTGTCACAGCATTGCTGCTGTGACAGATATGGTCCGAATTTTCGGTCTCCTGTTATTAGGAGCGGTTAGTCATTGACTACCAGAGAGCCGTGTGTTACGGTAAATCCCCAATCGCATAAAAGCCCTTCAAGGTCATCATATGAGTAATCAATATGACCTTTAATTGCCATAAGGATCATCATTGCGCCACTGTTGTTTACCAACTCGTGTTCCTCACCTTTGAGACACACATGAGCTGTCTTGTGAGAGAGCCGTGCCCACACTTCCCATTGATTGTCATGTCCATGCATCTTGATGGAGGTCCAAGGTGATACATACAGGTATTGTATTTCATCAATACCTTCAAGTGTACGTTTTTCTACCTTAGGTCCAAACGGATACCGCGTTTCTCCAATTCCAGCAATAAATTCTTCTGGAAGTCTAGTTGTTTCAATCATATTGCTACCTCCTAATGTTTGCAAAATGTTTTGGCTTACAAAATATTTATATCATATTTAAATAATTTTAGCAATTTTTTTGAAAAAACTATGTACTTTTTTCAAAATTTAGTGTATAATTTTATTATAACAATGAATAATATATATTATAAATAATATTATTTACTTTGGTCTCACAAGGACCAAACCCGTGTAGACGCTGAGCGTCGCAAAAAGCCATTCAAACGAATGGCTTTTTATTATAGTCTTTTATTTTTTAATTGTCTTATAATACCCAAAATATCTTTTACACTAAAGAAGTATTTTTCTGCTTTTGTTAATGACATATTATGATCATGCTTATATACAATTTTATCTACAAATGTTAGCATATCAGAAACTTGGAACAATCTTTTTTCTTTGTGATCAAATTCAATTCGATGTTCTACATTATTTTTAGTAATTAACAAAGTATCTATAATAGTTCCTAATGCTTCTTGTCCATTGTCATAATAGACAACAACTTTTTCAAACTCATTCATATAATCACTTATAGCATTAAAAAATTTACTAATTTCAAGTGCTAATTCTCTATTTAATTGGGTTCTATTATTTTTAAATCTTTTGTCGATAATAACTGTATGTATTTTTACTTTTACTCTCTTTGAAAAATAAAATATAGACCAAAAAATATTCTTTCTCTGCTCCAAATTAAAGTGTGCATAATCACCTCTTTTAGCCACTAGATCTGCTAGATGTATCATTCCATCATATTTTGCTTTTTTTAACCTGTTATTTAGATATTCTAAATCATTCGAAATAGAATCATCACTTTCGTGTATTGTAAATGAAACGCCATATAATTCTGAACTCCCATCTACAAATCCAAAATCTCCACTTTCATCAATGAATATATTAAGTCTTCGTTTTATCTTAATCACCTACTTTTTATGTAATATTTATCAAAATCATTAAGAATATTAGAACTATATTGCCATCTACAAGTTCCGGTCTTTTCTTTATTATTTAAAAATCTTTGATATGCATTTTTTACATTTACCCTAAATTTTTTATTTAATTCATTAAATGTTTTGTCTTGTTTAAAGTTAGAATATCTTTTTCTTAGTATTTTGACCAATTCATTAAATGATAAAGGATATCTCTTATCAATTTCATCATCACTTAAATTTATTACAAAATCACTATCATTTTTTGTTTTTCCTAATTTTGTTGTAATTATTCTAGTGTCCCCTTGTGTAAATGAAACTTTGGTTGATAATAAAATACTATATTTTTCGTTAGGTCCAGACTTATATTGTGAATTTAAAACAAGTAAATCTCTTTTTAATTTAGATTTTAAAGAAGTATCTTGTATTTTTAAATTATCTACAATTTCATAGTCATTATAAAAAGATAAAGGCATTAAATAAAAATTATATTTACTTAGATCCTTATTAAAATTTTCAATAATAAATTCAATATAATTTTTTAGATTAGCACTTCCAATTTCAAATACAATATTACAAAGCTCACTATCCTTATTTATTAAATGAATAGCAGAATTTCTAATGTTATTTAGTAATTCAATATTTTCTAAACATCTTTTATCTATATTGGGGCTATTTTCAAATTCTGAAATAAGTTGCTCTAATCCTAAAGTAATTTTATATCCTCTTTTATTTAATTTATATTTCCATCGTTTTGATTTTCCTCCAATTTTTTTAGGAATATTTTGTTTAGCATATATAACCTTTATATTGTTATTATTATCCTTAATTTTCTTAGCTTTTAATACAAGTTCCCATGCATTAATCATTAAAATAGAAAAAGTTTCCTCTCTATATTTAAAATCAGGTTTATTATATATTTCGATTGCCGAAACTGCACATGCTATCGATTTCTCAAGTATTGCATCTACATTTGATTTCATTTTAGTTACTTCCCCCTAACTGCTAAAACTTTACTTGGTTTTAATCATCCACTTATACAATTCTTCTTCTGTAACTTTACCTTGTTTATAATCCTTTATCTTACCTTGTGCAATTTTTTTCCAACTATCAAAATCCTTTTTTAATTGTTTATTATTATCACTTCTAGCAACTTCCATAAACTTTTTTTGATAAGCTTTTCTATATTCTAGCAAAGCAGGAATCTTTTCTAAATTTTGTTTATATGTTTGTTTTGCTCCATTTTCTCTACAACTTTTTCCATCTTCATTTGGCAAATCGCAATATATTTCATCTTGTCTAATTTTAGGAATAAAATATCTATTGCAATACTGACATTTTTTTATTGGCAAATTAGAATTTTTAACAAATTGTTCTAATACCACAAAAATAATATTACTTAATTTTTCACTTGTATAAACATTAGTCATTGGTATAAAAGAAGCATCCTGATCTAGTTCTTCAGTTAGCTTATTTAATGATTGTCCACCATATTTTAAATATTTATCTGAATATGTATCTAAAATAACTTCTATCTCACTTGAATATGAATATACATCATTGTGATGTGTTACTAAAGAAGCTATAAATTTTGAACTTGGTTTGCTATTTTTTAATTCTTCATTTCCATTTAAATTATATACAAAATCCACACATTTTCTAAAATTATATTGCATATCTGATAAATATCCATAACTATCTTCATATACTCTTTTCATTATTTTTACTAATTCTTCTTCAGACTTATATGTATTTATTAATTCTTTAGCTGGCACATATTCTTTTAATAATTCAAATCCATACAAATAAAAAAATGTATTATATGCTTTATCAAAGTTTGAGAAATCTGCATTTAATAGGTTTATTAAAATTCTTCCAAACTGTTCAGCAAAAGGATAAATAATAGTTGCTGGATGCTTTGGTGCTGAGTTTTTTTTACTTGGTTTATTTTTATAAAAATCTTTTCCTTGTATTATTTTTCTTTTATAATTTTTTAAATCATCGTCAAAATCAGTTTTATACATATATAAAGGTGTTGAATAATATTCTTCTTTAGAGTTTATATCAAACCATATATAAAATCCTTCATTAAAAGAATATTGAGGTAATTTTCGCATTTTTTAATCCCCCTAAAAATAAAATGTGAAATATTTCAAAATATTTTTATAAATATGTTGACAAATATAAAATATGATTATATAATCAATTTACAATTTTAAATAGTTTTGACAAATCTCTCACAATATAGTTATACTATATTAAGTAAATGTTGTCAAGGAAAGGAGATAAAAAATATGCAGAATTTAGAAGAAATCAACATCAAATTATACTCATCAGATGACGTATGCAAATTATTGCATATCGGAAAACAGAAATGCTTGCAGTTATTTCATCAAGAAGATTTTCCAAGCATAAAGATAGGCAGAAAATTTTGGATAAAAGCTGACTGTCTAAACGAATTTTTAAGCCATAAAAGAATTATGGCAGAATAAAAAGAAAGAAGACTTAATCTAGCACATTAAATCTTCTAAGTAAAACAGGAAATACCCTGTTCAAATTGTTTATAAAATTATTATACTACCAATTTAAAAATTAGACAAGGTATTTCCTCAAAAAAATTGAGAAACGGAGGAAATATTATGAGTATAAAAGGTTATACCGTAGGAACATATATAATAAAAACAGAAAAAAAGAACTCTGGATTACCTATGTGTCCTATATGTAAGAAATGTAAAGATAGATCACTTTGCAAAAATAGAAAAGATAAAAAAGAGATGGGCAAATGCAGTAAATGTAAAAAATGTAAGGATTCAGAAAAATGTGACAAGTTCTATATTAATGAACAACATAAAGCAACTCTAACAATAGGAAAAGATATAGAAACAGGAGAAGCAATTAGAAAAACATTTACTGCTAAAACACAAGAAGAAGCATTAGATAAAATGTATAAATACAAATTAGAAATGAAAAAGTATGGTAGTGCTATTGAACTAAAAAGAACAGAGAAAACAATAGCAATACTAGCACAAGAAATTGAAGATTCAAAATATAGAATGGGCAAAACAAAAGCAAATGCTTATAATACGAATATGTCAACACTAGCAAGAATAAAAAAGCGTAAATTTGCAAACATTCCAATAGAAAAAGTAACTAGAAAGCAAATTGAAGACTTTTTACAAGAAGAAAGAATAAAGTCAAATTCCACTATAAAAAAAGATTATAGGATGCTTAAATATGTTTACGAATATGCAAATTATAAATTGTATTTAGTAAAAAATTTATTTGAAGGTATTGATTGTATTGAAAAGCCAAAGAGCCAAAAAGAAGATAAAGACGTAGTATCTTTAACAATAACAGAACAAAATCAATTAGAAGATTATTTAGAAAGTCATTCATCAAATTATAAAAACATTATTCTTTTATGCCTATATACTGGTATGAGGATTGGAGAAGTATTAGCACTAAATTACAATGATGACATTGATTTAGATAATAAAATGATAAAAGTTACAAAAACATTAACAAAAGATAGAAATAAAAACACTATTATTGGTCCAACTAAAACTAAAAGTGGTAAAAGGAATATAGAAATAAATGAACTTACAGAAGATATTATAAAAGATGCATTAAATAACAAAATAGAAAACAAAAATCAAGTTCTATTTTGTCAAGCAAATAAAAAATTATATGTAGATAATACAATAAATTCAGCATTTAAGCGAATATGTAAAAATGCAGGAATTACAAAACCTGTAAATACCCATATGTTAAGACATACTTTTGCAACTAGATGTATTGAAGCTGGTGTAGATTTACCAGTCTTACAAAAATTAATGGGACATGCTAATATAGAAACTACAATAAATACTTATGGAGATATTTACAATTATTATAAACAAAAAGAAACTCAAAAAGTAATAGATTATTTAAAGAGAGAAAGAGCATAAAGAACATTTAAAATTAAATATATGAATTTTAGATTAATACTAAAATAAGAGTTTTAAAAAAATGTTTTAAAATATAAAAAATATTATAAAACATTGATAAATAAAGGCTTTGTGGTATTTTGAAAAAGTTACCACCTCGACCATTAAAAAAGGCTTTTACAGCCTTTATTTTTTTTTCTTAAAGGCTTGAAATAGACTTTTTTCAATTCTCACACTTTTTAAAAATCTTAAAAAATTTAACCGAATATGTGCTAAAGGTGTGCCAAAGTTGTGCCATAAAAGATGTGCCTAATTGTGTGCTTTGACCTCACAGCTTAAAGCTAGATATATCAATATTTTTGTTTCACATCATCGACACTTATACATTTTGACTATTCTTTTAATATATATTTCTATCTTCTTCTTTATTTTCATTTCGAGCACTTAAAATTTGTTCTTGGTTGTGTAGCATATCATAGAATATTGCATAAGGAATTTGAAGTCCATTTTCAGTTATTATACATCCATTTTTATATACCACTTTATTATGCACAACTGAATTTCTAATATCTCTGAATACTTCAAATTCATCAATACTTTCATTATTGCTATTTTGCACAATTTTACTTAAAAAACAATCACTATTATTTCTGTCATAAAACTGTTTAACAATCTCTGACTCTTTTCCTTTTCCAAATTGTGATACTTTTTTTAAATCCTTAAATTTTTTGAAATTATAAACTATAAAACTGTTTATATATATTGGAAATACAATGCGCATGATTTTATTTTCATCATCTTTACATGAATAATATAATTTATCAGGTGTTCCATTTTTTAAGGAATCTTCTAATTCAAATAATACATCATCATTCGAATTTTTTAATTGTCGAGATAATTTATTACAAATGCTATTCAAACATTGAAATTCGAACTTTGCCTTAAATTCTTCTATATTTTCTCCATGACTTTCTACATTTACAATTTGTTTTTCACTGTCAGATAAATTACAGAAATCTCCATGAGCTATATTATTTCGGATACTTCTTAAAACATATGTAACGAATCTTTTATTATGTTTGCTATCTTTCTGACTTTTATTCTCAGAAGTATCGTGTATATACTGGTATAAAAAATTACCATATCTTTTATATGTCATATATATTTTTCCAATTTCGCTTTCATGTTCTTCTTTAATAACTTCATCAATTAAGTCTCTTGAGACAAATATATTATCACTTCTATCTCTATTATCATTATATCTTGAAAAAATTGACATATATGTTGCTTGTAATAACTCATTTCCTATAAATCTTTGATTATTCTTAAAATCGGATAATTGTTTAATACATTTTAAAGAAAAGATCATTTTATCAATTTGTACTTGTTCTTTTTCTCGACTTATATTTAAGATTTCATTTAAATGTAATAACTCTCTCTCGTTATAAATAATATTTGAATTATTATATAAGCCTTTTATAATATTAAAATCTGTTATTGTCCCTATAAATGAAAGTTTTTCAGCATTTGCTTCAAATTCTTCAATTGTATTGCCAAAGGTATTAAATAATTTAAACTTAAGACTATTTTGTAATAGTTCTAACTTTTCTTTATCCACTTTTATTCTCCTTTTCTACCTAATTTTTCTCACATTTTTCTTATATATTTTAAGGATAATGTAGATAACGTAAATCCGAATAACAGGGACTAATGAACTTAATAGTATATTATCATACTTTCTTATAACATATGAATAGGTTATAACAACAATATAAGTTAAAATCATTATACAAATTTTTCTTGTCGAACTTGTTTCCCATGATTTATTTAATTCAACCTTTTTATTTCTTTCTCTAATATTTTCAATTTCTTTTTCTAAATCTTTTAATGCCATATTATACCCCATTCCCTAAAATAATCTATAAATATAGTATCATAAAATTCTTTTTTTCACAACTTTTTTAAACTATAAAAAAGGATACCATATTGATTTGAATCAATTAGCATCCTTTAGTCCTTCCTTTAACTTTTATAAAATTCTTTATGGCAGTTTGCAAGGAAGTTTTCGAAGAATAATTCCTCTCCATACATACCATTGGGTTCAAAAACTTTAAGCCATGCATTTTCATTTTTAAACTTTTCAAAAGGAATTCGAATATAACTGAAGTCTCCTGTAATTACAGTTTTTACAGGGTCAGCGATATATCTTTTACCATTTAAAGTATAACAGACACTCGCATGATTATCTCCATCATCTTCTGGAGTAGTTACAAGGTAAACCTCATATCCTGCTTCATATAAAAGATTATAAAGAGCCAATGCATAGTGTAAACAACAGCCTACATGATTATGTTGAATAAAATCAGATTCGATCTTTGCAATATCTTTAGCCTTTACTTTAGCTTTATACATTTCAAAATTATGATTTGCAGCGATTTTTCGGTCATATTTGTTTCCAGTTACTATTTTTGCATACATATTTTCCATAAATGTGTCCTCCTCAAATATTGTTTATGCGCGTATAGGTATGTACAAGAAATAATTATTCTTTTTTCAATGTGCATATAAATATATAATAACATATTTTACATAATATTGCAAATTTATTTTCATTTAAGTTTCGGTCTTTTTTGAAAATATTCCGAAACGTTATCCACAGAATTATGAAATTTATGTGAAAATAAAGAAAAACCGCCATTATTTTAGTATAATTAAATTGAATTTTAAAAAAATACACTAAACAAAAAAATGGAGATTTTTCTATGGACAATTTTACCACAAATAATTATGAAATGAAAAGAGATATCATAAATTTTTCTAAAAAAATTTTTGAAGGTACAAGAAAACCAGAATCAAAAGATATCTTATTATCAAGTATTGCAGGAGCCTTAGATGAAAAAACAAAAAGGCTTATACAATAGATAGATTAAGTGATAATTTATCAAATGATTTATCTTCATCAATAGATGAAAAATATTGTAATTCAGCAATGGATTCTTTAGGCGAAAATCCAATATTTTTAATAGATGATAGTGATATCATAAAACCATTAGGAGAAAAATTTGAAGATTTAGGAATTGTAAGAGATGGTTCAAGTAGAAATAAAAGTTATGAAAAAGGTTATCATCACACAGAAATAGTGGGACTAACACAAAATAAAAAACAACCAATTAGTTTATTTTCAAAAATACATTCATCAACCCAAAAAGACTTTGTATCAGCAAATGACGTTACATTTGAAGGAATAGATAAAATAGTAAATTTATTAGATAAAAGAAAGCAAAAAGGAATTTTTGTTAATGATAGAGGTTATGATAATAATTTAATATTTAATCATTATTTTGAAAAGAATCAATATTTTGTAATAAGACTAAAAGAAAATAGAAAAGTATATAGAAATCATAAATGGTATAAAATAACAACAATAAGAGATTCACACAAAGGAAAAATACAAATGAAATTATTATTTCAAGGAGTAGAAAAAGAATGTTATGCTAGTGTAATAAAAGTACAGATTACAGCCAATAAGAAATGGATAAATTTAGTATTAGTATATGGATTAGGAGAAACGCCAATGATGTTAGCAAGTAATATACCAATAAAAAGTAAAGAAGATGTAATAAAGACAGCAAGATGTTATTTAGATAGATGGAGAATTGAAGGATATTTCAAGTTTAAAAAGCAGGAATATAACTTTGAAAATTTTAGAGTAAGAACATTAAAATCAATAAATAATTTGAATAAAATGCTCACATATGCAATTGGATTAGTGGCAATGCTTAGCGAAAAAATTGGAAAAAGAGAATTTGTAAATAAAATAATAAAGGAATCAAAATCTTTAAAAACGAATGTATATCTATGGTTTTATCAGCTAGCAAGAGGAATATATAACATATTATCAAAGACAAGATGTGGAATAAGAGAATGGGAAAGTATAAGAAAAAGAAAAGAGTATGATGGACAGCTGTGCTTATTGTAAAGATACTATTTACATAATGTTGAAAAAGCCTATTTTGTATAGGTCTATTAAGTGATGTTTAAAATAAAAGAATTGGTAGTATATGAATAAATATATCCATATTTTACCAATTCTCTATTTTTAAATAATTTATTTCTGCAAAAAACCAAAACTTAAAATCTTTACTAAATTACACGAATATTTATAATTATTTGAGAATATAATTTTGCAGTATAATAAAATTGATTAAAAAATATTATTATCTTCATATTTTTCATTAACAATTCTCTCAGTTTCCTTAATTTTATCCTCATATCCAGTTAAAGCAGCAAAAGCTGCAAACTGTGCAGCCCTTGCCTCCAAAGACATTTGAGGATGCCTTTTAGAAACATGATGAGGCAAATTTATAATATCATCATAATTTTTTTTCATCTATTCCATATGACCTCCAATCTGTTTATTTCTATCAATAGTAGTTCCTCCATCCTGTAAATTCATACCCTTTATAACGGCATTTTTTCCATATTTATTTTTTATACCAATCATTGCCTTTTGCAATTCTTTTTCCATTTTTTCTTTCTGAAGTTTTTCGGCCTTTTTTTGATAATCTGTAAATAAATCTATCTGTTCATATGTTTTTTTATTTTTTACAGTAAATTCGTCTACAACATTATTAACTGTAATATTAATTCTTCTTACTAATAACTGCTTATTTATAATTCTTTCATATAATTTCATAACAGCATCCATTATTATTTTTGTAGAAGATGTTTTGTGGTCCAAATTTATTGTACCATGTGCATGTTTAGGAATTTTTCGTCCATATCTATCTGTTGTAATTTCACCTTTATATAAATTTTTTATAAATGGGTCAGTCAAATTTTCTATATCATATCCAACAGTTAGAACTATTTGATTTGTAACAAGATTTTTTTTAACTAAATCTAGTGTTAAAAGTTCCGTCATTTCCTTTATTATAAGTTTTGTTTTTTCATAATCATAAGGACAATGTAGTACCTGACCAGAGCTAATGCTATTGTTTTCGGGTTTATATTCTTTTATTTGTTTAATATTAACAGGTTCCCAACCCCAAGCGTGGTCTATCAATAATTCTGCATTTATACCAAATAATTTATATAATAATTCCTCGTTTTGTATAGAAGTTCTCGCTACATCTCCCATTGTATATATCCCATGAGCCTCAAGTTTTTTCGCATATCCGGAACCAACTCGCCAAAAGTCTGTAAGAGGTCTATGATTCCATAATAATTTTCTGTAAGTCATTTCGTCTAATCCTGCTATTCTAACCCCATTTTTATTAGGTTCAACATGCTTGGCAACAATGTCCATAGCAATTTTACATAGATATAAATTTGTTCCAATTCCAGCTGTTGCAGTTATTCCAGTGCTTTTATAAACATCTTGTATAACATGAGTTACCAGTTCTCGTGCAGTCATATGATATGTTTTTAAATAATGCGTAACATCTATAAAAACTTCATCAATTGAATAAACATATATATCATCTGAAGAAAACCATTTTAAATATATGTTGTAAATGTTTGTGCTATATTTCATATAAAAGCCCATTCTTGGAGGTGCGATTATATAAGATAATTCTAAATCTGGATTTTTTAATATAGCCGTATTATCATAAGATGAACCTGTAAATGTCTGATTAGGAGCTTTTCGTTTTCTTTCAATATTGACTTCTTTTACTTTTTGTATTACTTCGAACAATCTTGCTCTTCCAGGTATACCATATGACTTTAGGGAAGGACTAACAGCAAGACATATTGTTTTTTCAGTTCTGCTACTATCTGCAACTACTAAGTTTGTGGTAATAGGGTTTAGACCACGTTCTTGGCATTCTACAGATGCATAAAAGCTTTTTAAATCTATTGATACATAAATGTGTTGTTCTCTATCTTGCATATTGCACCTCCTTAATAAAATCACTAATTAAATTATAGCATTAATTTATACAAATGTAAACAAGTGTTTGCAAAAAAGAAAAAATTCCTACAAATTTATAAACTTTTGGAAAATAAGAAAGCTCTCAATCATACGAAAGAGAGCTTATAGGAAATACCAACATAATAAATGTTGATATCAAGGATAAAACTTATTAGATTAATGAATAGATTAAGGATAAGTTTGGATATCCATCAACAAGATAGTGCTTTTTTGCTAAATCATCCTTTGTTTCTTCCGGTAAATTAGGAGAAGATAAAGTTTGGATAGCATATTCAACGCCTTTCTTATTAACTAATCTCTTAAAAGCATCTTCTAAGTGAGTCATAAATTTTCCTCCTTTATATTGTTGAAATCATATAATAACATATATATGCAAAAAAATCAAATTTAGAACTTTTTTAACAACTTTTTAATTAATTATATAAAATATTAATAAAAATAAAAAAAGAAGAAGAGCTGTTTATACAACTCTTCCAGATTGTGTTAATACTTAAAACTATAACCAGATTCATCAACTTCTATTAAAATGACGTTACTTTTAAAGTCATTTTTAAATTTATCGATTAAAGAAAATGAAATTTTTTTGCGATTATGATATTTAAGTATATCACTTTTCATATCATATGTAAAAGTACCGTTTTTTCCACAATAACATGTGACTAAAACCTGTGATGGCTTGACTAACACCCAATAACCATTACGCGATAATTTTACATAATAGCCTTCCCGTAAAAAACGTTCAATTGAACATCTTTTTCCTTGTTTTTCAATAGTATTTGATGGTACATATTGAATAGCAATTTGTTCTGCTTTAAACATATGCAGAACCTCCTTTCAAATTTTTTTGTATTATATCATAGATTACATAATATTTCAAGAAAGATATAAAAAAGAACTAGATTAATCGCAAACGAAGAAATCTAGTTCAATAAATAATAATATAAATATATGAATTTAAAGAAATTTTAGCAAAACCAATCAAATAAGTCAATAAAAAAAACAAAAAAACTCAAAAAAATATTGAAATATAGACAATACAAAGAAAAATATAATTACAAATTAAAAATTTCCAAATCTTTAAAAGCAGGATCATATAAATTTTTTCCCATATAATCAAATCTAGAACCGTGACAAGGACAATCCCAAGTTTTATCAGTATCATTCCAAGAAAGTAAACAACCCAAATGAGTGCAAATTGGCTTAACAGCAAAAATATTTCCGTGAAGTATCTTTATAAATACCAACTTTTTGACTATTAATATCTATAATACCACCTGAATTAATAGAAATCTCATCAAAATTAATATTAGAATCCTTAAATTTTTTTATAGCAAGAGAATTAACAGATTCAGTAATCATATTTTTGATTTCCGTTCTATTCTTTATAGGGTTAACACGTGTAGAATCAAAAATATAAGCATATTTATTCTGTTTTCCCAAAATCATATCGCATACAATATTAGCAGCTACATTAGAAGTTGTCATTCCCCATTTATTAAAACCAGTACCCACATAAAAGTTATTTGTTGTATTTGAAAAAGGACCAATATAAGGAATTTTATCTAAGGTAATACAATCACGGGTATCCCATCTAAATAAAACTTCGCAATTAGGATATAATTGTTTAGCATAATTTTCTAGAACACCATAACTTTGTTCATAAGTAGTAGGAGTACCAGTTTTATGTCCCACACCACCTAATAAAAGAATTTTTTTACCATTATAATAAGCTGTTCTAAATGAATAAGTTGGTTCAGAAGCTGTTATATACATTCCATTAAACAAAGTTTTTTTTGTATCAATCCCAATAACATATGAGGATGATTGATACATTTTAAAGAAATACATTCCAGGAAAATTAATAAATGGATAATGAGAAGCCAATATAACATATTTAGATGTTATTGTACCACCAACTGTTTGCGTAGAAAAATCAGTTCCATTTGATTTTATATCAAACACAGTTGTGTTAGTATATATTTCTCCATTGTTTTTCGTAATACAATCACATAGACCATTTGTATATTTAATGGGATTAAATTGAGCCTGATTTTTAAATTGTATTCCACCAGCAATTTCAAAAGGAAGGCCTGTTTTAGTAACAAAATTTGCAGGAAATCCAATTGCATTTACACAATCAACTTCTTTTTTTATTTTACCAACTTCAAGTTTATCAGTAGTATAAACGAAATTTGATTGATTTTCGAAATCACATTTTATATTTTCAGTATCAATAATATTTTTAATATTTTTAATAGATTCTTCGTTTGCAGATAAATAATCTTTTGCAAATTGTTCACCATAAGTATCTATTAAATAAGTATAAAAAAGACCATGCTGAGATGTTATTTTTGCCGTAGTGTGGCCAGTAGTTTTTCTACAAATATCACTTTTATCCACAATAGTAACTTTAAATCCTGATTTTGATAAATAATATCCACAAGTAAGACCGAATATTCCAGCACCAATTATGCATACATCAGTAGATATATCTTTATTTAAATTTTCATAATTTTTATTATCTGAATTTTCGCTTAACCATAACGAATTCATATAAACACCATCCTTTTTGAGACAGTTGGGACAGTCCAAATTTGTTTCATTTTTTATGTCGAAAAATGCCATAAAATTAAATATACAAAAATTCGACAGTATGTGACAAAAATAATGAAACAAATTTGGACTGTCCCAACTGTCTCAAAATTATTATTTACTAAAAAAAATAATAAATACTAAAAAAAGTGGAAAAATAAAAAATAAAGTGATATACTAAAAAAAATTAACAAAGGAGGATATCATGGAAGAAAATTTTAAAAAAGAGTTATTTAGAAAAAGAGAGAACGGATGGGAAACAGTTGATACAAGAAAAAAAGAAGCAATATTCAATTTTTCGAAAGATTATATGAACTTTTTAAATAAAGCAAAAACTGAAAGAGAATTTATAGTAGAAGCTACAAAAATGGCAAGAGAAAATGGTTATAAAGACATCGCAGAATTTGAAAAATTACAACCAGGGGACAAAGTATACTTTATAAACAGAGAAAAGAGTATGTATTTAGCTATAATTGGTACAGAAAATATAGAGAAAGGGCTTCATATAATAGGTTCACATGTTGATTCACCAAGACTAGATTTAAAACCAAATCCGCTTTATGAAGATTCTGAACTTGCATATTTTAAAACACATTATTATGGTGGAATTAAAAAATATCAATGGACAACAATTCCTTTAAGCATTCATGGTGTAATGGTAAAACCAAATGGAGAAAAAGTTGTTGTAAATATAGGAGAGGATGAGAATGACCCAATATTTACAATTACAGATTTATTACCACATTTAGCACAAGAGCAAATGGAGAAAAAACTAAAGAATGGAATAGATGGGGAAGATTTAAATCTTTTAATTGGAAGTATTCCATATCAAGATGAAGATG
The DNA here is from genome assembly GCA_934168305.1 of uncultured Clostridia bacterium. Lineage (GTDB taxonomy): Bacteria > Bacillota > Clostridia > TANB77 > CAG-508 > CAG-269. The sequence goes on along the minus strand of CAKPNF010000012.1, from coordinate 16,382 downwards.
TAAAAGAAAAAGTTAAGTTGAATATTTTGAATATTTTAAATCAAAAATATGGAATAGTTGAAGCAGATTTCCAAAGCTCAGAATTAGAAATAATACCAGCATTTAAAGCAAGAAGCTTAGGATTTGATGCAGGTTTAGTTGCAGCTTACGGTCAAGATGATAAAGTATGTGCATACACATCACTTGCTGCTATGATGACATTGGAAAGTGTAAAAAATACAGCGGTTTGTATTTTGTCTGATAAAGAAGAAATAGGAAGTATGGGAAATACTGGTATGGAATCACATATGTTTGATTTCTTTATATCAGAAATGTTAAATAAATTAGAAGTAAACAGACCAAATTTGTTAGATAAAGTATTTTGTTTTTCGAAGATGTTATCATCTGATGTTGACGCAGGATTTGATCCAATATATGCATCTGTTTCAGATAAATTGAATGCAGGATTTATTGGAAAAGGAATTAGCCTTAACAAATATACTGGTGCAAGAGGAAAATCAGGAGCTTCAGATGCAAATGCAGAATATGTAGCTTGGGTTAGAAATATTCTAGAAAAAAATGATATAAGATATCAAGTAGCGGAACTTGGAAAGGTTGACATCGGTGGAGGAGGAACAATTGCATACATCTTAGCAAATAAAGGTGCAGATGTTATAGATTGCGGAGTTCCAGTGCTTTCAATGCATGCTCCATATGAAGTTACAAGTAAATTTGATATATATTCAGCTTTCGAAACTTATAAAGCTTTCTGGAAAGAATAAAATTAAATTGATCAATGTGAACCAAGGGGGACGTTGTGAACCAAGGGGGACGTTGTTAAATTGGTTGAAATTAAGAAATTAATATATAATTAAATATAACAACTTTTAATTAATTTCAACCAATTTAACAACGTCCCCCTTGGTTCACAACGTCCCCCTTGGTTCACATTGATTCTCCAACTAGTTCATTTTTTCTAATAAATCAATAACTGAAATAACAAAATTAATTTTGTCATCAGGTAATTCACTTGCCTTTTTTGATAATAACATTTGAGGTTTTAAATTGTCATTTACAATCAAATTTTCAAATATTACATTTGGAGATATACCCAATATATTCATATAATTTACAAGTGTTTCAACTTTTACACCACCTGTACCATTTTCAATTCTAGAAATATATTTTACGGAAATTCCCAATTTTTCAGCAATTTTTTCTTGTGTTAATTTATTTTTTACACGATATTCTTTAAAAATTTCACCTAATACTTTGTCAATATCAACTTTTTTTTCTGATTTCATATTATACCCCCATACAAATAACATATGTAATATAAGTATATCAAGGCATTTTAAGTTATTAAACCAATTGGTAATATGAAATAGTAATGTAAAAAATGTCGAAAATATGTTGATATAACAAAGAAAAAATAAAAGGTAATAAAAATATATGTAATACTATTAGTTATACCCAATATATAAAAAATAAAACAATATTAATTAATAATTATTTTTACCACAATCTATAATAGCCTATAATTTTATTATTAATCATATTATAAGATGATTAATAATTAATTTTTTTAAAATTATTTGCTTACTATAAATATACATCTAAAGTGTTACTAAAAAAACAGTAGATTAAAAAATGTAATAAAAAAACATCTATGTTTTATCATAGATGTTTTTGTTAAATGCATATCTGGTGGGCCAAGAGGGATTCGAACCCCCGACCCCACGCTTAGAAGGCGTGTGCTCTATCCAACTGAGCTATTGACCCAAATGCTTGAACAACAATAATAATAACACAAAAAAATAATATTGTCAATGAAAAAAACAAAAAAACACAAAAAATGGTTAAAAATAATTGTAATATATATGTAACAGTATTGAAAAATAGTTGTTACATACATATTTAATATAATATGATATAATTTTTATTAATATAAAAAACAATAATGGAAGGAAATTAAAAATGAAAACAAAAACAAAAATAAAAAATATTTTAAAGACAATAATAGTAATTCAAGCAATGATAGTGATTTTTTCTACAAGTAAAAATATAGCATATGGATATGATAATTTAGAAAATACAGCTATTGTAAACAGTTGGGAAAGCCTAAAAAAAGAAATAGAAACATCCACAAATAGTGTGAAAAAAATAAAAATAGAGTTAGATGAAAATGAAAATTGGGAAGCAAATTCTACAATAACAATTAAAGAAAATCAAAAAATATCATTAATTTCTAATGATGAAGTAATAATAAAAAGAAAAGCAAATTTTACAGAAGGTTTAATAAAAAATAATGGAATATTAACCTTAGGAGATAATATAATGTCAGGTAAAATAATATTTGATGGTAATAAAGAAAACATTACATCAAATAGTGCAGTATTAAAAAGTGATAATGGAACAATAACAATTAATAATAATATAATTATCCAAAATAATCACTCAACAGAAAATGGAGGAGGAATTTCTGCAAACAATACAACCGTTAATATATCACGGAGGAACAATTATAGGCAACATATCTGCTCAATGTGGTGGTGGAATATATATAAATTCGTCAAATTTATCAATAGAAAATAGTAAAATTGAAAAAAATAAAGGAACATTTGGAGGAGGAATATACGTAGCAAAAGCTTCATGTAATATGAAGCTAAATAATGTTCAAATAGATTATAATAAAGCAACAAAAGGAAGCGGTGGAGGAGTATATGCTTATGGAAATATTACAATTTCAGGAGATAACACAACAATAAACAATAATAATGCCTCAACATATGGTGGAGGTATAATGATAAAAGAAGAGGGCAAAATTCTTGGAGGAACTATAAGTAAAAATGAAACAATAAAATATGCAGGAGGAGGAGTTAGAGTTGACGGAAAACTAAAGATAGAGAATGTAAATATTATAGAAAATTCTGCAAAAACAACCGGAGGAGGAATTGATTGGACAAATGGAGTGCTTATTTACAAAAATGGAATTGTAAAAGATAATAAATCAGGTGAACAAGAAAGTGATATGTACCCTATATTTACAGAGGAAAAAGAAGATTGGAGTAAATTTAATGAATGGAATATAACTCCAATAGATATTAATCTAGAAAAAAATTATGTAAGAAATGTAGATATAGACAATTTAAGTATTCAAGGAATGACAACAACAGATAAATATTTGGTTTTTGCTCAAATGAAATCAGAAGAAGAGAACACAAAGATAAATATAGTAGATAAAAATACATACAAAATTTTAAATACAGTAGATAATTATTGTTTTGGACATGCAAATAATATGACTTATAATAGCAAAAATGATAAATGCTATATTGCGTATAAAAAAGATGAAGAAAGCTATGTAACATCTTTTAAAATAAACGAAAATTATGAATTAGAAGATGTTCAAACCATAAAAACTGATAAATATTATTATGCATTGTCATACAACAAAGATGACGATTGCTTTATAGGAATAAATGGATATAATGTTTTTTCACTAAATGAAAATTTTGATAGCATAAAAAAATTATTTTCACTTAAACCCAATAATCTAACAAAACAAGATGTGCTATATTATAATGGTAAAATTTATTGGATATGTTTTGAACTTGGAAATCAGAGTAAATACCAAACCAAATTTAATAATAGAGAAAGATTTAGTAATGTACTATTTGTGTATAATATGAATGGGGAATTTGAAAAAACACTATACATATCAAATGACGTTCTTGCAGGAGAAGCAGAAAGTGCAACTATTGAAGATGGTAAATTAATAATTGGATATAATGCGGCAAGAAATTCATCAACTTGGACAAAAATATCATTTTGCAGTAGTAATTATTTGAAAAAAGAAATAGAAAACAATGATACAAAAGATGATGAGAAAAAAGATAACGAAAATGAAGAAAAAGATAGTGAAAAAAATGACAACGAAGAAAATGCAGATGATACTAAAAATAACTTTGTAGACAATACTGTATCAGATAAAAATTTACCATTTTCAGGAACTAACTTTAAATATATACTAATATTGTTTATACTAGGATTAAATACTATGATTATAATAACAAAATTAAAAAAATATAAAAATATTTAAACAACTATACTAGAAATTATCAAAAAATAGAGGAAAAATTATAAATAAAAAAAAGGACAAATGTATGAAAAAAATAAAAATAGATGAATTAGATATAGAAAATGCATATCTTCACTTTACTAGAGAAAAATGGATAAAAGATATTGATAAAAATGGAATAACAGCAGAACCACCAGAAAGAGAAAATATGGTTTCAAGAGATAAAGAAAATCCATGCATATACTTTTCAATAGGAATTGATGGGTTACTTAAAACAATTGATGTTTGGATTAGGTGGGAATATAATAATATAGCATCAAAAATGGGACTACTAAGTGGACATAAAGAAATTAATGAAGAAGTAATGCAAAGAACTTATAAAAAAGTATATGAAGATTTTAAAAAACGTAAATATTTAAAATTAGATTTAATAGAAGGGGATAATCCCAAAACAAGTGATTTTTCTTTTTTAGGTTCCGACTACAAAAAGGAAATAGCTTTAAAAAGAGGTAAAATTCCAGATGTTTTTAAATGGTTATATGGCGATTATAGTGATTTCGAATCTGGTATCATGGAAAATTGGAACATGAATACACATATTGGTAAAAAAATTATTGAACCAGACAGAATAACAATGTTAACAGATAGCAAAGGAAAAACTGAAGCATTGTCTATAATTCAAGAAGCATATCAAAAATACAAAAAAAATGAATTAAAACTAAAAAATTTAGATGGATTTATGAACTATGTAATGGAACAAAATAGAAATGATGGAAAAGAGGAGTATTACTATCACCATACAAAGATTGAAAATTTACAATCAATATTACAAAATGGGCTCGAAATTAGAAATGGGATAAATAGTCAAGCCATAAAAGATAAGAAAACAAAAGTATTCTTTTCAGAAGGAATGGAAGGAACTATAGCAATGACATCTGCTTTTCAACATAAATTTAATCATATGAAAAAAGGTACTGAATGGGAAAATAAGACACTGGAAGATTTTTTAGGAGACAGAGTATTTTTAAGATTTTTGTCTGAAGGAATTGAGAATGAAAGTGATAAGGGAGATTTTGCCTTTGCTGATGGTTGGACGTCACAAGGAATTGAACCTCAAAGGCTAAAAGTAAGTATATTGAAAAATATAAAAACAGGTGAAGTTTCATATAAAAGAGATGATATATTAAAATATATGTTAGCAACTAATCCAATAGAAAATTTTAAGAATGGAAATGAAAGACATAAAGATGAAGTGAAAAAATACTATGAAGAAAGAAGTAATGAATTGGCAAGTTTTAATGCAGCAGACTATTCTTTAGAAGATATGGATTTAGATAAATTTTATGAACAATACATTGTTATAAAAAAAGATCATATAGAACAAGAGTCAATACAATCCAAAGAAAAGATAATTGCATCACAGAAAATTGGAAAAATTACAATAAATGTACCAGAAGAAGAAAGATAAAAAACTAAAGGAATATTAGAAAAGAACATACAATCAACAAGTGAAACAACATGATATAAACTAAAAGTCATTTAAACAAATGGCTTTTTTTATGCTTTACATTACTCTGAACAATCTATTTCCGTAATGTGAAATCTTTGTGAAAAACTTTACTTTAAAAAAACAAAATGATATTATAGAAAAAATAGAAAAGTAAGGAGGAATCTTTCGTGATAGAGATAAAAAACATCACTAAAAAATATGGAAGTGTTACTGCCGTAGATAATATTAGCTTTAAAATAGAAGAAGGAGAAATTATAGGTCTATTAGGACCAAATGGAGCCGGAAAAAGTACCACCATGAATATGATAACAGGATATATTGAACCAACAGAAGGAGAAATAATAATAAATGGATATGATATATCTAAAAAACCTAGAAAAGCAAAATCACAAATTGGATATATGCCTGAAGGAGTTCCATTATATTCAGACTTAACAGTAAAAGAATTTGTAACATATATGGCAGAATTAAAAAATGTAGATAGGAAAACAAGAAAAGAAAAAGTTGAAAAAATAATAAATCAAACAGGATTAAAAGATGTAGAAAATAAGTTGACACGTAACCTATCAAGAGGATACAAACAAAGAGTAAGTATGGCAGGAGCTTTAGTTGGAGAACCAAAAATTCTTATACTAGATGAACCAACAGTAGGTTTAGATCCAAAGCAAATAACAGAAATCAGAGCATTAATAAAAGAATTAGGAAAAACACATACAATAATATTAAGTTCACACATACTATCAGAAGTAAGTCAAATATGCAATAAAGTTATAATAATAAATAAAGGAAAAATGATTGCAATAGATACACCAGAAAATTTAGAGAAAAAAGTAGCAAAAAATAATAGTACATATGTAACAGTAGAAGATACAGAAAATAAAATGGATGCAATTAAAGAAAAAATACCAGAAATTAAAGAAATAAAATTAATAAAAGAAAATGAAGATGGAACAAGACAATATGTATTAGAAGCTGATGGAGATACAGATTTAAGAAAAATAGTATTTACAGAATTTGCAAAAGAAAATATAACAATATTTGAAATGAAACAAGCAGATACAACATTAGAAGATGCATTTATGAAATTAATAGAAGGAGGAGAAAAATAATGTGGGCAGTTATAAAAAAAGAGTTTAAGTCATATTTCTATACACCAATAGGATATGTTTTTATAGGAGTATTTTTAATAGCATTTAGTATATCATTCTTTTTTAGTGTAATAGGATATGGAAATGTAAATTTTGAATACATATATTACACATTACCAACAATTTTAGTATTAGCATTTATAATTCCATTATTAACAATGAGATCCTTTTCAGAAGAAAGAAAAACAGGAACAGAACAATTATTATTAACATCACCAATTAGTATAACAAAAGTAGTTTTAGGAAAATTTATTGCAGCATTGCTTATAGTATTAATTACAGAATTATGTACATTTATGTATTTTGGAATATTGTGTCACTATGGAGTACCAAAATTAACAACAACATTTGCTACATTATTAGGTTTCTTACTATTTGTAATGTCATATATATCTTTTGGAATGTTAACATCAAGTATTACAGAAAATCAAATATTGTCTGGAATTATTTCAATTGGATTTTTTATAATAACTTGGGTTTTACCAGAATTTAATTCAAGTTTAGAAAGCTATTCTTTCATAAATATGTTTTACAAATACACACAAGGACAAATTGACATTGGAGATACAGTTACATTTATAGCATTTACAATAACTTGTTTACTATTAACAATAACAGTTATGCAAAGAAGAAAAAGCGTAAAATAAAAAAGGAGGATAAAAAGTGAAAGAAGAAAAAAATGCTAAAAAAGAGCAAAAAGCTAAAACAGAAAAAGTAAGCAAAAAAGTAAAAAAAGAAAAGACAGAAAAAACAAATAAATTTATACAAACAATAAAGAAAAAATGGCTAATTGATAGTTCAAAAACAATCTTACTAGTAGTAATCATACTTGCATTTTTTGTAGGTATAACGGTATTAATGCAGAAATTGAACTTAACGCCAATTGACTTAACAGAAGATAAATTGTTTACATTAACAGAAGAGAGTAAAGAACAAGTAAAAAATATTAATAAGGACATAAATATATATTTTGTTGGATATTCAGATGATAATTCCACACTTGATTTAGCAAAACAATATACAAAAGCTAATGATAAAATAAAAGTAGAAGCGGTAACATCAGAAAATAGACCAGATTTAGTACAAAAGTATGGAATAGAAACAGATAGTGAAGGAATAATAATTGAATCAGGAAGCCAATATAAAGTATTGTCATCAAGTGATTTATATACATATGATTCTACAACGTATGAATCAATAAATGTTGCTGAGGAAAAATTAACAGCAGCAATAAAATCAGTATCTGTAGAAGAATTACCAAAAGTATATTTCTTAAGCGGTTATAGTTCATTTTCATTAACAAGTGGAATGCAATATTTTAATATGTATTTGGAAAATGAAGTAAATGAAGTCAAAACATTAGATATACTATCAGAAGGAAAGGTGCCAGATGATTGTAATACATTAGTAATAGCAACTCCAGAAAAAGACTTTGATGATGTTGCAACAAATGCCATAACAGATTATATTAATAAAGGTGGAAATGTATTATGGTTAAATGCTGCGATGGCACAAAGTAAAGAATTAACTAATGTAAATAAAATTTTGGCATTATATGGAGTAAAACCATTTGAAGTTGGAATTATTAGAGAAACAGATTCAAGTAAAATGGTATCTGATTCACCAGATTTAATTATGCCAGAAATACAATATTCAGATGTAACAAATAAATTACATGACTCAGAAGGGGTTATATTTATAAATGCTACAAAAATAAATGTATCAAGTGATGAAGAATTAGAAGCATTAAATACAACAAAAACAGAATTAATTAAGACAAGCGAAAATGCATATTTTAGAACAAATTTTGAAAATTCATCAAATGCAGTACAACAAGGAGAAGAACAAACATCATTTTTAGTAGGAGCACAATTTGATAAGAAAATATCAGAAGCAAATGAAGAGACAGGAGAAAAAGAAATAACATCAAAATTAATTATATATGGAGAAAACTTCTTTATTTCTGACTATCAATTAACAAAAACAACACAAACACCAATGGTTGCATACAGAAAAAATAAAGACTTAGTATTAAATTCTATTGCATATCTATCAGACAGAGAAGAAGATATTACAGTAAGAAAGAGTACAGGAAGTATAACATATACAGCTACAGAACAAGAGAATAGAATAATATTAGCAATTATAACAATCGTACCATTGTTAATAATTATTGTTGGAATAGTAGTATGGATTAGAAGAAAAAGAAAAAAATAAGCATATTAATAAAAAAACCCCGTAAAATAATATGGGGTTTTTATTATGGAAATTTTTAAAGTTGTATTTGTTATAATAGGTACAGTTATTGGGGCAGGATTTGCATCAGGACAGGAAATTTATTCATTCTTTTTTTCATTTGGAACTAAAGGATTAATAGGAATTTTAATATCAAGCCTTATAATAGGAATTACAATATATAAAACATTTAAAATATTACATAAAAATAATATAGATTATTATGGAGATTTTTTAAATATTTTTAATAAAAATAAAAAAATAAATAATATAACAAGTACAATAATAAATATATTTATATTAGTATCATTTTATATTATGATAGCCGGATTTGGTGCATACTTACAACAAGAATTACAATTAAATAGTATTATAGGAAGTAGTATTTTAGCAATATTATGTTTAATTTTATTTAAAACTAACGTAAATGGACTAATAAAAGTAAATGAAATATTAATTCCAATATTAATAATTATAGTAATATTTATACGGTATTTTTAACATTCAAAATATAAATTTTATGAACTTAAATAATTATTTGTTAGAAGAAAGTAATCAAAATTGGTTATTAAAAAGTATATTATATGCAAGTTATAATTGCGTATTACTAATACCAGTATTAATTTCAATAAAAGACTATATATCTAAAGATAAAAACATAAAATATATTTCAATAATAGTAAGTATAATAATTGCAATTTTGTTAATTACAGTTTATTTTATTCTAATAAATGTTGATGTTAATATAAAAGAATTAGAAATGCCAGCAGTATATGCAATAAACAATATATGTCCTAAGATAAAAAATATTTACGGAATAATTATTCTGATATCTATTTTTACAACAGCAATCTCATTGGGAATAAGCTTTTTAAGAGATGTAGCTATTAATAAAAAAAGTTACAATATCATAGCTATATTAATTTGTGCTAGTGCTGTTATTTTTTCTAGATTTGGATTTTCTAATTTAGTAAATTTAATGTATCCAATTTTAGGAATGTTAGGACTATTACAAATAATAAAAATTATATTGCAAAAATAATCAAAAACTGATATAACATAAATAATAAAATATGGGAGAAGTAAATATGAAAAATTTTTGGTTAGAACCAGAGCAAAAAAAGGTAAATAAAAAAAAATTAATAATATCAATAATTATAGCAATATTTTTGGTGATTTTTACAACAGTAACAATATTGTATGTTAACAATAAACAAGTAAGAAATTGGATAGATAAAAATATTTTACAAAAAGAGAAAACCCAAAATAACTTGCCTAGCATCGAAATAGAGGAATCAGATAATTCAAGCATATATGCTTTTAATAAATATATAGGTATATTAAACAAAAATAATTTTGAAATATATGATAATACAGGAAAGAAGGAAAATGAGTTAACTCTAGAGATAACAAAGCCAATATTTAACTCAAATAATAGATATTTAGTAGTTGCAGAAGAAAAAGGGCAAAAGTTATATTTAATAGCAGACAAAGAGGTTGTGTGGGAAAAAAGTATAGAAGGAAATATATCACAAGTTGTTGTTAATAAAAATGGATATGTAGCAGTAACTATTGTAGATACTCTTTATAAGACAACAATTTCAATGTATGATAACAAAGGTGATGAATTGTTTAAAACATTTTTAAAATCAACCAGAGTTGTTTCTACATCAATCTCAGAAGATAATAAATATTTAGCAATAGCAGAGATAGATACTTCAGGAACAATAATACAATCCAATATAAAAATTATATCTATAGAAAATGGAAAAAATGATGCAGAAAATTCAATTAAAAAAGTATATAATGGAGAAAACAACGATTTAATAACAAATATAAAATATCAAGAAAAAGATAAACTTTTATGTATGTATTCAGACAAAATTACAGTTATAAAAACTGATGAAACTGTAGATACCATACAAGAATACAAAGACAAAAAAGTATCATTTGCATCAATAGAATTATCAAATGCGTCAATAACAGTTGAAGAAAAATCATCAGGAATATTTACAGCAGATTCAATAGTAAATATTATAGATTCAGATAACAAAAGCACATCATTATACACAGCTGAATCTGTAACAAAAGAAATATATACGAGCAACAACATAATTGCTTTAAATTTAGGATCTGAAGTGGAATTTATAAATACAGGAGGATGGCTGGTAAAAAAATATGTTGCAGAACAAGAAATAACAAGTGTTGTTTTATCTAATTCAATTGCAGGAATTATTTATAGAGATAAAATAGAAATTATAAATTTATAATATAAAATGTAAAAGGGAGATTATTAATTATGGGAATTATTATAGATATAATATTAATAGCAATAATAGTATTATCAGCTTTCTTAGGATATAAAAAAGGATTGGTTAAGTTAGGAGCAAAATTATTTGCAGGTATAATTGCAATAATAATAACAATTGTTATGTATAAACCTGTATCAGGAATGATAATTAATAACACAACAATAGATGAAAAAATAGAAAATGCAATTATACAAAATACAACTAACTTTATAAATGAAAATGATAAAACGCAAAATGGTATTACAGAACATGTAGAAAAAAATATTTTACCAGAACAAGCAGAAAATTTATCAAAAAATGTAGTATATGTTATAACAGCATTAGTATTATTTATAGCTGTAAAAATAATTTTAAGTATTATAATATCTTTAATGGATTTTGTGGCAAATTTACCTATATTAAAACAATTTAATGAAATTGGTGGTATTATATATGGAATAGTAAGAGGTGCACTAATTGTTTGCGTATGTGTTTTATTGATAGGAGTATATACAAAAATGAAACCTGAAAGCACGTTAAATAACAATATTCAGAATTCATATTTAACTAAAATAATATATAAAAATATTGTGAAATTTTAAAGAAAAAGACGCAAATTTATTGCGTTTTTTTTAATTTTTTGTTATACTAGGAACATAAATTTTTACATAAATTCAGGAGTGATTATTTTGAAAAATAAACAAATAGATAAAGATAAAAATAAAAAGAACAAAAGAAAAAAGAAAAAAACATGGAAAAAAGTATTAATAGTAATTTTACTAATATTAATAATGATAATAGGATGGTTTGCATATAGAACATATAAAAATGGTGGTGGATTAAGTGGAATGCTTGCAACAGTGGTAGGACATGATGAAAATACAAAGAAAAACCTAAAAGAAATAAAAGTGTTGGTTTTAGGAGTAAGCACAGATTTAGATTCAGAACTAACAGATACAATAATGGTTGCATCATATAATCCAAACACACAAAAAGCAAATTTGCTTTCAATTCCAAGAGACACATTTACAGGAAAATATAAAAATAAGGCAACAGCGTCACAAAAAATAAATGCATTATATAATATAAATAAAAATCCACAAAAAACATTAGATGCAGTTAATGAAATTACAGGATTAGATATACAATATTATGTTTTAGTAAGAACAGAAGCCTTAATAAAATTAGTTGATGCAATTGGTGGTGTAGAATTTAATGTTCCTATAGACATGAAATATGATGATCCAACACAAGATTTACATATAGACCTAAAAGCGGGAGTACAAAAACTAAACGGAGATAAAGCTGAACAACTTTTAAGATGGAGACATAGTAATTATAAAAATGGAGTAATGACAACATACCCTTCAGAGTATGGAAATGATGATTTTGGAAGAATGAGAACTCAAAGAGATTTCATAGTAGAAACATTAAAACAAACATTAAAACCAGGAAATATATTTAAAATAGGAGAAATATTAGAAATAGCACATAAAAATGTAGAGACAAACTTAGAACTTTCTTATATAAAAGATTATATTCCATATGCTGTAGAATTTAACACAGAAAACATGACAACAGCAACATTACCTGGAACAACCCCAGATATGAAAGAAACTAATAATGTAAGCGTATTTATAGTAGATAAAAAAGAATCAGAGAAGTTAATACAATCTATGTTTTTCAGTGATGTAGCAGAAAATGAAAGCGATAATACAAATACAACATCAAATAGTAAATCATCTAGTAATACTGTATCAACAAATAGTAAAGATTCTTCAAAAATAACAATCGAATTATTAAATGGAAGCGGAGATAAAACAAAACTTGAAGAAGCAAAAAAAGTATTAGAAGATGCAGGATATGATGTTAAAAAAACTGGAAGTATAACTTCAATATCAAAAACAATAATAACAAATAAAAAAGATTTATCAGATACAGATTTAAAAGATATAAAAGAAACTTTAGGAGCAGGAAATATTTCAACAAATAAATCAAGTACAAGCTTAGTTGATGTAAGCATAGTAATTGGTAAAGATTTTTAAATCAAGAAAATTATTAAATAATATCATAAAAAGGCAGATAACAATCTGCCTTTTATATCAATAAAAATCATCTTCTTCTATGACGTGATTTTTTCTTACTATCATCAAATAATAATTTATATAAGAAAAACAAAATTAAAAAAATCAATAAAATTTGAACAATTTTAGTTAAAAAACCTGATTTTTCAACACTATGAGATGCAATCAAATTTGAGGAATATTCAACACCATCAATATTATAAATTATTTTTCCAACAATTTGACCTTGTGCAATAGGTGCAAGTAAATTCTCTTGGATTTGGATTTCAGGAGAAAAATCAGTTTCTAAATCATCTTGAGGAACTAAAGCAGTAATATCATCTGAAATTAATAAATCTAAATTTCTTGTTTCTTTAGTAGCATTACCAATTTCGATTTGAGAAGCTATTGCGTTTTTTTCTCTTAACTTTCTAATTGTATAGTTATTATATCCATAGTCAAAAAGTGTTTTTGTATCAACAAATTTTGCACTTAAATTATTAGGGTATAATCCTACAGATAGAACTACACAAATTAATTCTAAATCATCTTTGTTCGAAACAGATACTAAGCAATTTTTAGCTTGAGTAGTATATCCAGTTTTTCCAGAAATAGCATATTTATAATAATAATTACTACTAACTTCACTATTATTAGATATTAACAATTCATTAGTTGTATTAAAAACTCTTTCATCATACTTATTTGTAGCAGGAATTATACAATATTTCAAACTGGATAAATTTCTAAAGGTAGAATTTTTCATACAATATTTCATTATAATTGCTAAATCATAAGCTGTAGTATAATGATTCTCATTATGCATACCACTTGGGTTAGTAAAATGTGTATTAGTAAGTCCTAATTCTTCAACTTTTTTATTCATAAGATTAGCAAAAGCATCAATAGAACCAGAAACATGATAAGCAAGTGCATTTGCAGCATCATTTGCAGAATGAACCATCATTACTTGTAATAACTGATTAACTGTAAGTTGTTCTCCTGGCTGAAGTGCAGCCACAGAATAACCTGAAGGTATTGAATAAACAGCTTCATAAGGTACAGTAACTACATCATCCATATTACAATTTTCTATTGTTAAGATTGCTGTAAGAATTTTAGTGGTACTTGCTGGATACATTTTCTCAGACTCATTTTTAGAATATATAATTTTCTCACTCGAACTATCTAATAAAATTGCAGCACCAGCAGAAATTTCTGGTGGATTTGAAACACCATAACTTATTGATATATTAAAAATAAATATCATAATAAATAAAAATATTAAAATCTTTTTAATTCTCATCATAACTCTCCATAAAAACATATAAAATAATATACAATATTTTAACAAAAAATTCAATTACTTATACAAAATTTTCAACAAAAAAATACAAAATTCAACAAAATATATAATAAAGAAAAAAGGAGGAAAAATGCAAATATTAAATAAAAAAACCATAATTTTTATATCTATAATCATTGTATGCGTTATAGGTACATATTATTTATTTATAAAAGAAAAAGAATATATAGGAAATGACTCTAATCTTATTATATCCAATGGAATAGAAAAAGAAGCTAAAGAAAATGACACAAAAGATATAGAGAAAAAAAATAAAATAGTTGTATATATAGCAGGAGCTATAAAAAATGAAGGAGTATATGAACTAGAAGAAAATAGTAGAATTACTGATATCATAGAGAAAGCAGGAGGATTAACAGACGATGCAAATATAAATAACATAAATTTAGCGTATATATTACAAGATGGAGTGAAAGTATATATTCCAAAAGATAATGATAAAAATGAGATAAAAGATGAGACAAATATATATGTTTCAAAAGAAAATGGAGAATCAAATATAGATAATGGGACAAGTGTAGAAACAAAAAATAGTAAAATTAATATAAATACAGCAACTCAAACAGAATTAGAAACTTTACCAGGAATAGGCCCATCGACTGCTACAAAAATAATAAACTATAGAAAAGAAAATGGAAAATTTAACAGTATTGATGAATTAAAAAAAGTAAGTGGTATTGGAGATAGTAAATATAATAAAATAAAAGAAATGATAAGGATTTAAAATTCGACCAGTTGTTCTGTACTTGAAAAAAATGAAAAATTTATATATAATAAGAAATATAAATTTGAATAAAAGAGGTAATGCAAATGGGATTAAGAGATATTAAAGTTCCAAACATGAAATTTAAAAAAATGAAAATGGATGTAATGGAAGAATTAAATGAAATAGACTATGAAAAATTAGAAAAGAAAAACTTAAAGAAAAAAAGAGAAACACCATATGAAGACATGACACATTACAAAACAGTAAAAGAATTCTTTTTAAATTCAGCAGAAAATTATCCAAACGAAGATTGTATATTAGAAAAGCCAGACCATAAAACACCATATAAAATAACAACTTACAAAGAATTTAAAGAAGATGTTTTAGGTTTAGGAACAGCGCTAACAAATATCTTAAACCTAAAAAATAAGAGAGTAATCATCATCGGAGAAACTCAATATGGATGGTATGTATCATACATGGCAATGCTATGTGGAGTTGGAATTGCAGTACCAACAGATAGAGAATTACCATTAAACGAATTAGAAAATATAGTAAAAAGATCAAGAGCATCAGCAATAATATATTCACCTAAAAAAGCAGAAGACATCAAAAAAATAAAAGAAGACATTCCAGAAGTAGAATACTTTATTGAAATGAAAGGCGAAAATAAACTTGAAGACAAAGATGTTGGACTACAATATTTAATAGATTTAGGAAAATCAATAATAAAATCAGGGGATAACAGTTTCGAAAAAATAGAAATAGATCCAGAAGAATTTAAAATACTATTCTTCACATCAGGAACAACATCAAATGCAAAAGGAGTAATGCTAAACAACAGAAACCTAGCAGAAAACATCAATGCAGTATCAGCATATGTAAAACTATATCCAATAGATATGTTATTTTCAGTATTACCATTGCATCACTGCTATGAATCAACAATAGGATTTTTACTACCAATGGCAACAGGAGCATCTGTAGCTATATGTGAAGGACT
>CAKPNF010000011.1 GCA_934168305.1 uncultured Clostridia bacterium | reverse complement strand
TTCCTCCTGTGTTTCCATTTCCATTATATGATATTTCATATGTATTTGCTTTCCACATAGCATATAATTGTAATTTTCCATCTGCTATTCCATATTTTCCATCTACAAATCCCCATGTTCCTTTCCAGTTTGTCCACTTATATCCATCGTCTGTTCCATCTGATTTTGTTGTCCATCCTGCAAATGTATATCCTGTTTTTGTGAATCCATTTGTTGCTATTGCTGCATTTTGACCATATGTTACTGTATAACTTTCTGTATTTCCTCCTGTGCTTCCATTTCCGTCATATGATATTTCATATGTATTTGCTTTCCACATTGCATATAATTGTAATTTTCCATCTGCTATTCCATATTTTCCATCTACATACTTCCATGTTCCCTTCCAGTTTGTCCATTTATATCCATCGTCTGTTCCATCTGATTTAGTTGTCCATCCTGCAAATGTATATCCCGTTTTTGCAAATCCATTTGTTGCTATTTCTGCATTTTGGCCATATGTTACTGTATGACTTGCTGTACTTCCTCCGGTATTTCCATTTCCATCATATAATATTGTATATGTTTTTGCTGTTGAATTAAAATTTGCTGTTACTGTTGTTGTATTTGTTATTGTTCCAGTTTCTGGTGACCAATTTACTATTTTCGTTGTATATCCAGTTATTGGTTTAGCAGTTGCTGTTGCTGTTCTTCCATCGCTTAGTGTTAAATTTTCACCATTTGTACTATAAACTGTATTGTTATCAGGCACTATTAATGTTGTTGGATTTACACTTCCATATGCTGAATTATTAACATTTAATGTTAATGTATAGAAATTCAATTTTAAATCTAAATCTAATGCATCAACTATTCCTGTTTTGCTATATTTTATTTCTTTTTCATCTAATTTTAGACCATATATTTCATATGACGTATTATAATCATGTTGTTCATGATAGTCTTGAATATATCCTTTGTCTATTCCTCCTATTTTTAGTCCTACATATATTCTTGAATTATATCCTGTATCATAAATTGTTCCATCTACTGACATGTTTAAATCTATATAATATTTATTTATTGTCCAATGTGCATAATATGTTGTATTATCTGCTGGTGTTAGTGTAGTATTTGATATTTGTGTTCCTCCTGTTGGTTCAGTATACCATCCTACAAATGTATACCCTGCTCTTGTTGGCACACTCAATGTTCCTAATTCTGTATTGTATGCTTTTTCTACTGTTGTTTTTTTAGAGTTATAATTTTCATCATACGTAATTTTTACTGTAGGAACATTTACTGTTTGTTCGCTTACTTTTAATGAATTTTCTATATTATCATATGTATAAATATATGTATAGTATTTTCCAGCTTCATTTTTATGATCTGTTGTATTTACTCTATATACCCATGTTGTTCCATCAGATTGTTTAACTCCTTTAGATGCTTCTGCTGTTTGCCATCCACTTTGTATATCATCTTGTCCATTATAATCTGTCCATGTTGGAAACTGTACTCTATTTACTCCTGAACCACTATCTTGTACTCCGTAAACATATACATCATATCCTGTAGTATTTACGTTTTTTATTTCTACATTTTCTACACTTGGTGCAGTTCTATCTATTTTTGTTATTTGCAAACTTGTTGTCACTTTATTTCCAGCTACATCTGTTGCTTCTGCATAGAAATATCCATTTTCTGTTGCAGTAAGATTTGTTGATGTACTTTCACTTGCTACTGTTATTGCTTTTTCCAATGTTGTTCCATATCCTGCTTTTTTATTTGATGTTAATGTACTTCCATATGTTACTGTTGCTGTTATATTATCTTTTGTCCATGTTGTTGTACTTGGTTTTATTGTTATTTTGTTTTCTGCTAGAGTATTTTCACCAACTATAAATTCTTTACTCTTGTATATTTCTTCACCATTTATTCTTACATATAAATAATATGTTCCTTCTTTACAATTTGTTTTTTCTACAAGTTGATTATTTTCGGTAATATCCCATTTTTCCATATTGTCTGACCATGTCGTTTCTATTTTTTCTGCATTTACAGTTGTTACCGTTGTTTCTATTCTTGCTTCTCCCTTAGTTGGCATTGTATATGTTCCACCATTTGGTTTTAGTGCAATGCTCGCTATTTTTATTTGACATGTTGCTTCAGCATTTACATTATTTTCTGTAATTGTTATTACTGCATTTCCTTCCTTCTTTGCTGTTATTATAATTTCATTATCTTTTAAATCTACTGTAGCAAGTTCTTTATCATTTATTTTTGCACTTAATATTCCATTGTTTATACCTGTTATTTTTGCTTTTGTTGAATCTCCTACTAACATTGTTTTATTTGTAAATTCTAATTCTATTTTTACTACTTTTATAGTTATTGTTGCTGTTGCTTCTGCTTTATCTTCTTTAGCTATAAATGTTGTTGTTCCTGCTTTTATACCTTTTACTTTATCTTCTTCTAATGTTGCAATAGTAGAATCAGCTATTTGTTCAAATGTTATTTTTCCAGCATTTTCTCCTTGTATTTCTCCTATATTAGTTTCTTTGCCTTCTTCTACATATATTGTTTTATCTTGTAATGTTACTAAAATCATAGTTATAGCTGTGTAATTTTTACTATAATTTCCTTCTAAATCTTCTATGTATGTATAT
Source organism: uncultured Clostridia bacterium (assembly GCA_934168305.1). Lineage (GTDB taxonomy): Bacteria > Bacillota > Clostridia > TANB77 > CAG-508 > CAG-269. The sequence continues at coordinate 46,698 of CAKPNF010000011.1, read as the reverse complement.
ATTGTTGTTCCTGCTGTAGTTATGTCCATTTCTAATGTATTTCCTTCAATCTTTGTCTTTTCACCATTTGGTGATGTTGAATATACATATTTATCAGTAGTATTTTTGCTTGAAAATTTCAATATTACATGTTTATTTGATAGATATATGGTCTCTTTTGAACTTACTTTTTCTCCTAAGACTTCCCTCTTTAAAGTTTCACCATCATATACTCTTATTGTTGGAGTCTCTGCACTTATGTAATTATTATGTGTTTCTTCATATACATCACTTATATTTTCACTTTCGTATTTTTCTTGTACCTTTTCTAATTCTTTTTCCTGTTTTTGCATTTTATTACTTGCACTATTATATATACCAAAAACCATAATATAAAAGAAAGACAAGCTTATTAATACATATAATGTGATTGACCCTTTAGAATTTTTAAATTTATTTTTTAATTTCATATATATTTTTTCCTCCTAAAAAAGATAGCTTTTAAAAATGAGTCTATACACATTTTTAACTATCTTTTATTTTTTTGTTACAGTATAGTTATTATTTATTTTGTATCACTAATTGTTTAATTTATCCTATGTTGTTATGCTGATTTTTTAACTATTATATAAATCATCTATATCTTCTTGTTGATATTCTTTTTGTATTTTATTTATTTCCTTATCTTGTTTTTGTGTTTTATTACTTGCATTAGTATATATACCAAAAACTATAACTAACAAAAATATCATACTTATTAAAACATATAATGTTATTGAACCTTTTGAACTTTTTATTTTATTTTTATATAACATAATATTACCTCTTTTTTCTTTTTCCTTCAAAATAAATTATACTATACTAATAATTTTAGTGCAATATTTTGTGTTAAAATATTTTTTATATTTTTTTCAAATTCATATTGCATTATTTGAAAAAAAATGTTATAAATTTTTCATAACTTTTTAAAGGAGGTATTTTTATTTTAAGTTTATTTCAGAAAATTTTATCTTTTATTTTTTTATTTTCAATTTTTATTTCTATATTTTTCATTCCTATAATTAACAATGGTAATTTTTCTTTTAGTTCATCAAACAAAGAGATTATTGATTTTAACCCTGATGGCTTTGTATGGCCTATTCCTGGTTATACAAGTATTAGTTCCTATTTTGGAAAAAGAAATGCCCCAACTGGTGGAGCCTCTAGTTTTCATTATGGTACTGATATACCTGCACCTGAAGGTACTAAATTAATTGCAATAGCTGATGGAGAAATTACTTTTCGTTCTTTTTTGGGTGCTGGTGGTTATACAATTACGCTTTCTTTTGATAATTATAAGGTTTCTTATTGTCATGTTTCTCCAAATTTTATAGTAGCTGTTGGTGATATTGTTAAGCAAGGACAGGTTATTGGATATGTTGGTCCTAAATATGTTTATGGTGTTCCTGGTAATCCTTATTCTGATGGTTCCGGTAAGCCAACAAATGGTGCTACTACACGGTTGCCATCTTCATTTACGGTTTTAGAGTTGATGGAGAATATAAAAATCCTCTGAATTATTTTTAAAAATAAACTAACAAAGACGTTATTGAGTCGGCTTACAGCCAATTCAACAACGTCCCTGTTGTTTTACATATCTTCATCTTCGTCAGAGCTTTCGCATCCTGAACATCCACAACAATGTCCTGAGCATCCATCATCATGTTCATCTAAATCTCCTGACCAGTCTAATTCTATTGTATTTTTGCATTCTGGGCATTTAACTTCTTTTTTGTCTTCATCTGCATCTATAACAAATTCATATTCACAATAAGGACAAACAATTTCAAAATCAAAGCCTTCATCAGAATAAATATCACTTTCTATATTGTCAATTACTTGTTGCATTTTTTCCATTTTTTGAGTCATTATTTTTTGGTTTTCTTTTATCTCTTTCATTTCTTTTAAAAGATTTTCAATTTGTTGATTTAAATCACTCATTATTATACCTATCCCTTCTTTTATGGTTTTATTAATAAAGATTTAAACTCTTTCCATATATTCACAAGTTCTTGTATCTATTCTTAATACATCACCTATGTTTACAAACATTGGAACTTGTAATTCTAACCCTGTTTCTAATGTTGCTGGTTTTCCAGATGTTGTTGTTGTGTTTCCAGCAAATCCTGGTTCTGTATATGTAACTTCTAATTCAACAAATATTGGTGGTTCCACTGCAAATACTTTTCCTTTATAAGATAATATTGAAACTTCCATGTTTTCTTTTAAATATTTTAGGCAATCTCCTAATGTTTCTTTATTTAAAGGCATTTGGTCATATGTTTCATTATCCATAAAATAATATAAATCTCCATCTTCATATAAGTATTGCATTGTCTTTCTTTCTATTTCTGCCCCTGGGAATTTGTCTGATGGGTTAAATGTTTTTTCTAATGTTGCTCCTGTTATTACATTTTTTAATTTTGTTCTTACGAATGCTGATCCTTTTCCTGGTTTTACGTGTTGGAATTCTACTACTCTGAATACGTTTCCTTCCATTTCAAATGTTGTTCCGTTTCTAAAATCTCCTGCTGAGTATACTCCTGCCATATTTTTCTCCTTTCGTTCATCATCATTTTATTGATGTGACTTTTTTATTTTTATTTAACGCTTTTTTTATTTTACTACATATTGTATGAAAAATCAAGTTTTTTAATAATTTTTAAAATAAATGAAAATGTTTTAACTTCTCTCTTATATAATAATATACCCTTTGTTTGAATTAGTTAAGCTTACACATCCAAACTTTGTGATTTGAACAGTGTCTTCTATTCTAACTCCAAACTTTCCTGGAATGTAAATTCCTGGTTCATCTGTAACTACCATATTTTCTCTTAATGTAGTGTCATTTCTATAATTAATATATGGTGGTTCATGTATTTCAAGTCCTACACCATGTCCAAGACCATGTATTAAATCATATCCATTTAATTTAAAGTCATTTTCTATCATTTTAGTAACTTGTCTTGTGCTTGCTCCATCTTTATATTGTTCAAGTACAAATTTTTGATTATTTAAAACTAAATCATATATTTTTTTCATTTCTTCTGTTGGTTCACCTACAAAAAATGTTCTTGTCATATCTGAACAATACCCGTTCACTTTGCATCCCATGTCTATTGTTATAATATCTTTTTCTTGAATTTTTCTTTCTGTGGGAACTGCATGTGGTTTTGATGAATTCTCACCTGATGCCACTATTGTGTCAAATGATAATCCATCTGTTCTTTCACAATAATAGTCTTCTATTTCTTTTGCTATCTGTTTTTCTGTCATTCCTGGTTTTATATAACTTAAAATATATTTGTAGCATTCGTCTGTTATATTACAAGCTTTTATTATATTACTCAATTCATCTTCATCTTTTATCATTCTTTGTTTTTCTATTATATAATCTGTTTCGACAAAATTGTTTATTTTATATTTTCTTATATAATCTTTATATGTAGCATATGATATATAATGTTCTTCAAATCCAACATTTTCGCAGAACATAAAGAAATTTTCATAATCATCTCTTGAGACATCATTTACATTATATACTATAATTTCATCAAACAATGTTAATATGCTATGTACATGTTCTATGTATCTTCCGTCAGTTATATAAATATTTTCTTTAGGTGTTATTATCAGTGTTCCTTCTGCATCAATATTAGTTAGGTATCTTATATTTATTGGATTTGATATTATTAAACCTTGTAAATTTAAGCCTGACATTTTATTTCTTAGCCATTGAAGTTTTTCATTCATTTGAAAAATCACCCCTTTTTATCTTGCATACAAACCTAGTGTAAAAATCATCAATAATGTGTGCTTTATTGTTTCAAATGGTATAAATATACTTATAAATGTTCCTAATACTATAAATGGTCCAAATGGTATATATTCATCCATTTTTTTTATTTTAGTTGCTAGTAATATTATACTTAGTATGGCTCCTATTAAAAATGATAATAATGTTATAACTATTATATTTGATAATCCAAAATACAGTCCTAATGCCCCCATTAATTTTACGTCACCAAATCCCATTGCTTCTTTTCCATATATTGCTCCACCTACTAATGTTATAAGTAAGAATATTCCTCCACCTGCTAACATTCCTAATGCCATATTTATTGTTATAGCAACATCTGATAATCCATATAAAAATGCTATTACTAATCCAATTTCAAACATTGTTAAATTTAGTCTATTGGGAATTATTTGTAGCTTATAATCTATTACAAATGCTGATAATAACATTGGTGTTAATATCATAAATTTGATTAAATCTAAATTGGCTATGAATGTATCTTTTATTCCATAAAAATATAGTAGTCCTACATATGCTGCTGATGTTATTAGCATTAATATATAATTTGGTTTAAATTCTGCAAAATATTCTGTGAACATTTCCTTTGAAAATACTTTTTTATATTCAGGCAGTCTGTTATTCATCCAATCTACAAGCATACCAACAAAAAGTCCAATTATTGCTACAAGTGCATAGTATCCTATATGTGTTTCATTAATATACATTTTTATTTTTCTCCTCTTTTGTTTTATATCTATTTTTTATTTTGTTTTCTATTGGTCTTTTCCATGCTGTATACCAATAGTCTTTTTTATCATCTATTGGTTCTACTAATATTGTAAACATTTTGCTTCTATTTCCCCCTAATACATCTGTGAATATCTGGTCTCCTACAACTGCTATATTTTCTGGTTTTATATTTGTTTCTCTTTGTATGTATTTAAATCCTCTTTTTAGTGGTTTCATTGCAAAGTGTTTATATGATATGTCTAGTGTTTGTGCTACTTTTTCTACTTTTTGTTTATTGTTTGTGTTTGATAATATGTATAGTTTTATTCCTTGTCCTTTCATTTCTTTTGTCCATTTTATTATGTTTTCTGAAAGGTTTTTATAGTAATCTATTAATGTGTTATCTACATCTAATATTAGTAGTTTTATTTTGTTTTTTATTAGTGTTTCTATTGTTATATCTTCTACTTTTTTTAGATATATATTGGGATATAGTTTTTTCATTTTTTTCCTTCTCTTTCTTTTGTTTTCTACTTAAATAATATTATCAATATGTTTTTGAGTTGTCAAGTAATTTTAATAAAAATAAAGTGAGAAAAATGGACTATAAGAAACGTTTTTGAACCAATGAAGTCATTCTTAAAATGGTTGTGAACCAATGAGGACGTTCTTAAATTGGTTCACAACCATTTCAAGAGCGTACCCATTGGTTCATTTTTATTTTCTTGTTTCTAATCCTTTATTTTCTAAATCTTTAATAATATTATCTAATATAGTATTAATTTCTTCATCATTTAAAGTTCTATCTGGTGTACCAAATGTTAATGAATAAGCAATACTTCTCTTATTTGAATCAATATTTTTGCCTTCATAAACATCGAATACATTTATATCCAATAGAAGTTTTCCAGCCTTTTTCTTAATTAACATTTCAACTTCTTTTGATGTCATATTTTTATCAACTAATAATGCTAAATCTTTTTTAACAACTGGGAATTTTGAAATTTCTTTAAATTTCATTTTTCCAACTCTTTTAGCAAGTAATTTGTCTAAGTTGATTTCCATTACATACACTGCTTCTTTTTCTACTGATGGATGTATTCTTCCTACTATTCCTACAACATCATTATTTACTGAAATTTCTGCAGTTTGACCAGGATGGAATTCTGCTGGCATTTGTTTTGGTAACACAAAACTGTATCTTCCTGCATATCCTAAATAGTCCAATAGTTCTTCTGTTACTCCTTTGATGTCATAGAAGTCAACATTTTTGCTATGTCCTATTCCTTCATAATATTTACCTGTCATTAATACACAGATTTTTTGATTTTCTCCATATTCTTCGCCTTTTTTCCAGAATCCTTTTCCAATTTCAAATAAGCATACATCTTTGTTTTCACGGGCTTTGTTGTATTCATATATTTTGTATAATGATGGTATTATGCTATATCTTAATGTATTTCTGTCTTCTGTTATTGGGTCTAATAATTTAACTTCTTCAAATTCGTCTGTTGTGAATTTATGAACATCTTTATCATTTATTAAGATATATGATAATGTTTCGTTTAATCCCATATTTGACATTTTTGCTCTTATTTTTCTAGCTGTTTTGTCTAAATGTCCCATTCTCATTGGAACAACTGGTAATTTTCCTTGGATATTGTCAACTCCATAGATTCTTCCAACTTCTTCTATTAAATCTGCTCTAATTGATATATCAATTCTTCTTGTTGGTACTGTAACTATTACTGTATCTTCTTTTGCATCTGTTTTGAAGTCTAATTTTCTAAATACATCAACAATGTCCTCTTTTGATATGTTTGTTCCTAGCACATCATTTATTTCTTTATATGATATTTCAATAACTTTTTCTTCATTTTTTGTAACATCATATTTTACAATTCCTGTTTCAATTTCTGCATTTGCATATTTTTGTAGTAATGTACAAGCTCTTTCCATTGCCATATAAGTTCTTGCAGGGTCTAAGCCTTTTTCAAATCTGTTACTTGCTTCACTTCTTAATATTTTATTTGATGTTTTTCTTACTTTTACAGAATCAAATATTGCTGATTCAATTATTACATTTTTAGTTGTTTCTTCAACTTCTGTGTCTAGTCCACCCATAACACCAGCTAAACCAATGGCTTTTGTTCCATCTGTTATGACTATATCTTCATTTGATAAAGTTCTTTCTGTGTTATCTAGTGTTGTTAATTTTTCTCCATTCTCTGCCATTCTAACAACTATTTTGTTACCTAAATTATCTGCATCATAGAAGTGTAGTGGTTGGCCTAATTCTAACATTACATAATTACTAATATCTACAACATTGTTTATAGGTCTAATTCCACAAGCAATTAATCTATTTTTAATAAATTCTGGGCTTTCTTTTATTGTTACATTTTTAGCCTTTTTAGCTAAGAATAATTTACAGTTTTCAGTATCTACTTCAACAGAAAATTCTTTGTTTACATCTTCTCCATTTTCTTTGTATCCATATTCAACTTGCTTTACTTTTTTATCATAAATTGCTCCTAATTCATAAGCCATACCTAAAATACTTAATAAATCTCCTCTGTTTGCTGTTAGTTCAAAATCAATAACCCCATCATCTAACCCCATATATTTTATTGGGTCTTCTCCAACAGGAGCATCTGCTGACAATTCGTGTATTCCGTTTTTATCTGCTTCTGATAAGAATTTTTTATCAATTCCTATTTCATATAAAGCACATAACATACCATTTGACTCTTGACCTCTTATCATACCTTTTTTTATCTTAAAATCTCCTGGTAGTTCTGCTCCAACTTGTGCAACAATTACTTTTATACCTTCTCTTGCATTTGGTGCCCCACAAACAATGTTAAGAACTTCACTTCCAATATCAACTTTGCATAGGTGCAAATGGTCAGAATCTGGATGCATTTCACATTCTTTTATTTCTCCTATTACTAATTTGGTTGCATTTACTAATTTCTCTGCTGAATCATATTCATTTCCAGCCTTTGTCATTGCCTCTGCTATTTCTTTAACATCTAGTTCCTCATCTAAATCTATATAATCTTTTACAAAATTTAAACTTAAATTCATTTTTTCCTCCTTCGAGGGATTAAGGGGCCACCACACAAAATCCCTCTTCTTTTTATTTATATATAATAATTATTTTATATCTTAATTTAAAGGGATTTTGTGTGGTGGCCCCTTAATCCCTTTTATTCTTCATCTTTTCTGTCAAATTGTGATAAAAATCTAACATCATTTGTATACAAGTATCTCATGTCTGTAATTCCATATCTAAACATTGCTAATCTATCAATACCTGTTCCAAATGCGAATCCACCAAATTTTTCTGGGTCATATCCGTTCATTTTTAAAACATTTGGATGTACAATTCCTGCTCCTAATACTTCTATCCATCCTGTTTGTTTACATAGATTACATCCTTTTCCTCCACATTTAAAGCATGTTACATCTACTTCGTATGATGGTTCTGTAAATGGGAAGTAGCTTGGTCTAAATCTTAAATCTAGATTTGCTCCTATTATTTTTCTAACAAAAACTTCTAGTGTTCCTTTTAAATCTGCTAAAGAAACATTTCTTTCTTTTTTGTCTATTACCAAACCTTCTATTTGATTAAATTGATGTGAGTGTGTTGCGTCGTCTTCTCTTCTATATGTTTTTCCTGCTGTAATCATTCTGATTGGTGATTTTTCTGTGTTTGCCATCATTGTTCTTGCTTGAACTGCTGATGTTTGTGTTCTTAATAAATATTCGTCTGTTATATAAAAACTGTCTTGCATATCTCTTGCTGGGTGTCCTTTTGGAAGGTTTAATCTTTCAAAACAATATTCATCATTTTCAAGTTCTGGTCCTGTTACAACATCATATCCCATTGATACAAATAAATCTTCTATGTCTTCTATTATTCTTGTTACTGGATGTAAGCTTCCTCTTTTCATTTTTGTGCTTGGTAATGTGATGTCTATTTTTTCTGCTTCTAGCTTTTTATTTAATTCTTCTAGCTTGAATTTATTTTCTTTTTCTTGAATTAATTTTTCTACGTTTTCTTTTGCTTCGTTTACTAATCCTCCAATTATTGGTCTTTCTTCTGGGTTTAGTCCTCCCATTCCTCTTAATACTGCTGTAAGTTCACCCTTTTTTCCTAGGTATTTTACTCTTGCATTTTCTAGCGTTTGTAGGTTTTCTGCTTTTGCTATTTCTTCAATAGCTGTTTTTTTGATGATTTCAATTTGTTCTTTCATTTTTATACTCCCTTTCTATTCGTTTGCTCATCGTCATCCAAAATTTTTTTTCAAAATTTTGTCTGCCAAATCTTTGTGTTCTTTTAGTACCTGTCCCTAAATGGATAAAAAGTCCATTTCTATCCTTGTTTATAGGACGAAATGGACTTTCCGTGGTACCACCTAAATTTATTAGTTTTTATTTTACTAACCTCATTGTAGTTTTAACGGTGCAGCCGCTTCTTTCTAATTAATTTACTTGTTTGTATTTTGTTCAAAAGAAGTCCTAAAAAGTGAAATTTCTATATATTTTATTTAAATATCTCTCAGCCTTGGATATTTTTTCTGTATAAATGTTTTTAATATATATACTTTGCTTTTTAATTGGATTTTATTTACATATATTATATTAACATATATTTTTTGATTTTACAAGTTTTTTGGATTTTTTTTCAAAAGAGAGCATTTATTATATTAATAAACACTCCCTTTTTGCTTGAAACATTTTAAAAATTTACTTCTTATTTTGAAAGTTTCTCACAAGTCTGATTTCCTACTGTACAAGAAGTCTTGCACGCAGACTGGCAAGATGTCTGGCATTCTCCGCATCCACCATATTTGATGCTTTTACTTAAATTGTTACCAGCAACTGTTTTAATATGTTTCATATAATTCACCACCTTTTATTATTTGCGTGGTTTACAGTTACAAATACTAATTATTTAGTATAATAAGTATTATATATTAAATTCATATTAATGTCAAAAATTATAAAAAAACAACTTTTTGAATTTCCCTATTTTCTATCAACTCATAGATTTGTCTATTATTTTTTATATCTTCAACATTCTTACCATGCATCGTAAATATACCCTTTACACCTGAATACAATGCATAATGAATAGCCTCAACATCTTCTTTACTTCCTATTTCATCACATGCAATTATCTCTGGAGACATTGTTCTTACTAACATATGTATTCCTTGATTTTTGTTGACATTTTCAATAATATCAGTTCTTATTCCAACATCATTTTGAGGAACCCCCTTATACATTGCAGCAATTTCTCCTCTTTCATCAACAACACCACAAATTTTCCCTCTAAAATTAATCTCATCAATTCCATTGCTTAACCTTCGAATAACATCTCTTAAAACTGTAGTTTTTCCTTTTCCAGGAGGAGCAACAATTATCGTATTATATATGTTTTTATTTTCTATATCTAAAATTTCTCTTAATATTCTGGTACTGCAATTTAATATCTCTCTTGCTATTCTAAAATTCAAACTTGATATGTACTTTATATTTGTAATTTTTCCATTTTCTATAACACATGAACCTGTTAATCCTATACGATGTCCTCCTTTTATTGTTATAAATCCTTCACAAATTTGATTTTTATAAGCATATATTGAATTTTCACATAATCTTTCTAGTATTTGTAATATTTCCGTCTGTGAAATATTATATTGAAGTATTAAATCTCTTTCTCTTAATTTTAATAATATCGGTCTATCCGTTCTCATTCTTATTTCTTGTATTTCATTTACTATTTTATCATTTTCTTTAAATAAATTAAAAAATATTTGATATATTTTGCTCGGAAAATATCTTAAAATTTCATCTATATCTTTCAAATTTTCCTCCTTTTGGGACAATTCCTTTTGCACATATTATATTCATATTTTTTGTATTTTATGACTTTTTTTGGTTATACTAATTTTGGTGATGAATTTGAAAAACAAATTATGGATAATTTTAATTATATTTATTATTGCTATAGGAATTGGAATTTATATTTTTACAAGAAATAATGACTCAAAAAAATCTAATTACTCTGCACAAAAGACCGTTACTAATCAACAAAATAATTTAGAAAACAATTATAACAACAATATGAGTAATTCTGAAAATACTGTTAATATTAATACAAAAAATTCAATTCAAAATAATACGGATAATTTAAATATTGCCTCAGAACCTCAAACTCCAACAGAAACCACTCCAAAAACAGAAGAAGTTATTTCATCTTTTTCCACAAAAATCTATACTAAAGATTCTGCTAGGCAAAACAATATTAATATAACTTGTTCTACATTGAATGAAACAATAGTTGCTAATGGTTCAACATTTTCTTTTTGTAATACTGTTGGACAAGCTACTTCTGCAAAAGGATATCAAAAGGCTGATATTTTCGATAATGATGGTAATAAGAAAAAGGGCTTAGGTGGCGGAAATTGTCAAGTTAGTACAACTTTATATAATGCTGTTCTTAAAGTTCCTAATTTGACTGTTACAGAAAGACATGAACATAGTAACAAAGTTCCTTATATTGCAAATGGTAAGGATGCTGCTGTTGCCTATGGTAGTTATGATTTAAAATTTAAAAATAATACTGGTTTTGATATAAAGATTAAAGCTTCAAGTAATGGCAGTTCTGTAGATATTAATTTATATAAAATGTAAACCAAGTAGTGTCATTCTTGAATTGGTTGTGAGACAAGTTGAACCACCAATTCAAGAATGACACTACTTGGTTTATTTTTTTACTATGAATGCATTTGGCAAATATCTCTCTCCCATCGGCGTTGATGTTTTATTTACAACTTTACCATTATAATACATAGTAGCAGATGAACCTCCATCTAAATTTGCAGCATTATATGCGTCATATTTATTAAATATATTTTGTAACTCTAATAGGTTTGTTCCTATACTATACCCTGGTTGTCTTCCATCAACAACAACAAATATAAACGTTCCATCCTTTTTTTGTCCTATTGCCATTCTTGGGTGTATTCCTCCTGAACTAGCATTTGTAATTTGATTTTTTCCATTAACTATTATATATGGTCCAAATTCTACAGCTGAGTCTATTCCCTCATTTAATGCTTGTTGATATGTATACTTTCCTAACACTAACTTTTTATCTGAGCTTAGTCCAATTAGACTATATTTGGATGTTTTATTTCCATATAATAATTTTTTATTTATTATAGTTGCATCACATAAAATGTTTCCAGAGCCTACTCCACCTTCATCGGCAAATCCTCCGGCGTTTATTCCTGCAATAGCGTTGTTGTTCTTAACAATCTCACTTAGCTTTGAACCTCTATTTGATTTTCGTCCATCAACCAGATTAACTTTTGTTGCATCTGGAATTATCATTACATATCCAACATAATTCTTCCCTGTTATTTTTTCAACAGTTATTTCTTTCTTATTGTCTTTTACTTCAACTATTTTTATATCATCAGAGTTTGAGTTTTCATTATTCTGTACTTCTAATTTATTCATTATTTCTTGTATCTCCTCATCTGATAAAAACCATGTCGCTAAATATTGATGGTTCATTGTTGACATTGCTGTTACTACCCATAGTTCTTTGTATTTTTGAAATAATGATGTTTTGAAGAATAAAAATATAAATATTATTGCTAGTACAATCAATCCTATTAATATTTTTAGGCATAAAAATATTTTTTGCTTTATTGTTTTTTTCTTCTTATGTCTATTTTTTTTCTTTTTGTTTTTATTATCATTGGATTCATTATTATTTTGTTTATTATTTTCGTGTAAACTATATTCGTTATTTAATATTACATTTGTTACTGTATCTATATCTGTTTTTTGCATTTTTTGTTCCTTCTCTTATGTTATTATATTTTTCTTAAGTATTTTATCATTTATATACTTATGTGTCAAAATTTTTATTGTTTAATTTTTTCATTATTTCTTTGTTTATTTCTGATCCTAAAAACAAAGAATAAAAGCATGAATATGTCCACATCATTATAAGCATTAATGTCGTCAAGCTTCCATAGGTTATAGAAAATCCTTTAAATATATCTAAATATTTAGAGAATATAAATGAAATTACATTAAGTGCTATCGCACCAAATATTGCTCCTGGAATTTGACTTTTAAAGGTCACTTTGTGTTTTGGCATGAATTTATATAAAAATAAGAAGATAATAAATGTTATAAATACAAATCCTATTTCAGTTATTATTTGTGAAAACATATTAAAGTTCTCAAGTCCACCAAAGTGTTGTTGTACAATTGATTTTAAACTATTTCCAAACACTAATAAAACTAATCCAATCATTATTAATACAATGAAAATTATTGTTTCTACTAATGAAACTATTCTTAAATATATAACTGATTTTCCACTATCTTCATCTGTGTTATATACAGAGTGCAACCCTTTTGTTAATGCAAATAAACCTTTTCCGGCTGACCATAGTGTGAATATAATTGATATTGAAATTGTTCCTATAGATTTAGAATATACTTCTCTAACTATTCCAATTACAAATTCATTCATACTTGATGGTATTATTTTTGAAATGACATCAAATAATGTTTTTTGATCTATATTTGTGTATTGTATAAGCGTAATTAATACAATTACAAATGGTATGAATGATAGTATTGTGTAATATGAACATTGTGCAGAGAATTCACTAATATGGTCATTTCCCATATTAGTTGATATTCTTTGTATTATTTTATATTTCTCTTTAAAATCAAATTTTTTCATAAAAGTTTCCTTCTTATTTTTTATCTTCTTTTAAATTTTCTATTTTTTCTTTAATCTCTTCTTTCTGTTTTTTTACACTTTCTTTTACTTCATTTTTTTGCTCTTCTACTTGTCTTTTTAATTCTTCTTGTTTTTCTTTTATTTTTACTTTAATTGATTTTATTTTTGGATATGCATTTAATAATCTTCTATATAATGCAGATTTTGCCTGTAATGTTTCTTTTACTTTTTTCGTTATTTCTTCTGTATTATCTAAATCTTTTCCAAATTTCTTTGTTGTTTTTCCTACATAGTTTATAACTTTTCCTGAAATTATATTATCTATTACATATATTACTAATAAAGTCCAAAATAGTATATTTAGCCATGTTTCTGATAAACTTTCTATTTTGCCTATTAAAAATGGATTTGATACATACATTATAAACATACCTAATAATCCAAATGGAATTATAGTATTTAAGCAAACTCTTCCATTTATATTAAATTTTCTTTGACTGTAGTCCCACCATCTTGCATGAAATATCTTTTCCATGAAATAACTTGTTAAATATTCTAGTGTTCCACAAACTAATATAGCCATTATAAATAATGTGATTGGGTCATTTGTATATTTTTTTAATAAAAATGTAATTAACAGTGCTCCATATCCATATATTGGGCAATATGGTCCTATTAAAAAACCTCTATTTATAAATCTTTTATATTGTATTAGTTTTCCAATAACTTCCATGCACCATCCTAAACATGCATATGTCATAAATAATAAAAAATATGCTCTAATATCTATTCCAAATATAACCATAATTTTCCTCCTTGGGTCAGATGGGACACCCCTTTTTGACCCATTTTAAATTTCAATTCTATCTGTAAATTTGTCTTTAACTAATTCTTTTAAAAGCTTATTTTCTTCTTTTTCTAATTTTCCATCTTTGTCTACAATTGATATTGCTGCTTCTTGTGCTAATTTTAGTATATCCATATCAGTAAATAAATTTGATATTTTAAATTCTGGTATTCCATGTTGTGCTGTTCCAAAGAAATCTCCAGAGCCTCTTAATTCTAGGTCTTTTTGTGATATTACAAATCCATCATTTGTTTCACACATTACTTTCATTCTTTCTTTTGTGTTTTGTCCATTTCCTTTATATTTTAGTACACAATATGATTTGTATTCTCCTCTTCCAACTCTTCCTCTTAATTGATGCAACTGTGCTAATCCAAATCTTTGTGCATCTTCTATTACCATTATACTTGCATTTGGTACATCTACTCCTACTTCAATTACTGTTGTTGAAATTAATATATCTATTTCTCCATTTTTAAACCTATTCATAATGTCATCTTTTTCTTTTTGTTTCATCTTACCATGTATATATTCTACTCTATATTCTGAGAATGTCTCTTTTTTGCATGTTTCATATAGCGTTATTACTGATTTTAAATCATTGTCTTCTTCTTCGCTATCTTCTACTAAAGGACATACTATATATGCCTGTCTTCCTTCATCTACTTGTTTTTTTATAAAATTGTTTACTCTTTCTTCCATTCTTTTTGTTACTGCGAATGTTTCTATTGTTTTTCTGTTTGGTGGAAGTTCATCTATTATAGATATATCCAAATCTCCATATAATATTAATGCTAATGTTCTTGGTATTGGTGTTGCTGACATTACTAATACATCTGGATTTTGTCCTTTTTCTGCAATTTTTGTTCTTTGCTTTACTCCAAATCTGTGTTGTTCATCGGTTACAACTAGTCCTAAATTTTTGAATTCTACATTTTCTTCAAGCATTGCATGTGTTCCTATTAATATATCTATTTCACCATTTTTTAATCTTTCTAAGATATCTTCTTTTTTCTTTTTTGTAATGCCTGATATCAATAATTCACATTTTATATCAAATTTGTCTAAGATTTTTTGGAAATTATTTAAATGTTGTACTGCAAGTATTGCCGTTGGTGCTAGTATTGCTGTTTGATATCCCGATTTTACTGCTTTGTATGCTGATATCATTGCTACGATTGTTTTTCCAGAGCCAACATCTCCTTGTAGTAATCTATTCATTGATTTTTCAGATTCCATATTTTCATCAATTTCTTGTAAGACTCTTAGCTGTGCTTTTGTTAAGTTAAATGGTAATGTATTTATCACATCTGACATATGTACTTCTGAATTGAATTGTATACCTTTTTTGTCTGTTAAATTATTATTTTTTAATTGTAACAATGCTAATTGTGTTGATAATAGTTCTTCAAATACTAATCTTTTTCTGGCTTTTTTAAAATCGTCGAATTCTTTTGGAAAATGTATATTGTTTGTTGCTTCATTTATTTTTTCTAATTTGTATTTTTCTAATATGTATTCTGGCAATGTTTCTTCTAATCCACTTTGTTGTTTTACATCTTGTATTCCGTTTTCAATTATTTTTCTTAATGTATTTTGTGTTAAACTAAATGTTAATGGATAAATTGGAATTATTTTTCCTGTATTATTTGTATTTTCTATTTCATCAAATACTGGTGAATTCATGTTTATTTTTCCATATTGAAATTCAATTTTTCCATAAAATCTATATTTTTTTCCGCATTTGAAATTTTGATTTTAAGTATGGCTGATTAAACCATGTAATAACAGCTTGTCCTGTTTCATCTCTGACCATTAATTTTTGCATAGTTCTGCCTTTGCTTATTCTCGTATCTATAAATCTTGAAACAGCTATTGCTTCAATTAATGTAACTTCTCCATTTACACATTCACATATATTTTTCGGTTTACTTCTGTCTTCATATCCTCTTGGATAGTATGTTATTAAGTCTTTTAATGTAAATATTCCTATTTTATTAAGAAGTTTTACTCTATTAGGTCCTACTCCTTTTATATATTTTACATCTTTATTTAAGTCCATAATTTTCTCCTATGTTTTCTGCTGTATTTATGAGGGATTTGGTGTGGTGGCCCCTTAATCCCTGATTTTAGATTTGCCATAATTTGAAATTTAGTCCGTCACTACTAATTAATTTTAGTTCTATTCCTTGTATGTTTCCTTCAACAGCATCTTGAATTGAACTTGCGTGTAGATGTCCATAAAAACATCTTTTTATATTATATTTTTTTAGTAGTTCTATATATTCAGTATTCATGTAGTTTTTGGTTACAGGTGGATAGTGCATAAATGCTATTATCTCTTTGTTGTTTCCATATTTTGATATTCCATCTTTTATTGATAGTTCTAATCTTGCTATTTCTCTTTTTGTTAATCTAATATCTTCTTGCTCTTCTGATAAACTCCATCCTCTTGTTC
The DNA here is from genome assembly GCA_934168305.1 of uncultured Clostridia bacterium. GTDB lineage: Bacteria > Bacillota > Clostridia > TANB77 > CAG-508 > CAG-269. The sequence goes on along the minus strand of CAKPNF010000011.1, from coordinate 30,059 downwards.
CTACAATTATTTTGTTATCAAATTCATAACTATTATTATATAGAAAGTCTATATTTTCAAAATCTTTTTCTTTTATATATTTTCTCATGCTTGTTAATGTAGTCCACCAGTAATCATGATTTCCTTTTAACAATATTTTTTTTCCTGGTAAATTGTTTATAAATTCAAAGTCTTTTTCTGTTTCGTCTAAATACATTGACCATGAAAAGTCTCCTGGCAACATTACTAAGTCGTCTGGTTTTACTTTTGATAGCCAGTCTTGTTTTATTTTTTTTTCATAGTTTTGCCAATTTTGTCCAAATACATTCATTGGCTTATTTGTATTAAATGATAAGTGTAAATCTCCTATTACATATATTGCCATTTTTGCTTATTTCCTTTCTAATATATTGTAATTTTACTATAATAATTTTTAAAAAGCAACAAAAAAGGCAAAAGAATTATCTTTTGCCTTTTTCTTGTTACATTGGTAGTAATGCAAGTTCTCTTGCTTTTTTTGTTTCTGTTTTTAATGCAACTTGATGCCTTGGGCAACATTCAGTTTTTCTTATAGACTGAACTTCACCATTTGAATTTAAAAACCGTTTTAAAACATCAACTTCTTTATAATTAGGGTTAATGTATCTTTCACAAAAATAACATCCAATTTCCATTTTGCTACCTCCGTTTTTCTGCCGTCTATTTTTAGTTACTTAATTAGTATACCATTTTTTTATTATAATTTCAAGTTTGGAATTGCATTTAAATCCAATTTACTTCTTTCACCTTTAATAAAATTATAATATCCAGCTGATGCAATCATTGCAGCATTATCTGTACATAATTTTAAATCTGGCATGTATACTTTTATACCAAGTCGTTCTAATTTTAAAAACTCATTTCTTATATAACTATTAGCAGATACTCCTCCTGCTAATGCAACTATTTTTAATCCTGTTTGTTTTAATGCTTTTTTTGCATTTTCTATTAATATTTCAGTTACCGTTCTTTCAAAACTAGCACATAAATCTGCTTTATTTATATCAGGATTTTTATGATGTAAATTTATTACAGCTGTTTTTATGCCACTAAAACTGAAATCTAAATTATCAAAATGTGTTTTAGGTAATTCAATTGAATTAGGATTTCCTTCTTTTGCTAATTTATCTACTTTAGGACCTCCTGGATATCCAAGTCCAACCACTCTTGCAACTTTATCAAATGCTTCACCAATTGCATCATCTCTAGTTTTTCCAAGTACTTCAAATTCTGTATAGTTTTTAACATGTACTAGTTGTGTGTTACCACCAGATGTCATTACACATAAAAAAGGTGGTTCTAATTCTGGATATGTAATATAATTTGCTGCAATATGTCCTTGTATATGATTTACACCTACTAATGGTTTATCTGTTGCAAAACTTAATGCTTTTGCATATGATAGTCCTACCAACAATGCCCCTACTAATCCAGGCCCATATGTTGGTGTTATTGCATCTATATCATTAAATGTAACATTTGCTTCTTCTAATGCTTTTTTTGTTACTCTTGATATTGCTTCAATATGATTTCTTGATGCTATTTCTGGCACTACTCCTCCATATTTTTCGTGTATTGGTATTTGTGTATCTATTATATTTGATAATATTTCTCTTCCATTTTTTACTACTGCAACTGATGTTTCGTCACAACTTGATTCTATTCCTAATGTTAATACATCTTTTTTCATCTTTTTTCTCCTTTAAAATTAGGGATTATGAGTCCTGGCCCCCAAATCCCTATTTTTATTATTATCTAAAAATCATTTTTCCTAATGCTAGTATTCCTTTAGAAACCCAATTTATTGCTGGTGTTATTATTGTTCCAGCTAAACCTGTTATCCATAATAATACAAAAATTATATAAAATATTTGTTCATTATTTACAAAAAATTCTTTTGCTTTGTATGGTAAAAATGGCATTATTATTTTTGATCCATCTAATGGTGGTAATGGTATTAAATTGAATACTCCAAGCCCAATATTAATTGAAATTGTAGTTGATATTAATAGCGTTATTATTCTACCTATTGTTGATACTAAAAATGATGTGCTTGCAAATTTGTATATTGCACAATATATTAATGTAAATATTATTGCAAGTACAAAATTCATTAATGGTCCTGCAAGAGAAACTATTGCTTCACCTTTTTCCATTGATATTTTTCTTGTATAATTTCTTGGATTTACTTCGACTGGTTTTCCCCATCCAAATCCTGCTACTAATAACATTAATGTTCCTATTGGGTCCAAATGTGCAAGTGGATTTAAGCTTAGTCTTCCTTGATTTTTTGCAGTATCATCTCCTAGTTTATATGCTGCATATCCATGTGCAAATTCATGAAATGTTATTGCAATTAATACTCCTGGAGCACTTAATAATAATCCTAGTAATTGCCCTGGATTTGCTACATATTGTATTACTACGAATAATAACAATATTCCAGCTATCATATACATCGTTTTTTTATCAAAATTAAATCCAAACATATAAATCTCCTTTTTTATTTAATATAAAGTACCACACGAAATCCGTGTACTAAATCCTGTATAATCTACAGCACCACTACCTGCACGGTAACATACGCACATATTGTTAGATAAATTATTGTAACTTCCACCTCTCGTTATACGATATTGCTTATTTGTATTATTTTTATAAATATCCTCTTCATCTGTCCATTCCCATAAATTACCGGCAAAATCAAATATATGATATCTTTGTGCTATATCACTTGCTCCTGTAGTTAATAAATCTCCATTGTTTTTACTATAACTTGATGTTTGTCCTGTTGTTATTGTTCCAAATGGTTTTAATGTCCAAGCATTTGAATTTGTTATATTATAATCTGCTCTAGCTAGTCTTCCTGTATATTGTATTTCGTTATTTGCATAATTTCCCCATGATTCAGAATCTGTTAACTCACTTGCACTTATTGCATTTTTTGAAAGCATTGTATTTAGTATAACATCCCATTGCGTGCCTGTAATTAAACCACTGTTAACATAAATATTATTGTACATTTTTTCTGCATTTTCTTTTGATTGCGTCCAATTTATATACATCCATGGTATAATCCCTGCTTTACTTTGAGGTACTCCATCTTTGTTGTATACAGAGTTTAAACTCGTATGTTTTTGATTTGTTGTAAATTCTTTTATTGTATTTGCAAGTCCCGCTTCATATCTTGCAATATAAAATCCACCATATTTTTTTATTTGTACTAATTCAAAGTCAGGCGTATTTTTGTCCCAAACACAATCTCCTAGGATTGTATCAGTCTGTGTTGTTCCATTCCATGAATCACATTTTTTATATTCAGTCTCTGTACAAGGTATCCAAACAAATTGATTTCCTTTTAGTTTTGTTGTATATTCGTATGTTGTTTTATCTTTTCCTTCTTCATATTTATCTTGTTCATTATCAGATATTATTACTCCAGTTCTAAAATTTCCTCCTACATAGAAAAATCTTTTTGGAACTGGTATTGTTTCTCCATCTCCAATTGATACAGCATATACTGTTGACTTTTTTTCTGATTTCCATTCTTCTTTTAATGCTACTCTTTCTCCTACTTCTTGTGGATTTTCTGGGGTGTTCTCTGGTAAATTTTCAGTGTTTTCTTCTGTATCATCTTCTAATGAATCTATATATTCTTTCTCATCAGTCTGATCATTTTCATAATCTTTAGTTGCTTTTTGAGCAGTTTTTAATATCCCATTAGACCCTACTATTGATCTTATACTAATTCCTGCTAATATAAGTAACAATATTATTGTTATTACAAGAGATATTAATGTTATCCCTTTCATATTCTTTTTTATATAATTCATAAACTTCCTCTCTTCTTTTGTTTTATAAAATCTATATAAATTTTATGATTCATATGTTTTAAATGACAAATCATCTTCATATAAATAGTAGATGCTTTTTAAATTAATTTAATGGTTTCATTGTTGGGAATAATAATACATCTCTTATTGAAGCTGCGTCTGTTAATAACATTACGAATCTGTCAATACCAATACCTAGTCCACCTGTTGGAGGTAAACCTATTTCCAATGCATTGATGTAATCTTCATCCATCATACCTGCTTCTTCGTCACCAGCTTCTTTTGCTTCAACTTGTTTTTTAAATCTTTCATATTGGTCAATAGGGTCATTTAATTCTGAGAATGCATTTCCATATTCTCTACCACCTATAAATACTTCAAATCTTTCTGTCATTTTTTTGTTATTTGGACATTTTTTTGCAAGTGGTGATATTTCTACTGGATATTCATATATGAATGTTGGTTGTATTAAAGTTTTTTCTACATATTCATCAAAGAATAAACTAATTACATCTCCTCTTGTTTCTTTTGTTACATCTGGAATTTCTATTCCTCTTTCTTTTGCTAATGCTACTGCTTCTTCGTCTGTTGTTATCTCATTAAAGTCTACCCCACATGCTTCTTTTATACTGTCAATCATTGTAATTCTTTTCCATCCTGGTGTTAAGTCAATTTCTTGACCTTGATATGTTATTTTTGTTGTTCCTAAAACTTTTTGAGCTGTTTGTGAGAATATTTTTTCTGTTATATCCATCATATCATGAAAATCTTGGTATGATGCATATAATTCAAGCATTGTAAATTCTGGGTTATGTCTAATATCCATACCTTCATTTCTGAATACTCTTCCTATTTCATATACTTTGTCAAATCCACCTACTATTAATCTTTTTAAGTTTAATTCTAGTGCAATTCTTAAGTACATACTTATGTCTAATGCATTATGATGTGTTATGAATGGTCTTGCTGTTGCCCCACCTGATATTGTATTTAATACAGGTGTTTCAACTTCTAAATATCCTTCTTCTTCTAATATGTTTCTAACATTGCTTATTATTTTACTTCTTATTTCGAATGTTTTCTTTACATCTGGATTCATTATTAAATCAACATATCTTTGTCTGTATCTTAAATCTGGGTCTTTTAATCCATGGAATTTTTCTGGTAGTGGTCTTAATGATTTTGAAAGTAAAGTTACTTCTTTTGCATGTACAGATATTTCTTCTGTTCTTGTTTTGAATACAAAACCTGTTATTCCTATTATATCTCCTATATCATATGTTTTAAATGCTTTATAACTTTCTTCTCCTAAATCATTTATACTTACATAACTTTGGATTTTTTCGTCACTGTCTTGTATTGTACAAAATGATGCTTTTCCCATTATCCTTTTTGCTATAATTCTTCCAGCTACAGTTACATCTTTTTCTGCAAATTCATCATAATTTGCTTTTATTTCACCTGCAGTATTTGTTCTGTTAAATTTTGTTATTTCAAAAGGATCTTTTCCTTCTTCTTGTAATTCCTTTAATTTATCTCTTCTTATTTGCATTAGATGGTTTATATCTAATTCTTCTACTTCGTTATTATTTTCATTCATTATCTTTCTCTCCTTTTGAGGGATTAGGGGGCCACCACACAAAATCCCTCTTCTTTTTATTTATAATATACTTATTATTTTATATCTTAATTTAAAGGGATTTTGTGTGGTGGCCCCTTAATCCCTCTTTATTCATACCATTCAAGTTCCCAATCAGAAATCTTAACAGTATCGCCTTCGCATATGCCAAGTTCTTTAAGTTTATCTTCAATGCCCATATTTTTCAAGCATTTTTGAAGATAGTACATTGACTCATTATCTTCTATGTTTATTCTTCCCATTAGTCTGTCTACTGCTCTACCTTTAACATAGAATATTCCTTCTTCTTCGTACGCTTCCCATTCTTGGTTTTTATCTTGAAGTGTGTATACTACTCTATCTTCAATTTCAACCAATTCCTCTTTTGGCAATGTCTTTAGAACTTCTGTAACATGGTCTATTAGTTTTTCTACACCTTCACCTGTAACTGATGATATTTTAAATAATTCCAAATTTTCTTTTTTAGCTAGTTCTTCTAGTTTTTTCAAATTTGTGTCGTCTTGCATGCTATCTATTTTTGTTGCGACTAATATCTGTTTTCGTTTCATTAATTTTTCGCTGTATTTAGCAAGTTCTTGGTTTATTGTATAATAATCTTCAATTGGGTCTCTTCCTTCTTGTCCAGATACATCAATGAAATGTAGTAATAGTCTTGTTCTTTCAACATGTCTTAAAAATTGAATTCCAAGTCCTATACCTTCACTTGCTCCCTCTATAATTCCTGGTATATCAGCTATTACAAATCCGTCTCCATTTTTTGTTTTTACTACTCCTAGATTTGGATTTATTGTTGTAAAATGATAATTTGCAATTTTAGGCCTTGCATCTGTTACTGTTGATAAAAATGTTGATTTTCCTACATTAGGAAATCCTAGTAAACCTACATCAGCTAATAATTTCAATTCTAATATTAATTCTTTTTCTTCTCCTTTTTCTCCATCTTCTGAAAATCTAGGAGCTTGTCTTGTAGGTGTTGCAAAGTGTGAGTTTCCTCTTCCTCCTCTTCCACCTTTTAATATTAGTTCTGTTTGATTTGGTTTAGATAAGTCAGCTACTACTTTTCCTGTTTCTGCATCTTTTACAACAGTTCCTATTGGTACTTTGATATATAAATCTTCTCCATATCTACCATTGCAACGACTTCCACTTCCGTTTTCGCCGTCTTTTGCTTTGAATTTTTTATTATATCTAAAATCAATTAATGTGTTTTTGTCTTTGTCAACTTGAAAATAGATGTTCCCACCATTTCCACCATCTCCACCATCAGGTCCACCTGCTGCTACATATTTTTCTCTTCTAAATGTTGCAGCACCGTTTCCACCGTTTCCTGATTTAATTATTATTTTTGTATAATCTGTAAACATTCGTCCTCCTTTACTATTGTGTTTTACATATCAATCTTGCTAATATAATTTAAATATCCATTTAGTTAAAATAATTTAGTTTCATTGCTTTTTTTACTTTTTTCATTGTCTCTTTTGCTACTGCTCTTGCTTTTTCTGTTCCTTCTATTAGAATTTTATCAACTTCTTCTGGATGAGCTTCATAATACTCTCTTTTCTCTCTAATTGGTCTTAATTCTTCAATTATGTTTTTTGCTAATTGTTTTTTACAAGCTACACATCCACGTTTTCCAGCTTTGCATTCTTCACATACTGTTTTTACATCTTCTTTAGGTGTAAATAAATTGTGATAATATGCAACCATACATATATCAGGATTTCCTGGGTCATCCTTTTTTATTCTTGCTGGGTCTGTTACTGCACTCATGACTTTTTTTGTTATTTCTTCTTCACTATCTGATAGGTAAATTGCGTTTCCTAATGATTTACCCATTTTTTCGTTTCCGTCTAGTCCTTTTATTCTTTTTGAGTTTGATAATACTGCTTTTGGTTCTTTTAGAACTCCCTCTCCATATATGCTGTTGAATTTTCTAACAATTTCTCTACATTGTTCTATTAGTGGTAATTGATCTTCTCCAACTGGTACTAATTCACCTTCAAATGTAGTTATATCTGCAGCCTGACTTACTGGATATCCTAAAAATCCATATGTTACACTTTCTCCAAAGATGTCTCTTTTTTGTGCAATTTCTGTTTTTACTGTTGGATTTCTTTCTAGTCTAGCTATTGTTACCAAATTTGAATAGAATACAGTTAGTTCCGCTGTCTCTGGTATCATTGATTGTATATATATTGTTGTTTTTTTAGGGTCTATTCCCACTGATAAGTAATCCATTGCAACTTCTCTTACATTTTTTCTAACTTTTTCTGGGTTATTAAAATTGTCTGTAAGCGCTTGTACATCTGCTATTAATATAAATGGATCATATTCTGGATTATCTTGCATTTCTACTCTTGTTTTTAGTGATCCAAAATAGTGCCCTATGTGTAATTTTCCCGTTGGTCTGTCTCCTGTTAATACTCTCTTTTTTTCCATCTTTATTTTCATCCCTTCATTCGTTCATCATATTCCCAAAATTCCTTAAATTTTCTATCTGCCAAATCTAGGCATTTATGTAGAAATTATACCATATTGGGGTTAAAAATTCAATTAAAATCTCATGTTTCTGTAAATTTTTATACAATTTCTAAAATATCTCTTGAAATTGTTGCTATAAGTTCACTTGCGTTTGATATTTCCTTTGTAAAAATGCCTATTAAATATGTGCTTTTTCCATATACTATTCCATAATCGTGAACATACCCATTGTAACTTCCATATTTGTGTGCAATATCAATGTCTGTAACATATTTTTTTAAATACATATACTCTGAAGATTTTTTCATATCTTCTATCAATTCTTGATATTTTCCCAAGTTATTAAATAAATATTTTAAAACATCTAATCCATATTCCGCTGAAATAATATTTTCTTTATAAAATTTTTCTGGTAATTCTACACTTGTATATTTAGCAAATTCTTTTCTATATATTTTTTTACCACCTAATCCATCTGCTAAAATATTTGTTGCGGTATTGTCACTATTTATTATCATTTCTTTTAATAAAGTTTTAATTGCTATACTATCTCCAACTTTACAATTATTAGTTATAAGCCCGTTTCCTGCTTCGAAATCTTCAGCTTTATATACAAATCCCATGTTTGGATTTATTTCTTTATTATTTATTTTTTCATAATATAACATCGCAATTTGCACTTTAGTAGTGCTTGCTGCAACAAACCATTTTTCTTTATTATAAAAGTAATATTTATTTGTGTTCAAATTATAATAAAAAAATGCAAAATTGTCTCTATTTAATTCGTTTTCATTGATTTTTTTATTTATTAGTTTTTTTACATTTTTGTCCTCTAATTTTTCCATATATGCCTCCAACTTATAAACAGTAATTTTTTTATTTTTACGAAATATATTATATCATACTTTATTTTTTGTAGCATATTAAATGTTGCATAAAATATAATTTTTGTAAAAATGAAAGGAAAATGATTTTATGAAAAAAATTTTGTTTAAAGGTGCAGGTTCTGCTGTACCAACACCATTTAATGAAAATGGTATAAACTTAAAAGAATTTGAAAAATTTTTACAATTTCAAATTGATAATGATATTGACGCATTAATTGTCTGTGGTACAACTGGTGAAAGTGCCACAATGACAAAAGAAGAAAAAATTGATGTTATAAAATGTGCTGTTGAAATTACACATAAAAATAAAACTTCTACACGAAAAATACCTATAATTGCTGGAACTGGTTCAAATAACACCAAAGAAGCAATTGAGATGTCAAAAATTGCTGAATCTTTAGGTGTTGACGGTGTTTTAGTTGTTACTCCATATTACAACAAAACAACTCAAAAAGGGTTAATTGCACACTATAAAACCATTGCTGAAAATATTAATACTCCTATTGTTTTATATAATGTTCCTAGTAGAACTGGAATGAATATTGAACCAGAAACCTGTTTAGAACTTTCAAAAATTGACAATATTGTTGCTATAAAAGAAGCAAGCCGGAAATATTTCGCAAGTTGCAGAAATTGCTCATTTGTGTGGGGATAATTTACATATTTACTCTGGCAATGATGACCAAGCAATTCCTATTTGTTCTTTGGGTGGATTAGGTGTTATTTCTGTTTTATCAAACATTAAACCTAAATTTACACATGATATGGTTTGGAATTTTTTAAATAGTAATCTTGAAGTGGCTAAAAATATGCAATTAGAAAGTATTCCTTTAATAAATGATTTGTTTGCTAAAGTTAATCCTATTCCTGTTAAAGCTGCTTTGAATAAAATGGGCTTTGAGTTTGGCAGTACTAGACTGCCTTTGAAATAAAATTATGGATTGGAGACCCGTCCCCCAATCCCTATTTTTATTTCATTTTTTCTTTTATTCTAACTAAAGTATTCAAAGCATCAATTGGAGTTAACTCGTTTAAATTAACTTTATCAATTTCATGAGCAATTTCGGCAAGTTTATAGTTGAACATATCAAATTGCCCCTCAACAGTCTTTTTACTTTCTTGTTTTTTACCAGTTAAAATATTTTTTCTTTCCAAGCTTCTTAATATTTCATCAGCTTTTTGTGTTACAGTTTTTGGTACACCAGCTAAACGAGCAACATGGATACCATAACTTTCGTCTGTTCCACCACTTAAGATTTTTCTTAAAAATATTATATCTTCACCTTTTTCTTTAACAGCTATATTGTAATTCTTTACACCTTCAAGTTTTTCTTCTAGTTCTGTTAATTCATGGTAGTGTGTTGCAAATAGTGTTTTTGCTCCGCATTTTTCTTTATCTGCAATGTATTCTGCAACTGCCCAAGCAATTGATAATCCGTCATATGTTGATGTTCCTCTTCCTATTTCATCTAATATTACTAAACTGTTTGATGTTGCTTCTTTTAATATTGTTGCGACTTCCATCATTTCTACCATGAATGTACTTTGCCCCATGCTTAGGTCATCAGATGCTCCGACTCTTGTAAAGATTTTGTCTACAACTCCTATATGTGCTTCTGATGCTGGCACAAATGAGCCTACTTGGGCCATTAATGTGATTAACGCTACTTGTCTCATATATGTTGATTTACCAGCCATGTTTGGACCTGTTATAATTGATAATCTGTTATCTTCTTTATCTAAATATGTATCATTTTCAACAAATACACCTGTTCCAAGCATTTTATCTATTACCGGATGTCTTCCTCCTTTAATGTCTAAAACACCTAAATTATCTACTTCTGGCATACAATAATTTAAATCTTCTGCTACTGTTGCAAATGATGTAAGTACATCTAGTGTTGATACAATATTTGCTGATTTTTGTAGTCTTTTTACATTTTTAGCAATTTCGTCTCTTATTTGTACAAATGCATTATATTCTAAGTTTACAACTTTTTCTTCTGCTCCAAGTATTTGATTTTCTAAGTTTTTTAAGTCTTCTGTTATAAATCTTTCCGCATTTGTCAATGTTTGTTTTCTTATAAATCTTTCTGGCACTTGGTCTAAATATGACTTTGTAACTTCTATAAAATATCCAAATACTTTATTAAATCCAACTTTTAAGTTTTTAATTCCTGTTTTTTCTCTTTCTTCTGCTTCTAATTGAATAATCCAATTTTTGCCCTCTGTTGTAGCAGTTTTTAACTTGTCTATTTCTTCATCATATCCGAGTTTGATAATTCCACCATCTTTTACTGTCATTGGTGGGTCTTCTACTATCGATTTATCCACAAGTTCATAGATATCTTGTAATTCATCCAAATTTTCGTATAAATCTTTTAACATTGTAGAATTTACATTTGCTAGTACTTTTTTCAAATCCGGCAATTTTGATAATGAATTTTTAAGTGTTATCATGTCTCTAGCATTTGCATTACCATAAGCCATTTTACCAGCAAGACGTTCAATGTCATATACTTTTTTAAGATTTTCTACAATATCTCCTCTTAAAATAACATCATCTTTTAATTCTTTTACAGACTCAAGTCTTCTGTTAATTTCTGTTGTATCTATTAGTGGATCATTTAGCCATCTTCTTAAAGCTCTTCCCCCCATTGAAGTAGATGTTTTATCAAGCACCCATAAAAGTGTTCCTTTTTTAGACTTGTCTCTCATTTTTTCAGTAATTTCAAGGTTTCTTCTCGCATTTATATCAAGTGACATATATTTTGAAATATTATAAACTGTTATTTTATTGATGTGGTCAAGTGTAGTCATTTGAGTTTGTTCAATATATTCAATTAAAGCATTTATTGAGCAAACTGCTAATGTTTTATCTGCAATATTTTCTATCTCTTTTTGATTACTATCAACAAAATTAAATCTATATTTTATTTTTTCCGCATCATCTGTAAAGAATTTATCATTAAATCTTGTAATATATGAATCAAATCTTTCTTTTATTTTGTCCATTTCTTCTTGGCAATCTGACATCATGCTATTTATTACAAGTTCTGATGGCATATATCTTGCGATTTCGTCTAGAACTAATGGAAAGTTTTGGTTGTCCTTTATTTCTGCAGAATAAAATTCACCTGTTGAAATATCACACACACTAATTCCAAAGTAAATTCCAGATTTAAAAATTGACATTATGAAATTATTTTTTCTTTCTTCTAGCATATTGCTGTCAACAACAGTACCTGGTGTTACAACTCTTATAACCCCTCTTTTTACTATTCCTTTTGCAGTCTTTGGGTCTTCTAATTGTTCACATATTGCAACCTTGTAGCCTTTTGCAATCAATCTTGATATGTAAATTTCTGCTGCATGATGGGGTATTCCACACATTGGAGCTCTTTCTTCTTGTCCACAGTCTTTTCCTGTTAGTGTTAATTCTAGTTCTCTTGATGCTGTTACTGCATCGTCAAAGAACATTTCATAAAAGTCACCTAGTCTGTAAAATAGTATGCAGTCTTTGTATTGTTCTTTTGTTTCAAGATATCTTTGCATCATTGGTGAAAATTCTGCCATATTTATTACTCCCTTTCTTCTTCCTCTATTTCATTTTGTTTTTTAATATTTTTTCTATCTTCTAATTTTCGTGTTATTATTTCATCCAGTCTTTTTTCTAGCTCATCATCCTTTTTTAACATAAAAGAATTTTTTTCTAATTCTTTCACTATTTCTTTTCCAAATGTTGTGTATACCTTTAGATTTATGTTTGGAATATTCAAAATTTTTTGAATATATTGTAAATATTCCATATCTGAAATACGCTCAAGTTCTTCAAAACCCGTTAGTTTTGCATATTGTTCTTTAGGCATAATTATATTTTTGGTATAATCTATCACATATTTTCTGTTTTTCTTTTCTATCTCAACTATAGAATGTAAGAACTTTCCATCAAACCTTTTAACATATCCGGTTAATATATATGCTTCTGGTTGTGCCGTTGCTAGTTCTATAGATTTTGAATGACATTGTCCATATCTTCTTTTTGACTCCAATTCTTTCTTAACATTCTCTTCTTCTATTCTATTTGATAATTTATCAAATGTATAAACTTCACCATTAAATTCATATTCATATGCTTTAGTTTCTTGATTAAATTTAATTTTAGAAAAATCAACTTTATGCTTTTTTTCGAAGGCTAATTTTAATAACCTACTAAATATATCTTTTTCTCTAAATCTTGTATATGATTGAATCATTGTTATTACATAACTATTATCTACAGATGGTCTTTCTTCTTCCGGTATATTGTCATAGTCTCTAAATAATAGATTGTATGTATTTTTATTAATTCCACTTTTATCATATTTTGAATTTTTATTATTCATATATCTCTTTTGCCTTTCTTATTTTTCCATTTCTTTATCACGCAAATTTATTAAAAGTTCTCTTTCTTTTTTATATCTTCTAATTGTACTAGAAGCAAAATCTAATTGTTCACTAATTTGTTTTTCACTTAAATTAGGATAATTTTCTTTTACATCATTATACAAATTCAAAACCTGATTTAAATAAAACAATCTTTGCTCAATTTTGCTTCCTTTAGTAGTTTCGTATTCTCGGTTTCCTTCTATATTATTTTTTTCTCTATATTCATCTAAAAAAATCATCAATTGTAATTTTTCTTCTTCATTTAAATTTTTATGATTTTTCTTACGAATTGAATGATTTTTTAATTTTTGTTTTAACATATCATCATCATCTAATTGATTTATTTTTGTTGTTAACGTTTCTCTAGGTATTCCTATTTTTTTAGCCATTTGTGTTTGTGATAAATCTTCTTCTAACATTTCTATCATTTCATATTTAAAATCATAACCATTATAATCATTTCTTTTACCATAATATTTACAGAAAAGATTATTCCATTCAATATCATTGCTGGCTAGCTCTTCTATTTTCTGTTTTAATGTTTTTACATCCATATTATACAATTCAGCCATTTCCTTTAACGTTATTTGCTTATTCACAACTTTTTCAAAATCATTCTTTTTTATGGTTTTTATTCTTTGAAAAAATTCTTCCTTTTCTGACATTATTCCTCCTCTTTTGAGACAAATTTAGACTGTCCCCATTATTTCACCTTTCAAATACCACATATGTTCAGAAACAATTTCAAGTTCTACCATGTTTCCAATCAAATTTTTATCTCCTTCAAAAATCACTACTTTATTGCTGTCTGTTCTACCTGTAAGCATATCTTCATTATTTTTGCTTGTTCCTTCAACTAAAACTCTTTGTGAAGTTCCAACATATTTTTGATTATTTTCAGCAATTTGACTTTCAACTAAAGCCTTTAATTTATCAAATCTTATATGTTTTTGTTCTTCTGGTACTTGGTTTTCCATTCTGTCTCCTGGTGTTCCAACTCTTCTTGAATAAATAAACATGTAAACTTGTTCAAATTTTACTTTTTCTACAATATCTAATGTATCTTCAAATTCTTCATCTGTCTCGCCTGGAAATCCTACAATTATATCTGTTGATAGTGTTAAGTTTGGTATTCCTGCTTTCATTTTTTCTACTAAATTTAAGTATTGTTCTTTAGTATATTTTCTATTCATTTCTTTTAAAACTTTTGTATTTCCAGATTGCAAAGGTAAATGTACTAATTTACATACTTTATCACATTCAGCTATTGCTTTTATTACATCATCTGTAAAATCTTTTGGATGTGGTGATACAAATCTTATTCTTTCTATTCCGTCTATTTTGTTTACTGCTCTTAGTAATGTTGCAAATGAATTTACACCTTCATATTCTTCAAATTCAATATTTTTTTCTCTTTCAACTCTTAAATAAGAATTTACATTTTGACCTAGTAGTGTGATTTCTTTATATCCTTGTTTTGCAAGTTCTCTAACTTCTTCAATTATTGCTCTAGGCTCTCTACTTCTTTCTCTTCCACGTACATATGGAACTATACAGTAACTACAGAAGTTATTACATCCATTCATTATTGTTACAGATGCTTTTATGCTACTGTCTCTTTTGATTGGTAACCCTTCATATACTTTTCCATCTATGTCTAATACATCTTCTAGCTTTGTTTTGTTTTCTATAACTTCATATAAATCTTGTGGAAATTTATGCAATGTATGTGTTCCAAATATTATGTCTGTGTATGGATAACTTTCTTTTATTTTATCTGTGATATGTTTTTCTTGCATCATACATCCACCAATTGCTATAATTGTTCCGCGTTCTTCTTTTATTTTTTTAAGTTCTCCTAATTTTCCAAATAGTTTGTCCTCTGCATTTTCTCTTACACAACATGTATTAAATAAAGCTAAATCTGATTCTTTTTGATTTTCTGTTTTTGTATATCCCATTTCTTCTAGCATTCCACATAGTTTTTCAGAATCATTTTCGTTTAACTGGCATCCCATTGTAAGTATACTATATTTTAAATTTTTATTTTCATTTAATTTTTTTACTTTTTCTATATACTCTTTTTGTTCTTTTATTTCATTTTCTGTTTTCATATTTTTTCCTCCAATATGCTATATTTTATTATATTTTGTTGTATTTTGCAAGATTTTTCCGACAAAAAAAGATGTCTATTTAAGACATCTTCTGTGTTTAAATTTAATTTTTCATATAATCATTTATTTTTTTTATAAATATAAATCTATCAATAATATCTAAAATACCATAAATAACTATTATAATTCCCATTGTTGTAATTAATATATTTTGATTTATTAAGATTACAATACCTGCAAGCATCATTAATATTGATAATATAACTGCAACTGTCCAATATGGTGACTTAACTTCTTTCCATACTAATGTAGTTTGAAGGTCCATTATTCCTGTTGCAATAATCCAAATTCCAACTATTATTCTGAAAAATGATAGTATAGCATCTGATGCAAATAATATTACAACTCCTAATATTACAGTGATTAGTGCTATAGTTAATAGCCAATCTTCTTTAGTATCTGAAGTATAATACTCTACTAATTTTAAAACTCCCATTGCTATAAATACAATACCTAATATTATGGAAATTGCTCCTACTGTTTCATTTGGTTTTGCAATTAATAATGCTCCAAATAGTACAAATATTATTGAAATAACTATATCTGTCCAACTTGATCTTTTTAAAAATTTTTCAAACATGATACTCCCTCTCTTTCTTTTGTATTTGCATACATAATATCACACTAATCTAAAAATGTATACAAAAAATTTAAAATTTTTACAAAAAAAATAAAATAGCACTTTTACTCCTGTGCTATTCTAATTGTTTTATGCATTTTCAGTTTCTTTTTTTGCTACTACTTGTTTTCCATCATAATATCCACAGTTTGAGCAAACTCTGTGTGGCATTACAGGTTCATGACAATTTGGACATGTAGCAAATTTTGGTTCTTCTTTTTTCCATGTTGATCTTTTTGAATGTGTTCTTGCTTTTGACCATCTTCTTTTTGGTTGTGCCATTTCTATTCCCCCCTTGCTTAAAGATATATTGTTTTATATCTATTTGAAATTTTATCGATTTATTTGCACTATAAAATTATACAAGTATTTTTTGCTTTTGTCAACTATTTTACAATTTTAAGTTTTGATTTTTTTGTTTATTGTTTAATCTCTTCTTGTTTCTTATAATCAATACAGTATTTTCTATAGAGTTCTTTCACATTCTTTTTTGTTAAAGCCTTATCTATTCCAACTTGACTTACTTGTGTAAAAAAATCAGTAATTAATTGTTCAACTTGGTCATTTACTAAAGTTTTATCTCTTTCATATAACCAATATTGTAATTCATATTCTTTTGTCCAATCTTTTCCTTTATATATTACTCCTGCTGCCAATTTATCACATAGCATTTCAGCAACATATTTGTATGGTATAATTGGTGTTTTGTCTGGTGCACTTAAATCCACCCAATAATCTGTGTGATGTTTATTTCTTCCTTTATGATGTAGCCAAGCCTTTGAATATCCCTCTGTTTTTTTACAATCTGTTATTGGAGAATGGTGTCCATCAAAATATTTTACTCCTTCCCAAAATTCTGTTGGTGAATATTTAGAAAGATCATGAACAAATCCTCTCCATGGTTGTCCCACTTTGCAACATAACTTGAATACAACCCATCTGTGTCTTGTAATTACCATAAAATGCTTTACTATGTTTCCTAAGTACATTTGATTTCATCTCCCTTATTTATTACCTGTTTTAGTTTATCATATAAATTTTTCAAACGCAACTTTTTTTAATAATTGCATATAATATAAATAAAACTAATTTTATAAACATTTGGGAGGTAATTTATGTGTGGTTTTGTTGGTTTTATAGATTTCAAGAATGATGTATCATCTAAAAAAAATATCCTACTTAATATGAATTCTACTCTTTCCAAAAGAGGCCCTGACGAAGATGGTTATTACATAAACAAAAATGTTGCTCTTGCTCATAAAAGACTTATTGTTATTGATCCAGAACGGCGGAAAACAACCTATGATAGAAAGATATTCCTATGGAGAATATGTTATCGTATATAATGGTCAAATATATAATACAAAAGAATTAAAAGAAGTTTTACTAGAAAATGATTTTTCTTTTAATGGGCATTGTGATACAGAAATTTTATTAAAATCTTATATATATTATGGTTCTGATGTTGTAAATCATTTAAATGGAATTTTTGCTTTTGCTATTTGGAATACTAGAAAAAAAGAATTGTTTTTAGCTCGTGATCATTTTGGCGTTAAACCTTTATTTTATACAATTAAAAATGACGCTTTAATCTTTGGTTCAGAAATTAAAGCTTTATTTGAATATCCTGGTATTGAAAAAAAATTAGATAACCAGGGAATTTGTGAATTATTTGGAATTGGTCCTGCCCATACACCTGGTACCACAATTTTTAAAGATATTTATGAGCTAAAACCCGCACATTGTGCAACATTCAATAGCTACGGTTTGCACATTGAACGTTATTGGAAATTAAAATCTGAGCCTCATACAGATAGCTTTGGAACAACTTGTCAAAAAGTTAAGTTTTTGTTAAATGATGCAATTACAAAACAACTTGTTTCTGATGTTCCTTTATGTACTTTTCTTTCTGGTGGTTTAGACTCCAGTATAATTACAAAATTTGCTTCTGATTATTGTAGAGATAATGGTTTACCACCTTTGGATACTTATTCAATAGATTATGTTGATAATGATAAGAATTTTGTAAAAAGTGACTTTCAACCTAATTCGGATAATTATTATATTAATTTAATGAATAAAAATTTGCATACGAATCATCATCAAATTGTAATTGATACTCCTGAACTTGCAGAGTATTTAGAGGATGCTATGATTGCTCGTGATATGCCTGGTATGGCGGATATTGATTCTTCTTTGTTGTTGTTTTGTAAAAATGTTAAAAAGGAGATGACTGTTTCGCTTACTGGTGAATGTGCTGATGAGATTTTTGGTGGTTATCCTTGGTTTTTCCGTGAAGATGCATTAAATAGTGGTACTTTTCCTTGGTCTATTGCTATTGATGAAAGGCAAAAACTTTTAAATCCTGCTATTGGTAATCATGTTAATTTAAAAAGCTATATTGATTATAGATATAATGAGAGTTTGTCTGAAGTTGAAATTTTGGATTCAGATTCTCCTGAAACTGCTGAAAAAAGAAAAATTTCTCATCTTACTTTGAATTGGTTTATGCAGACTCTCTTGGACCGTTCTGATAGAATGGCTATGTATAATGGTTTTGAACTTCGTGTTCCTTTTTGTGATTATCGTTTGGCTCAATATGTGTGGAATATCCCTTGGGAGATTAAAGCTTTAAAGGGCCGTGAAAAAGGATTGCTTAGATATATCTGTAAGGATTTCTTGCCTGATGAAATTGTTGATAGAAAAAAATCTCCTTATCCTAAAACTCATAATCCTACTTATTTAACTAAGGTTAAGGGTATGCTTTCTGATATCATGAAAGATAAAAATGCACCTATTAATAGTCTTCTTAATCGTGATTATATTTTGGAGATTTTGAATACTGATGGTTCTGCTTTTACTCGTCCTTGGTTTGGTCAGCTTATGACCGGTCCTCAACTTATGGCGTATTTGTGCCAGGTTAATATGTGGCTTGAGAGGTATCAGCCTAAAATTGAGATTTAATTAAAAGTAGAGGTTCTAATTAAGAATCTCTATTTTTATTTTATATTAAAAATGCTATTCAAATTTTATTTCACATTGATCTAACATTGCGGTTGGATGTTCGTATATTAATTCCTGTATTTTTAATTGTTCATTATTAATTCATTTAATTTATCTGGAAAATTCACAGTCATTCCATCTATATCTAAATTATATACTTTTAACATTATATTTTCATTAGAAACTCCCCATAATCTAACACCCAGATTATTTTTTCTTGCTAATTTAATTCCATTTTCTGAAACTAAGTCAGCTGGTGGACATATTTGATTTCCAGAAATTTTCATAAACTCTAATATATTTTTTTGATTTATATCTTCTTTAATAAGCCATCCTATTTTTATAGTCTTGTCTAATTTTCTAACATTTAATAATGCATTATATATGAATGAAGTAATAAAAACATTGGCTTTATTATAATATTTTTTTATAATTTCTAAGGTTTCTTTTTCTATACCTTCTTCTTTTAATTCTATTGCTAAAATTAAATCTTTGCTTGATACTTCTTTCATAAAATCTTCAAATAGAACTATCTTTTCATTTTCAAATTCTTCACTAAACCAACTTCCAAAATCAAATTCTAATAGTTCTTTATATGTATAGTCCGATATTTTTCCTGTTCCATTTGACTTCTCATCTATTTTATCGTCATGAAATATAACTATTTTTTCATCTTTAGTCTTTTGTAAATCTAGTTCTATTCCGTTTGTTCCTATTTGAAATGCTTTTTTAAAAGCTGCCATTGTATTTTCTGGTGCATATGCTGATGCTCCTCTATGTGCATAATTAACAAAAGTATTCATATTCTTTCCTACCTTTCTTTATAACTTTTATTATTATGTATTTTCTTTATATCATTTTTATATACAGCTATTATTCCAGTAATTAATAATATTAAATCTTCTAATACCATAAACCAACTATGATGATAAATATAATATGAACCATATAAAAATCATAAATAGCTTCACATACATAATTTAAAGATTGTACACATAATGATTTTTTCTTGTATGCCTCTTAATTTTATTTTATATTATCATAAATACCAAATTATTACAATAAATATGCAAAAAATAAAGTGCCATTAACTAACATTTTATTTCAGTAATCACATGTTTTATATTATTTTATTGTGTTTTGACTTCTTCTATACAACTTATCTTTTCTATGTATTCCATATCTTCTATTTTAGAAATTGCAAAACATTTCTTTCCTAAATCTTTAAGTGATGCTCCACAATGATATAATTCTTTGTTATCAATTACTATAAATCTATCATGAAACTTATTTGTATATGCAATTTTTAATGTTGGATATTGTTTATTAAATTTTTGAATATCCAATTTGGTTAATTTGTTATTTTGTATTGTTAAAATTATAACTTCAACATTTTTGTTTTTCTTTTGTAGCATTTCTAAAATGCTGTCATCTATATAATTGTCTATAATTAAAATTTTGTTTTTCGCTCTTTTTATAATACCAATTATCAAACTATAAGCATCATATATCTGCCCATCAAAAAATATTTTTTGTTTGAATTCTTCTTTTTCATTTTTTTGTAATTCATCAAATACTTTTTCAAATTTTTCTTCATGTTCTGTTAATACCTTACTTTGTTCTAATAATTTATATTCAACATTTGATAATCTATCAAAAACTTGTCCGTTTGATAATAAAAATTTCCGCATTTCTATAAAGGCTTTCATAATATTTATACTAACTTTTACAGCTATTTCACTTTTTAATAATGCTGAAAGCATTGCTATTCCTTGCTCTGTAAAGACATATGGTAGATATTTTCTATGTTGTCCTCTTCCACTAAGTTTTAAGGTGACAAATTGGCACCTTAAAACTTCAAATTCCTTGTCGTTTAATTTAAAACAAAACTCTTCTGGAAATCTTTCATTGTTTCTTTTTACCACACGATTTATATATTTTGTTTCACATTGATATAGCATTGCAACATCACTATCTAATATTACTTGTTTTCCTCTAATAGTATAAATTAAATTTTTAATATTTTCTGATGAGTCTTGTACTAATTCTACTTTATCATTTGTATTAATTTTATTAACAGCATTTTCCATAATACCACTCCGTTCTCGCTTATGTATATATTTACTAATAAATATATTTGTATTATATATTATGTAGTGTTAACTGTCAAGTATAGTTTTATATTATATTAAAGTGCTATTATCCAGTAACTGCTATTAACTAACACTTTATTTTAGTAATCACATATATTTTATATTATTTTTCGTTAATTTTTGAGTAATCAATTTTTTTAATTCCTTTATTTTAAATGCAATACTCTATATTATAAATTATAATTTAAATATCGTTTAATTTTTTTGTTTCTATTACTAATTCATCAAAATCTGAAATGTAATTTTTATCTTGTAATTCTTTGTATATGTCAGTTATTTTTTGGTAAAATCTTCTTTCACTTGCTCTTATCTCTTTTATTTTAACAAGTAATTCATCAAAATAGTCTTTTCCAAATTTAGGTCCATTTTTTAGCATCTCACTGTTAAGAATAAATCCTTTTTTTATGTATTCTTTTAGTGTTTTAGTAGCCCATATTCTAAAATCCGTTGCTTCTTTTGAATTTACTCTATATCCTACAGCTATAATTGCATCCAGACTGTAAAAAGTCACTTCTCTTGAAACTTTTCTGTTTCCCTCTTTTTGAACTACTCTAATTTTTTGAGTAGTTTGATTTTCCTCTAATTCTTTTGTTTTAAATATATTCTGTAAATGATATGTAATATTATTTTCTGCTACGTTAAATAATTTAGACATTGATTTTTGAGTTAGCCAAAAATTTTCTTCATTATATAAAATATTTATTTAATATTAATTCATAAGCTTTTTTTACATCTTTCTCTTCAGTTAAATTAATACCTGTATTTTTAATTTCTTCAAACATATTCTTCTTTACAGTATTAATTTCATCTAATGATTTTCCCTCAAAGTCATCTATATTCTCGTATTCAATTAATGCTCCTAAATTCTCAACATTTTGAAATGCATACTCTACTTTACCTTTGCTATATACAATTACTTTATATCTCACTCTTATAAGTTCTTCAAATTCCAAATGTTCAAATAAATCTTTAGCTTTTTCTAAATCATTACAATCTAAATTTATTTTTTGTTCTGATATAATATCTCCATCTTTATCAGTCTCTTTATTTTTATATGTAATCTTTTTTATTTCTTTATTTTCTAATTTTAGACTTCTTAATAATACAGATTTTTTTAAAATAGCCTGTATATTATCCTTATTTAATTCCTTTAGTTTTGCTGTCATATATACATCATCTATTTGGCTTTCTCTAATTTTTTTGAATCCTTGATTTTCTAATTTACTTATAGCACTTTGCATATTTTCATTTAATCTTACTGTTATTTCGATTTGTTTCATAATATAATCACTCCTTGTCAAAATAATTTAAAAAATTATATCTATAATCTCATTAATTATTTATTTTTTCTCATTATATTTTACTAAATTAATTGCAGAATCCAATGTTTCAGTACAACATAATTTTCCATGAGCATCTATATATATTAAATCTCTAATTTTTGATATTCTTCTTGCTTGTTTTATATCATCTATAACAATTTCTTTATTAAACTCTATTTCCTTATCTATTATCCTAATATCATAACATTCTCTTTGGGACTTGAATATTAAATATTTAATATTTGTATTTTCCAACAAATTAATAGCTTTTCTAAATGGTAGTTCTTTATCAAATATAACATAATTTTCATTTGCCTCATTTGTTTTTTTTATAATTATTTCAATTGCCTCAACTTCAGCTACTGCATGTTTAATATATAATTCCCAAAATTCATCTGCTAATTTTAAAGCATGAATAAAGGCTTCTTCCTCTGTTATATCTTCATTCCATTCAGGATTACACATTTTAACAAAATCAGGTGATATCTTATTTTCTAAATATTCCATTTGCATATTATCCGTTGCATCTATATATTGAATTAATTCTTTATCCATATATTCATAGACTTTGTCAACATTTTTTATTTTTATATCATTTAGATATTTTTTTCCAAATTTTTTCCATAATAGTCCTATTGATGAATAATAAATTCCATTTGTTCTTTGACCATTTCTTTTTTTTTGATGGTGATCAAATTCTCCGAAATCCTATGTCATAAACAACTTTATTTGCTAAATTCCATTTTTCATTTATAGATGGTACTCTTATTAAAATAATATTTTCTTTAATTTTACTAAGAAATATTGTGGAAATAACATCATCCACATGAAATTTACCAGAATGAGTTATACAATTCGCCTTTGTAATTTTTCCGAGTTAATTGAATATTTTTATATCTATTTTTTTCCATTTATGTTTTCCTCCACCATTATTATAATATTTTACTAATAATTTTTCAACTTCTTATCTCTTGTAATAGTGTAAAATGGTTTTAGAATATATTAAAATAAAGTGCTATTACCTAACACTTTATTTCAGTAATCACATATTCAATTCCATTTTCTCGTTATTTTTATAAAAAAACTCATTTTTTGCAGATTGTGCGTTTTCTTTTTTTCTTACAGTATCAACGGTTAGTTGTTCGTGTTACTTTCTGACACCCAAGGACTGGGCCTCAACTTATGGCGTATTTGTGCCAAGTTAATATGTGACTTGAGAAGCATTTGTTATTATTTCTAAACTAATACAAACTGAATAACAAATTTTATGTATTGAATATTTATCTGTTCCTAAATGACTTGCAATTACACCATATATAAATATAAATATTATTGAATCTTCATTTTTCATTACTTAATTTTTATATCTTATAATTTGAATCCTATAAATTTTCTTTTATTTCTGGAAATAAATCATATAAGTTATATCCTAATAAACTGTCAAAATATTCTTTTAATTTCATAGTTTGTTCTATGTGATAATGTGTTTTAGCAAATACGCCATGTCTTAGTAATAAATCTATCATTCTTTTTTCAACAGTTAATGTTTTAGTGGTACACATTAAATCACAAAGGTTTATTATTTTTTCTTCCAAACTATATTCATTCTTTATATATTCTTTCACAAAATTATAATGTATATTAGATTTGTCTGTTTCATTTCTATCATTTGATATGCAGTCTATATCATTATTTAAAAAAGAATGTTTAATACAAATTCCTGCGTATTCTTCATCATACCCAAGACTTTTTATATAGTTATAACCATTTATAGCATGAGGAAATACTCCTCCATGCTCATTAAATTTTTTTCCTATATCATGAATATAACCAAATGATATTACCTTATCAATATCTACATTTATGCCTTTATCTTTTAATGTCTTTGCGATTTTACCTGCACTATTCCCTACACATATGCAATGGTCAATCCATCTATCATCTTTTACATTATTTCTCTCTTTTTCTAATAAATTTCTTGCTTCTTCACTTGTAAATTCCATTTTTTCTCCCATTCTAATTTTTATTGTAAAACTATTTTTTTAATTTGCTTCTAACTTCCATAAGAATTTTTCCTAAAAGGTTCTTATGTTCTTTATATTTGCATTCTTGACAAGTACATTCTCCCCAGATATTATCATGCCAACCAGTCGTATCTTCTATCAATTCCATATTTTCTGTATCTAACAACTCTTTCAAACATTCGGGATTTTGTTTAAATTTTTCAAGAACGACTTTTTCCATTAAATCGTATTTTACATTATCCCAGTCCGGTCTTATAAATCTAGCTAATTCTCTACTTACATGTTTGGCTTCATCTGGTATGAGTTTTGTCATCAATTTTTTTATATCTTCATCTAAAAATTTTTCAGCATGGTAAGCTGCCTCACTTGATGAAAAAATTAAATTATCTACTTTTACAGTACACATATAATAGTTTGTAAGTTTTGTATCATTTTTAAAATAATATTTATTCTCCATTTAATTTCCTCCTAATTTTTTAAATAAATCGTTATATATTTTATCTCTATCTAATTTAGTAACAAAAGTAATAACATGTCTATTATCAGTCAATTCGTAAGAACTATCTTCTCTGATATTAGGACAACTTATTTCTTTTGTTTCAAACCAATTTTTATTTATCATATATGCTATTACTGATATATCCCAAATCACTCTTGTTTCCTGCACACCATGATATCCATCATTATAAAATCTTTCAATTAAATAATTGCACAATTCTGATTTGTTTTCCAAATTATTTTTTAAAGTATTTATATCTATTTTCAAGTCTGATACAACATTTTTGCATGGTAATGCGGTCATTTTTACTTTTGAATTGAATACTATTTTTACAGCTTCAATATCTTGTCTAAAATTATATTCAAGATTGTCTTTATATCCTAGTTCATTTCCACCTAACCATATAACTTCTATTTTATCAATTATTTTAGGTTCTTTCTTAATTGCTAAAGCTACATTCGTAATAGCTCCAATTTCTAATATATAAGTTTTATTATTTTTTAGTGCTATTTCAACTATCTTATTTACTGAATCATTAGTTTCATTATATCCATTACAAATGTAATCTGTTGAGCCTTTGAATACTTTATTATTTATATTAAAATTTAACCATTTGCATATTTTTAAAATTTCGTTATAACTTAATCCTTGTCCTTCTCTTACTGACACATTTCTTGATTGATGTGAATATGGTGCTACTGTAATTGCTTCAATATTAAATTTATCTTGATTTTTCAATAAATATGCTAGTGCAAATTGGTCATCACATTCATTATATGTGTCTGTATCTAAAATTACATTGTATTTATTTTTTTTACATATTAAACTATATATTTCTTTCCATCCATTTATTATAGGAATATTTAAACTGTAATTTTCATTATATCTTGTTTTCATTAAAAAACATTCTATTCCTGCATTTAATACACATTTACAATTATCTGCTTCATCATCAAACATAATATCAACACCATTCTCAATACACTCTGGACTTTTATCTTTACTTTTTGTGAATACTAATTTATCATATTTTATGCCTTTTTCATTTAGCCAATTTATAGTTACTAATTCGTGATTATTAAAAAAGTGATTTGATCTATGAGTAATTAAAAATATTTCATTTTCTTCATATAATTTATTAATATATTCTTTAGCACCTTCTATTAAATCGAATTTTTCAGCCATTCTATCCATATTATTACAGATAAAATCTTCTATTTCTTCCGAATTCCAATCAAACATACCTTCAGTAATGTGTTTAGCATTCTTGTTTATAATTCCTTTATTTCTTTTATTTTTATCTTCTCTTTCAAATTCTTCTAAAAATGTTTTATCTAAATCTGCTATAACATTATCTATATCTATTCCTATTTTCATATTCTTATTTTTCCTTTACTTTAAAAACTTTTCTATTATTTCAACTTCCTCATTTTCACAATCAATTTTACAGAATCCACCTATTGGTATAACAGAATTTACAATCTTGTGACCAAAATCATTACATTTAACAATAGGGAAATTATATTTCTTTGAATATTCAAGTAATATATCTTCCATTTGAGGATATGTATTTTCATCTTTTTGTAGATCATAATTATACCCAACGACAATACCTTTTATTTTATCAAAAATACCATATTGTTTTAAATGTGCAAACCTCCTTTGACATTCATTAGGTGATGTTTTATAGCTTTCTATAAATAGAATATTATCTTGCATATCTGGTAAATATTCTGTTCCTAATAAATACATCATACACCCTAAATTTGTACCAATTATTTTTCCTTCTGCATTTCCCTTCTTAATAATATTTTTTTTGCCATTATTGAATTTATCTAATTTTTTATTAACAAATGCTTCTTCAAACACTTGATATTGTTCTTTTGCATATTCAGTTCCAAATGAAACAAAATCTGGTCCACTAAATGTTACTAATTCTGTTTTTTTGTAAATAGCTTGAAGTAACACTGTTATATCGCTATAACCTACTAGTATTTTAGGATGTTTTTTTATTTCTTCATAATCTAATAAATCAATAAATGTATTACATGTTTGTCCTCCTGCTAGACAAATAATTGCTTTTACTTCATTATCTTTAAACATATTCATCATATCTTCTGCTTTTTGTTTTCTAGTACCACATGAACCATAGTAATCTTCTTTTATATATTTACCAAATTTAATTTTAAAGCCTTTACTTATTAACAATTTTTCTGCTCTTTTAAAATCTTCAAATCTGTTATTTAAAGCTAAACTATTTGATACTCCCACAACACCTATTGTATCTCCGTAATTTAATTTATTTGCTAGCATAAAATTTTTTTCACCTTTCTTTTATTTTTCAAATTTTTCTATCTTTCTTATATTTAATCCCATTATAAATATTGATAATGTTAATAAAACCATAACAACATTTAAGACCAAATTACTTCCACTTACTCCAGCCAATAAGAGCATTAGATATCCAAAAACTCTACCACAATTTAATATTCCTTCTCTTATTGCAAAGAATTCACATTGGTTATTTTTATCCACAATATAACTATCTGATAAATTGAATAATCTAATTTCTCTTGTTAATGTAAGCAATGATGTAAATATAACATAACAAACATTATAAATTATAACAGTTATATTGTTCCTCCATACTAATAATATTAAGACTGATATTACTGGTAATATACTAGAGATTATTATAATTTTCTTATCGTCTCTGTTTTTATATATTTTTCCATACATATGAACACAAATCATTGATAATACTGTTGTTATTGAAGTTATTATTCCTAAATTCATATTTGTTTTAAATGAATTAAATATAAGTACAGTCATTAAAACTTCTAACGCTCCATCACTTACATTCATACCTATAAAAAATTCTACTATTGACATTTTTCTTATTTGTTTATTATTTTTTAGTTTATTCCAAGTATTTTTAAAATTAAATTTAGGTAAATTTTTTTCTTCTTTTGGCATTAACATAAATGAAAGTATTATTTGAATAAGTGATATAAATAATATAATAACAGCAGTTAATTCATAATTAGTTGCTGTTATTATTGAGCCTAATAAAATTGGGCACAATATTCCAATAACTGATGAGACAATTTTTGATTTTACAGTATATTCAGTTCTTTCATTATTATCTATTTTATTTATTACAAATAAATTATAAGGGAACCAATAAGCACTTGATGAAATTCCATAAAGTACCGATATTATTCCTAAATGATTGATTATTTTTTCTTTTAAAACAATGATTGACATTATGTAAAAAAAGTTTAATATTACACCAATCCTAAACATTCCTATTCTAAATTTGTTCTTTATAATATTTGCAACAATAAAAGTACCAATAGCAAGTAATATATATGAAAATATATAATAAATAGATAAATCTATTATACTTTCTTGTGATGTCTTTATAAAATATGCTGTTAGAAATGGTCCTAAAAATATTACCATTATTTTTTTCATTGCGTTTATTGCAATTATGATATTTCCTTCTATATTTTTACTTTTCATTTTTTCTCCTACATTATTTCATTTATTATTTCTGATACACTATTGCATTCTTTTTTTGCAACTTTTTTTAACACATCAACTGATTTTTTCATTGCATAACCATTAAAATCTTTTATCATTTCAATATCACTATATCCATCACCTATTGTGTAAATTTCTTCTTGATTGATTCCAATTTTTTCTGATAATAATTTTATTGATTTGGATTTATCTGTATTTTTTGATATTATTTCTATTGAATTACCACTAACATAATAAATATTTAAAATATCTCCATATTTTTCTTCTAAATTTTTCTGAATTTCATTTGAATATTCTAAATCATTATATTTAACATGAACTTTAGTTAAGTTCTTATGTTCAAATTCAACTCTACTTTCTATCAAGCTACAACAAAAATATCTCTCTGCATTTTTTATATGTAAATCTGATTTCAAACTATCTAAAATCTCGTTTGGCATTGTAGTTTCAAAAATAATATTATCTTCTTTATCTAAAATTGTTGCTCCATGATTTATAATAACATAGTCATATTCAATATTATATTGTTTTTTCTTTTTCATAAAATCGTCATAACTTCTACCTGTTGCTATAACAAACATATTACCTTTATTTATAAATTTTTTTACTGCAATTTTGTTTTTTTCTATATCTTCATCATTTAAATAAAATGTTTGATCATAATCACTAACTAATAATTTCTTCATTTATTTCTCCATATCCATTATATATTTTTCCACCGTTAATCAAAAATTCTTTTATTTTTCTTTGGAGTGATGTCTTTTCTGATAAATTATTATAATTATCACATTCTCTCATATTAAAAACAAAATTTAATATATCATCTATTCCGTTTTTATCTTGCCTTATATCAAACAATTTTTGGAATTTTACTATATTAGAATTTTCATCTAACATTGAAGCAATTTCTTGACTTAATAACCAAGATTCGCAAGTATATTTTGGTCTTTTTACATTATAGGATAATCTTGTCCAAACAACTCTTTTAGATTTTTTATTTCCCATAATTTTCTATATTCATCTGTTTTATCCTCATATAGTAATTTGTATATATCATTAAATTTGTTTAAAATTTCATTGTTTTTATTTATATTTTCTATGCATTGATAGCATTTATTTTTATATTCTTTATCAGTTATGTTATAAAAGTTTAGAGCTTCATTTATATTTTTGTATTCTATTTCCATTTTTACTCCTATTATTTTATTCAATATTTCAAATCTTGTTTTATATTATCATAAATATAAATTTCTTACAATAAATATGCAAAAAATAAAGTGCTATTAACTAACACTTTATTTTAGTAATCACATGTTTTATATTATTTTTTCGTTTTTTTTATAAAAAAAGTTCATTTTTGCAGATTGTGTTTTTTTATTTTCTTACAGTATCAGCGGTTAGCTGTTCGTGTTGTTTTCTGACACCCAAGGACT
>CAKPNF010000010.1 GCA_934168305.1 uncultured Clostridia bacterium | reverse complement strand
TGAAGTAATCTTAGAATTCTTAAATAACTTAATGGAAAATGTTCACGTCGAGCGTAGCGAGGACTAAGTGAAAGGGTGCCATTAAGTTATTATAGAAACTCTTAGATTACGTATTAAGCTGAGAAAAGTATAAATTCATATCATAATACTAATTTTGTCCGTGAACATTACTCATTTTCTTGTAAAAGATTTTCTATTTTTCATTCCAATCAAACGTCATGTATTAAAATTAAAGTATCATATGTGGAGTAAAAGCATCAACAACATAATCATTCCTCAATAAACAGTAAACAAAATAGGAGTAAATTTATTTCTTATTTACCCCTATTATCCCACCTAATATACCAAATACAATAGCTATCACAATCATTATCAAAGATTGAACACTCAAAGAAAATCTCCAATTTAAAATACTAGATATTAAATATATTATTAAAATATAAATAGCACCTATCATTCCTCCATTTATCAATCCATTTTTTTTTATCTTTACATTACCTAAAGAACTTCCTATTAATATGCTTATTGCAGTTATTATCATTATTACTGGATTTATAACATTTTCATTTATATTTGTATATGTTAAAATAATAGAAAATATTATTAACATTATTACTGTAGCAATTAATGAAATTCCTACTCCTTTTAATATATTTATTAATGTCCTATTTTGACCTATTTGCATATTTTCCATAATAATTCCTCCAAAATTCATTTATTAAATTATATTAGAATATTATTTCAAATATGATTAATTCAAATATTTAAAAAATCTTTTTGCCTTACTTTCTAAATTACTTGAATCAATAAAATCAATCTTCCCCTTGGTTTCGGTATCATTTATCAAATTATTTTCCTCTAACTTATCCTTTGCATGTTTTGCTAAATTTGGAGCACCATTAAAAAATGTTACATTTGCCCCAAGTATCTGCTTAATTTGTTCTTGTATCAAAGGATAATGAGTACATCCTAATACAACATTCTCTACTTTTCCAATATATCTTGATAGATTTTTCCTTAAATATAATTGTATTTTTTCCTCATTTCCTTCTTCTATTATATCAGCTAATCCTTTACAAGCCATCAAATAAGTCTTATGATTATCATATTTTTCATATAATTTATGAAATTTTTCGCTTTCAATTGTACCTTTGGTTGCCATTACAAGTGTTGGTTTTTCATATGCGAAATCATGTACCATCTTATATGCAGGCTCAATTGCAATTATTAATTCTTTAGGGAATTTTTTTCTTAATCTTTCCGATACTTTTGCACTTGCTGTATTACATGCAATAATAATCATTTTGCATTTTTGTTCTATAAAATTATTTACAATTCTATCACATATACAAAATATTTCTTTATCAGATTTATCTCCATATGGATTATTTATTGAATCACTATAATATAAATAATTTTCATTAGGTAATATCTTTAATACTTCCTTTAAAACTGTTACACCACCAATGCCAGAATCAAAAATACCTATATATCCTTTTTTATTCATTTTTTATATCCTTTAAAAACATTTTTTTATTATATAATATTAAATTTATTCAGTTCTAAGAGCAATTACTGGATCTTTTTTACTTGCAATTTTTGCTGGAATTAATCCTGCAATAATTGTTAAAAACATGCTTATAAGAACTAATATTACTCCTGCTATAAATGGAACTGTTGTAACCACTTTTACACCTGTTACAGCATAAATTAAACCATTTATTGGGAATGTTAACAATACTGTTATTCCTATTCCAATAAGACCTGATATCAATCCAACTATTAAAGTTTCTGCGTTAAATACTCTCGAAATATCCTTTTTAGATGCCCCTATGGCTCTTAATATTCCAATTTCTTTTGTTCTTTCCAATACAGAAATATACGTTATAATACCAATCATTATAGATGATACTATTAAAGATATTGCAACAAATGCAATTAATACATAACTTATTGTATCTATTATTTGACTTACAGACTTCATCATTGTACCCACTATATCTGTATAATTTATGGTATTTTCTTCTTTTCCTTCATCTTTTTGTTTTTTATTATATTCTTCAATGGCTTCTGCAATCTTATCTTTAGCCTCAAAATCTTTTGGATAAATACTAATAGATGTTGGAGTATCAATATCAATTGCACCCAAAGTTTTTAAATTTTTTTCGTAACTTGCATCTTTATTAGATGTATATGCTTCCATCATTTTTGCTATTTCTTCACTGCTTAATTTACTCATTGCAATTTTCTGTTCAGTTGTTAAATTTTCCATTGTATATTTTTCATTGTCTGTCGGAAAATTTAATCCAGAAAATACATTTATTTCTTTATTAGCTTTTTGTTCTTTAACAATTTCAGCATCATTTGATTTATTAATAACATATTCTTTTAATTCTTTTGTATATCCTATACCACTTGATACTGAACTTGAAGCAACACTTTGTTCATTTTGTTTTATTATACCAACTATCTTTATATTTTCTGCATCCTGTATTTTTTGTTTCATATAATTTTCATTTTCTTCTTGATTAATCCACAATCCATTTTGCTTTTCATAATAATCTGAATTTAATAATAACTTGAATTTTAAATTTAATAAATTATCATAACTATAAGATGTTTGTTCTGCTTCTTCTTCAATTTTCTCTCCGTTTTCAACAGACTTCCACTTATCTTTTAATTCCTTTTGATTTTTTAATCCAAGTGAATATAATGTGTAATCATCTATTTTTCCATCTTCTCTTAGTATTAATACAACTTCATTGTATTCTTTTGGCAAACTGCCTTCTACTAAATCATATTGAGATTGTAATAATTCTTGATTATCTAACATCTCTATAAAAATATCAGTATTTGTCATCATTGAACTTCCAAACATAGATGCAACTGAAGAATTACTTTGTGCTTCCATCATTTCTCCCATTCCAAAAGCATCCATTACTGTACTTGGATTGACTCTAACAATCCCATCATCTGTGTTTTCTTTATATAGATTGATATTTAAATCATATCCGTAACTTATGCTATTACTATTGTTTACTATCTCATTATTTCCTTCATCTATATATTTTTTTAGTTCTGTTAAATTATTATTTTCTTTTTTATTAGAAAGTGTTGTTATCATCTCATTCATAACATCTTTTGAATAAGCTTTTCTTTCTTCTTTATTTTCATCATTTTTCTCTGATGTTCCAACCATTGATTCCATCATACTAGAAATATCTATTGTAGATTCTTCTATTGTTATAGGATATGAAGAAAGTGTATCTTCTTCTACTTTATTAATATAGTTTTGCACACCCGTTGATATAGCAAGAATTAATGCAATTCCTATTATTCCGATACTTCCAGCAAAAGATGTTAAAATTGTTCTCCCTTTTTTCGTCATTAAGTTATTCAAACTTAATCTTAATGCTGTAAAAAATTTCATTGATGTAGCTCTTTTTTTACCATCATCTTTCTTTGTTTTTTTATTTTCCTCACCTTTTATTGGATTCGTATCGTCAGTTATTTTTCCGTCTAATATTTTTATAATTCTACTAGAATATTTTTCAGCTAGTTCTGGATTATGTGTAACCATAATAATAAGTTTTTCTTTTGATATTTCTTTTAATATCTCCATTATTTGTACACTTGTTTTTGTGTCTAATGCTCCAGTTGGTTCATCTGCCAAAATTATATCCGGATTATTTACTAATGCTCTAGCTATTGCAACTCTTTGCATTTGACCACCAGATAATTGATTTGGTTTTTTGTGTATTTGTTCTTTCAATCCAACATCTTCTAAAGCTTTTATAGCTCTTTGTTTTCTTTCTTTTCTTGATACCCCTGATATTGTTAATGCAAGTTCGACATTTGAAAGTATAGTTTGATGTCCAATTAAATTATAACTTTGAAATACAAATCCAACAGAATAATTTCTATATGCGTCCCAATCTCTATCTTTAAAATCTTTTGTTGATTTTTCGTTTATAATTAAATCTCCTGATGTATATCTATCTAACCCACCTATTATATTTAAAAGAGTTGTTTTTCCGCACCCACTTTGTCCTAAAATTGATACAAATTCTGATTCTCTAAATTCAATATTTATACCTTTTAATGCTTCTACTTTTTCGTCTCCACTTATGTATGTTTTTTTTATATTTTTAAGTTTTAACATATTTTCCCCTTTCTCTCATATTGCTTTCTCATCTTTTTATTATGAACACAATAAGATAGTTTATTATATTATGTTTTTGTGTCCAAATTGTGAAAAAACTTGTAACATTTTTACTTTTATTTAATATCGTATTATAGAGGTGAAATTATGAATGATTTAAATCCTATTATACACACTATTAGACCTGGTGATACATTATATAATTTAGCAATTCAATATAACACAAATTGCAAACACAATTGGAAAACTATTAACTGAACATCTTGTAATTGGTGAAGATTTGATTGTCGCTTTAAAAAATAGTATAAAAACGCTGATGATATGGCAGTTTCCTTTAGTAATATTAATCCTTTTTATCCAAGAGAAACATTGCGAAACATGTTCTATGAAAATTTAAAATTAACTACTAATGAAGTTTTTGCATGTTTAAAAAAAGACTACACCGCCGATATAAAAGCTTTTGATACAGTTCAAAAAGAAATTCTAAAAATATCTAAATTCTTTGTTGATGGAATTGTAAAACAATTTCCAAATTCATTTTATAGTTTTTTAGCTATTTATTTGAAATTATTTCTTCATACTTTTCAAAATTTGGTTCATATTCCCCTAGCATTTTCAAAAATCCTTTTGAATGTGTTTTATATTTTAGATGGCAATATTGATGTAACACTATATAATCAATTGTATTTCTATTATATTTTATAACTTCAGGATTAATTGTTATTTTTTTGTTTTCACATTTTCCAAGAGCATTTTTTATTTTTTTTATTTCATAATCTTCTGGTGCAAATCCTAATAATATTCTTGTTTTTTCCATTGCTCTTTCTACTTCTACCTTTGCTATTTGCTCATACATTTTTTCTATTGCAATATCTAGTATTTTTTCTTTATTTTCTTTTTTATATTTGTTTGGTAGTGATATTTTTATTAGCTTATCTTCTACATCTAACTTTGCAAATTTCACATTTTTATATATTACTTTTACTCTATAATCTGTTCCTAACACAGGTACTGGATGTCTTTCTGCAGTTTCTTCTATTGTTATTTTTAAGTTAATTTTCTTTGTCATTATTCTCATTTTATATCACTCCTTACAAATTCTTGTTTCACAAAACGTTGTTCGCTTTTGTTGTTCTTATTTTATATTCTTTTTTTGTGATTGTCAATACTTTTTTTAAAATTTATCAAAATTTTTGTTCGTATTAATTACAATCAAATTTAAAACAAAAAAATTCTCAACATTTATCAAAAATATTGAGAATTTTTTTATTAATCTTCTTTATTTACATCTTTTAATAGTTCTAATTGTGATATTAACAAAGATTCCATTTTTGCTTTATATATATCAAATTGTTTTTTTACATCATCTAATTCTTTTTGTTTTAAGATTATTTCATTATTTAATTCATCGACTTGTTTTTGAGCATTTACCTTTGCTTCATCTACTATTTGGTCTGCTTTTTGTTTTGCTACATTTTTTACTTCTTCAGCTGTAGTTTGTGCCATTATTAATGTGTCTTGTAAAGTTGATTCAATTGTTTTATATTGAACTAAACTATTATTTAATTCTTCGACTTTAGTTCTTAATTCGTTAACTTCTTTATAATTTTTAGAATATTCAACTGTTAACTCATCTAAAAAATCATCTACTTCTTCTACACTATAACCATTTACCATTTGTTTTGCAAATCTTTTATTTTCAATATCTAAAGGTGTTATCATTTTTTCCTCCCCAATAGTAGAATTACACTACTAATTATTTACATTATTATTTCTTAACCAAGAAACTGACAATTTACTTTTCATTTCTTCTCTTGCCATCTCATTTGTTATTTCATAGTTTGATGGTGCTACTAAAAAGATTGAATTTGAAACTTTTTGGATATATCCATCTAATGCATAAACTCCACCACTAATAAAATCTACTATTCTTCTAGCTACATCTTTATTTACATATTCTAAATTTACTATTACAGATTTTTTTTCTTTTAAAAATCCACAAATTTCATCTGATTGTTCAAATGTAGTAGGTTGAGAAATAACCATTTTTATTGCTTGTCCTTGTGATTGTGGCATATTAACCACTTTATTATTTCTTCTTCCAAACAATTTTTTATCTTCTAATTCTTCTTCATCCTCATTTTCATAATCATATATATCTTCGTCATCATAATCCTCTGCTTCAGCTGAATCCATTCCAAATAAATTCCATACTTTGTTCATCAATGCTCCTGACATAAAAAAACCTCCTAAAATCACTTTTACATATTATGCTATAAGTATCTACTTTTTTTTATTTATTGTCAATAGTTTTTATAAATGTAATAAATATTTAATATTTTTGTAATATTATTGTAATATTATTTTTGTAATTTACTTAAATCAGGATTTAATATTAATTCATCATATATTGATATTTTTTTTGTTGTATCGATTTCATTATTACCTAATCCTATTTTTTCTAAATCACTTGTACTATAATTAGTAACTATAGCATATTTATCATTCTGTCTTTTTACTTTTACTAATATTTTGTCTAAATATCCAACTCTATTTCTAACAACATAATTTAACCCATCTTCTTCTATAATAGCTTTATTTGGCACTTTTAACCCTGTACTACTCCACCATATTAAATCAAATGAAATTTTTCTATAATTTGCTAATTCACTTATTTGTTTATTGATTTCTAAAATTATCAAAGTTTCTTCTTCATTTTCTTGTGATATATAAGCTATTTTAGCATCAATAACTTTATTATTCGACAATCTTACCTGTACTTTATCATCTATTTTTGAATTTCTTGCTTCTTCTGAATTTGATATTGTTGCAATATAACATTTTGAGCTATCTATTATTTTTCCACATTCATCATTTGTTGCTATAAGTTGTCCTGTTTTTAATCTTAATCCTTCCAAAAATTCCTTACTTAGTGTCGAGAAATTATTTGGTGTCAAAGTTTCTTCAAGTCCATCTACTTTATAAGAAACTATCCCACTAACAGGTGCTTTTATATACTCCGCTCCTGAATTCAATTGATTTTCTAAATTTGTTCTTTGAGTATACAATTGTTTTAAATATGTTCCAGCAGCACTAGTTTCGCCAGATAATTTTGCTTTTTTAGTTGTTATATCATTTATCTGTTTTTTATATTCTGTTATTTTTGATATATCGGTTATTTTGCTTAATATTCCTATCTTTTCATCTAATTGATTTTCCAATAATTTGACATCAGAAGAAAAAGTTCCTGTTTGCCCCTTTAATGATTCTTGTATCTTCATGTCTAGGTCAGATATCTGCTGTTTAAGTTCTTCCTCATTTTTACTATAATATCTATATATAGATTCACCCTTAGCTGCCTTTTCGCCTTCATTTTTTATTTGTTCCATTCCGTTTTTATAATTGTTTCCTTTTACAACCTGCTCATCTCTTATAACATATCCTATATCTGTTTCCTCTGAATATAGAGTCCCATTTTCAACTGTAACCTTGTCTGTTGGTTCTTTTACAAGCAAATATACCGCATATATAAGATATATTAATACAAAAACAAATGTTAAATATATAATTAATTTTTTTCCTTTAACTTTCTTTTTATTTCTTTTATTTTCTTCTTTCAATTCATTCCCTCCAAAATAATATTGATATTATTTTGTATATCATTTTTTCCTTCAAGCCATATAGTTTGTTTATTTTTTCTAAACCATGTTAATTGTCTCTTTGCATATCTTCTTGTTTCCATTTTGATTTTTTCTATCATTTCCTCTTTTGTATAATCTCCATTTATATAATTAACAACCTCTTTGTATCCTAATCCTTGCATTGCAGTAGGAAATTTGTCATATTTATTTAAAATATTTTTTACCTCTTCTATTAACCCTTGTTCAATCATTATATCTACTCTTTTGTTTATCCTTTGATATAAGACTTCTCTATCCCAATTTATAGCAAATATTCTATAATCGTATTGAACTGGTTTTTTCCTTGATTCTTCTTCTTGTTGAGTTTTTGTCTTTCCTGTAGATTTGTATATCTCTAAAACTCTCATAATCCTCTTCTTGTCATTTTGACTTATTTTTTGCATTGCAATTGGATCAATTTCTACAGCTTTTTTATATAATGCTTCTAGCCCTTTTTTTTCTATTACATTTTCTAATTCTTTTCTATAATTTTCATCTATTTTTATATCATTATATTCTATTTCATATATTAAGCTATCTATATAAAGTCCTGTTCCTCCAACTATTATAGGTGTTTTCCATTTTGATATTATATTTTTTATTGCAATTTTTGCATCTTTTTTATATTGAGCAACACTATATCTTTCTTCTGGTGAAACAAAGTCTAAAAGATAATGTTTTATTCCCTGCATTTCTTCACATGTTGGTTTTGCAGTTCCAATATTCATATCTTTATATATTTGCATAGAATCCGCTGATATTATTTCTCCATTTATTTTTTTTGCAAGTTCTATGGAAAGTGCTGTTTTTCCTGACGCTGTTGGGCCACATATAATTACGACTTTTTCTTTCATTTTTAACTACCTCTGTTTATCATACTTAAAATTCCTTGTTGAATATTTCCTAAATATAAAATTTCAAATATACTTATTATAAAAATTATTACAATTAAAATTATAATTATCTTTTGTAGCTTTACTTCCTCTATTTCTCCATTTTTTATTTGTTCTATTTTTTTGAATACATATGGTAATATCAGATAACCATTAAGAATTGTAAAAAGTCCTACAAAAACAGTTTGTATTAATTTCATTGTTTCTTTATTTTCATAAGTAATTCTAATTTTTGATATACAATATATTATAAATGTTACTATATATGTAATTACCAATCCTCCAACAATACAAACACACTTTTTTGATTTTTCTATATTTCCCAATGAATGCCACATCCATTTTAATAAAATTAAAAATAATACTATTACTATAAAAATTATTATTACTGCCATAAGTTTTCTCCTTCATTTTTGATATTATTTTCTTGCAAATTTTCTCTCTATATCATATTTGCTCATTTTTATAGCTGTAGGTCTTCCATGTGGACAAGTAAATGGATTTGGTAATTCTAATAATTTATCCATTAAATTTTCTACTTCCATTCTATCTAATACCATATTAGCTTTTACTGCTGCTTTACACGCTACTGTTGCTATAAACTTTTCTTCTTTTTCTTGTTTTGCAGTTCTTGCTACTGTATTAATTTCATCTAATGTTTCTAAAAACAATTCCTTATTATCTATATCTAAACATATTGTTGGAACACCTGTTAATTTTATTGTATTTTCTCCAAACTCTTCTAAACTAAATCCTGCTTTTTCAAACATATCCATATTATCTTTTGCAATTTCCATCTCTTTATGAGAAAGTGTTATTATATCTGGCAATAATAACATTTGAGAATCTTTTGACGTTTCACTATAATAATTTTGTTTTACTTTTTCATACATAATTCTTTCATGTGCCGCATGTTGGTCTAATATATACATTTCTTTATCCATTTCAATTATTATGTATGTGTTAAATACAATTCCAATAAATTTATATACTGGTTTTTTGTATTCTTCATTTTCTTCAAATACAGATATATTATCTTTGATTAAATCAACTGCTATATTTTCCTTTTCAGCTATTTTTTCTACCTCTTCATTATTTGACATTGGTTTTGTTCCAAATAGCTTTTCATACATCTCGTTAAAATTTTTTGGTATTTTTTCGTCATATTGAATATTTTCTTGTTTTTCCTCTATTTTCTCATCTTGAATTTGATTTACACTATTTTCATTTTGTTCATTATTTTCATTATTCTCATTCTTTTCCTCAGATTTTGCCGCATTTTCTTCATCTTTTTGTTTTAAATTTTCTTTTACTTGAATGAAATTTTCATTTAATTTAATGTCTGGATCCTCTTCTGCCTGTCTTTCTAAATTTTTTTGCATTTTTCTTAATTGTTCAAGTACATCTGCTGTATTTACTGGTCCACCTTGTCCTACATTTAATTTACTTTGAACATTTTGTACATTTGTTTTAATTTTGCTTTCTTGTTCATTATATTCTTCTATTTTTTTTGTTTCATTTTTTCTAAACTCAAATAACCCTTGTGATTTACTTTCTGTTTCAACTTCTTGTTTTTCTGTATCTGCAACTAATTCACTTTTTAGCAAAGTGTCTTTTATTGCATGATATATTGATTGAAATATTTTACTTTCTTCCTCAAATCTTACTTCAAGTTTTGCTGGATGTACATTTACATCTACTTTTGATGGTTCTATTTTTATATTTAAAATTACAAAACCAAATTTTCCTATTGGTATTAGCCCTTTAAATGCCTGTTCTGTTGCTGCTGATAAAGTTTTATCTTTAATATATCTTTTATTAACAAAAAATAATTGATTTGATCTATTTGATCTTGCAATTTCAGGTTTTCCTATTACTCCTGAAATTTGTATGTCTTCATATGTGTAATCAACTGGTAAAATTCCTGTTGCTACATCTTTTCCATATATACTATAAATTACACTTTTTATATCTCCATTACCATTTGTTTGTATTACAGTTTTTCCTGTATTTATTAATTTTATAGCTATATTAGGATTTACTAATGCTATCCTTGTTATAACATCTTCTATATATCCTGTTTCTGTATAATCTTTTTTCAAAAATTTGTATCTTACAGGTGTATTGAAAAATAGATTTCTTACAGTAATTGATGTTCCAGTTTGACATCCTACTTCTTGTTTATCTAATACATTTCCAGCTTCTACTACTATTTTATATCCTGTATCTTGACTTATTGTTTTTGATATCATTTCTACATTTGCTATTGCTGCTATACTTGCAAGAGCTTCTCCTCTGAATCCCATAGATGTTACCACATCTAAATCGTCAGCACTTCTTATTTTGCTCGTTGCATGTCTTTCAAACGCTATTTCTAAATCATCTGGTGCTATTCCCTTTCCATTATCTGTTATCTTTATAAATGATATTCCTCCATTTTTTATCTCTACTGTTATGTTATTTGCTCCTGCGTCTATAGAGTTTTCTACCATTTCTTTTATTACTGAAGCTGGTCTTTCAATAACTTCACCAGCCGCTATTTTATTTATTGTTAAGTCATCTAATAATACGATGTTTCCCATTTGTTTGACCTCCACTTTTGTTCTTTTATCTTTGACGTTATTATACCATTACTTTTTTTGTTTTGTATAGTTATTTTAGAAATTTTTCATAAAATTTAAATATGTAATATTACAGTTAAGTAACTATGTTATCAAAATAACAAAAAACAGAAGTAATAATTTTTGTTTACTTCTGTTTTTTTATAATTATATAATTTATGTATTCTCTCCATCAAATGGAATAAATTTATTAACAATACTTTGTTGTTCAACACCTTCTGCTCTAAAAGTCATAAATGATGTATTTATTTTATTTTCAATTTGTTCTTCTACTTCTTCTTGATTAGCATGCTCTGCTAAAACAAGTTCACTAACCAATATTTGTTTTGCATTATTAAGCATTTTCTTTTCTCCAGTAGATAGTCCCTTTTCTTTTTGTTTAAAGCTTAAATTTCTAACTACATCAGCAACTTCATATATATCTCCACTTTTCATTTTATCCATATTATCTCTATATCTTTTATTCCAATTTTTCTCCATTTCAGTTTCATCTTCACTCAATACCTTAAAAACCTTTTCTGCTGATTGTTTATCTATTACATTTCTTACACCTACTTCTTCTGCCTTAGCTATTGGTATCATTACTTTAACATTGCTTGGCATTTTTAAGATGTAATATGATTGTTTTTCACCTAAAATATCTTTTTCCTCTATTGAATCTATTGTCCCTGCTCCATGCATTGGGTATACTATTTTGTCTCCTACATTAAACATGTAAGCCAACTCCCTTCTTTATGTTTTTTCAGCAAAAAAATATTATAAAGTTAAGTCAATATGAAATAACTTTATTGGATTTTTTAACTATATTTATTATACTACAAAAAAACAAAAAAGTCAAAGCTTTTATTTTGACTTTTTATGTAATTTTGGCTGTAAAGCCTCAAATTTCAAGTTAAATTTTTTTTATTTTTTATTGTGCACTTAATCATGTTTTTATTTAGTTGTTGAACCAAATCCACCTAATCTTTTTCCTTCTGCTTGGTCATTATCTGATATAAAATATTTTTGAAAAACGCCTTGGCCTATTGCCTCACCTTTTTTTACAATTATATCCTCATCTTTTATATTATAAAAAGCAAACATTATATGACCATCATTATCTAGGTTTCCATAATAATCTTTATCAACAACTCCAACACTATTTGCTAGTATTAGACCTTTCTTTTTAGGATTAGAGCTTCTATTATATAACATTAATACTTCATCATCTTGCATATATGCTTTTATTCCAGTTTTTACTAATGTTGGTGCCATTCCTTTTTTAAAACTTGGTATTACTATATCCTCTGCTGCCTCTATGTCATATCCTGCTGAATATTTTGTTTTTCTAATTGGTAAGTTTATTGATTTTTCTTCAAATCCTTTTGCAATTTCAAATCCTCTTATTTTTTCCATTTTAAATCTTCCTTTCATTTTTTTCTTTAATAATTTTTACATAGGTATATTAAAATGTCAAGTCCTTACCAAACAAAAAAGATATTCCGTATTTTTGCTACAAAATATCTTTAAGTTTATATTACACTCTTGATTCAACAATAAGCTTTATTCCTGTTCTATCTTCTCCTTCTACTTCTACCTCTGCAAAAGCTGGTATACATACTAAATCAACTCCTGATGGTGCTACAAATCCTCTTGCTATTGCTACTGCTTTTACAGCTTGATTTAATGCTCCTGCTCCTATTGCTTGCATTTCTGCTTTATTTGATTCTTTAACTAATCCAGCTATTGCTCCTGCTACTGAATTAGGGTTTGATTTTGATGAAATTTTTAAAATTTCCATTTTCTTTTGCCTCCTAATTATAATTTATTTTTGTTGCAACTTTTATGATGGTATTTTATATCTTCTGGAAAAAAATGTAAATAGTTTTTTGGAAATTTTTTCAAGTTTTCATCGCAATAAGATTTATTTTTCGACATTCGTATTTTTAGTTTATATATACTCTTTTAATACTAGTAACCTTTGATGTTTTATCATCTATTTGGAATATTGTACCATTAAATATACACTTTCCTTCTGCAATTCTATATCTTTCTGGTAATGTAGTTTCAAATCTCTTTATTGAAGCTTTTACGTCCATTCCTATTACAGAATGTTCTGGTCCAGTCATTCCTATATCAGTTATATAACCAGTTCCATTTGGTAATATTTTTTCATCAGCTGTTTGTACATGTGTGTGTGTACCAAATATAGCTGTAACTTTCCCATCCAAATAATATCCCAATGCTATTTTTTCAGCTGTTGCTTCTGCATGAAAATCTACAAATATCATATCAACTTGATTATGAATTTTTTCTATTATTTGTTTCGCTTTTAAAAATGGATTTTCTGTTAAAATATTAATGTCTACTCTTCCCATTAGGTTCATTACTGCTATTTTTTTACCCTTACATTCATATATATTATATCCTTTTCCAACAACTCCCTCTGGATAATTTGCTGGTCTTATAATTTTAGGATTGTCTATAAATTTAAATATATCCTTTTTT
Source organism: uncultured Clostridia bacterium (assembly GCA_934168305.1). Lineage (GTDB taxonomy): Bacteria > Bacillota > Clostridia > TANB77 > CAG-508 > CAG-269. The sequence continues at coordinate 50,029 of CAKPNF010000010.1, read as the reverse complement.
CCCCAAGTATGATTTCCCATTGTTACTACATCTACACCTTGTGAAATTATATCATTAAAGTTCTTCTCTGTTATTCCCATTCCTTCTGCTGAATTCTCTCCATTTACTATTGTAAAATCTATATTTTCTTTTTCTTTTATTTCTTTTAATCTTAGTTTTAATTCATTTACTCCTGCTGAACCAATTATATCTCCAACTGCTAAAATTTTCATATTTAATATCCTTCCTCTCTCAAGACAAAAATCAATCTTTTATCCTTTTATATTTTAATTCTTTACTATAATACTATATTTTTCTAGATTTATCAAGTTAGCATTTTTATAAATCGTTTCATTTCTTTAAAACAGATAACTTTTTATTTAAATGAAAAACAAAAAAGAGCTGTAACTTTATTTAAGTCACAACTCTCTTTATTTTATCTTGCATAATCAACAATTCTTGTTTCTCTTATAACATTAACTTTTATTTGACCTGGATAATCCATTTCATTTTCAACTTTTTTAGCTACATCTCTAGCCAAAATTGTCATTTGGTCATCATTAATTTTTTCTGGTTTAACAATAATTCTAACTTCACGACCAGCTTGAATTGCAAATGATTTTTCAACACCATCAAATGAGTCTGCAATTTCTTCAAGATTTTGTAATCTTTTTATATATGCTTCTAATGTTTCTCTTCTAGCTCCTGGTCTTGATGCACTTATTGCATCAGCTGCTTGAATTAATACAGCTTCCAATGTTTGTGGTTCAACATCTTCATGATGAGCCTCAACTGCATTTATAACTAAAGGATTTTCTTTATATTTTTTTAGAATTTCAACACCTATTTCTACGTGTGTTCCTTCCATATCGTGGTCTAATGCTTTACCTATATCATGTAATAGTCCTGCTCTTCTTGCAAGTTTTGCATCTAATCCTAATTCTTCTGCCATAATTCTTGCTAAATTAGATACTTCTATTGAATGATTTAATACATTCTGACCATAGCTTGTCCTATACTTTAATTTTCCTATTAGTTTTACTATATCTGGATGTAATCCTATTACCCCAGTTTCTAAAACTGCTCTTTCTCCTTCAGCTTTTATTGTTTCTTCTAATTCCTGTTTTGCTTTTTCTACTACTTCTTCTATTTTTGCTGGATGTATTCTACCATCATCAATTAATTTTTCTAGGGCAATTTTTGCTACTTCTCTTCTTAATGGATCAAATCCTGATAGAACTACTGCTTCAGGTGTATCATCTATTATAAGGTCTACTCCTGTTAATGTTTCTAATGCCTTTATATTTCTACCTTCTCTTCCTATAATTCTTCCTTTCATCTCATCACTTGGAAGTGCTACTATTGATACTGTAGTTTCTTGAGAATGGTCAGCTGCACATTTTTGAACTGCATATGTAAGTAGTTCTTTGGCAACTTTTTTTGTTTCTTCTTTAGCTTTTTGATTTGCATCTCTTATTATAGCAGCCTTTTCAGCAGTTATATCTTTTTCTACTTCTTTTAGTAATCTATTTTTTGCTTCTTCTCTTGTTAATGCTGCTATTCTCTGTAATTCTTGAACTCCTTGTTCATGTAATTTTTGAATTTCTTCTTTTTGTCCTTCTAATTCTTTTAGTCTTAATTCTAAATCTTCTTCTTTTCTTTCAAAATTTTCTGAACGTCTTTCTAAATTTTCCTCTTTTTGAATAAGTCTTGTTTCTTGCCTTTGTACTTCGCCTCTTCTTTCTTTAATCTCTTTATCTAATTCATTTCTACTGTTTACTATTTCCTCTTTTGCTTCAATTATTTTGGCTTTTTTTAGATTCTCTGCTTCAATTTTTGCCATACTTACTATTTTTTTAGATTCTTCTTCAGCACTGTTTATTTTAGATTCTGCAATTTTTTTTCTATATGCTATTCCCATTAGTATTCCTATTGCAAGTGAGATTAAGACAGCGGCGATTATGATTCCTATATTCATGAATCTACACCTCTTTCTTATTAAATTTTCAATGTTCGAATCAAATATATATGTTCTCTTTTTATTAATATATTTTTTTCTTACCTATTATATTTTATCTTTATTATGAACAACTGTCAAGTGATTTTTAAAAAATATTTATATTGTAATGAAAAATAGAAAGTCTTATTTTACTCTATCATCTTGGTTTTCCTGTTCTTCATCAGGGATAAATTTTCCATTCATTTTTGCTCCTGTTTTCCCACTTTCTAAATCTATATATTTATGTGGATATATTTGAGATATTTTTTTACATTTTTTTGTTACTAAATTTCCTAAATGTTTAATATAACTATATTTTACATCAACAGAATTTAATGTTTTATTTTTATTTATTATCTCTGATTCTCTTGTTTCAGTTAAAGGCATCAATACCTTCGTTGTTAACATTCTGCCTTTGTAACTCATATCATTACACCCCTCATATATTGGTATAACTGCACTATTTCTTATTACTTTAAAATATTCTATTATATCTTTCTTATCTACATGTAACCTTAAAGGCATATTAAATCCAGGGTAATCAATACCTAATAAAATTTTTTTCTTATTTCCTTGTTCTTCTACCATATATCCCCAATTTTTTATTTTTGAATTATAATCTATTTGTAATAATAATTCTTTTATCATATTATCTTTTACTGCATATATTATATTTATATTATTTCTACTTGATTGACCAGATAACAAGTCAATATCAAAATCATTCTCACATTCCGGTAATATTTCATCAAAATAATTTATATATTCTTCTTTCGAATATCTATTTATATCTTTCATATTTATAACTGAATATCTATAGTTTTCTGTTTTATAAATTTCTGTTATTTGTTCACCTATTCTCTTAGAAATATTATCACATACATTCATCTTTAATATGATTTTTAATATTTGTTCATTATCTAATTTTTCCTCATAATTTTCATCTTCTAGTTTATCCCATATATCTAAGGAATCTGCAATAAATATTGCTTGTTTTACATTATCTACTACTTTTGTAAATCTATTTTGCCAAAATGCATTTAATACCGATAATTTTTCTATATCTAAAGTATTTATATATTCGTCTGTAAATATATCTTCTACTCCTATATCATTATCTTTTTTATCAGTTTTTAACTTATATTGCATATTAGTCATTGATAGTTCTTGATAATCCGAATTTTGTTGTTCCACTAGTTCGTTTAATAAATCAAATTTTTTTAAAAATTTTCCTGCTAGTTTAAGACAATTTTTTTCTAGGTCTAAAATTTCTCTGTTTAATTCTTTTTTTCTATATTCAATAAATCTGTTTATTTTTTCTCTTTCATCATCTGCCATATATATTTTTGTATACTCGATAGCTTCTCTTAATTTTGGATCCTCTGATAATTGCCTTTTATATCTTATCTTTTCGTCTCTATCTTTAGGATTTAATATTTTTTCCAAAAAGAGTTTCATATTTTCATCAATTTCTTCACTTCTTATTTTCTGAAGTATTAATTTTATTTCAAATTCAGCACATTCTTCATCATTTCCATTTACTTTATATTCTTCATCATCTAAGTTAATATTACTAATATCATCATCTTTTATTTTATTATATATTTTATCTACTAGATGTGGATTTACACTCAATATTTGCAATATATTTTCTTGTCTTTGTATTGAATTAGTTCCTGATACTTTTGTGTATTCCTCTAATTCTTCTTCAAATTCATCATATATAACATCTCTAATATTTATGTTATCCCCTTCAAAATATTTTTTAAGCTTTATGATATAATTATGTAAAATATTTAAATTTCTTTTTGCATATACTATCTGTTTTTGTGGATTTTTCATCATTTTTTTTGAATTTTCTAGTTCCTTTTGAAAATTAAAATTCATACGTATACCTCTCTCTTTATCTCTTTTTATTATTAACAAAGTTGTAAAAGTCTAGATATAACAAAAAAAGTAGTCTTTTGAACTACCTTTTTTATACTATGCAAGCCCATATTTCTTTTTGAATTTGTCAGCTCTACCACCAACTGTTTCTTGTCTTAAGTTACCTGTCCAGTATGGATGGCATTTTGAACAAACATCAACTTTTATGTCTTTTTTTGTTGAACCAACTTCTAAAACATTACCACATGCACATGTGATTGTTGTTTGATTATATTCTGGATGTATTCCTTCTTTCATTCTAATTTCACCTCTTTTTCGTATCTTATAACATGACTGTTCTTTATAATAACATATTATCTAAAATTTTTCAAGTATTATTTTTTAGTATTTTCATTTCTTTGCTCACTAAATATATACTGTGCTGATTGTAACATTTCTTTGTTTAAAGATAATTTATGTACTAATTTATTCATTACATTAAACACACATGCAATTATCAATATTAACATTCCAATCTTTTTCCAATATTTTTTTAGCATAATATTTCTCCTTTTTAAAATAATACACATATATTATACTGTCTTTTTCATAAAAAGTCAATCATAAAATTATAAAATAGTATAATTCATATATTCAATTACTCTACTAATATAAACTATACTAATTTATTTTTATATTTTTCTAATATTCAGATTTACTAATAAAGTGTTGAACGGAAACCTTGACTTTCGAAAGTTTCTGTTGGCCTACGTTGACAACGAAAAGACGCTGTACGATCAGACCCCTCATTGCAATAACTTCCTCCTCTCATAGTATAAGGTGAACCTTCAATACCAGATTTTTCTAATGTCCATTCCCATAGATTTCCCGCAAAATCGTATATATTCATTTTCTTTACATCATCTGATGCTCCTGTTGTTAATAGCATCTCTGTATTTTTTACAGATGTTACATTTAACCACTTACTTTGTGTATTTGGAGTCTTATTATATTTTCCTCTTGTTAATGTTATTGAACTATTATTGTAATTTCCCCAACTTGTACTATCTGTTTTTATTATATCTGCTGTTGTAGGATTTATTTTTGTTTCTATAAATTTACATGTTAAATCCCATTGTATTCCAAATAATAAGCTACTTGTTTTACTTGAATCTGTAGACATTGCTGACGCTAATGTTTGTGCTTCATTACAAAATACATAATTATATGGTATTCTATCTGCTTGGCTAACTGCCTTTGGTGAATCATTTGTTATATTACTATGTATATATCTTACAGAATCTATTTCATCTTTTTTTGAATCTGTATTTGTTCCTTCTATTCCTGCTTCATATCTTGCTATCCAAAATCCTCCATTTGTATATACACTGCTTAACATTTTGTTATACATTTCTTCATATTTTTCTTTTGTTTCTATTCCACATCCGCTATACCATTCATCATCCCAATATCGTTTTTGTTCTTGAGCTCCTTCTCTATATTTTTCTGAATAGCTTACCAAATCTTTTTTAATATTAGTATAATCAGTATTATTTTTTGCTGTTGTAAATATTGTTTTTGGTACTTCCACCCATACCCATTCATTATCATTACTGTCTTTTATTACTATTCCTTCATCTCCGTTTCCTTCTATTACTGTTGCTCCTTTTGGCATTGCTCCTTCTGGATTTGTTTCTGATGTCTTTACATCTGTTATAGGTTGTCCCCCATGTTCATTATTTTCATATTTTGCTATCCATTTTTCATATTCATTTAATGTTGTATTTTCTTCTTCAGCTTTTTCTTCTGTTTTCTGTTTTGCTTCTTGTGCTTTTGAAAATAATCCTGTTTGTGTTAAACTTGATATTGCTATTCCTGCCAATATCAATAGTATAATTATTGTTATTACTAATGCCACAAGCGTTATACCGCTTTGTTTATTTGTCTTTCTCATTTCTCACTTTTCCTCCTCATTTGTTGATTTTTGTTATTTTTATTATCTTTATTTCTACAAATAATATACTTTTATACCATTTGTTTAATCAATTTGCAAAATAATTTATTTGTAAAAATATTTAAATTTTATGTATAAATTTTACTAAATCTTTTATTTTTTTGCAATACCTTTGAAAAATTATATTAACAAAAGAAACTGTAAAAAATGAAAATGTATATAACATATTTTAATTTATTTGTTAATTATTTTTATCTTTATAAATTTTTATAATATCTCTAAAGCTCATTTTTGTACCATAATTTAGAATAGCGTTAGAATATATTTTAATTGCAACTTGTGCTATAACTATTATTGTAATAATCAAAATTGCAATTGATGCTAGAACATCAGTATTACTTGCTAATCCCATCATAACTCTAAAAGGCATACAAAATGGTGACGAAATTGGAAGCATTGACGCAAAAACATTTAGTTCACTTGTAGGATTCATCATTGTAAAATATGACAAATAAAATCCTATAACCGCCAAAATTGCAATAGGTGAATTAGCAGATTGTATGTCTTCTGGTTTACTTACTGTTGAGCCTGTTAATGCATATAATAATGCATATGCTAAATATCCTAATATAAAATATATAATTGTTATAATGCCTAAATATGGAGTTATATTAGACATATCTAAAACTGAATCTATTGCACCTGGCTCTAAAAATAATTTTGCACTAATTAATGCAGTTCCAACTATTAATATCATTTGCATTAATCCAATTATTCCAATACCAATTGTTTTTCCTAGCACTATTGTTTTTGGACTTGTTGATGTGACTAATGTTTCCATTATTTTTGATGTTTTTTCTGTTGTTATGGAACTTGATACTTGATATGCACAAAAATATATTGCGTAAAATAATACTATAGATAATAGCATTATTGCATATACATTTCCACTTGCTTTTTCTTCTTCTGTTTGTTCTAAATTGAATTCAAAATTAGATGTTATTGATTGTAATTGTTCTTGTGTTAATCCTAATTTGCTTATTTGTAAATTTGTATATAGTGAATTAATTGCCCCAACAATGTCTTCTGGCACTGTTTCCATCATATTCATATTTTTAACTATATATCTTATTTTTATATTTTGTTCATTTGGTTCTATAATAATTGCAGATTCAATATTTTCGTTTTCTATTTCTTCTTTTATTTCTTCATAATCCAAATTTTCTATTTGTATATCATATCCTAAATTTGCTTCTTTTAAAGTTTCTAGTGTACCTTCAAATATATTTTGACTGTCAACTATTAATAATTTGTCTCCAGTGTTATCTCCTTTTATTGATTTTAGTAATTTTGGCACATTAAATCCTACTACAATTAAAATTAAAATTATTAGTGTAGATATAATAAAAGATTTTCTTTTTATCATATCTTTCATTGTAAATTTCATTACAGTTATAAAATCTTTCATACTACTCACCTACCTTTTCTATAAATATATCATTTAATGTTGGTTTTTTTATTTCAAATTTATTAATTTCTATTCCATCTTTGACTAGTTCATTTAAAAGGTTATGAGCAACTGCTTCATTTTCAATTTTAATTATATAGTCATTATTTTTCTCATTTTCTTTTGTTAAATTAAATTTTTCTATGTATTCGTCTATATTTTGATTCACATCAATTTCTACACGATTTGCTGGATATGTATTTTTTATTTCTTTTAAATTTCCTTGTAATACTGTTTTACCTTTATTTAGGATTAATATGTCACTACAAAATTCTTCTATTGTTGACATTTGGTGTGCTGACATTATTACGTATTTTCCGTTTTTTACTAAATCTATTATGATATTTTTTAATATTTCTGTATTTACTGGGTCTAATCCACTAAATGGTTCATCTAGGACTACTAATTCAGGATTATGTATTACTGCTGTCATAAATTGAATTTTTTGTTGATTTCCTTTTGATAATTTTTCTGCTGGCATTTGTAAATATTCTTCTACTTTTAGCTCTTTTGCCCATCTATTTATTGAATCTACTGCTTCTTGTTTTTTCATTCCCTTTAATTCAGCAAAATACATTAGTTGATCAAATATCTTTGTTTTGGGATACACTCCTCTTTCTTCTGGTAAATACCCAAAGTTAACATTTTTTCTTTCTACTGTTTTTCCATTCCATGTTATTTCTCCACTATCCTTTTTTATAATTCCTAACAACATTCTTATTGTTGTAGTTTTTCCTGCACCATTTGTTCCTAATAGTCCAAATACTCCTGGTTTATCTAGTGTTAATGATACATTATCTACTGCTTTTTTGCCCACAAATGTTTTGGATACATTTTTTAATACTAAACTCATTTGCTTATCCCCTTTCTATTTTCTGTTTTAAATTATATATTATAATTATTATATTTTGCAATATAATTGACTTAATATTCAAAAAAGAAACTATCTAATATGAAGTGAACCCAAATTGTTAAACAAATTTGGGTTCAATACAATACAGATAATTTCTTTTTATATTAATTTTACATAGCTCTTCTATATAATTCAATAAAGTCTTCTTTTGAAACTTCTCTTGGATTTCCTGGTTTACAAGGGTCTTCCATTGCTTTTTCAGCAAGCATTTCAAAATCTTCTTCCTTAGCACCATAGTCTTTTATAGTTTGAGTAATACCAACTGCTTTAGAAAGTTCACTAATCATCCATACAAATGTATTGATAACATCTTGGTCATTTAAGTGTGCAGCATCTGGTCTGCCTATTTCGCATAGTATTTCTCTAAATCTTTGTGCTGTTTCTGGATTTTCCCCATTAAATCTCATGACAGTTGGTAATAGCATAGCATTTGCAATTCCATGTGGTGTATCATATACAGCTCCTAATTGATGTGCCATTGAGTGAACTATACCAAGTCCTACATTTGAGAATCCCATACCTGCAATATATTGAGCCATTCCCATCATTTCAACAGCCTTTGGATCTTTTTCATTTACTGCAGATGGTAAATATTTAAATATTAATTTTATAGCTTTCATATGGAACATGTCTGACATTTCATTATGAGCTTTTGTTATATATCCTTCTACTGCATGTGTTAATGCATCCATTCCTGTTGCTGCAGCAAGTGATTTTGGCATTGACGCCATTAATTCCGAATCAACTATTGCTACAATTGGAATATCGTTAGGGTCAACGCATACCATTTTTATTTTTCTTTCTTCATCTGTTATTACATAGTTTATTGTAACTTCTGATGCAGTTCCTGCTGTTGTTGGTAATGCAATCATTGGCATTCCTTTATTAACTGTATTTGATACACCATTTAGAGATTTTATATCAACTCTATCTGGGTTTGTCATTACTATTGAAATTCCTTTTGCTGTGTCCATGCTTGAACCTCCACCTACAGCTACTATTACATCTGCTCCTGATTCTTTACATGCAGCAACTCCATCTGTTACATTTTTGATTGTTGGGTTTGGTTTGATTTCATCATATAGTGAGTATTCGATTCCTGCATCTGTTAATATTTTTTCTACTTTTGCAGTTACTCCTGCTTCTACTAATGGTTTATCTGTTACCAAAAATACTTTTTTAAATTTTCCTTTTTTTATTTCTTCTGCTAGCACTTCTCTTGCATTGTTTCCAAAATATGATGTCTCATTTAAGACAAATCTTATTGCCATTTTTCATTCCTCCTTTGTATTTTTTTCTTTTTAATTATATCAATAATAATTTTTTTGTACAATATTTTTCATTAAACTTTCACAAAAAAAGTGACTACACTTCTGTATAGTCACTTGGAATATCAAAATAGCTGTCATTTATATTTCCATAACTTATATCAACTTTTATTAATTCCTGATTTTCACCTACAATTGTTTTTATATAAGAAAGATTTTCATTTTTGTAATACAATCTAGTATTTGCATATTCTAGATTATTCACTGATAAATTTTCATCAAATAAAAAATCTTGACACTGTTGTATCTCTTCATATTTATAATTTTTACCATTTATACTTTCTTTACCAACTTTTAATCCTGATAAATTTAAATTTTTAAATTGTTCTTTTACCTCAGTCAATATTTCATCATTATTTTCATATTTATAATATTTTTTTTCACCATCATCTAGATAAAATGTGTTTCCATTTTTTACAATATATTTTGTTGTATTTCCATCTGAAATCACTTCTTTATATGCTTTATCACCTTTTACTATTACAGTAATTTTATTATTTTCATCTATCGTTCTTGTATATGATATTTCATTTGCTTCACTAATTTTTTTGCATAGTTTAGATGTTAAAGTATTTTCTTGATTATTTGTATTCTTATTTTTTATTACTAATACAATTGCTCCTATAACAATTGCTAATAAAATAATAGATATAACTATTAAAACAATATTTTTCTTTGATTTTGACATTTTTAATTCTACCTCACATTCACTTTTATTTTTTTAATCTCCTAAATTAATACCTACACTTCTAGCTGTCTTAACTAAATCATCATCTAATGTAACCTTTCTTTGATTACTTTGTGCCGTATTTCCTGAAACTGCACCTATTTCTTTATTTTGCCCAACAACATCTTCTAATGAAGCATAATCTACTTTTCCATCTTTTATAACTACTAAGTTTCCGAATTTTTCTTCCATAGCTAATCTCATAGCTGCTGTTCCATATTTTGTTGATAAGACTCTATCAAAAGCTGTTGGTGTTCCTCCTCTTTGCATATATCCTAATGTTGTATTTCTTGCTTCTAATCCTGTTAATTCTTGTAATCGTTTTGCAACTTTTTCTCCTACTCCACCAAGTTTAGTATTATCTACACCTTTTCCGTTATCTCTTACATTTTCAACTGTAATCTCTCCATCTTTTGGTTTTGCACCTTCTGCAACAACTACAACACTAAAGTTTTTACCTCTTTTTTGTCTATTTTTGACTTTTTCTGCTACTCTATTAATATCATAAGGTATTTCTGGAATTAGAGCAACATCTGCTCCTCCTGCTATAGCTGATTCTAATGCTATCCACCCTGCATATCTTCCCATAACTTCTAACACCATTATTCTATGATGTGTTTCGCCTGTAGTATGAAGTCTATCAATTGCCTCCATCGCAACAGATACAGCTGTATTATATCCAAATGTTATTTCCGTACAAGCAACGTCATTATCTATCGTTTTTGGAACTCCTATTACATTTACTCCCTTTGTTGCAAAATCTCTTGCTGATTTTTGTGTTCCATCTCCTCCTAATGTAAATACACAATCAAATTCATCATTCTTTATATTTTCCACACATTTATCAGATAGGTCTTTATATTCAACTGTTCCATCTTCATTTGTAACTTTATAATTAAATACATTTGCATTTGTTGATGAACCAATTATTGAACCACCTTTTGGTAATATTCCTTCTGCGTTTCCATCTTCTGCTGTACTTAATCTTACATAATCATTTTTTAATAATCCATTATATCCATCTATAAATCCATAGCATTCTACATTATTATTTTCAGCAGTTTTCACAATACCTCTTATTACAGCATTAAATCCTGCTACATCTCCTCCATTTGCTAATATTGCAACTTTTTTAATCATCCTAATTCCTCCTTTAGGGATTAAGGGGCCACCACACAAAATCCCTATTTTTTTCTTATTACCGGGATTTTATGTGGTGGCCCCTTAATCCCGTTTTTATCCTAAAAGATTTTTTATTTCTTCATCATTTTTTAATTCTTTGCTCAAGAATTGAAATGCTCTTTTATCTTGTTTTATGGCAATCTCTGCAATTTCTTTATCATTTCGTAATCTTAGACTTGCATATTTTACAATTAGCCCTTTATTTTCAACAGCAGCCTTAACTACTTCTTTGTCATCTCTCAACTTTTTACTTGCATAATATAGTGTTTGTCCATATTCTTTTACACTTGCCATTACGACATCTTTATCAGCCTTTAATCTTTCAGATACATAACATGCAGTCCATGGAGCTTTATTTATTGCAAGTAATGCAATTTGTTTATTATCTCTAAGTCTATCAGATACAAATTCCATTGTTTCTCCATCTTGTTCTAATGCAGTTTTTACAATTTCCTCATCGTCTTGAAATTCTGGTATCGCAAACTCTAATAATTTTCCTTTATTTTGTACCACTTTCAAGACATATTCTCTATTGTCTCTATTTGCCTTCATTTCTGTTACATCTGGATCTTCCATTAGTTTTTCCTTTCGACATTTTTCTACATATTTCATGAGACAAATTAAGACCGTCCCTATTGTCTCATTTTTGCTATTAATGCTTTTATTTTTATTCCTTGCTCAGAAAACATTTTTTCATGTTCTGTTTCAATATTATTTTCAAAAATTGGTTCTTTATGCAAATCAAATGTTTTTGATATTATTTCAAAACCACTTTCTTCAAAATAAATCAAGCTTGAATTAAATAAATCGTCATCATCTGTTTTAAAGAAAATTTCTCCATCTTTTGATAAAAATTGCTTGTATTTTTCAAGTTGTCTTGTATGAGTAAGTCTTTTCTTTCTATGTTTTCCTTTTGGCCATGGATTACAAAAATTTATATATATTCTTTGAATATTGTCTGACTTGTCCAAAATCATAAGTATTCTTTCAATATCAAATCTTGTTAGAACAACATTATCTGGTTCAATATTTTTTTCCTGATATACCTGTTCAACATTTCTTTTTGCTAATCCTAACATTGCATCTACTAAGTCTATTGCAATATAATTTGTGTTTAAATTGTTTGATGCTAAATTTGCTATAAATTGTCCTTTTCCACATCCTAATTCTAGATGTATTGGATTATCTGGATTTTTAAAAAGTTCTTTCCATCTTCCTTTGTATTCTTCTGGATTATCTATATAGAATTTACTTGCTTCTAATTCGGGTCTTGCCCATTTTTTATATCTTATTCTCATTTTTTTCACCAAAGAAATTATATACATAATTTTTTAAAAAGTAAAGGCAAAATTTGTATTTTTTGTTTGTAAATGTTAAAATTATGTTATAGCTCAGTGAGAAATAGTTATGTTATTTAAACTTTGACTCACCAATGATATTTAAATTTTAAGAGGTTTTTATGAAATTAAAATATATTATAGAAAATAATAAATCAAATATAAATCAAATATTGCAAAATAAACTAAGTATATCTTCCAGATTACTTTATAAACTAATTAAAAGTCAACGAATTTTATTAAATGGAAATATTTGTGATACCAGAAATCATTCTAATGTTGGTGATACATTAATAGTAGATTTTAATTATGATGAAGATAATTCTAATATTGTTCCTACTAAAATGGATTTGGATATTATATATGAAGATGAATGGCTGTTAATTGTTAATAAACCTGCTGGAGTAGCAATTCATCCTTCCATTTTACATTATTCTGATTCTTTATGTAATGGTATTAGATTTTATTTTGATTCTATTGGTTTAAAGAAAAAAATTAGACCTGTAAATAGACTTGATTTAAATACTTCTGGTTTAGTAATTTTCGCAAAATGTGAATATATTCAAGAATGTTTAATTTCTCAAATGAAAGATCATTTGTTTAAAAAAGAATATTTAGCTATATGTGACGGAATTTTTGAAAATAAATATGGTACCATTAATTTACCAATCGCTAGAAAAGAAGATAGTATTATTGAAAGATGTATTTCTGATGATGGTCAACCTTCTATTACTCATTACGAAGTTTTAAAAGAATTTGGTAATTATAGTTTAGTTAGATGTATTTTAGAAACTGGTAGAACTCATCAAATTAGGGTTCATATGTCTGCTATTTCTCATCCTTTAATTGGTGACTCTTTATATGGTTCTATTTCTGATTTAATTGATAGACAGGCTTTGCATTGTTATAAGTTGAGATTTGTACATCCTATTACAAAAAATTTTATGGATTTTTGTAGCGAAATACCACTAGATTTAAAAAAATTAGAAGAGTAAATCTGTAAGCCGGGTTCTGTCTTTTAAAATAGTCATTTATCTAGGATATATATTGCTATATATCTCAAGCCACGCAATTTAAGAAGGTGCCGAGCAGGCTTAATCTTCTTTTTTAGGTGTTGCTCCAGATGGGGTTTACACAGCCCTCTATGTCACCATAAAGGCGGTGAGCTCTTACCTCGCCTTTTCATCCTTACCCTTAAAAGGGCGGTTATTTTCTGTTGCACTTTCCTTAGGGTCACCCCCACTAGACGTTATCTAGCATCTTTGCTCTATGGAGCCCGGACTTTCCTCTCGTAGTTCCTTTCGGAATTTACCAGCGACTATTCAATTTACTCTATTTGAAATTATATCACATATTTTGTAATTCTTCTAGTAAATTTTTATATTTTATTAAAAAAACTTCTTTGTCTCTTAAATTTATGGCATTTTGTAATTCTTTTATCATAACATATGCTTTATTTAAAGTATATTGATTTCTACTTTCTCTATCACTTTCATTTGTAACAATCTTTGAAAATTCTTGTATAGCACTATTAACATTTTCAGAAACATTTTCCCATTTTTCTTCTTCCAAAACACTATAAGCTTTGAAAATATAGCTTTTAGTTTTTATAATTACTTTTTCTTTTTCCTTATCCGTACATGCTTCCACAAACTTTGGTAAATAATCATATAATATTGATAATTCATTCAAAGTAACTTGTTTATCTTCATCTTTTACTATTTTTATCAGGTTATCATATTCTTTATTAAAGTCTACAATATCCTGTTGATTTGTATAGATTTGATATAAATCAACCGTCATCGGATATAAAGAAACATATATTCTTTCAACATTATTCTTGATTTGATTCCAATCAATTTCTGAATCTTTAGTTAATATTCCATTCTCTTCAATCTTATATTGTTTAGCTTCTGATTCTTCACTATCTCCTTTTGATGAATTTGATTCATCTGAACTTTCTCCTTCAGTTCCATCAGAATCTTTTGATTCATTTGATGACTCTTTCTCCTCTTGCTTTATTTCGCTTGATGATATCTTATATTTTTCAAAACTAATATTATCAAGTTGATTAAATAAATCTTGAAATTCACTTTCTAAATGTTTTATTTCTGATAAAATTTTCTCTTCTATATTTTCATTTGAATTGTCCTTTTTAACAATTTTAAAAACGAAAAACACAGATGCTAAAACAATAACTATTAAAATTATATATGCAAATTTAGTATATTTTTTCAAAATATAACCTCCATTATAAAATCATTTACTATCTATTATTATCAAATTTATCCAAATTATTCTATATTTGTTTTTTATGTATAATTTTAAGATTTGATAATATAATAAATAATATTAAATACATAAAATTAGGAGATAATTATGGTTTCTGTTAATCTATATAGTGAAAATTCAAAAGAAATAGAAAAATTTTTAAGTTCATTCTACAATTCTTCTTTTAACATAAATAATTCTTTAAATTGGGAACATAAATATAAAAATCCAATTGAGATTACTGAAATAATTGGAGCTTTTGTGGATAACTTTGATTCTTTTAAAATTATGATGTGGATATCTTTAGACAAGGGTGTATATATTCATGTTACTGAAGATAATGCTGACAATTTAATTAAATATTTATATGAAAGATATCCTTATTAATAAAGCAAAGAGTATGTTCTTAAATTGGTTGTGAGTCAGTTGAACCACTGGGGACGTTCTTAAATTGGTTGAAATTAAGGGATAAATTATAATTAAATATAATAAATCTTACTTAATTTCAACCAATTTAAGAACGTCCCCAGTGGTTCAAAAAATTTTCTTTTGCTCAGAGCATTTATTCTTCTTTCAAATGTTCCACAGTTTCATCATGATTTTCATCAACATCTGATTCTACTGAAACAGTTTTTTCCAAATCTGATTTTTCTTCATTTGATTCATCAACTATTTCAACCTCTTTTACAGGCTCTTCTATTATATCTTGTTTTGCACCACACTCTGGGCAAAATTTTACATCTTTTTCTATTTCTGCATAACAATTAGGACATTGTCTTTTATCTTTTAATTCTAAACATTGTTTTAAAATTGATTCTATCTCATCACTCAAACAATCTATTTTTGTACATTGTTCTTCTATCTGATTAGAAATATCCTTTTTTTCTTCTAAAACATGATTTTCATAAATTTTCTTTCCAATATCCTCATATATTTTATTAATTTCAGATTTTAATTCTCCCATTTTCATTCTAAGTTTAGCTTCTTTTGCTAATTTTCCTGTTTTATCTGCTGTTACTTTGTATGCCTCACTTGCTTTTTTTCCTAATTTATCAAAAAATTCCATATATATTCCTCCTTTTAGGTCAAAAATGCCATCCTTTTTCGACCCAATTTTACCATAAATATTATTCCATATGTTTCTATATTTTATTCATATTTTTTTTCTCTTGTCATAAGATTTTTTACTGCATCTTCTGGATTTAATTGTTCATAAAGAACTTTATATACTGTTTCTACAATAGGCATTTCAATATTGTGTAATTTTCCTAATTCGTAAGCTACTTCGATATTATCAATACTTTCAATTACCATTCCAACTTCTTTTTTTGTATCATCAAGAGACATTCCTTGTCCTATTAAAAATCCCGCTTTTCTGTTTCTGCTGTGTTCACTCAAACATGTTACTATTAAATCTCCAAGTCCACTCAAACCATAAAAAGTTTCTTCTTTTCCGCCTAGTTCTACACCTAATCTTGATATTTCTTTTAATCCTCTTGTTATTAATGCTGCAAAGCTATTATCTCCAAGTCCTATTCCTGCCGCTACACCTGCACAAAAAGCTATAATATTTTTTAAAGCTCCTCCTAATTCTACTCCTTTAACATCATTTGATGTATATATTCTCATTTTTTCTGACATAAATGTATCTTGTACTAATTTTAATATACTTTGATGTTTAGATGCTATAACTAATGCTGTTGGTATTTCTACAGATACTTCTTCTGCATGGCTTGGTCCTGATAAAACTCCTATTTTTGCTTCAGGCATTTCCTCTAATATGACTTCATCTAATGTTTCAAGTGTATCCTTTTCAAATCCTTTTCCACATATTATGATTGGTTTATTTTTTACATATTGTTTATATTGTTTGAAAGTATTTCTTGTAAATTTTGATGGTGTTACATGTATTATAAATTCACTGTCTTTTATTACTTCTTCGAAATCTGTTGAACAATATATATTTTCAGGCAATTCTAATCCTGGCAAGAATTTGCACTTTTTTTCATTGTTTATAATATCTCTTTCTTCTTCTAAAAAAGACCATATTTTTACATTATTTCCTAACTTTGCCAAATGTACAGCTAATGCAACTCCCCAACTTCCACTTCCTATTATTGCTATATTCTTCATACTTTATTCTTCGTTCCTTTCGCTTCTTTTTTTCTGATATTTAAAATTTATTTTTTACTAAAACTTAATTTATTTTCAGTTCCATTCAAAATTCTTTTTATATTCTCTCTATGATTATATAAAACAATTATCGCTAATATTACACTATATATAAAATAAACATTACCATTTTTTCCATCTGTCAAAACTGTATAATGTTGATTTATAAATAATGTCAAAACAGGAAACAATACTGCTGCTGCACAAGAACCTAATGATACCATTCTTGTCAAAGCCATTAATACTAATGCAAATACCAAACATATTAATCCAATTTGCCAGTTACTCATAAGTAATACTCCTAAAGATGTAGCAACACCTTTTCCTCCTTTAAAGCCAAAAAATATTGGAAATGTGTGTCCTAATACAACTGCAATTCCGGCAATTTGTAGAAGTAATTCTTTATCTAGATTCTTTGAAATATTACCTATAATTATCGCTATTACTATTGAAACTACTCCTTTTAAAATATCACAAACTAATGTTATTGCTGCAGCCTTTTTTCCTACTGAACGCAACATGTTAGTTGTTCCAGCATTTCCACTGCCTTTTTCTCTTACATCAAATCCTGCCATTTTTTTGCTAATTATAATTGAAAAATTTATACTTCCTATTAAATACGCAATTATTGCCATAATAATATACCAAAACATTTTTATATCTCCTTTTCATTTTTTTCTCTTACGATTATTCTTACTGGTGTTCCTTCTAATCCAAATTCTTTTCTTATTTGATTTACTAAATATCTTTGATAAGAAAAATGGAATAAATCTTTATTATTAACAAAAATAACAAATGTTGGTGGTTTTGTAGAAGCTTGTGTTCCATAATAAATTCTTAATCTTTTGCCTTTGTCTGTCGGTGGTTGAACAATTGCTATAGCCTCATTTATTACTTGATTTAATACTGATGTTGATACCCTCAAAGCATTCTGTTTTGCTACATTATTAATCATATCAAATAATTTATCCACTCTTTGTCCAGTTTTTGCTGATATAAATATGACTGGTGCATATGATAAATATGATAATTTTTCATAAACCTCTTTTTTATATTTTTCTAAAGTTCCCGTTGTTTTTTCATATTCATCCCATTTATTTACAACTATAATAACGCCCTTTCCAGCTTCATGAGCTTCACCTGCTATTTTAGCATCTTGGTCTGTTACACCATCATTTGCGTCTATCATCATCAAACATACATCTGCTCTTTCAACTGCTAATAAACTTCTTTGAACACTATATTTTTCTATTGATTCATTTACCTTAGCTTTTTTTCTGATACCAGCTGTATCTATCAATACATATTTTCCATGTTCATTTTCAAATGGTGAATCTATTGCATCTCTTGTTGTTCCTGCAATATTACTTACTATTGTTCTTTTTTCACCCAAAATTTTATTTATTAATGATGATTTTCCTACATTTGGTTTTCCTATTACTGCAACTTTAATTATTTCTTCATCATCTTCAGAATCATCTTTTTCAGGAAAATGTTCGTATATACAATCTAAAACATCTCCTATACCCAATGCATTTGTTGCTGATATTGGATGCGGATCACCTATCCCTAAATTATAAAATTCATAAGCTTCTTGACTGTCTCTATCATAGTTGTCTGCTTTATTACAAACTAATACTATTGGTTTTCCTGATTTTTTTAGCATTAATGCGATTTCTCTGTCTGCTGCAGTTACACCCTGTCTTATATCTGTTAAAAATATAATTACATCAGCCATCGCAATCGCTAAATTTGCTTGTTCTCTCATTTGAGATAAAATGATATCCTCTGAATCTGGTTCAATTCCACCTGTATCTACTAGTGTGAAATTTCTTCCACGCCAATTTGTTTCTGCATATATTCTGTCTCTTGTAACACCTGGTGTATCTTGAACTATTGATATTCTACTTCCTGCCAAATAGTTAAAAAATGTTGATTTTCCTACGTTTGGCTTTCCTATTATTGCTACTATTGGTTTTGACATTTGCTATTTCCCTTCTCTCTGTTTTAGTCTATGGTTCAAAAAGGGAAGCTCCCCCTTTTAAACCAATTTTTATCTTCCGGCCACCGCCGCCTCCGGCCTCCGGCCTCCACCGCCGCCACCAGAGAAACCTCCTCCTGAGCCTGAACCTGATGAGTATGTTGCTGAAGAAATTGATGAACTTATTGCACTTGAAAAACTTGAACTAAAATTTGTGTTCATCATTATATTCATATATGCATACGTACCTATTCCTGTTGTCATTTCTTCAAAATTTGGATATACCATTTTTAATTGTTTTATAACTTTATCTGCTATTCCGAATGCTGTTGCATATACTAAATATTTTTCCCAAACTATTAATTCTGGTACTTCTCTTTTGTCTAGTCTTGAAAAGTCTTCCATAAATTTTTTAAGTCCTTTCCACTGTTCTTGTAAATCCACACCCTTTTGAGTTAGTACATTTAATTTTTTTGCAATTATTCCACACATAAATGCATTAATTGTTAGTATAATTATTGGTATTATAAATGCTACAAATGTAAAAAATAATGAAAATACTATTGCAAAAATATATGCAACTTGAATTCCTCTATATTTTGCGCATTCTTTTTGAATTTCGGAATCTATTATTTCTTCTTTTATAAGTTGTTTATTAACATCATCATAAGTCATACTTAATAAACTTTCTGTCTTAGAAGGATGATTTTCTATATACTTTTCTAGTTCTTTTATAGTTAATGATTCTTCACCTTTTGAAGCTTCTAGTATAAATTTCATTATACGAGCTTCACTAGGTTTCAATTCATAAGTAGCTTCTTTTAAAATGTATATATTTATAATATCTTTTCCTTTTTTATTTTTTTCTTTTCTTACGTCTAAATGTCCCTTTAATGTTAAATCTAACATTGTTGCTGAAAATATTTTGCCAAAATTTGTTGATGAAAATGAAGTTACTTTCATATTTAATGTTTTTACTGCTTCCCCAGGCGCAGAGTTCTCATCTGGTATGTCTCTATAATATTCCAATTCTGTTGTTGGTTTATACTTTTTTAAACCTTTGATTTTTTTTATATATTTTATTGTTTTTGTTATAAAAAATACACCTAATATAACATTAATTATAGCCCATCCAATAAATAAAACTTTGGCTAAATTCTTTTCAATCCATTCTTGTCTTTCTCTTCTAGCATTTGCTTCATCTGCCCATTTTGTTTCTTCTTTTATAGCTGTTTGCAAAATTTCTGTATTTTTCGTTCTTCCTGAATTTGTTATTAATTCCGTTGGAAATAATGTTCTTATTTCTACATATCTACCAGTTCTAAAATCATTTAACTCAAACTCAATTTTATTTAAATCTGTTGCATATATTGTTCCATTTAAGTCTTCTGTATGTCCCCAAACCTTAATATCTTCTTGATTTGAAACATTTGATGGTAAATATATTTTTCCTGTTATTCTATCAGCAGAAACTTCAAAATCTTCTCCTACAAATTGCCAATATAATTCTGAATAATCATTGTATTTTGTTATTGCATCTTTAACTGTATATGATATTTCGTATTTTCTTGTTCCTCTACTGTTATCTAATCCAACACCCCAACCAATTTCAAAATTGTCATCTTCATTTTCAGTTCCATAATAATAATTTTTCTTAACGTGATATGCCCATTCATCTGTCTTTGTAAAATTAATATTTTGTCCATTTGTTATTTCTTTTACTGTTACATTTGTTATTCCAGAATATTTTTTTGAATCTGTTTTAAATGACTTATACAATGTATTGGTTTCGCTTATGTATATATCCCATGTTTCTGTTACATCCATACTTCCATCATTATTTATTAGCGCACAAAAATCTAAATTATTAAGTTTTAGATTTCCAGCATTTGATTTTACTGTGCCTATTAGTATAAATATAAAAGAAAACATTAGTATATATAGTATTTTTTTTGTATTTTTCATAAGATTTCCCCTCTCATTTTTTCATAATTATTTTACTATATTAATATGGAAAATGCAAGGAAATAATGAAAAATAAAAGGCCAGTTCATTTTGAACCGACCCTAATTTTAGTATTTAGCAAAAAGATATTGAATCTCTTTTTGTATATATACTCTTTTGCCCTTAGTATACTGAATCATCATTCTTTGAAGCTCTGATTCTCCAATTACATTTTCTAAAAAATCTCTTCTCCGAAATCTTGCAACAACACTTTCTTTATTACCTTTATATTGTTTTAAAGCAAGCATTGTTAATCCTTCTTCCTCTAAGACAAATTTTGGAGAACTACAGTTATCACGAAATATTGACATAAGTACCATCTCCTTCTATTTTTTATGTATTATTATTATATGAAAACAAATTTATTTTGTTAATTTATTAATGTATTCTTTATATTTTAAAAATCGTCCCTTATAAGAACGATTTTTAAAGTTACTTTTACTATATATTCAGTTCTACTAATAAAGTGTGGAGCGGAAACCAAAGTCTGCATAGCTATCGATAATACTATAGGCGTCACGATAAGACGCTGGATAGTCAGAACCACTGTAGACAAAGCTCCCTCCTCTATTCGCACAAGGATAATTGTTCTTTAAAGTTTTTTCTAATGTCCACTCCCACATATTTCCTGCAAAATCATATATATTCATTTTCTTTGCATCTTCTGATGCTCCTGTTGTTAATAATTGTGTATAACTTTCATTACTTGATATTTGTGATTTAGTAACATAATAATTTGTATCTACACTAAATTTTTTCCATACACTTGATGAATCTGCTGGAGATACATTGTATCTTCCTCTTGTTAATGTTATTGAGCAATTTTTATAATTCCCCCAAATTGTACTATCTGTTTTTATATCCTTTTCAGGAAGATTTGCTTTTGTTTCTATAAATTTACATACTAAATCCCATTGTATTCCAAATAATAAACTACTTGTTTTATTTGAATCTGTTGACATTGCTGATGCTAATGTTTGTGCTTCACTACATGTTACCCAATTATATGGTATTCTATCTGCTTGGCTAACTGCCTTTGGTGAATCTTTTGTTATATCACTATGTGAATATCTTACATTTTGTATCTCATCACTTGTTGCATCTGTATTTGTTCCAGCTATCCCTGCTTCATACCTTGATATCCAGAATCCTCCATTTGTCTTTATACTCTGTAACATTTTACTTTTTGCTGTATTATATTCATCATATGTTAAACCACATCCATTTTTTAATGCCTTTTGCTCTGTTGTTAAGTCGGCTGTGCTTGCTGTTACTAAATTATTTCCATCTTTTGCATACCATTCATCTGTCCAGCTACATCCTTGTCCTGTTTTTCCTTCTCTATAATCTCCTGCATATGTTTGTAATGCTGTTTCTATATCTGCATCTGTTGTCTTTCCTTCAGTTATTTTTTTTGGTACTTCTACCCATACCCATTCATTATCATTACTGTCTTTTATTACTATTCCTTCATCTCCGTTTCCTTCTATTACTGTTGCTCCTTTTGGCATTGCTCCTTCTGGATGTCCATTATTTTCATATTTTGCTATCCATTTTTCATATTCATTTAATGTTGCATTTTCTTCTTCAGCTTTTTCTTCTGTTTTCTGTTTTGCTTCTTGTGCTTTTGAAAATAATCCTGTTTGTGTTAAACTTGATATTGCTATTCCTGCTAATATCAACAATATAATTATTGTTATTACTAATGCTATAAGCGTTATACCTTTTTGCTTATTTGTTCTTCTCATTTTTTATTTTTCCTCCTCATTTGTTAATTTTTATTATCTTTATATTTACAAATAATATACTTTGATTTTATCCTTTTATTAACCAGTATCATTCAATTTTCAAAGTTCTTTATTTGCAAAAAATATAAAATTATATCATGTCTAAATTTTACTAAAACTTTAATATTATTTCAATACTTTAAAAAAAATTTATTTAACCAATTATTTTTGATATTTTCAATAATTTGTGTTAATATATATACACGAAAGGAATGATTTAAATGGCATTTGATGGAATTGTAACAAAAGCAATCGTAACAGAACTATCCGAACTCAATGGAGCAAGAATAGATAAAGTATTTCAACCAAATAAAAATGAAATAATATTAGGATTATATTTAAATAAAAAAAACTATGCATTAGACATATGTATAGATGCACAAAATTGCAGAATAAATCTAACAACAAATTCTAAACCAAACCCACAAGTCGCACCCAACTTTTGCATGTTACTGCGTAAAAATTTAATAGGTTTAAAATTGAAAAACATTATTACATTTGACTTAGAAAGATTTATATCATTAGAATTTGAAGGTTTTGATGAACTAGATGATATCATTTCTAAAAAATTAATAATTGAATTGATGGGAAAACATAGCAACATCATTTTATTAGATGATGAAAATATAATAATTGACAGTTTACGACATATAAAAGAAATTGATGAAACTTATAGAGATATCTTGCCTCATACTAAATATACTCTTCCAACTTCAAATAAAAATAGTTTTCTAGAATTAAAAGATTTTGAAGATTTTAAAATTTATTTAGATATCTCAGATATTAACAGCCTTTCTACTCAAATTTCAAACACTTTTAACGGTATATCTAAAGGTTTTATTAATTCTATAATAAAAAAACTTGAAATTAAAGATTTAAACGACTCAAATTTAGAACTTATTTATAATTATATCAAAAATATAATTATAAACATTGGAACTAATAACTTATCTTTTGAAACAGTAAAAAACCAAGAAGGAATTATAAAAGACTATTTTTTAATACCCTCAAAATCCAAAACATCATTTGAATTAAACTTTTTCATAGATGATTTTTATTATAACAAAGAAACAACTGAAACATTTCGAAATTATAGAAATACTTTACTAAAACTTATTTTGGATACATTAAAAAAATATAACAAGAGATTATATAATATAAACGAAAAATTACAAGAATGTGATGATATGGAAAAATATAGAATATATGGTGAGCTTATAACTGCTAATCTATATAGAATTCCAAATAAAAATTTAGAAGAAATTAAATTAGAAAACTACTATGATAATAACAATACAATTTTAATAAAACTTGACAAGCGTTACTCTCCTAGTATTAATGCAAAAAGATTTTTTAAAAAATATTCTAAACTTAAAAATGCATTAGCAATTGTTTCTGAACAAAAAAAAGATACATTAAAAGAACTTGACTATATTGAAAGTATTGTTTATGAACTTGAAAGCTCTTCTTCAATTGATGAACTTACATCTATTTTTGATGAGATTTCTGAAAATGATATTTTTAAAGAAAAAACATCTAAAGTCAATAATACAAAAAAATCTAAAATAAAAAAATCCAAATTAACCAAAAATAAAGAAGTTTCTTTTAATCCAATTAAATATAGTGTTGATGGTTACACTGTTTTAGTTGGTAGAAATAATAAAGAAAATGATTATTTAACTTTAAAATATGCTAGTAAAAATGACATTTGGTTTCATACAAAAGATTTTCATGGTAGTCATACCATCTTAAAAATATCAAATAATTTACCATACCCTAATGATAATATTTTAGTTGAAGTTGCTAAAATTGCTGCACAACACAGCAAAGCAAAAAACTCCTCTAATGTACCTGTTGATTATTGTGAAGTAAAATATGTTAAAAAACCTTCTGGTTCAAGACCTGGTATGGTTATTTATACAAATAATAAAACTTTGAATGTTAATCCTTTATAAAATTCGACCACTGGGGACGTTCTTAAATTGGTTGAAATTAATCGCTTAATTTCAACCAATTTAAGAACGTCCCCAGTGGTCGAAAATTATTCCTCTTTTCTATTTTATTTCACCAATCAAATCATAATCACTTACATCTACAATGGTACAATCCACAAAACTATTCAAAACATCTTTTTCATTTAATTTTTCATCATTTTTAATATACACTAATCCATCTTCTTCAGGAACATCTTGCATAGTACGACCAATAAAATACTTTCCATCAAAAGACACATTCTCTATTAAAACTTTATATGTATTTCCAATCTTATTTTTCAAATTTGAAAATGAGATTTCCGCTTGAGCTTTCATTATTTTATTATACCTTGATTTTTTTATATTTCCATGTATTTGTTCTGGAAGTCTTGCAGCCGGTGTTCCTTCTTCTTTTGAATAAATAAATGTTCCTAACCTATCAAATTTAGTAGCTTTTACAAATTCTAATAATTCATTAAAATCTTCTTCTGTTTCTCCTGGAAATCCAACTATTAAACTTGTTCTTACTACAACCCCTGGTATCTGTTTTCTTATTTTGCTTATAATATCTGTTATATTTTCCCTACTTGTCTTTCTATTCATTTTCTTTAATATAGAATTTGAAATATGCTGAATTGGAATATCAAAATATTTGGCAATTTTCTCATTATTAGCCACTGTCTCTATTAATTTATCTGTAATTCCTTCTGGATATGAATATAAAAATCTAATCCACTCTATTCCTTGTATCATACTTAATTTTTCTAATAATTCTGAAAGTTTACTTTCTCCATATATATCAACACCATATTTAGTTGTATCTTGAGCAATTACAATTAATTCTTTTATTCCTTTTTTTGCTAGCATTTCCGCTTCTTTTAATACTTCTTCCATTTTTCTACTTACAAATGGACCTCTTATATATGGAATTGCACAATATGTACATTTATTGCTACATCCTTCTCCTATCTTTAGATATGCATAATTTTTCCCTGTTGTAACAACTCTTTCCATAAATTCATTATATGTAGGCATTGGAAGTGGTCTTATTTCAGATATTTTTTTACTTGTTTTTGTTTTTGATTTTTCTACAATATCTCTTTTTAATAAATCTTCTATTTTATCCCATAACTTATTATATTCATCTATTTTTATAAATAAATCCACCTCTGGTAAAGCTTTTACTAAATCATCATAATATCTTTGTACCAAGCATCCCATTGCTATTAAATACTTACATCTTTTATTTTTATATTCTGCCATTTCTAAAATAGTATTTATCGCTTCTTCTTTTGCAGATTCAATAAATCCACATGTATTAATAACTAAAATATCTGCTTCTTCTGGATTATTTACAATTTTATAATTATTGTTTTTGAACATTCCAATTGCTACTTCTGTATCTATTAAATTTTTACTGCATCCTAGTGATATAAATCCTACGTTCATTTATCTATATATTTCTCCCTTCACTTGTTTCGATTATTCCTTATGACTACAAATATGCTTTCTTGTCATTTCCATTAAATCTAATTTTGTAAATCCTTCTATTTGTGTCTTAGTTCTATCCTTTTCTAAACATTCTTCTAATAATCTTTGTATTTTTTCCTTATTTTCATTTTTCTTCATATCAATATAATCAATTATTATTATTCCGCCAATATCCCTTAATTTTAATTGTCTAGCTATTTCTATTGTAGCTTCCTCATTTACTTTATATATTGTTTGTTCTACACTTTTATTTCCGGTATATTTACCTGTATTTACATCAATTGCCGTTAGTGCTTCTGTTTTGTCAATAGTTATAAAGCCACCACATTTAAGCCAAATTTTTCTATTTTCTATTTTTGATATTTCTTTTCTTATATTGTATATATCAACAACATCTTGATTTTCTTTAAGTTCAATATTGGTTTCATCTAAATAACAATTTTTATTTTTAAAATTCAATAATTTTTCATATTCATTTGACTGATTTGTTACTATTTTTTGTATAGATTTTTCTGGTAAGTCTATTATCATCTTTTCAACAATACCCTCAGATTTTGATATTAATTGAGGTTTATTTTCTTTATTCTTTCTAAACTTATTTTCTATTTCACTCCACTTTTTTTCTATGTTTTTTATATCTTCTACTATTTCATCTTTTTTTCCTATTGATGCAGTCCTTATTACAGCTCCATTTCCATCACTTAAATTTTCTTTTACAAGTTTAATTAGTCTTTCTTGTTCTTCTTTATTTTCTATTTTTTGTGATACAGTTATTATGTCTGTATGAGGCATTAATACAATATATTTACTTGATAAATTTATATGTGTTGATACTCTTGCACCTTTTTGAATATTACTGTCTTTTTTTACTTGAACTAATAGTTTTTTTCCTGGATTTATTACATCTTTTATATCAATTTCATGTTCTGTTTTTTCTTTTTTTTCATCTACTTTAGGTAAAATATCCTTTAAATGAATAAAACTATTTTTTTCAGTTCCTATATCAACAAACGCTGCTTGCATTCCTTTTATTATATCTTTTACTATACCAATATAGATATTACCTTCTCTTCTACTAGTATTTTCTTCATCTATATAATATTCTGATAACTTCCCATTTTCCAATAAAGCTATTTCTTTTTGGTTTTCTTTTTGATTTATTAAAATTTCAAACATTTTGACTTTTATTCCTTTCATTTTGAATAGCTTAATCTAGTCTCTAATTAAACTTATTCATTGCAATATCTATTCCATTTTTTAATATTTCTTCTATCGCTTCTGCAGCTTTAGTAACACCTTCTTGCAATACCTTCTGTTCTTCCTCTGGAACTTTTCCTATAACATAATTTATCATATCATTTTTATATTCCGGTTGTCCTATTCCAACTCTTATTCTTCCAAAATCTGTTGTTTGTAATTTTTCCACAACTGATTTCATTCCATTATGAGATCCAGGACCTCCTTTTTTTCTTATCCTGATATTTCCTTTTTCTGTATCTATATCATCATAGATTATAATTATTTCTTCATTTTCTATATGATAGAAATCAATAACTTCTCTTATTGATTCGCCACTTAAATTCATATATGTCTGTGGTTTTAATAAGATTACTTTTTTATTTTGTATTATTCCAGTCCCATATATTCCCTTAAATTTAGCTTTGTTTACAGCTATATGATTATTTTCTGCTAATTTATTTATAGTGTCAAATCCCATATTATGTCTCGTATTTGCATATTCATTTTCTGGATTTCCTAATCCTACTATTAAATACATCTTATTTTTTCCCTTCACTTCGTTTCTTTCACAAGAATATTAAAAGAATTTAAATAATCCCTTTCCCTTTTTATTTTGATTTTTGCTTTCTTTATTTTCATCATTAGTATTATTACTCTCTTTTTTATTATTGTTTTCAACTACATTATCCTCTTCATCTTCGTCGTAATCATCATCGTATTCGCCATCATCATCATCTTCATCTTCTTCTTCATCTTCATCTTCTTCATCTTCATATTCGTCGTCATACTCATCATCATATTCATCATCTTCATATTCGTCATACTCTTCATCGTCCTCGTATTCGATATCATCATCGTCATATTCATCGTCTTCATATTCGATGTCATCATCTTCTTCATACTCGTCGTCATCGTTTTCGTATTCACCATCATCTTCGTCATACTCATCGTCGTCTTCGTATTCAATATCATCATCTTCATATTCATCAATATATTCTACATCTTCTTCAGGAACCTTAGTTCTAAATATATCATCTTTTACTTCTTCATCTTGTTCTATTTCTTCTAATTTAAATTCAGACAAATCCTTTTCAAATTTTTCACTTATTTCATCTTGAAAAACTTGATATATATTTTTTATTTCTTCAATTCTCCAATAATTTGAATTTATAATTGCTCCAGTCTTTATTTTTATACTATTAATTTCTTCCTCAAAGCTTTTCTCTTTTTCTTCAATATTTTTTAAATATTCTTTATTATATAATTCTTTATATGCTTTTTTAGTTGCTTTACCTGAAATTTCTCTAGTAATTAACTCATACAAATTATTAAACTGTTCCATATCTAATTCTACATTTTTACATGTATCTAACATTAATTGTTTATGTGCTTTAATTCCATTTATTGCTGTCATTCTCTCATTATCCAAAAAACTTACAACATACATTTTCTGTGCTTTCAAAAATGCCAATTTGACGCTGATATCTCTCAGTGATTTCTTATATTTATCTATTTTGATTTCGTCATTATTGATTTCAACTAACAATCTTCTCATTTTGTCATATATCGCTGTATAACATTCAGCTTCTTTTTTTGCGATTTCATTTCTTATCTTTACCGCATTTTCTATAACATTTTTATCAAATGGTACTCTCTCATCTTTACCATTATTTATCATTATTTCTTCAATTTCCTGTTTATTATCTTCATCTAAATTTTCAAATGCTTTTATACTTTTTACTATATTTACATTTATTTCTTTCATATCACTATTACATTTATCTATAATTTGAAGATGATTTTTTTCTTCTGCCCTTCTGTCTCTTGAATATTTATTTCTTTCTCTTTGTTTATTAGTAAAATCGGACAATGATTTTATAAACTCTTCTCTCAATTCTTCTAATCTTTTATTATTTTTATCTATATTTTCTTCTATTTTTTTTAATTTTTTTTCGATAATTTCTGGAGTCTCATCAAGACTGTCAAATAATTGATTTCGCTCTTCTTCAAAATCAATATTAGATTTGTATATTTTCTTTTGCTCTTTTTGTATTCTTCTTATGTCATTTGCAACTTCATCAAATTCATTTATTACTTTGTCTTCTTGTTCAAGAATAGATTGATAATTTTGTATTTCTTCAATTAGTTCTTTATAGTCTTTATATATTGTTTTTAAAGTTATTTTTTTGTTAAATCCGAATATTTCATTATAATATCTCTCTAAAACATTTGCACTTCTTTCATACATATTTGAGTCCTCCATTTTCTATTTTTCATACATTTTACCACCTTTTACCAAAAATAACAAGTAAAAAGCAATAAAAGAATAAGTATAAGCTTATTCTTTGTTACAATTAAATAAAGAATATATTGTAAAGTTTAAAAAAACATAGGAAAGTTAAAGCTTAACAATTATTCCTTATTTAGCTGTAACTATCCTTCATCATTTTATTCAACTTCATCATTGCAATCTTCAAATTGAGAATTATATAATTTATAATAAAATCCATTTTCTCCTTTTGCAAGCAACTCTTCATGAGTACCTTGTTCAACAATATCACCATGGTCCATAACTAAAATCAAATCTGCATTTTTAATTGTTGATAATCTATGAGCAATAATAAAACTTGTTCTACCTTCCATCAAATTATCCATAGCAGCTTGAATTTGTTGTTCTGTTCTAGTATCTATCGAACTTGTTGCTTCATCTAAAATCAATATCTTAGGGTCTGCAAGTATTACTCTAGCTATTGTTAGTAATTGCTTTTGACCTGCTGAAATATTTGTTGATTCCTCATTAATTTTTGCATCATATCCCTTTGATAATGTTTTAATGTAATGATGTATATGTGCTGCCTTTGCTGCTTGAATTACATCTGAATCTGTTGCTTCTGGTTTACTATATTTTATATTTTCTTTTATAGTTCCACCAAACAACCATGTGTCCTGAAGTACCATTCCAAACATTTTTCTAAGTTCACCACGTTTGAAGTCCTTGATATTGTGTCCATCTACTAAAATTTCTCCACTGTTCACATCATAAAATCTCATTAATAATTTAACCATTGTTGTTTTTCCAGCACCTGTTGGACCAACAATTGCAATTTTTTGGCCATCTTTAACTTTTGCGTTAAAGTCATTTATTATTGTTTTTTCTGGATCATATCCAAAATGAACATTTTTAAATTCAATGTTTCCTTTTAAGCCCTCTGTTGATACTGGATTTTTTATATCTTCAACTTCTTCAGGCTCTTCTAAAAATTCAAATATTCTTTCTGCTGCTGCTATCATTGATTGTATTGTACTTGATATTTGTGCAACTTGACCTATTGGTTGTGTGAATTGTTTGTTATATTGTATAAAACTTTGGATATTACCAACTGTGATTCTTCCTTTTACTGCAAAATATCCACCTAAAATTGCTACTGCAACATATCCAACATTTCCAACAAAGTTCATTAATGGATACATTAAACCTGATAAAAATTGTGAACGCCATCCTGATTTATATAACTCTTCATTTTCTTTTTCAAATTCTATTATTGCTTGTTTTTCTCTACCAAAAACTTTAACTATATTGTGTCCACCATATATTTCTTCTACTTGACCATTTACATGACCCAAATATTCTTGTTGTTTTAAGAAATATTTTTGTGATTTACCTATTACCTTTTTTAATATTCCTGCTGATATTGGTAAAATTAATAAACTTACTACTGTCATTTCCCAACTTATTGAAAACATCATTACAAGTATTCCTATAATTGTGCATATAGATGTTATAATTTGTGTTATACTTTGGTTTAGTCCTGTACTTAATGTATCAACATCATTTGTTATGATTGATAATACTTCACCGTTTGTTTTTTTATCAAAATATTTCATTGGGAGTCTATTTATTTTTTCTGTTAATTCATTTCTTATTTTATATGTTACCTTTTGTGCAACACCTGCCATAATATAACTTTGTATCATTGAAAATATCGCACTTACACCATATAATCCTAATGCAAATAATATAATCTTTCCTATTTTTGCAAAATCAATTCCACCAGTTCTATTTATTTTATTCATTAGTCCTGTATATATTTCTGTTGTTGCATTTCCTAAAATTTTTGGTCCTACTATACTAAATATCGTACTTCCTATTGCAAATATCATTACTATAATTATTGCTATTTTATAACTTGATAATCTTTGACCTAATTTTTTTGTTGTACCTTTTACATCTTTAGCTTTTTCAGCTGGACCACGTCCTCCTGGTCCACCCATTGGTCCATGTCCTCTCATTTTTGGAGGTTTATTTGCTGTTTGGTTATTACTCATGTTCTTTACCTCCTTCTATATTTAATTCTTCTTCTGAAAGTTGTGATAAAGCTATTTGTCTATATGTTTCATTATTTTTTAATAATTCTTCATGTGTTCCTTTACCTACAACTTTTCCATCTTCTAATACTATAATTTGATCCGCATTTAAAATTGTATTAATTCTTTGTGCTACAATAATTACTGTTTTGTCTTGCATTTTTTTCGCAAGTTCCGCTCTTAATGTACTATCTGTTTTAAAATCTAATGCTGAAAAACTGTCATCAAACACTAAAATTTCAGGGTCAATTGCTATTGCTCTTGCAATTGATAATCTTTGCTTTTGTCCTCCAGATACATTGCTTCCACCTTGTGCAATTGGCTCATTGTATTTCTCTGGCTTTGATTCAATAAATTCAGTTGCTTGTGCTATTTGTGCAGCTTCTATCATTTGTTCATCAGACATATCAGGATTTCCATATTTTATGTTAGACTCTATTGTTCCTGAGAATAATATTCCCTTTTGTGGAACAAAACCTATTATCTTCCTTAAATCTTCACTTGATATGTCTTTAATATCTACCCCATCTATTAAAAGATTTCCTGATGTTACATCATAAAATCTAGGTATTAAATTAACTACAGTTGATTTTCCACTTCCTGTACTTCCTATAATAGCAGTAGTTTTTCCTGGCTCTGCTGTGAATGAAATGTCACTTAAGACTTCTTCATCACTATCTGGATATCTAAATGAAACATTTTTAAATTCAACAACACCTTTTTTATTTGGATTCAACTTTTTAGGTTCCTCGCTATCTTTTATAACTTCATCAGTTTCTATTATCTCATTTATACGATTAGCTGATACAGATGCTCTTGGTAACATTATTGATACCATTGATATCATTAAGAAACTCATTACAATTTGCATTGTATATTGAATAAATGCCATCATATTACCAACTTGCATTGTTCCAGCATCTATTCCATGTGCTCCAACCCACACAATTAACAATGATATTCCATTCATTATTAACATTAAAATAGGCATCATAAAGCTCATTGCTCTATTAACAAATAAGTTTGTTTTAGTCAAATCTATATTTGCATTATCAAATCTGTTTTCTTCTTTTTTCTCTGTGTTAAATGCTCTGATTACTGGTAATCCAGTTAATATCTCTCTTGCAACCAAGTTTAATTTATCTATTAATTTTTGTAATTTTTTGAATCTTGGCATTGCAATTATAAATAAAGTTCCAACTACAAATAATATAGCTACAATAGCTACACCAATAATCCAAGCCATTGAATTATCACTTTGATTTAGTACTCTCAAAAATCCTCCTATACCTATAATTGGTGCATATACTAGTACCCTAAACAAAATAGCTATTAATCCTTGAATTTGTTGTATATCATTTGTTGAACGTGTTATTAATGATGCTGTACTAAATTCTGAAAATTCCTTGTTTGAAAAACTTAATACTTTTTTGAATACTTTTTCTCTTAATGTTTTTGCAAGTCTTGCTGCAACTCTTGCAGATAAACACATAATTGAAATTGCAGATATCATTATTATTAATGAAATTCCTAACATTTTTAATCCAGCAATTATTATGTATTGATTTTGTAAGCTATCTGTATCTATTCCTATAGCTTTATATTCATTTTTCACTTCTTGTATCGCTGCTTGTTCTAATATACTTTCTTGCATATCATCTAATTTTTGATTTACTGTTTCTAACATCTTGTCTAATTGTTCTTTCGGCATTTGCTTAATTATTTCCATTAAACTCATATTTTGTAATATAGCCTTTTGCTGTTCTGGAACTTGTGTTAACATTTGTTGTTTCATTTGTTCTGAAGTTTCTTCATTTTCTAATGAGCTTAACATCATTAATGGTTTAGCCATTATTGAATTTAATTCATCTTTCTCATTACCATTTATTTTTTTAATTTTATATAAATTTTCTTTTTCTAGTGCTGGATATTTTTTTACTAATTTTTCATATTCTTTACTATCCAAATTTTTCTTAGAAATTTCTTCATAAGAAGATAATATTTTATCATCATTTTCTGTGAAAATTAATAAATTTTCCATTTTTTCTTTTCTTATAACTTCTGGTGCAACGTTTTCAATTCCACCATTTTGGATACCTACATTTACTATTTTAGAAGTATAGTCTGGTAATGTTAAATCTCCTGCTGCTTGCACTATTAATAATACTACTATAGCTATAACAGATATCCATGATTCCTTTAAATTTTTTAATACTTTTAACATATGCTCTCCCTTCCTTGTTTCAAAATTCCATATTTTAGATATTCTATCTGTTTTAAATAATCTTCTCTCGCTTCTTCTTTTGATGTATATTTAAATCTCATAACAATTGCTTTTGTTGTTATTGAAAATAGAATTTTTTCTACAACTTCAAATTCTTTTTTTGAATTTACTCTTAAATTTGAAGTATCTATATATTCATAAAAATCTTTGATTTTTTTTGGTCTTTCTTCTATAATTTTTTTTAATAATTTACTATCATCACTTGTCTTTAAATTTTCAAATATATTTCTATAAAATTCCATATTTTCATTTTTTATTAAATTACTATCAACACAATCATACATTGAAATAAATATTTTAAATATATCTCCTTTTGCTGAAATAACATTATTCTTTATTTCTTCATTTATTTTTTTAAAATGTCTATTTAAAATATACCCGTAATAAATCTTCTTTACTCTCGAAGTACTGATAGAAGCTTCCTCTGGCAATTTCTGCATCCTTTACTATATTTTTTATTGAAGCTTGTTCTAATGGAACTCTTTCAAATTCTTTCTTTGCTGCTTTTATTATTTTATCTTTCTTTTCTTCTGGCAATTTTAAAAATGTTTCTTTTGGCATATTATCACCACCTTTTACTATATACATAAAAATCAAAAAAATGACACTGTGTCATATATTATATGTGACACCATGTCATTTGTCAATCTATTTTTTGTAAATTTTTTGTGAACTTATGTTATATATATTACAAAAGTTCTGTCAATTCATCTAATTTTAAAATTGTATAATATTTTCTATTTTCTTTTTTTTCTACATTGTTTTTTGGATTATAATAAACTGCTTTCAATCCGGCATTTAATGCTCCTTTTACATCCCTCTCAAAGTTGTCACCAATCATAATGCATTCTTCTGGTTTATTATCTCCAATAGCCTGTAAAAAAGCCTCTTTAAATGGTTTTCTTTTCACTTTTTCTGCTGAATATACTTTGGAAAAATATTTTAAGATATCTAATTTTTCTAATCTCTCTATTTGTTGGTCAGCATACCAATCTGTTAAAATAACCATTTGATATTTATTTTTTAGATATACTAACACATTTATTATACTTTCATCTAATTTTTGTGGTACACTATCTGCCCATCTATTTGTACATCCATATATAAATTCTTCAGGATATTGTTTTTTAGTGTATTTGTTTATATATTGTAACATTAATTTTCTATCAAATGTGTAATATTCATTTTCATATTCACTAAAAGCTTCTTTTATTTTATTATAATCTTCTTGCGTATGTTCGATATTTAAAGAATCTAAAACTTTATTTATTTCATTATAATATTCTTCTTTCCATGGAATTAGAGTATTATCAATGTCAAATATAACTCTTTTAATCATTATTTTTCCTCTCTAAAATATTCACTATTACATCTTTCTAAATACACCACAAACTTTTCCTAAAATTTCACAATTTGGAACTATTATTGGGTCCATTGTGCTATTTTCAGGTTGTAATCTAATATGGTCTGTTTCTTTATAAAATGTTTTAACTGTTGCTTCATCTTCAATTAATGCTACAACAATTTCTCCATTGTTTGCATTATTTTGTTTTCTTACTAATATGTAATCTCCATCTAAAATTCCAGCTTCAATCATACTTTCTCCTCTAACTGTAAGCATGAAACAGTCTGAATTTCCTACAAAATCAATTGGAATTGGGAATGTATCTGTAACATTTTCAACAGCTAAAATAGGCATACCTGCTGTTATTTTTCCTACTACTGGAACTTCTACTAATTCTTTCTGCGTATAGAAATCTTTTGATGATGTTTTTTTAGCTTCTCCATCTGTTCCTTTTAATAGTCTTAATGTTCTTCCTTTTTTATCTTGTTTCTTAATGTATCCTTTATCCTCTAATCTTGCCAAATATCCATGTACTGTTGCTGTTGAACTTAGTCCTACTGCTTTTCCAATTTCTCTTACTGATGGTGGGTATCCCACATTCATTATTTGTTTTTCTATGTATCTTAATATTGATTTTTCTCTACCATTTAATTCAGGTCTTTTTCTTGGCATATATATCACTCCATTTCTAATTTTCGTATATAATATCATACAAACAAAAAAATGTCAAACATATTTTTGTATTTTATTAATTTTTTTAAGCAGAGTTAAACTCTGCTTAAATCTTATTTAAAACGTTTTCCCTTTGAATGTTTCTTCTTTTTAGGTTTTTCTTCATAAAATTCATCATCTTCTGTATCTTCAACTATTTGATTATCATTTTCTTCATCATATTCATCATTTAAATTTTCATATGGTATATATCCACCATTTAATCCTTTTGATTTCTTATTTTTTAATATTACAGCTACAATTATTATAACAATTATTCCTCCAGCAACTGATAATATAATTATTTTTTTCATTTTATCTTGATTAGTTTGGTTTGATGTATCTTCCTGTTTTTCTACAATTTTATTTACTATTACTTGATATGCAACTGTTTCTGCATCATTTTCACCTTTTACTATAATAGTAATTATATTTTCGCCTTCTTTTAAATTTTCATTTCCTGTAATTTCAATATTTGAGTTCTCTTTTGTTGCTAATGCTGTTATATTCAATTTTTCTAAATCTTCTTTCAAATCAACATTATATTCATATATGTCTGTTTTAAATTCAGGACTAAGTTCTAATCCTTCAAGTTTTAATTCTGATAATCCAAATGTTTCTTCTTTTGGTTCTGTTTCTGTATTTTCATTTATTTCTTCAGTATTTTCTTTTTCATCTGTATTTTCTTTTTCATCTGTTTTTTCATCCTTTGCTTTTCTTGTTACATTTATTGTATATGTTTTTTGATTTTTTCCATCTTCTGATGTAACGGTAACATTTATTTCATTATTTCCTTCTGCTAAATATACCCAAGATTTGCCTTTATCTGAGTTTGTTTTATTTAATAATGATACACTTGCTTTTGAATCTTCTTTGCTTACATTTACATTAATTTTATCTACATTATTTTCTACTGTAACTGCATACCCAGATGTTTTACTGGCTTTAAATCCTGAAAAATCAATTGGTGATGTTGTAATCATTTTTACATTTGCATTGCTTGATTTTGTTGTAGGAGATTCTGGTTTTTCCGTATTAGAATTTGTTTGATTATTATTTGTTGTATCTCCCGTATTTTGATTACTACCTTTTACAGTTATATTAGCTGTACATGAAGAATCTGGAACAGAATTTAAGTTCACATCTCCCATACCTGTAGCAGAAAACGTTACTTGATATGTTTGGTCACTTTCAACTGTTGGAACTCTAAATTTAAATGTAGCTAAACTTGTCATTCCTCCTGTCGCCTTAGCATCTGAAATACTTGTAGTTCCAGCTCCTGAACCACCAGAACTAGTTACAAATGTTAATCCATTATATCCTGTTACTTTAACTGTATATGCAGATAATTGTACATTTGAAGTAACCAATATTGACACATTTTCTCCTGAATTAACTGTTTTTGATGTTGCTGATATTGCTGCTTTAGAAACAACATTATATGTTGCAACAATAAATAGAAACATTAAAAATATCTTTATTGTTTTTTTCATAATCTTTTACCTTTCTTTTAAATTATTATATATCTAAATTATATTGACCTACTGCATATCTTAATATTTTTGCAGCATCTAATGATGTTACATTACCATTATTTGAAATAGAACCGGCTTTAAAATAACTATCCTTTAAACCATATTGTCCTACAGTATATCTTAAAATAACAGCTGCATCTAATGAATTCGTTACTCCATCTCCATTGCAATCACCTTTTTTTACAACTGTATACTTATCATCTACAATAAAACCTGTTGCCATTAAATCATTACCACCATTAAGAAAACTACCATCAGCTTTTGTTATTTTAATTGAACCGCTAAAAGCTTCTAATATATCATTTGCAATAGCACTTGGAACAACTGTTATTATATTATTAGTTTTATCAATTTTCACTTTAGAAGTATCAGCTCCAGTATTTTTATTATCATTGTTATTATTGTTGTTATTATTGTTGTTATTATTGTTGTTATTATTATTTTCATTTATTGGAACCAAATATAATTTATATGTTCCTTCGTTTTCATATGTCTCTCTGGCAACATACCCTATTGTGCCATTAGATTTCTGAATTTTGTCCCAATAAGTTCCCCCAACTTTAGATGTTGCTTTTTCTAATCTTGTTACAATCTCATTTTTATATAACCATCCAACAATTTCATTACCATTAGGATTATTTCTTATTCTTAGTGTACTATCAACATTTACTTTAACTACATCTTTATCAGTAACACTTGTTCCATTTGTATCTGGTCTACTGCAGATTTCTTTTGGCATATTTTCATATACTGGAATTATAAATGTATGTGATGATGACATTGAGTTTATATTTATATATGTATTTCTTAATGTTGTCCCCTCATTTTGTGCTGCTAAAATATTTTGCATATATTGATTTGAATATAATCCATTAGTTGCTTCAACATCAAATTTTTGTAAATATAATGTATTTTGTCCTTTTTGAATATATTGTTTTGCTAAAAAACTTATACCTCCATTTATTGATGCATCTAAACTTGTCCACCCTTTCTTTTGTGCATATGCTAGAGCATTTGTTAATATTTTAGCTGTTGAATTTCCTGATGCTGCTATATTAAAAGCATTATAATATCCTACATATTGTCCGTTATATCCTGTTCCTTTAGCTAGTACTGTTCCTTCTTTTCCTTGTTCTTGAATCAATCTTGCAACTATATAATAAGCATTTACATTATTGTTATTAGATGCATTTATTATTCCCTGTTCGTGTCCTTCTAAAAATGTTCCTTTTGTCATAGATTTTAAAACATTTACATCACATCCTGTATTAGTTAATTCTTCAAATTGAAATATATCAGATGCATTTATTGAATTTCTTGGATCCATCATATATTTTATTGCTTGTTCTGATGCACATTTCCAATTACCATTATCATATCCTTTTTCTCCACATATTGCACATATCCATTGTCCTTGGTAATTTGATGTTTTATATACTAGATTTTTAGGAGAACTTCCATGTCCTGTATATTCATTTGATATTACTTCATTCCAATCTAATCCTGTATATAATATTTTAAAGTTCCAGTTAGGATACTTACTTTGCAATTGTTTAATTCTTTCTTTGATTCCAGGATATTTTGAATTATTTATGCTATTTATGTCTGTACTAGTACTTTGTGTTACTGCATATGTTTTATTGCCGAACATTGCTAATGTTAATATGTTTATTATTGTTGTTAAAATTAAAATTATTGATATAATTTTTATTGTTTTATTCACTTGTTTGTCCTCCTATTCTTTCGTTTTTCGATTATTTATCTTTTTTGTAATTTTTCCCATTTTATCGACTTTATTATATCATTGCTGTTTTTTTTCGTCAATGAATTTAACAAATGTAATATAATTGTAAAATTAAGTTTTCAAATATATAATACATAAAAAATAATAAGTTAAAAATATTTAAATTTATATTTTAAACTTATTATTTTTTATATACATATTTAATTAATTAACCAAATTATTTGAATCATTTTTTAATATTTCATCCTCATATAAAACATCTAAAGCTTTGCCTCCAATAATTTCCCCAGTCGTACAATCAACATAATAAGAAAAAGATTTATTATCAGAATATTTAACAACAACACACCATACCTTTCTTGCCCTCTTATCTGTTTTATACATAACAGCATCATCTTTAAATTTATATGTATTTTCTCCTGTTTTTTCTAAATAGCTAAGCATTCCTTTTTCATATTCATCTTTATTATTTTCTCTCATATAAACTTCTGTGTTCATTTGTTTAATTCTAATTTCCGCTTTAGTTTCTGATATACTTTTATTTTTTTCTATATTTTGATCTTTTTCCGTTGCTATTTTTATTGCCTCTTCTTTTGATATTTTTTGTTCATTATTTTCATATGGTATATCCTCAAAACTTAAAGAATATAGTCCATTTATTGTTGGTACCCATCCAATACTAACCTTTTCAGACTCATTTATTAAATCTCCATACTTTTTATAAAAGTCAGCATACCAAATATAAGATGCCTCATCTGTCTCCATATTTCTTGTTAATTTTACAAGTTCATAATCTTCCACATTATCTTCTGTTATATATTTTTTCAATAACTCTTTAGCAACTTTCTTAGCATCTTCTCCAGTTATACCATAATTATAAGGAATTTTATAATTCCAAGTAGGTATATTAACATATTTTATTTTTCCATTTTCTGCATCAATTCCCATAGATACTTTTTCTGAATTAACAAACCATACATTATCATAATTTAAAAACTCTTTTTGTAATTTTAAATTTTTTATAGTTTCTTCATCAAACCCTATTTTCTTTAAATAATCATTTCCTATTTTCTCCGCTTCTTCTTCAGATATAGATTTTGCCTTATCTTCCTCTGTTACATTTTGATTATTAATTTTATAACTTTCTGGTTGTTTCCATATTTTTTCATATGCTACTGTTCCTGCTGCATACACAAGTCCAGTTCCAATACCTAAAGTTATAACAACTGTCGCTACGGCTTTTGTAATTTTATTAAATTTTGGCATGTTTTTTTCCTCCTTTATAAATTCAGATACAGCTATTTTCATTTGTGATTTTTTTATAATATTTTCTATTATTTTATCTCTTTCCATAACTATACCCCCTTTTTTCTAATTCTTTCTTTAATTTTTTTCGTATTCTTGATAATCTTGATTTCACTTTAATTTCAGATATTCCCATCATTATTGATATTTCTTTTATTTTCTTAGATTTGTAATAATAATATGTAAAAATATTTTTATCCTCTTCTTTCATTTTGCTTAATAAATTATTAAGCATATTTATTTTCTCATTTTCTTCTATTTGCTTATGAGTTACATCAATTTCTTCATATAAATAATTTTGTAAATCTTCAATATCTTCTACATTACCTTTGACTTTCCTTTTCTTTTTTAATATTAAATTTCTTGTTATTCCTGCAATATATGGTGCAATCTCTTTATTAATATCTAGCTTTTCTTTATTCTTCCATATAGTTAGGAATACATCTGATGCAATTTCTTCTATATCTTCATTACTAAATGTTGATTCATTGTTTTTTATGATGATATATACGTAACCGTGCAAAATCTTTTATTATTTCTTCTATGTCAATTTTTTTGTCAATAATATACACCTTTATTTTTTTATTATTCATTTTTCTTTAGAGCTCCTTTTTAGATATCTATTTATATATTACCATTTTTTTCATAAAGGTAACATTTTTTATCTTAAAAATTCTGTTGATTATTTGTTTTTATTTAATCTCTTTAATTACAAAAAAATAAGAGAGTTTTAAAACTCTCTTTTCTTCGTTGGTGCCGTTGACGTAGTTATCTACAACTTTTTTCGGTTCTCCTAACGATTGATACAAATATCAATCAATTTCCTTTATTATATCATATTGTAATAGAAAAAAGCAAGACATTTTGCCTTGCTTTTCTTATATCAGACGCAATTATATACTAATTATTTATTTTTAAAACTAGTGATTTTAATTTTATCGCCAAAGCGTCTTCTATAATCTCCACATGTTGCATACCCGTTTTCAAAGATAACTGTATATGAATAGGTATGTGAACCTTTTCCTTCTTCAATTTCTACATAAAAGGTTGGTTCTGTTTTAGAAAATCTTTCCCATTTAGTAATAGTTTCTATAACTTCTGACATCTTTTCTCTGTAATTTCCATCAAAAGACATTTCAATCCATGTTTTGTCTGCATAAATCATAAAATATGCATCATCATATTTTGCCATTATGCTATTACCAAACTTAAGTTTAGAAACTTTTCTAAATCGAAAATTATTAGCATTCAATGTTACCGCTAAATACCGAACCACCTCTTCATTTGAAAAATACTGTAACTCTATCCATTTTCCGTTGCGTTCAAGAGTAATTGACATGTTTTTTCCTCCTTTACAATAATAATTGTTAAAAGTTTCTATATTTAATTATGAACATATTTTACTATAAAATATTGAAATATTCAATATTTGGGACAATGTATTTCAAAATTTTATATAGATTATTTATTTAACATTTTTTTATTTTCCTTTTCTAATTGTTTTAAACTCTTTTTAGGTGTTGGTAAATCTTCTGGCATAGTTCCAACATTCTTTGCAATTACTTCTCTTATATTTTTTCCAATGTTATAATGAGTTTTGTTTTCCTCTTTTTCAGTAGAAATATTATCTTTTTTTAATTTTGATTCAGTTTGTGTAATACGAAATAGATTCGCTGCAAGTTCTTCGCTTCCCATATTGTCTAAAATATCTTCTCTATATCTTAATCCTTTTCTTTTTGCAATATCATCAGCTGTTTCACCATTATATAAACCTTTATAGCCTGAATTGTGAAATTTGTCAAAATTTTTAACTCCTGCTTTTTTCGCAGCTTGATTAAGTGAGTAATTTCCTTTTCGTGTTAAATCTCTTTGATAAAATCTTTTCTTATCTTCCGTTAACATACTATATTCTTTTTCACTAATTTCTTGCTTTCTAGTTTGAACTGCAAAATATGTTTGAGCAAGAGCTATTACTTTTTTTCTGCTAT
Source organism: uncultured Clostridia bacterium (assembly GCA_934168305.1). Lineage (GTDB taxonomy): Bacteria > Bacillota > Clostridia > TANB77 > CAG-508 > CAG-269. Next base: position 7,042 of record CAKPNF010000010.1, on the reverse strand, counting down.
CTCCATTTTGAGCTATTAAATAACAAGCATAACGAGTTAATTTATAATCTTTTTGCTTTCTTTCTGCTTTCGAACCTATTTGTACCATTTTGTCGACGTCGACAAAATGGTCAAATACACTAACCTCACTGTTTTCGAAAGCTTCTTTTGCTTTGTTTATTCCATTTTCAAATTTTCTCCATTCTTTATAGTTTAAAATAACTTGTAGTTCCCTAGCGTACCAAAATTCACACCATTTTCATCAATATGTTTAATATCCTCAAATGATTTATTAGTCTTATCTATATCATTCAATAATATCATCTCCATTTCGTAATATTTTATTTTTAATTATTTAAGTGCTATTATGAAACAATTGTTTGTAAAGCTCAATTACTTTTTATATAATTTTTATATTATTAAATAAATATAATACTACTTTATTTCTATCAGTTTGTTCCATTTCCGTAAGTTTTGCCATAGTAAAATTTATATTAAGATATTTTTTACTTTAAACCATTATTGTTTTTAGGCAAACAAAAAAATCAACCATTTTACTGATTGATTTTGGTATCTGTTAGTTCGAACAGATACGTCGTTGGTGCGGATGAAGGGACTCGAACCCCCACGCCGTTGGCACTGGTTCCTAAGACCAGCGCGTCTACCAGTTCCGCCACATCCGCATTTCTATTAACAATATTTATATTAACACATTTAAGGTTTTGTTGTCAATATAAAACATGAATTTTTTTAATTTTCATTTAACTATTAAAAAATTTCATTTATTTAGTTCTATTCCTTATATAATAATAATATATATTGTTAACTGTATTATATTATTATTTGTTTTATGTTGGAGGGCATTATATGATAGATGAACAATTGGTAAAAAATGTTGTTGATTATTTTAACATCAATCATTCTACAGTTCGTGAAACAGCTAAAGAATTTGGCATATCAAAAAGCAGTGTATATATATATCTTACAAAGATTTGTCCAAACGCAACTTCTGCCGAAATTCTTGCTAAAAATAAAGCTGAACGGCATATTCGCGGTGGAGAAGCAACTAGAAACAAGTATTTAAAAGAACGGTCATAATGACCGTTCTTTTATTATTATATTTATATTAAATTTCTTATATTATAATAATTTATTAATTCTGATCAAAATAATTATTTACAATGTATACTCCATACATATTATCATAGTGTAAGTTATATTCATAAATATTAATATAAAAATAACATTATTCCTTCAGAACTACATGAAAACAAAGATGATAAACACATTGAAGCATCACTATATATACTACCCGATTTAGAAGAAAATCCTATTACTCCTCCCATTTTACGATATTATTTTGTAATATAAACTTAATATATTATTTTAAATTAATAAAGAATCTATCTCTCTTAAATTCCGAATTACTTGAATCAAAAAATTCAACATCTCCTTTATCTTTAGATTCGTTTATAATATTGTTTTCATTTAATATATCTCTTAAATATTTTGCTAAACTATTAGCACCATTAAAAAATTCCACATTACCCAGAACTTTTTTTATCTCATTTTGAATTAATGGATAATGTGTACATCCTAAAACAACATTATGAACTTTTCCTTTATATTTAGATAATTTTTCATTTAAATATTTATTAATTTTTTCTTGATTTCCTTCTTCTATTATATCTGCTAGTCCTTTACATGCCATTAAATATGTTTTATGATTATCATATTTGTTATATAATTTATGAAATTTTTCACTCTCTATTGTTCCTTTTGTAGCCATAACTAGTGTTACCTGATTATATGCAAAATCATGTACCATTTTGTATGCTGGCTCTATTGCTATTATTGGTATCTTCGTGTACTTTTCTCTTAATTTTTTTGCTGCTTTTGCGCTTGCTGTATTACATGCTATTACTATTGCTTTACATTTTTTATCTAATAGCTCTTTAACAATTTTATCGCATATGTCAAATATTTCTTCATCTGTCTTGTCACCATATGGATTGTTTTTTGAGTCACTATAATATATATAATTTTCGTTTGGTAATATTTTGATTATTTCTTTTAGTACTGTTACTCCGCCTATTCCCGAGTCAAAAATTCCTATGCTTTCTTCTTTTTTCACAATGTTCATCCTTTCACTTTCTTCATATTGTATATTATATATAATTTTATATGTAAAAACAATAAAAAGCAGAAAATTCCTGCTTTTTATTACTATTATACTTACTTAATGTATTTTAAAATTATATCAAATTATATCTTTTTAATAAATCCTCAACAACAGTACCCTCAACTTTTTTTAAAGCCTTTTTAGCAACAAGTTCAGTAGCAAAAGGCAACTTCATATCAGTTAATTTTTTACCATCCATCATCTTTGAAGTTGAATCGAGTAAAACACGAACATCATAACAAGAACCAAATACTTCCGGAACACCTCTATCTACATCTAACAATGTGTAAACCGCTTCCATAGCAGTTCTTACAGAATACTCTGTTGTAAATACTGTATCTCTAACGGTATCAGCAAATTGTCCTAAAAATGCAAAGTTTCTGCATCCATCTGGAACAACTTTTGGTCTATCTCCCGCTGTTCTTGGCATAAAGAATGCTGTTATATATGGCATCATACAAGGTACGCAATTTGCAGAATTTGTAGCCAATTCTTCTATTTGGTCTTCTGGAACACCTAAATGATATAGCCATTCTTCTGTAATTTCTTTACCTGTACATTCTCTCATTGGTTTCTTTATATAGTTTCCTGGTTTGTTTGTAAATAAGCCATAAACCCATACAACCAATTGGCCTTTAGGTTGATTTTTGAAGTGTGGTTGTCTATTTATTGTCCAGCTCATTAGCCAATTTGAGTCTTTTACTGAAACGATTCCACCTGTTACAACTCTACCACTAAATGGGTCTCTTTTACAAATTTTTTCTATATATGGTGGAATTTTATCGTCTAATGTTGTAACTGTTGCAGACTCCCAATTTGTTTTAGAAATGTCTGAACAGAATTTATCTGGATGCCCAAAATCTTGACTTTGTCTTGCAATTTTTCTCCATAAATCCCAACATGCTCCCTCGCCATTTTGTATAGTTAAATCTGGTGCAGTGTTTTGGTCTCCAAGCATTGCACTTTCTGTACAACTTCCATTTGTAACAAATACTAAATCATTTACTGTTAGATTGATTGTTTCTTCTTCACCATTGTGAATGCATATTATTTGTTTTGCAGTTTTCTTTTTGCCATCAATATCAAATAATACATTTGTAACTTTTGTATCATATTGGAATTGAACTCCATGACTTTCTAAGTATTTTACCATTGGCATTATTAATGATTCATATTGATTATATTTTGTGAATTTTAATGCTGAAAAGTCTGGTAAGCCACCAATGTGATGTATAAATCTTTGAATATATAATTTCATTTCTAGTGCGCTGTGCCAATCTTCAAATGCAAACATTGTTCTCCAGTATAACCAAAAATTTGATTTGAAGAATTCATCTGTAAATACATCTGTTATTTTTTTATCATATAAATCTTCGTCTTTTGTCATAAATAATTTTATTATTTCCATTGATGCTTTTTCAGATAGTGTAAATTTTCCATCTGTGTGTGCGTCTTGACCTCTTTTTAATGTTGCTCTCATTAATGAATAATTTGGGTCTTTTTTATTAAGCCAATAATATTCGTCTAATACTGACGCTCCTTCTGTTTCTAATGATGGTATTGAACGGAATAAATCCCATAAACATTCAAAATGATTTTCCATTTCTCTTCCACCACGGATTATAAATCCTTTTTGTACATCTTCAATTCCATCACATGCTCCTCCTGGTAATTTTGCTTCTTCTAATATGTGAATATTTTCACCTTTCATTTGTCCATCTCTTACTAAAAAACATGCTGCTGCAAGTGATGCAAGCCCTGCTCCTACTAAATATGCTGATTTGTTATCTACTCCCTCTGGTTTTCTAGGATGTGCAAATGCTTCATAATTTCCATTACTATAATACATATTTTATTCCTCCTTTGTTATTGAAATATTATAAAAACAATTTTTTTAAATTTTCAATATACAAGTATTTTAATATGTATAATTTTGGGACAATTTTATGTTTTTGTATAAATTTTAAGAATAATTTTAATTTTGCATTTTTTCTAATGCTTTTTTAAAATCCCCTTCAATAATATTATTTAGTTTTTTTATTATTATTTCTGGCTCCTCTTTCATACCATCTTCTATCCATTCTTGCAGAATTCCAACAAACCCATATTTATAAAAATCAGCCATAAATTTTTTATCTTCTACTTTTATATTCATTCCTTCAGATTCTTTGTCAATAAAATCAATTAATAATTTATTGGTCTGCAAATAAATAAATCTTAATAAATACTCCCTACTTATTGAGTTATATGTATTTTTTACAAATTCTTTGTTTTTTAATACATATTTAAAAATATATAAAAAACGTTGCTGCCATTCTTCATCTTTATTATCAATTTCGTCTATAACTTCGTTTTTATATATCCATTCTAATAAGTCATATATGTCTTTAAAATGATAATAAAATGTTTGTCTGTTTATTCCACACACATCTGTTATATTTGATATTGTTATTTTTGATAATTCTTTTTTTGAAAGTAATTTTTTTAAAGATACTGCTAGTGCTTTCTTCGTTAATTCTGACATATTTTCTCCTTTATTTTTTGTCATTTTAGGGACATTTCTCAAATGGTCATTTTGTCCTTTTGGTACCTGTCCCTAAATGGACATTTATCCATTTTAAAATATTTTCATATACTGTTTTATTTTCTAATTCATTTAAAATTTCATGACTCATATTTTCATACAAATCACTGCTTATGTTTGTATAACCTAAATTTTTTAAAAATATTTGAGCCTTATACCATGCCTTAATTGATGATATTACAGGGTCATCGCTTCCTGCTATAAAATATATTGGTAATTTCAAATTATTTTTTCTATATATTTTTGGATTGTATATATCTATCATCAATCTAATGATATTTTCAAATCCGTTTAATGTGTAGTCATATTGACATAGTTCGTCTGCATTATATTTTTCTACTATTTCTCTATTGTTACAAATCCAACTGTTTTTTAATTTGTCATCTTTGTCATATCCATTGAACATTAAACCTTTGACAAATTTACTACGATATTTTTCACCTTTAAATATTTCCATTATTTTTACTATTGCTAGTCCCAATTTTGCATTTACGTTTTTGCTTGGTGAGCCACATACTATTAGTCCATCTATTTTGTTATCATATCTTGCAATGTATTTTCTTACTATCATTGATCCCATACTGTGTCCAAATAGTATGATTTTTTTACCATTGAATTTTTCTTTTAGATACCTTGTTATTTGATATAAATCTTCTATTACTGCTTCTGCTTCGTTTTCGTAAAAATATCCTATATCTTCTTCATTTTTTAGACTTTTTCCATGTCCTCTATGATCATTTATAAAACATGCATATCCATTTTCTGCTAAGTATTTCATAAAGTCTATATATCTTTCTTTGTGTTCGTTCATTCCGTGTGCAAGTTGCACTATTCCTTTTATTTCTCCTTCTGGTTGTATTAATATGCAGTCTATTTTTAGTTCGTCAACTTCTGATATAATTTTGATTTTTTCTTCTTTCATATTTTACCTTTCTTATTTTCTAAATTTATGTATTAAATCTTTTTTATATTATTATAATTATTTTTTGAAATAATATCATAATTTTTTTACTTTATCAATAATTATATTAAATGAATTTCTATATAATTATTTTGTTTTATTATCACATTTTATAAATGTGATACATAAATTTTAATGGGTGATTATATGTTTAAAATTGAAAAAAAGATTATAAAAAATGAATTAAAATATAAAGGAACTGTTATTTTAAAGTATGAAATAGAATATCCTCAAGTTTATTCTTTTCATTATGATACAAAAAAATTTAATGATTTTAATTTAAGAAAAGCTATTAATTTAGAAAATTATGCTAAAAATACTATGTTCTCTGATGCCAAAAATACTTATGATTATAATGTTTCACAGGGTTTTCCTGTTATGGTATATGAACTTGTTTTTAAAACTTATATAACTTACAATCAAGAACCTTTTTTAAGCTTATATCAAGACAAATATACTTTTACAGGTGGTGCTCATGGTTCAACTATTAGAACTTCTCAAAATTGGAATTTTGAGTATGGTTCTCAATTTTTTCTGAATGATGTTTTTTATGATAACCCTAATTACATTCTTTGCATTCTTAAAGATATTAATAAACAAATATCAGAAAAAGGAGCTGATAATTATTTTGACGATTATTGTTCTTTGATTTTAGATACTTTTAATCCTAGTCAATTTTATCTTACTCCTTATTCTGTTGTTGTTTATTTTCAGCAATATGATATTGCTCCTTATTCTACTGGTATTCCTACATTTGAGGTTAGTTGCTAAATAATCTCTTTTTTATATCCTAATTTATAATGTATTTTTTTACATCCTTAATATGTTAATTATATATTAAAATGCTGTATTTTTATAGCGAACATTGTTAAAATTTTTTAAATAAAATAAAAAGCCTTGTAAATGTTACTTTACAAAGCTTTTTATTTATTGGCTCCTCTTGTTGGACTCGAACCAACGACCTATCGGTTAACAGCCGAGCGCTCTACCAACTGAGCTAAAGAGGAATATATATTAAATCTGGCAACAACCTATCTTCCCAGCAGGGTAACCCACAAGTATTTTCGGCACATTTAGGCTTGACTTCTGTGTTCGGAATGGGAACAGGTATTACCCTAAGTGTCATCATTACCAGAAAATTGATAACTTCTTTTTGGTACTTTTGAATTATACTATATATAATTTATTTTTTCAAGTACTTTTTAATATTTTTTCCAATTTTTTTTATTTTATTCAATTTTTATTATTTGAGCACACTCAAAAATACATAGATGAATGTTTTAGGATTTTCGTTCCGATTACTTTGTTTTTAACTTAACGTTTTGTGGTTAAGCCC
>CAKPNF010000009.1 GCA_934168305.1 uncultured Clostridia bacterium | reverse complement strand
CATCTTTGTCATATGTTCCAATCATTAAAACTGGAAGTGGTAAGAAATTCATTTTGTTTCCTAAATCTTTTCTCATATTTTTTCCTCCTCGTTTTTATTTTTCATTTGTATTATATACTTCGGTAGTAGCTATCGGTCAATAGTTATTTAAAATTTTTTTACAAATTATAATTTATTAAAGTTATTTACACTATAACCATTCTTTATTTCTTTTTAAATATATCTTTTTATAGAATTGAATTATAATAGCATAAATAATCATTAACCCTATTATCATTATCCCATATTTTAATGGCAATTTCCTCAAATCAAATATTGTAGCTATTTCTGTAAAAGAAATTATTAATGTTATAATAGTTATTGTAAATGTTGAAATCAACAATTGTTTTGATGATTTGCTAGTGATAAATGGTATTTTTGATGTTCTCATCATATGAATAATTAATGTTTGTGATATAATTCCAAATGCAAACCAACCTGTTTGGAATAAAGTAGCTTTTTCAACTGTATTAAACTTCATAACATACCATAACACAATAAAACACAAAATATCTAAAATTGTACTAATAGAACCAAAAATAAACATATACTTTTTAATTTCTCTAGTATTCCATGTTTTTGGTTTCTCTATAGCCTCACTATCTACATTGTCAAATGGCATTCCTATTTGTGCAAAATCATTTAATAAGTTTTGTATCAATATGTGAATCGGTAACATTGGCAAAAATGGCAAAAAAATACTTGCTATTACAACTGATAACATATTTCCAAAATTTCCACTTGTTGCCATTTTTATATACTTTAGAATATTGGTAAATGTTTTTCTTCCATTTATAACACCTTCTTCTAAAACATTTAAGTCTTTTTCTAACAATATGATATCTGCTGTTTCTTTTGCTATATCTACTGCTGTATCAACTGAAATCCCAACATCTGCTTGTTTTAATGGTGGACTATCATTTATCCCATCCCCCATATATCCAACTGTGTTTCCCTGTTCCTGATATATTTTAACAATTCTTTGTTTTTGTAAAGGTGTCAATTTTGAATATAATTTACATTGTTTTGATATTTCTTTTAATTCTTCATCTGACATATTATCTATATCTTTTCCAGTAATACATTTTTCTGTTGAAATTCCAACTTTTTTACAAACATTAACCGCAACTCCTTCACTATCTCCTGTTAATACAATAGTATCAATACCATATTTTGAAAGTGCCGAAATAGCTTGTTTAGCACTTTCTTTTGGAGGATCTAAAAATCCAACAAAACCAATTAAAACCATATTACATTCATCTTGAACTCCAAATACATTCACTTCATGAATATTATTTTTTTGTGCTACTGCTAAAACTCTTAATCCTTCATGATTACTTTTTTCATACACGCTATATGCTTGGTTTTTCAATTCTTCTGTAAGTTCTACAACATGTCCATCAATTTCAATATATGAACAAATAGAAATAATTTCATCAACAGCTCCTTTTGTAATTAGTTGCCTTTTTCCATTATCATCTTTTAAAACAACACTCATTCTTCTTCTCGTAAAATCAAATGGAATCTCATCTTCTCTAACATATTTTTCTTTTAAAATATTTAATTTTTCTTTTTCTGCTCGTGAAATTATTGCAATATCAATTAAATTTTTTAATCCTGTTTGAAAATAACTATTTAAAAAAGCATGTTTTAATATTTTAAGGCTTTCATCACCAGAAACATCCATATATTTTTCCAATACAATTTCATCTTCTGTTAAAGTCCCAGTTTTATCTGTGCATAAAATATTCATTTCTCCGAAAGTTTGAATACTACTTAATCTTTTTACTATTGTTTTCTTTTTAGACATTTCTACTGCACCTTTTGCAAGTGTTGATGTCATAATAACAGGTAACATTTCTGGTGTTAAGCCAACAGCTATTGTAATTGCAAATATCAATGAATTCCAAACATCTCCTTTTGTCAATAAATTGATAACAAGAATAATTGGAAGCATAATTACCATAAATTTTATAAGCAATTTACTAACACTATCAATACCTTTTTCAAAACTATTTTTTTCATTTACACTATACAATGATTTTGCCATACTGCCAAAATATGTATGATTACCAGTTGCCACAATAACAGCTGTTGCAGAACCACTAACAACATTTGTTCCCATAAATACAATATTAGATAAATCTGTCAATGTTGCGGTTTTATCTTTTACCTCAGAAAATTTTTCTACTGGATTAGACTCTCCCGTAAGAGAAGCTTGATCAATAAATAAATCTTTATTGTCTATAATTCTAGCATCTCCTGGTAACATATCCCCTGATGATAATTTTACAATATCTCCTGGTACAATATTTTCAACATTAATAACGATTTTATTTCCATCCCTTATAACATCAATTTGATTAGAAATCATCTTCTTTAATTTCTGTGCTGCTTTATCTGAATTTGTTTGTTGAAAAAATGAAATCAAAGAAGATATAAAAATAGTACCCAGAATCAAAATAAATGTTGCATAATCTTTATTTACTGATATAACAACATCTGTAATAAAAGTAATAATTGCAACAATTATAAGAACTATATTAAATGGATTGACAAAAGATTCTTTTATTCTGTCAAATAATGTTTTTTTATTGCTTATATCTAATATATTTTCACCATATTTTTCAATTTTTTCTTCTATCTCTACAATGCTAATTCCTTCTTCAGAAGTTTGCAACTTCTCAAAAAGCTGTTTTTTATCCATTTGGCTATATTCTTTTAATTTCTTTTCAATATCGCAATTATCTACTTCATTTTTCATAAGCAGTACCTCCTTATTATATTTTTTTTATAACCTTGCAAGGATTTCCGACTGCTACACTATTTGATGGAATATCTTTATTTGCAACACTTCCTGCACCTATTACAACATTATCTCCAATAGTTACTCCTGGAAGAACAATTACATTTCCTCCTATCCATACATTATTTCCTACCTTGATAGGCTTTGCATACTCTAATCCTTTATTTCTAGTTTCATAATCTAAAGGATGTCCTGCTGTATAAAAGCCACAATTAGGTGCTACAAAGACATTATCTCCAAATTCAACTTTTGCACCATCTAATATTGTACAATTATGATTCATATAAAAGTTCTCTCCAACAGAAATATTATAACCATAATCACACCAAAAGTTCTGTTCAATTATTATTTGCTCTCCTGTTTCTGCAAATAATTTTTTTATTATTCTGTCTTTACTTTCAAAATCTGATGGCTTTAAATTATTATATTCAAAACAAATATCTTTAGCTTTGTATCTATCTTTTATTAATTCTTTATCATAGTTAGCATCATATAATTCTCCTGCTAACATTTTATCTTTTTCTCTCATATATAACCTCCTATTTTATATATTGTTTTCTACTTTGAACTTAAGTATTTCCATTTATATTGCTTCCAGGAAGTAATAAACCTTAATTCTAGTCCTTACTTCCTTCTAAATTTTATGCAAATTGACTATTATACAATTCTGCATAAGCACCATTCTGTTCTATAAGTTCTTTATGATTTCCTTTTCTCCTTATAATATTACATGTTTCATTTTTTTAAAATTAGAGACCGCAAAAAGCGGCCTCATTTGGAGTAAAATTATTCTTCTTTACTGGGGAAAATTGAATCAAAAACATATGTTGGTTTTGGCCCCTTAGCCTTTTCTTCCAGTTGGTTTTGACCCCTTAGCCTTTTCTTCCAGTTCCTTTTCCCATTCTTTCTTTACCTTTCTAAAATATCTTCTCTCCCAGAATATAAATGTGTCTAGGATCATTACTACAAGAATAATTCCTATTACGATTGCAATAACATCAATTAATTCATCCATATCTTTCCTCCTTGCCATTTGGCTATCTAATAAAATATTGTTTATAAGTTACATCTATATTAAACTGTCTTTATTCAGAACAGGAATTTTTATATTAATTTATTATATAATAATATCACAACTTTTTATCCATTTCAATCTTTTATCTGTTAAGTTTTCAAATTTATTTATTAAATTTTTAGTTTTTCTAAATATCCAACCTACATTATAGAAACCAAATCATAGTATTCTCCTCGTTTTTCAAATAATTCATCATGATTTCCTTCTTCTATTATTTTTCCATCTTTCATAAGCAATATTTTGTCACAATTTTTTATAGTTGATAATCTATGTGCTATGATAAAACTTATTTTTCCTTTTGTTATTTCCTCAATTGCTTTCCTTACCATCATTTCTGATTTGTATGAAAGTGACGCAGTTACTTCATCTAATATAATAATTTCTGGATTTTCAACCATAACTCTTGTAAAGTTAAGTAATTGTTTTTCACCTGTTGAGAAGATATCTGTATCACTTGAAATCTTTGTTTCGTATCCATCTTTAAGACTAATTATTTTTTCATGTAAGTTTAACTTCTTACAAATTCCAATTATTTCGTCTTTTGAAATATCTTTATTTGCATAATTTATGTTTTCTAAAATTGTGCCATCAAATATCACAACTTTTTGCATTATATACCCTATTTTATTTCTTAAACTTCTTATACTATATTCTCTATAATCTCTTCCATTTATTTTTATAGTCCCTTCATCTAAATCATAAAACCTGCATAGCAAGTTTACTAAACTTGTCTTTCCACTACCAGTTCTTCCAATTAATGCTACACTTTTTTCTTTTTCAATTTCAAATGATATATGATTTAATACATTTTTTTCGTTATCATATGAAAAACAAACATCATTAAATTCAATCTTTTTCACATTATCAAGGCTTATTCCAACATCAATATTTTCTTCTTCTTTTTGTAAAATACTTTGAATTTTTTCATATGATATTTTTCCAACATTTCTATATTGAAATCCTTCTATCACCCATCTAGCATACGCTTCTGGTGATGTTATATATCTTGCAAGTATTATCATAGCTCCATATGTTAGAATTCCTTGTTCTACACTAATTGAACCTATTAGTATATTTATTACACCTACAAAAGATACTATAAAATCGTATAAACAACTATATATTCTAATATTTTTTTCTAGATTATTTGTAACTTTATCATATTGTGAAATTAAGTTTTTTAATTCATTTAATCTTTCTTCTTCAATTTCTAATGCTTTTATTGTAGAATATCCCTGAACTTGTTCATTAGACCAATTTAATATTTTAGCATTTGCTTCTCTTTTTAACTTCGTATATTGGATGGATTTTTTATTGAAAATATGTGTTACAAAAAATCCTATTATATATATTAAAAAAGTTATTGTAACAATAGGAATATTTAAATAAGCTAAAACCAATAATGTCCCTACTAATCTTACTATTCCTGCAAAATACGACCTGCATATTCCAGTTCCATACCACTTAGAAAATTCCTTAGTATCATTTATAATATTTTCTAATATTTCTCCTACTTGTATCTTATCTAGTTCACTTTGCTTTGTATTCTGCAATTTTTTATAGATTTTTTCGCGATAATTTGCTTGTAATTCTTTTTCGAACCCTACATCATTTAAGTCTTCGAAAAATGTTGCAATAGACCTTAAAATATTAATTGCAAAATAACTTATACCAAATATTAAAATTAAATTTATATCTTTACTTGGTATTGCATATTCTATCATTACTATCGTATAGGCTATAAAAGCTACAACCATAATACTAGTAATAAACCATCCGTATTGCTATTTTAATTGCTTGTTTTCTATAATTCTTAAAAATTTCCTCCAACATTATTTATAATTCCTCATCTTCTAATATTTTATTACTACTTATTTTTATAATTTCTTTATACAGCATGTTGTTATCCATTAATTTCTGGTGATTACTTACTTCAATAGTTTTATTATTTATAAATAAAACTTTATCACATCTTTTAACTATTTCTGAATCGTGTGATATAATAATTGTTCCTTTTTTCATTTCTATAATATTATTTAATATATTATTTTTTGTTTTTGTATCAAGTTTTGATAAAGAATCATCAAAAATTATAAATTTATTTTCTTTTATTAAATTTCTTGCTATTGCTATTCTTTGTTTTTGGCCTCCAGATATATTATTGCCACCTTTACCAATCATATAATTAATTGTATTATCAAATCCTTTTACATCTTCATATATTTCTGCTAAATTCAATACCTCTTGTATTTTTTTATCATCAATATTTCTATTTGTGATATTAATATTGTTTTTTATTGTATCTGTAAATAAATATGTATCTTGAAGAACTATTCCAATATAATCTCTTAAACTCTTTTTGCTAACATATTTTATATTATATTTACCTATATAGATATTTCCTGTGTAATCATAAAATCCTAACATTGTTTTTGATATAACGGTTTTACCTGAACCATTATCTCCTATAATTGCTACATTTTCATTCTTATTTATTGTAAAATTCAAATTTTCCAATATTGTATTATCATTTAATTTTATTGTAACATTTTCAAAAGTTATATTTCCATCAAGTTCTACATCTGGATTTGTTTCATTGTCTTCATCAATTTTCATTAATTCTGCTAATTTTTTATAAGCAACTATAAATTCATTTATTGCCTTTAGTTTGTCTACTGATTGATATACATATTCTAATATTTTTGTATTATATGTTAATAGTATTGATATTGTTGCAAGTGTCAGTTCTCCTCTTACAACTAAGATTCCACCCCATAACAATATGAATGGTTCTTTAAAATTTCTTAAAGTATGTGTTCCTATTCCATATATTACCTGTATTTTAGCTAATTTTATTTCTTTTCTTTTATATTCCTTATTCATTTTTGAAAAATCTTCTATTTCTTTATCTTTTCTATTGAAAATTTTTAACATCTTTGATTCTTCAATTCCTATAGTTGTTTTGTTTATTACTTCTTTGTTCATTTCGACTACATCTTCAACCAATGGCTTTGAAACTTTAAAATACCATATTGATAAAAACAATATAAAAAAACAAATTACGCCTATAAATATTCCTATAGTACTATTTAGTTTTAAAGTTTGTGCAACTGCAAATATAACAATAAAAATTGTATCAAAAAATAGATTTATCTGCGAATTGAAAAATTCTGAATATGTTGCAGCATCATTATTTACTCTTTGTATTACATTTGATTTGTCTATGCTACTAAATTTTATATATTCTATTTTTGGTATATGTTTTAATATTATTTCTTTGACATTTCTATTTATTTTTAGATTAAATTTTGTATTAATTTTACTTTTTAAATAACTTACTATAAATACTAATATATTTACTAATATTAGTATTAAAGTTAATATTATAATTTTTGATATTTTACTTTCTGAATAAAATAAATTTCTTATTAAAGCTGGAATTACATTTTCATTGCCCATTATAATTCCATCAAGTGCATATTGTATGAACATTGGTATATATACTAAAAGTTTTGAATATATTGCACTTAATATTAGTGTTAATATTATATATAATTTTGTTCCTTTTAATGTTCTGTTTAAAAAACTATTTTTCATTTTTTTTGTTCCTTTTTTATTATTTTTGTAGTTATTTTTTTATTTAAATTGCAATTATATTATAAAAGACAGATAATTTCAATTAATTACCTGTCATAATTTTTCTAGAATTACTTTTAAAAAGTTCCAAGGACCAGTTTTATTAGTTAGTCCTTCATAATTATTATCAATTCTTTTGATTAATTCTTCCTTAGAAAAATATTTAATTTCTGATACTTCTTCTTTTTGAATTTTTATTTCTGAAGTGTCAATGTTTTTTGTAATCAAATAGCATTCATTATAGTGTTTATTTATAATATCTCCTTGTTCATTTATTGATGTTGAACCAACTAAATATTTAATATCATCATCTGATATTTGAATTCCTAACTCTTCTTTAGTTTCTCTTATTAAAGCTTGTCTTCCAAATTCACCACTATCAACATGTCCACCTACTGTTACATCCCACATATTAGGCCATAATTTTTTATTTCCACTTCTTTTTTGTAGTAATACATTTCCTTTATCATCAATAATAAAAGCATATACTGCTCTATGCCAATAACCGTTTTTATGGCATTCTTCTCTAGTTGCTGTTTTTCCTATAAATTCGCCATATTCATTAAGTACATCAAAAGTTTCCATATCCTTTTTTCTCCTCAAATTTCTATTTTGTATCATCAATTTTTTTGAGATACTATACCCTTATTCTTTCTCATACCAATTTGCAAATTCCTGCATTGCCTGTACTGAACCATCAATTCTTCTTCTCTCTTCTCTTTCTTTACTATTCATTTCTGCCAATGTTTTTTCAAATCCTTTAGGCTTAAAAATGTACCATAAATCTGACCATTTTTCTTCTCTATTTAAACCTCTTATTTCTTTTGTTAAATTTCCGTGGATGTCTTCCATAAAAATAATGTATTTCTTCTCCATCATGATATGCCAAACATTCATTAAATGCACAACTTCTATTTTCTTTATTTTCCATTAATTTTAAAATTCCGTTTATTCCTATAGTTTCTAATGCAAAGTTTACAAATGCTCTTGGAAAACCATTTAGTTCCTCTATTCTAAAATCTGTATCTAATGCAATACAAGGCCTTTTTACTATTTCATATGCTTGTTTTACCTTTGCTGTCGCTATTTTTTTTATATCATCACTTCTTGGTTCATCTAATTCATATTTATATGTTTTGAATTTTAAATTTTTAAAATATTTTTCTGCTGATTTTATTTTGCCTGTGTTATGTGTTACAAAAATAATTTCATTATCCATTATTTTCTCTCCTTCAAATTATGTTGTTATTATATATAAAAAATACTCTTTTTTCAAGTATATTTTTTGACTATTCTTGAATAAAATTTAAAAAGAATTTATAAAACTTTAAATTTGTCAAGATTACAAAATATATAAAGCACTTGAATTCCACATAAAATTATGATAAATTTATGTAGATTAAATTTTATAATCTCCTTTTGGAATTTATCATATATAACAAGTAGACAGCACAATTAATATTGGAGGAAATAAAAATGAGTAGAAAAAGTACTGTGTATATTTCAAAAGAGGATAAAGAATCGTTGCAAAAATATTGTGAAGAAATAGGAAAAATTTTAGAAAAATATCCTTATTCTAATGATTTTTCTGATAATTTTGTAACTACAATAACTCATGTGAAAAATTCTTTTTCCACAATGAAATCATCCATAACATGTTTAGAGATTAAGCGGTAATTTTTTTCAAATCTCTCATAAACAAATTTGTTAATAAGAAATAGAAAAGGAAAACAACTTATTTTGTTTTCCTTTATCTTACCAAAAATGTTGCATACAATGGTACCGATTTTATATTGTTTTCAAATCCGAAATTTTTACCAGAAATTCTTATAGCATATTTAGGATTATATTTTTTTATATAGCTATTCAGGCTTTTAGATGTGATATTATCAGATGCTTTTACTTCTATTGGTATTAAACCATCTTCATTATACAAAATAAAATCTATTTCAGCATCACTATTTGACTTCCAATAATATAAACTAACTCCATTTCTAACCAATTGTTCAGCCACATAATTTTCTGCAATATTTCCTTTATATAAAAATTTATTATCTAAAAGAATATCATTATATTGAATTTCTAATAAAGATGTAAGTAAGCCTACATCACTTATATACAATTTAAAATATTCTTCATCTGCATATGCTTTAGGTGGAATTTGAATCGTTTTTAATAAATTGCATTTATAAATCATAGTGCTTGAAATTAACCATTGTAATGCTGATTCATAATCTCTGCTTCTTGCATTTGAATTTATTTTTGTATATTGAAATTTATTACTTACATTTCCTAATTGACTAGGGATTGATTTGTATATTGCTTCTATTCTTGATTTTTCTGTATTATTCAAAATATATTGGTTCATATCATTTAAATATGACTCTATTATATTCTTAACAATAGTTTTGTCAAAGTCAAATATGTTTTGATTTACATCTACTATATTTTGAACTGCTTGTGGCATGCCTCCTACGCATAAATATAGTCTATATAAATATAATAATTTTTCATGCAATGCATTTGCCATTGGAATTACTTCATTATAGCATTTATAAATTTCGTCAATTAAACCTTGGCTAGATGTTGCCATTAAAAATTCTTCAAAGTCCATTGGATACATATATTCCATTTTTACTTTTCCTACAGGAAATGATGAATGAAAACGATTTATTTTAACACCTAGTAGACTTCCTGCACATATAATTTTGAATGGCTTATCTGATTCACAAAAATATTTGTCTTGCTCCAATAATCATTAATGGTATATCTATAGAATTTTCTTTCCAGTTAAGTAAATCATTATAAATCTTTCTTTTCATAACCGTTCTCACTTTTTCTATATTCTTATTGTTATTATATTCCTTTTTTATAAAATATCAAGTTTTTCACATTTTTTGGAAATGTTTTAATATATTTTTTCACATTTTTTGGAGATAGTTTTATATTTTTTTCACAAAAATTGGAGATTTTGCTATATATTTTTTCCTAATTCATAAAACTATTTTTGGTTAAATAAAACTAATTTGTCTGTCTTGGTTAACAATCCAACTTTTCTGTTTAGCTTCTGTTATCTTATCTCCAACTTCAATATTTCCAATTAAAAATGGAGAATTTTCATTATGTTTTTTCATATTTTCAATAACCAAAACTTTATTAGCATTTGCATAACAATACTTGCATAAATGTCCACAAGTATTATAAACACCTATATCATTTCCCATAAGGCAATTACATTCTTGTCTTAGATTTTTTCTTTTAGGTGGATCTAACTTGCAATTTATTGATTTTTCAACAATTTCTTGGCTCATACATCCATTACATTTTAATCCATATTCTGATAGAAAAGTCTTTTCACAACAACTATGTATTACTATATCATTTTCTTTTCCTATTCGAGCAAATGCTTTTGCTATCTGTATTTGTTCCTCTTTTGTTGGTGGTCTTAAATCTGGAGCATTTCTTTTTACTTTTTCATATAAATCTAAAAAGCTAATAGTACAATTGTGAGTATATCCTTTCAGCCTACTAGCCATATTTTCAAAACACTTTATATGCTTTTCTACATCAAAATCCTTATTTATGAAAATCGGATCATATCTCCAACCAATAGAATCTATACCTATATGATTTGATAATTTCTTAAAACTTTCTATCACTTTTTCTTTATCTGGTACAACTGGCTCAATATCTTTTCCGTAAGGTGTAATTGTTACAAACCAATATTGTCTGTAAATATCAAGTTCATCTAAATATTTTAGCATAGGCTCTGGATTTTTAGTGCAAAATGCTAAACAGTCTACAACTTTAGGCGATAAACTGTATTTAGTTATTTGTGATGGATAATACGAATTCCTTACTAATACATATCCTTCTCTTATTCTATTCATTAACCATTTTGAATAAAATGCTGGTATATCTGTTCTGCATCCTGTGTTTATTATCATTTTTATTTACTCCTTCAAATCTTCTATTATTTTATTTATATCTTCATCAAATGAAATTGTTTTATTTTCTATTTCTAACATTGGACTTGGATAATCTTTGTTTATTCTTATAAGTGTTGTTTTTTCACTTATTGCTGTCATTCGTTCAAATGGAAATCTTATAATTCCAGGTGTATTAAATCCAACTCCTATTTCTAATAATACCACATTTTTGCCTTTGCTTCTAGATAAAAAATCTTCGTATTTTTCAGATTGTCTATACCAATTTTCATCTTGAACAAAGTTTGCATCTTTTCTTAAATTCATATCCATATTACCACCACATACTGGACATTTCATTACTAAATCTGATGGTATTTTGCAGTTTTTTGTATTTCGTAGCCACTTTTCTACTAATTCTTTATTATTATATAATTTGTTATGACAAGCATTTTCACATTGTAAATAACTGTAATCTCCCTGTACTTCAAATATTTTATCTTTATCAAATCCACTATTGTAAAATTGTCCATCTACATTTGTTGATAAAACAAAATATTCTTTATTTTTAACAATTTCATATAATTCTTGATATAATTTTAGTGGCTTTTCATTATATCTATTTAATTTTATCATTTTTGCAAAAAATGCCCACTTTTCTTCTTGTGTCTTAAATTCATAAAATGATGCTGAATACAAATTATCAAAATGATATTTTTCTATAAATTCTCTAAAATCTTTTTCAAACTTTTCTCCACTATATAGTAAACCTGCTGCTGTTGAAAGACCACTTCCTGCACCAATTATAATATAATCTGCTTGTTTAATTGCTTGTTTTGCTTGTATAATTCTTGAATTATATTCTTCCATAAATTTCTCCTAAATTATTCAAATAAGTTTTATAGTCTTCATCTGAAAAGACATTAAATATTATTCTTTCAAAATATTTTTCGTTTGTATCTAAATACTCTTTTATTGTTTCTATTGCAATTTTAGGTGCAAGTTCTTTTGGAAATCTAAATTCTCCAGTAGATATACAAGGGAATGCTATTGTTTTTATATTATTTTCTTTTGCAAGTTCTAGTGAATTTATATAACAATTTTTCAATTCTAATATTTCTTTTTCTGTTACATTTTCATATATAATTGGTCCTACTGTATGAATTACATATTTTAATGGTAAATTATAACCACTTGTTATAAATGCTTTTCCTGTTTGCAATATTTCTATTTTTTGCATAATTTTATTACATTCTAATCTTAATTGGACTCCACTTGCTGAATGAATGGCATTGTCAATACACTTATGGCAAGGTATAAAACATCCTAATCCTTGTGAGTTTGCTGCATTTACAATTGCATCTATTTTTAAAGTTGTTATATCCCCCTGCCATAAACATATTTGAGTTCCTTTATATTTTATAAATGAAGTTATATCGTTTGATTCAACAATGCCTTTGTTTATATTTTCCTCTGTTAAAAATTCATTTTCTATTTTAATATATTTTTCTGATATTGGTAATGGTTCTCTAATATTACACAATGAACGATATAATCTTTTTTTATCACTTGTATTTTGTGGTATTTCATTAATATCAATACTTTTATTTTCTTTTATTAAATAATCAATTAAAAAATCTATTTTTTCCATAAATACTCCTTTTTATGATAATAAAGAATTGCACTATTTTAAGCACAATTCTTTATTAAACCTTCTAATTTTGTGGGAAGAAAAATCCTGCTGTCATATCTAAATAATTTAGTCCACTATATTCTGGATATTTTGCTTTTACTTTATTTTCAAAATCAGTTGTATCTTTGCTTTCTTTTGCTAATTCTTTTAATTCTTCAAGATATGCAATTTTTGTATCAACATCTTTTAATGTTTCTGGTGTGTAATGACTTGATAATACTAGATTATAGCCTTTTTGTTTGTATCCTTTTAATTGTTCTATAATTGCATTGGCATGACCTTCTCCTGCAACTATTGAATGACAGTCATGTCCTAACATATGTGTATATACACATCCTATTTGTGGAAATTCTATTTCGATATTTTCATCATGATATGTTATTTTTAGTTCAAATCCACCAATATTAACTTCTGTATCTTCTAATACATCTGTTATTTTATGGAATTCTTTTGCAAATGCTCCATTAAATGCTGTTTCAAATCCTGTTACTAAATTGTGTATTGTTCCTTCTTTCAATGATTTTATTGTACCTTGTGATGCGTATCCTTTTACATCTTGAAGTATTGTTCCTCCGTTTGGATGGTCTGAAAATACTTTTCCTACAATGTTTTTATTTAGTCCTTTTACGTATTTTTCAAATTCTTCTAAATTATCATAAAATGCAGGGAATTCAACTAATAATACATTTTCTTTGTTTTCTAATATATAGCTTTCGTCATTCATTAAATCGTTTGTTTGATAACAATGTAATTTTATTTCTCCAAAATCATAAATTTCTATATATCCTTTTTCTAAATTAATTTTTGAAATTTCCATTTTTATACACTCCTTTTTCTTTTTATTGATTTAGTAGCTACCTTTTTTAATTTCTGTAATTATTTTACTTTCTGTTTTTTATTTTGTAAAGTAGGCACTTTTTAGTTTCATAGTTACTTAAAAGTTACTTTTGAGCATTTTTGCTGTTTTTAGGATATAAAATTTTTCAAAATATTTTTTATATATGTATATTTTATTGAATATTACATTCAAATAGATACTATTGTTGATTTTATTAGGATATATAGTTTACTTTTTTTGTTTAATTTGTTATAATACTTTTAAATTGATATAGATTTTTGATTAGGAGTTGATTTATAATGAAGCAAGAATTATCTATTTGTCCTGTTGAAATCACAATGGGACTTATTGGAGATAAATGGAAGATTTTGATTATTCGTGATTTATTAACTGGTACTAAAAGATTTGGTGAACTTCGTAAATCTCTTACTGGTATTAGTCAAAAAGTTCTTACCAATAATTTAAGAGATATGGAAAAATCTGGGTTGGTTCATCGTGAGGTTTTTGCTGAAGTTCCTCCAAGAGTTGAGTATTCTCTTACTGATACTGGTTGGAGTTTAAAACCTGTTTTGGATTCTATGGTTCAGTGGGGCAATAGTTATCGTGAAATGACAAAATAGCAGAGTTAATCTGCTATTTTTATTATTTCTTACTTTAAATTTATAATTAAAGGATCCATTTCATAATATATTTCTCCACCTGTATCTTCTTGTCCATCAACTGGATTACGTATGGTTTCTACTGGTACAATTTTTATATACTCTGAAGTAGTATTTTCTATTAGTAAATATTCTACTGTTTCCCATGTTGCATTACTATATTTCTTATTTGGAATATCATGTTTATCATAATCTTCTCTTGTACCATCACTATATATTAATGTGTTTTTATTTGACAAAGCCAGACAACTTAATTCTCTTCCGTCAGAATCATATACCTTGTATCTATTTGTTATTGGTAGATGTTCTATTTCTAGATTTGAATATCTATTTGCAAATGTATTTGATGATTGTTGTGATGCAGAGTGTTTTACTTGTACTACTGTTTGAACTGGTGATGCAACAACTTTTTCAACTTTTTGAGTAATATTTCTGAATTCTGATTTTATATCTGGGTTTTCTATAACTTTACTATCTTTTAGTATATCATTTTTTGAAACATTTACTTCAAATTCACCTGGCAAATCTATTGTACTTATAGGTGGAATTTTCATTGTTTCACTTTCGTCTTCCATAATTTTTATATTCACATTTCCAAACCAATTATCACTTGTACTTTTTGTCTCTTCTTCCAGTCCTTTTTCTGATAACATTTGAATCTTCCAATTAGCCATATTTACAATTTTATTGTTTTTTAGAGTTATTTTGAAATCATTTTTGTTTTTTAATATATCATCTGAGATTAAATAGAAATTATAAACTTTGTATTCATATTTATTTATTTTTTCTAATTTTTGCATACTTGTAACATAATAAGGAGTATCATCTATATATAGATTTGCATACCAGTCTGTGTTTGGATTAAATTTATCATAATTATATGTTCCTCCCTTTTGGTCGTTATTTAATGTAAGAGCAATTGTAAATAAGGTATTTTTTCGTTCTTCGATACTTTTATCTATATTTTTTATTCTTTCTTCATATTTTTTGTTTATTTGTTCATCTGTAGGTGTGATCTGATAATTACCTTTTTGTATTTCTTCTTCTATAACATCTTGTTGTAATTCACCTATTATTTCATCTTTTGTTTTTTTCTTCATTTCTTCCATTTGTTGCAAAAATTCATCTGTAATAACGCTTTCGTCTATTTTTAATTTTTTATAATCCTCTTCACTAAGTTTTACATCAAATTCTAATATAGTTAATCCCTCATTGCATAAAGTAGATACTAGTTCTACACTTGTATTTTCAAATGCTAATATTTGATTTTCTACTGGTTGTTTATATTCTACATACTGTTCTGAAAATTTTAATCCTATCCAATCAAATGCTGGCATCCCTCCAATTTTTCCTCCTGTTGCTGCATATACACTAAATGTTCCAACTAATGTACTTAAAATTGAAGCGATAATTATAATGACTTTTTTTATATAATGTTTTATGCCGTAATTTTTATTTTTATATAATGCTTTTTTTATGGTTCTTTCATATGTATATGGTTCTTCTATCTCTTTAGATAATGCCATTTTAATTTTTTTATCTAATACTTCCATACTAATTATTTCCTTTCAAAAATTTATTTCTAATTTTTTCTTTTCCTCTTTTTAGTCTTGTTTTTATAGTATTTTCATTTGTTTTAAGTATTTTAGATATTTCTTTTATTGAATAATCTTCTAAATAAAATAATGTTAAAGACATTCTTTCATCATAGTTTAAATCTTTTAAAATTAAATAAAAATCTATATTATCTAACTCCTGATAATTTTCACTATGTGAATAAGTATTATCTAATTCTAAATTTTCAAAAGATATGTTCCTATTTTTATTTTTGTTATAAATTCTATTACATTTGTTTACCAATATTTTTATAACCCATTTTTTATAAGATTCTTCTTTATTTAATTTTTTTATGTTTTTAAATGCTTCTATCATTGTTTCTTGAACTGCATCTTCTATATCCTCTTCACAAGATAAACGACATCTTGCTATTTTATATAAATCATGTCGTATTTCATAAATTATTTCTGTGAATGCTTCTTTATTCCCCTTTTGGGCTTTTTTTATTAATTCTTCCATAATTTCCTCCGAATATATGTACATATCTTACACCTATAAGAGCTTTTGTAATATAAAAAAAGTTTCATTTTTATAAAAAAAGAGAAAATTATTATAATTATAACTTTCTCTATACTTTATTTTATTATATATAATTTTCTAATCAACTTCAATTAAATATTTTGATTAATGGCAACTATAAATGTAATCCATTGTATGTCCACCTATTATTTCTCCTGTTGTCGCATCAACAAAATAACTATATGCTCCTTCCGTATATCTTTTCACTACATCATCAAAATTATCTTCATAATTCAAAACAACTACCCATGCTTTTCTAACTTTATTATCTATCTTATAATAATTTCTTTCTTCAATTGGATAATTAGGTGTTTGCATTGCTTCATAATGTTTTTCTGTATCATTTATTCTATCATAGGCATCAGCATTCATTTTTACTACCATTAATTTAACTTTAGTGCTTGCCACTTTGTTTGTTTCTATTTTTTCATCTTCTTTTAACGCAATATCTATTGCTTCTTGTTCTGTTATAGTTACCTCATTATTATCAAAAGGAGTATTCTCAACTCTAAACATTGCTAAATTCATATTTTTAGACTCCACTGTTATAGCAACATATTCGTAAGGATTATATATTTCTCCATATTTTTTATTATATGTTACTGTCATTCTAAATCCCGAACCTGTATCTCTCCCTTCATTATTTACTGATTGAACATTTGTTATTTCATATTCTCCCTCTTTATATCCAAACAATTTATAATATTTATTTGCTAATTCTTTTGCTTGTTTTTCTGTCATATATTTACTTGTATCTTGAATATTTTTATTATTATCCCATATATCAAAAAATTCCCCTGTTCGTCCATCAATACTTATTTCATAATTATCTTCTGTATCAAAACGATACATTATTTTAGTTGAATCCATTTCTTTATAATGATTTGTACCTACTATATTAGAATTAAATCCTATTTGATTTAATTTTTCTATTGCAACTTTTTTTGCCTCCTCTTCTGACATATTTTCTTTTTTACTTTCTTCTGTTACTTTTGTTATTTCTTCATAATCTCCAGAAGATAATTGAATTTTTTCTGGTGTTTTCCATACTTTTTCATATACTGTTGTCCCTGCAAATACAAATCCCGCACTTAAAATTATTCCCAACACTGTTGTTACAACTGTTTTTAATATACTTCTTGTTTTTTTCTTTTCCATAACTATATCATTCTCCTCTTTTATTTTTGATATAGCAATTTTGGTTTTTATTTTGTTTTTATCAAATTCCATTTCTAAATTCCTCCATTATTTAATTCTTTTTTTATTTTGTTTCGTATTCTATGTAGTCTTATCTTTACATTTAATTCAGAAATATTTAATTTTTTTGCTATATCTTTAATTGATATAGATGAATAATAAAATAAATTTACAATTTTTTTATCAATATCTTTTAGTCCTTTGATTTTTTGCTCTATATCCCAAATCGACTCCCTGTCGTTTTCATACATGTTTACGCAATTTAATGTATCATTTTCAAATTCGCTAATGTCATAGACTATTTTCAATTTTCTGTATTTTTCTTTTATTAAATTTTTAGTTATTCCTGCTAAATATGAATTTAATGATACATTTATATTTAATCTATTTCTATTTTTCCATAATATAAAAAATGTGTCTGAAAAAATTTCTTCTTTATCTTCAAATGATATTTTATCATTTGTTCCATTGTTTATTATAGTAGTTATATATGGTGTAAAATCTTCTATTATTTGGTCCATATCAATTTCGTTATTTTTATAATAATTTTCTAATTGCTTTACTTGTTTCAATTTAAAAAACTCCTTTATAAGATATCTTACAATTATATAGTGTAGTTTAATTAGTAAAAGGTTACACTTTTATTTTATTATATTTTTACAAAAAAATAAAACTTGGTTTTTACTTTATTAAGTAATTACCTCGTTTTATAAAATCCTATCTTAATTATAATTTGTACTACCTTTCACTTTTCTTATAAACATGATTCTCAACATATATCATCATTTGATTATATAAAACAATATAAAATAATGTAACTAATATTCCTACTATTGTTACAATAATATATCCTTTAGTATTTTGAAATTTAAGAGCAATAATTAGAATAATCAAACTTATAAAACACAGAATAAATTTAAATATATGTTCTTTCTTCCTTTTTCTTTTATAAAAATCTATTTTTTCTTTTAGTGTAAATGAACTATTTTCTAAAGCATTTAGTAAATTATTGTCTGCTACTTTTTTATAATTTTCATCTAATATTTTTTCTCCAATAAACAATTCATTTAAAGTAATGTTTAATATTTTGCATAATTCTTGCATGATTGAAACATCAAGAAGATTAATCCCTCTTTCCCATTTGCTTACTGCATTTTTACTTATGTTTAATTTTTCTGCTAATTGTTCTTGTGTTAATTTGTTTTCTTTTCTTTTTTCAGCAATAAATTTACCAATTTTTTCTTGATTCATATTATCTCTTCTTTCAAGAATAATTGTATAATACTAATATAAAAAAGTACACATACCTTCGGTTTACTTCATCCATAACTTGTAATTTGTAGCTCTAATTAAATCATATTATTAAAAGCATTTATTAAATCTGTCATAAATACTTCTCTTGTTTCTTCATCTAATTCTAATACTGATAGATATGGGTTTAAATCTTCAAGTTCTACTAATAATAATTTCCCATCTTGCGTTCTACAAGCATCTACTCTTTGAATACCATTTTTTATTCCATTCCATTTTATAAATTTTTGTGCAAATTCAACATCTTCATTAGAAAAATTATATTTTTCTAGTTTCCATCTTTGTTCTTTATTTGGTGCATATAAAGCATATTCTAATTTATCATTTATGAAATAAAATGATACTTCATATTTAAAATCTATTGCAGGTTGTATTAAAGTAGTTCCATCTGTTAAATTTCTTTCTATTAGTTCATTTCTTGTTAAAAATTCAAGTCCTATTGAGTCAGCACCATCTTTTGGCTTGATAACATATCTATCTACATTTGGTAGTAAATCAATATTTTTAATTGTATCTATTGTAGGAATAACAGGGTATTTTTCTAATGTCAAATCTAGCAAATATTGTTTTCCTCTCATATCTGCTTTTCCTGTAAACTCATTAAAAGTTTTTAAACTATTTGTTTTTACTCTATCTACAAATGAATTATAAATATCTTTAAATCCACTTACTCCTCCTGTATTTCTAAAAACAATTAAATCAACATCTTTTTCAAAACTTTCTGAATTTTTTGGATTGCATAATACAACATCAAAATAATCCTTTAATTTTCCTGTTATATAAATATCTTCCTCATAATAGTTTCTACCTTTTGCTTGATAATATAAATCTGTTAAATATAATATTTTTTTCATATAATCACATTTCCTTTCTATTCTATAAATTACTATTTTTCTAACTAATTACTAAATTGTAATTTGTCACATAGGCATTTCAGCTTCTCTGTTATCCAACTGAGTAATCCTCAATCAAAATTAAACCGAGCTAAAGTAGCATTATTACTAATATAAATCTTCGTCAACACAAACTTACCATTATTTGCTTTTTTTCTAAATTATTCAATTAATTATATTATATAATTGTGTTTATATTGTGAATTTTTATCCTAACTTAAAACATAAGACTTTCCTACAATAAAAGTGGCTACATTTGTAACCACTTTTTTCTTGCTTTAAATCATATCTAGCATGAATATCTTTTAAAGAAGTCCTAATTCATCTTCAACAATATTACATACAGTCGTTAAAATGCATCTAATTCCCTGCTCTTCTGTAATATAACCTTGTTTAACTTTTTTGTTAATTTTACGTTTCAGCCTACCTATTTCATTGTAACCAACAAATATCGAATTTTTGACACCTATATATGTATCCGCAGTATACATAGTTCTTCCTGACCGTAGTATATACACTGGATATTCTAAGTCTTCCATATAAACTCTTGCTACAATCTCTCCTCCATATACATCTTTTTCTGGGTATAAAACTCTTTTTATCTTTTTCATGCTTTACCTCCTTGTCAATTGACAACTAAGTTTACCTGTTACATTTTTAATGTTCTTATATTAACATAATAAAATATTTTTTTCAATATTTTCAATAAATTTTTATATAAAATACTAAAAATGAGCATATCACTCACTTTTAATTTTAATTTCATTTTTCTTTATGATTAGAAAGATACTTTCAGCGACAAATTACTATTTTTTATTTGCTCTTTTGATATTGGTCCTTCTCTTAATATCTTTATTTAATTCGAAGAACAATCTACAATTGTGCTTCCTTTAGAAAAAATAACATTTCCTTCCATCATACCATCTAAAAGTGGACAACATTTTTCTATTTCATCTAAATTATCGTATTCCTTTTCTCCACTTTGATTTGCACTTGTCATAAAAATTGGACTTCCCAAGTTTAAAATTAGTTCTTTTATTGATTTTGATGTTGCCATTCTAACTGCAATTGTATCTTTTCCATTTGTTACATATTCTGGTAAATCCTTTTTCTTCTTTAATATTAATGTAATTGGTCCTGGCATAAATGATTTAATTAGGTTTTCTGCTATATCATTTACAATAACCATACTTTTTATCTGTTCTTCATTTGCACACATAACAGGAAAAGCTTTATTAATTAGACGTTTTTTTACTTCTATCTACACATTTTTTACTATAAAATCAATAACATCCTCTTCTTTATAATTTTCTTTATTTTTATTTCTGTCTTCTTCTGTCAAATCAACAAAATATTTATTGCATTCTGGCATAATTGATATTGAATCTAATGGATAACCTGGATTTCTTTTTTTACAAGCTTTATCTACAAAATAAAAATGACTTTTACTCCAACTATATTCCTTTGGTTCCTTTCCATCATATATTACCATTCCATATACCCATTTAGCAGTTAATTTTCCCCCATACTCATTAACTAAATTACAATAATATTCAATCATTTCATCATCATTTAATTCTTTCCCATTTATCCTTCTTACATGAGTTCCTGGTTGTTTTTCTTCTGGCAATTCTTCTATATATAAGTTATTATCCATTCCTATAGTTGTAATTTTTGTTACATCATAATATGCTTTTGCTTTTATATAAGCGTTTTCTATAGCATTTTTTCCTGTTTCCTCTGGTTTTAAATTTATTCCTAAATCTTTAATTGTTAAAACTTTTATATTTTTTTCTTTTAATTTTTCTGCATATTTATTTATTTTTGCTGGATTTGTTGTTGCAAATAAAACTTTCATTATTTAAACTCCTTAAAATTTTTTAAAATTATCTTATATAATTATTATAATAGCATACAAAACTATATATATCAATAAAGTAGAACCATTTATTTAATAATTATATTAATTCCATTTATTTAATATCTCTTTACTTATATTTAAATTTCCATATCCCTTTCCAATTTTTCTATTTTGTTTTTTTTCTCCATGACAATCACTTCCACCAGACATAGGTAAATCATTATCTCTACAATATTTCTCTAAAATTTTTATTTGTTCTTCTGAAAAACTTGAATGGTATACTTCTACTCCATCAATAATACCATTTTGTTTTAATGTATCTAAAAAACTAATTGAATCCTCTAAATGATATTTGAAAATATGCGCTACAAAAAGCTTTCCACCTGCATTTCTAACTGCATTAGCAACTATATTTGCTTTTGGATAGTGAATACTAAAATCTACGAATACTGGAAATTTTTTATTAGTCACACAAGAATTATAAAATATATCTATATCATCCCATTCTTCTTGTTTAAAATACTCTTTGTTTTCTACATGTTTCTTTATCTCTGGGAAAATAATGTCTATTGGCCATCCTTTGTCTTTTTTATATTTAAGATTTCCTATTTTTATATTATTTTTCTTGCAACTTTTTATCATATAATTAAATTCTTTTTCTAAATCTGGTTTCTTATCTTCATAATTCTCAAATATAAAATTATTTATTTTTTTGTAGTCAAAATCATAAGCTAATAAATGAAACATTACGCCATCAAATACTGTACTAAATTCTATCCCTGGTATTATATCCCCTTTAAATATATCTTTAACATTTATTTTTTCTAATTCTTTATAACTATTAACAGTATTATGGTCTGTTATAGATAATACTTCAATATTCGCATTTTCTGCTTCCGATAACAATTTTTTTAAACACCATGTTCCATCTGAATAATTTGTATGTGTATGCAAATCTATCATTTTTATCCCCCTAATATATTTCTAATTCATCTCTTTCCCAATTGTTTAAAAATTCATTAATTTCATCCAAAACTTGTTTTTTAGTCAAATTACTTGTATCTAAAATTTTCTTCTTAATAGTACTTTTGTTAACAATTCCAACTATTTGATTTGTCATACTCTCAAGTATTTGTCTTTGATTTGCTATTGTTTCTTCTTCGAGCCATACTCCCTCTAATATATGATTTCTTGTTTTATTTCTCTCACATATTGTATTATAATCTGCTGTTAAGAGTAAGAATACATCACATTCTATCAATCCTTTATCTTTCAACTCTTGTAACATTTTGCAATATTTCATATATGCTCTTTTAAACGTTCCATTAAACCCTTTTTGTTCTTCAAACACTTTGGCTGTAGCTATAGTTGCAATTGCACTTTTATCCACTATTACTTTTTTACCTTGCTTTCTTAATTCATTTGCTTTTAGTATTTTTCGTCTTTCTACTCTAAACAATTGGTCTTGATAATATTCCTCCTCTTCTTGTGTGCCTGGTATTGGAGATGCTTCGTCTCCTTGTTTATTTGTTTCTTTTTCTAAGTATCTAATTGCCTCTGGCAACACAATCCATCCATGTTTCTTTAAATTATCGCATAAAGTCGTTTTTCCTACACAAGATGTCCCTTCTACTATTACAATTTTTCCCTCATCCATAAAAATTATCTCTCCGTTTTATATTTTTCTTTTTTATTAAAGATTATTGAATATAATGGTCCTATATTTGATATTGTTGTAGCAATTAAAACATCTATTATTAATTTTAGAGTTGCTCTATATTTTTTATTATCTAATTTATTAATTATATTTATAGTACATCTTGTATTTACTATAATATATATAACATAACTAACTATAATTGATAATAATAATGCATATTTTCTTATAATAATAGAAATTATAATTGATATCAACAATATTATTGGAAGGCTTATCCAATTTATTGCGCATCTGAATTCATTCAACACTCCTAATAATCCATTGATTTTATTTTTATCTTGTCTTCTTTTTACTATATCTTTATATATTTTCCAAAATTGACTTGTAGTTTTAAACCATACAGAATTTTGCTTTATTATTTTACTTAATTTATCAGGTGTCTCCATATTTTCCAAAGTTAATAATGGTATTATTTTTATGTTATTGAATTTTAGTTGGATTCCTAAATATATATCTTCACACCAAAATTCAGTATTAAAGTTTCCTAATTCTTTTAATAATTTCATATTAATAATTAATCCATGTCCAACAATGTGTGTATATAATATATTGCTTTTGAAAAAACTATTTATTAGTCCCGTTTTAAGTTCAAAATTGGATTGATATATTGAAAAACCTCTTGGTATACCTTTTATCTTTTCATAATTTTGCATACAATATGAATATTGTTGTACTACATTGTTATTTTCTATTTTTTGAATTATTTCCCTAAAAGTATTTTCATTTGGTCTACTATCAGCATTATATAGTGCTAAATATGTTTTATCTAAATCTATTTTTCTATCAAAGATATTTTCTAAATTTTCAAGCATATAATTTAATTGATCTGACATATAGCCTTCAGTATATGGATAATCAATCCAACTATATCAAGTTTATTAAAAATTCAAATATTTTACTATAATACTTGTCTAGCTCTCTATATTTTGACTCTGTATGTCCTGCATTTTGTATTATTAATTTATCTTTTTTACAATTTGCCGCTTCATATAATTGTTCACACATATATTCAGGAACAAAATCATCATTATCTCCATGAATAAATAATATTGGAATACTAGATTTTTTTACTTGCTCTATTGCAGATGCTTCCTTAATATCATATTTTGCTCTAACATTTGCAACCAATTCAAACATATCTAAAACTGGAAACGTTGGTAAATTAAATCTAACTTTTGCTTCTGATGCAAAAATATCCCATACAGATGTATATCCACTATCTTCTATTACTGCTTTAACATTATTTGGAAGTTCATCTCCTGATGCCATTAATACTGTTGCCGCCCCCATTGATGAACCATGTAATGCTATCTTAGCATCATTATTTTGTTCTATAATCAAATTTATCCAACATTTTAAATCATCCTTATCCAGCCATCCCATTCCTATATATTTTCCTTCACTTTCATTTGACGCTCTCATACTTGGAATTAACACATTATATCCTTCTTTAGAAAAATGCATTCCTATTGAAAGAACTGAATCAGGATTTGAATGATATCCATGTAAAACAATTACCCATTTTTTACTTTGTTGGTCTGTTATGTACTCTGTACCTCTTAATATAATTCCATCTTTTGCTGTTACTTCAACTTTTTTATTTTCTATGGTTTTAGTCCATACATCTGCAAATTGTTTTTCGTCATTTTTGTTTTCTTTTATGATTCTCTCGTCTTCATTATTCATACTTGTTACTTCTATTGAATCTGCATTTTTTACTTCTCTTTCTCCACCATTTCCCGTTCTTAATATTGCATAATTTACAAAAAAATTTCCAATTACTGTAATTGCAATCACAATAACTGCAATTATAATTAATACTATAATTAGTAGTCTTTTTAATATTTTTTCTTTTTTATTTTTCATATCTAGTTCCTCTCATATTTTTTTATATATTATACTATAAAATTTAGTAAATCACTTCTAATTGACCTATTAGTACAAATTCTTGTTCAAGTAATTTTTATTATGATGTTCTTTCTGGAAAAACTGAGTATTTTTGCTGTATACTAGATGTTAATAAAAATAAATAATCCCTATAAAAAATTTTTTAATATTTAATTTACCCCAACATACTTAATAATTTTTCTCTATCAAAAATTTATTAACTGTACTTATAAATACAACCAAATATGACATTGATAACAAAAATCCACCTAAAACATCACTTGTATAATGCACTCCCAAATAAATTCTACTTATTCCAATTGAACATATCAGAATACTTAAAATCACAATGGAAATCCATTTAACATACTTATTTTTTATATATTTATAAATAAGATATATCAAATATCCATAGAATGCCATACTTACCATAGAATGTCCAGAAGGAAAACTATATCCTGTTTCTTCTATTATTCTAAATTCAGTTGGACGTGGTCTTTGCAATATATGTTTTATTATTTGATTTAATCCTGTAACAATAAGTAAATTTATAAATATTGATAATCCTATTCTTTTGTCTTTTATTAAAATAAACAAAGTAATTGCTAAAAGTATTAAGAATATCGCTCCGCCAAAATTCGTAATAAATTTGGCAATAGGTGTTGCAAAATCTGATATTAAAAATGTAGATATTATTTTATATCCAATTATATCTCCATTCATTATTTCTTTATTAAATACATCTTCTGCTAAAGCTAAAAATCCAATTAAAGCTATAAACAATATAATCCATTTAAAATTTTTCTTTATAAATTCCTTAATTTTTTTCTCCATTTTTAATTATATATCCTCCCAATTCATTGAAATAATTCCAGATTTTTATTACTTCATAATAATAGCATAAATTAAATATCTCATCAATCATGTTATCAAAATAATATAAAAAAACATCCCTTTTGGGACGTTTTTTATACTAATTGTAATATAGCAACTTCTGCTGCATCTCCTCTTCTAGGTCCAGCTTTTACTATTCTTGTATATCCACCTACGTTTTTACCTGCGTATTTAGGAGCTATTTCATCGAATAATTTTGCTGGTACATCTATGTTTTTACCATCAGCATCTTTTACTTTATTTACTTTTCTCATTATTTTTCTTCTAGCATTTAATCTAGATGGCATATCTTTTTGTCTTTTTTCAGTAGTTTCTTCTTTTACTACTTTTAAGAATTCTTTACCATTTTTGCTTTTTGTTAATTCTGTAACTTTATTACCTTTTGAATCTAATTTTGCTTTAACAACTTTTACTTCTACTTCTTCAAAGTTATCTTTTTCTTTTATTGCAAGTGATATTAGACTATCAACAATTGATTTTACTTCTTTTGCTCTTGGTAATGTAGTTTCAACTTTTCCATATACTAATAGGTCTGTTGTTAAGTTTTTTAACATTGCCATTCTTATATCTGTAGTTCTACCTAATTTTCTATTTGTAGCCAATTTTTTTCACCTTCCTTATTTTTTATTTAGTCTTCTTCTTGTGCAAAGTCTAATCCTAATGAATGTAATTTTGCAGTTACTTCATCAAAAGACTTTTTACCTAAGTTTCTTACTTTCATCATTTCAGTTTCTGATTTACTGATTAAATCTTCAACTGTAGATATATTTGCTCTTTTTAAGCAATTGTATGATCTAACTGATAATTCTAATTCTTCGATAGACATTTCTAGAACTTTTTCCTTTTTAGATTCTTCTTTTTCAACCATTACTTGTGTATTTTTAGTTGTTTCAGATAAATCAATAAATAATTCTAAATGTCCTGTCATTACTTTAGCAGCTAAACTCAAAGCTTCATGTGCTTTTAAACTTCCATCTGTCCATACTTCTATAGTTAATTTGTCATAATCAACCATTTGACCAACTCTAGTGTTTTCAACTTGATAGTTTACTTTTTTTACTGGTGTATATATTGAATCAATTGGAAGTACAGATATATCTTGATTTGGCTTTTTGTTTTGTTCAGATGAATTATATCCTCTTCCTCTATCTGCAGTCATTTCCATTACAAGGTTTCCACCTTCTGAAACTGTAGCTATATGTAAGTCAGGATTTAATATTTCCACTGTTCCATCTGTTTGTATATCGCCAGCTGTAACTTCTCCTTCACCTTTAAAGTTTACTCTTAATATTTTTTCTTCATTTCCATCAAATTTCAATCTTACATTTTTTAGATTTACTATTAATTCAGGTACATCTTCTACAACATTTGGTATTGTTGAAAATTCATGTAATACACCATCAACTTTAACACTTGTTATAGCACAACCTGGAAGTGATGATAATAATATTCTTCTTAGTGAATTTCCTATTGTTACACCATATCCTCTTTCCAATGGTTCACATACAAATTTTGCGTAATTATTTGCTTCATCAATTTCTAGACATTCAATATTTGGCTTTTCAAATTCTATCATTTTTACCTCCTAAATTGAGATTATTCTCAAACTCCTTAAAAACTTCATAAGTTTTCTTAAGTAAAATTTTAAAGTTTTGATTAAACCTTTACACTTACTTTCAAAAACTATTATTTTGAGTAAAGCTCTACTATTAAATGTTCTTCTATTGGAAGATCAATATCTTCTCTAGTTGATAATCTAACTACTTTACCACTTATTTTTTCGTTATCTCTTTCTAACCAAGCTGGAACTGGTCTAGCTGAATTTAATTCTATATTTGCTTTTAATGTAGAGTTGTCTTTCTTGCTTTCTCTTACAGTTATTATATCTCCTGCTTTTACTAAGTATGATGGTATATCAACTTTTTTACCATTTACTTCAAATTGTCCGTGGTTTACAAATTGTCTTGCTTGAGCTCTAGATGTTCCGAATCCTAATCTGTATACAACATTGTCTAATCTACTTTCTAATATTTGTAATAGATTTTCACCTGTTACACCTTTTTTATTTGAAGCCATTTCAAAATATTTTCTGAATTGTTTTTCTCCAACTCCATAATATGCTTTTGTTTTTTGTTTTTCTCTTAATTGTGTACCGTATTCAGATAGTTTTGCTCTTTTTTGACCATGTTGTCCTGGTGCATAATTTCTTCTTGATATACTACATTTATCTGTATAACATCTTTCACCTTTTAAGAACAATTTTTGTCCTTCTCTACGGCATCTACGACATTGTTCGTCTTTATATCTTGCCATTTTTATACTCCTTTCACTCATTTAATTCGTTCATCACAAAATAAAAATGATTTTTGATTTTGTAAATCTTATCCTGCAACTTTATTTTTATACTCTTCTTCTTTTTGGTGGTCTACATCCATTGTGTGGTATTGGTGTTACATCTTTTATTGCACTTATTTCTAAACCTGCTGTTTGAAGTGCTCTAATTGCAGCTTCTCTTCCAGCTCCTGGTCCTTTAACAAATACTTCTACTGTTTTTAAGCCATGTTCCATAGCTGCTTTAGCTGCTGTTTCAGCTACTTGTCCTGCAGCAAATGGTGTACTTTTTCTTGAACCTTTGAATCCTAATTCTCCAGCACTTCCCCATGATATTGCATTACCTTGTGTATCTGTTATTGTAACTATTGTATTGTTAAAACTAGAATGAATATGTGCTTCACCTTTTTCAATGTTTTTTCTATTTCTTCTAGCTACTGGTTTTCTTGTTGTTTTATTATTAGCCATTTTTTAAAATTCCCTCCTTCATTTTAAGTGAACTTTTATTTTTTATTTTTTACTTTTGCTTACAAGTTTTCTTGGACCTTTTCTTGTTCTAGCATTAGTTTTTGTTCTTTGTCCTCTTACAGGTAATCCTTTTCTATGTCTTAATCCTCTGTAACATCCTATTTCTGTAAGTCTTTTTATGTTTAAAGCCACTTCTCTTCTTAAATCACCTTCAACTGTATATGATTCATCAATAACTTTTCTTATGCTATTAACTTCATCATCAGTTAAGTCTTTTACTCTAGTATCTGGGTTTATGCCAGCCTTTGCTAGAATTTTTTGAGAGCTTGTTAATCCTATTCCATAAATATATGTAAGTCCTATTTCTACTCTTTTTTCTTTAGGTAGATCTACTCCTGCTATACGAGCCATATTATTTTGCACCTCCAAATTTTTAATTAATGTTTGTCTTTATTTTCTCTAAAGGTGAAATGCACCCATGCTATTGGGTCTTTAGATATATTTAAGACATATATATAAACACAAATCGATATGTTTAGTATTTTTACATACTTCACAGCCGCTACCTATTTGTGTTATAAACTTATTTAAATTATCCTTGTCTTTGTTTGTGTTTAGGGTTTTCGCAGATAACTCTAATTACCCCTTTTCTTTTTATTACTTTACATTTGTCACATATTTTCTTTACTGATGGTCTTACTTTCATGTTTTTTGCACCTCCTACTTTATTAGCTTTTAAGCTTTATATATTTGGGTTAATTTTTTGTTTTATTTTGCTCTCCAGATTATACGACCCTTAGTTAAGTCATATGGTGAAAGTTCAACTTTTACTTTATCACCTGGTAGAATTTTTATATAATTCATTCTAAGTTTTCCTGAAATATGTGCTAATATTTGATGTCCATTTTCAAGTTCAACTTTGAAATTTGTATTTGGTAGTGACTCCACTACTGTTCCTTCTACTTCTATAACATCTTCCTTTGCCAAGATATCCCCTCCTATAGAGCAAATTTATTATTATCTTCACAATTTTTCCATTTTAATAATAACTATTACATTATACACTAATACTAAAGTATTGTCAATATTTCTGGCTCTTTTTCTGTAATTAAAATTGTATTTTCATAATGTGCTGCCATACTTCCATCCTCTGTTATTATTGTCCATCCATCTTCAAGTTCTAAAATATTCGGTTTTCCTTGGATAACCATTGGTTCAATAGCTAAAGTCATACCCGGTTTAAGTCTAATTCCTCTTCCAGCCTTTCCGTAATTTGGTATTCCTGGGTCTTCATGCATTTCTTTTCCTATTCCATGTCCTTGAAATTCTCTTACAACAGAAAATCCTTGTGAATGTACGTATTCTCCTATTGCATGACATACATCTCCAATTCTATTTCCTGGTTTTGCATATTTTATTCCTTCAAAAAATGCTTGTTTAGTTACGTCTACTAATCTTTGATTTTCTTTAGATGTTTTTCCAACAATAAATGTTCTAGCGGCATCTCCATTAAATCCTTTTTTTAGAGCAACAGTATCTACACTCACTATATCTCCCTCTTTTAAAATTCTGTATTTTGAAGGAATTCCATGTATAACTTCATCATTAATTGATACACATATAGAAGCTGGAAATTTAGGTACTCCTCTTATTCCAGGGTCATAGCCTTTTTCTGCTGGTATTGCCCCTAATTTTCTCATAGTATTTTCAGCAATTTGATCTAATTCTAATGTTGATATTCCAGGTTTTATGTGTTTTTCCAATTCTTGATATACCCTGGCAACTACTTTGCAAGCTTCTCTCATAAGTTCTATTTCCTTTTTTGATTTTATTGTTACCATTTTAGTTATCTCCTTTTTTAATTATCTTTCAACATTTTTAATAAGATATTTCGTGTTCTTCTTTATCTTATTTTAAAATTCTTGTAATTTCATCTGCTACATCTTTTCCCAATTTATTAACTGATTTACTAACTAATTCTGTTAAAACAATGTTTTGTTTTTCATAGTATTCAACTAATGGACTTGTCTGTTCAAAATATGTCTTAAGTCTTGCTTTTACAGTTTCTTCTGTATCATCTTTTCTTATTATTAATTCTGAACCACATTTATCACATATTCCTTCTTTTTTTGGTGGATTTAAAATCAAATTATATACAGCTTTACATTCTTGGTTTGAACATACTCTTCTATTTACAATTCTTTCTATTATCTCTTCATCTGGTGTTGTTAAATTTATTACTTTATCAACTTTTTTTCCTTTTTTTGCTAATATTCTATCTAGTTCTTCCGCTTGTTTTACTGTTCTAGGAAATCCATCTAATATTATTCCATTTTCTACATCTGGCTCATTTAGTCTTTCTTCAACAACCTTTACAGTTACATCATCTGGTACTAATTGTCCTATTGTTATATATTTTTCTGCTAATTTTCCTAATTCTGTACCTTCTTTTATATTTTTTCTAAATATATCTCCTGTCGATACTTGTTTAATTCCAAGATTTTCCTGTAATACTCCAGCAACAGTTCCTTTTCCTGTCCCAGGTGCACCTAACATAATAATTATCATTAAATATTCTCCTTTCACTTCGCTTCGCTTCGTTCATCGTCATCCTAAATTTTTTTCAAAAATTTCGTCTGCCAAATCTTATCGCTTCGCTTCGTTCATCGTCATTCTAAAACCAGATTATTCTTTATAATAATCTTTATAATATTTATTAATAATTTAATAAACATTATAAAAATCATTATAGGGTGATATGTAAATCCATATCTCCCCCACAATGTTATACATTTTTTATTCTAAGAATCCTTTATAGTGTCTCATTACTAATAATGATTCTAATTGTTGTACAGTTTCTAATGCTACACCCACAACAATTAATATTGATGTACCACCAAATGCTATATTTAATCCAGTGAATCTTAGTAGCATTGGTAATATTGCTATTACTGCTAAGAAAAATCCACCAAACCATGTTAATTTAGATATTATTGATGATAAATATTCTGTTGTAGGTTTTCCAGCTCTTATTCCTGGAATAAATCCACCATTTTGTTTAATATTATTTGATACTTCTGCTGGATTGAATGTTGCATAAGTATAGAAAAATGTAAATGCCATAATTAATACTAAATATACTAATGCATTGGCAATTGTATATCCAATACCAACACTTGAAGATGATGTTGCTATTGAAAATTTATATACTCCAGCCCAAAATCCACTTAAATTAGTAATATCTTTTGCAAATATTGATATTAACATTGCTGGGAATGTTAAAAATGATGATGCAAATATTATTGGCATTACTCCTGCCATAGCTAATTTTAATGGTATATGTGTATTTTGTGCTCCAACCATTTTTCTTCCGACAACTTTTTTAGAATATTGTACAGGCACTCTTCTTTCAGCTTGTTGTATAAATACAACTCCTGCTATTAATATTATAGCACCAATTAATATTCCAATTGCCATTAATAATCCTGTTGTACTAAATCCTGCACTTGTAAATATTAATTTCCATAATGTTGTTACAAAACTTGGTAATCCTGAAATAATTCCTATAAAGATAATCATTGAAATTCCATTTCCTATTCCCTTATTGGTTATCTCATCTCCAAGCCACATTAATATTGATGTTCCAGCAACTAAAGATATTACTATCAAAGCAGCTGTAGCAAAATTTGTATTTACGAATATTCCAGAAGATTTATATGATACAAATACACCAATAGCTTCAACTAAAGCCAAAACTAATGTTAACATTTTTGTATATTTATTAATCTTCTTTCTACCTTCTTCTCCACCTTCTTTAGTTAGTCTTTCCAAAGATGGAATTATCATTCCTAATAATTGAATAACAATTGAAGCTGTTATGTAAGGACTTATTGACATTGCAAAAACAGAAAATCTAGAAAATGCTCCTCCTGAAATCATATCTATTAGTCCTGCTACTCCATTATTGTTTGTCATAGCTTCATTAAGAGCTATACTATTAACTCCTGGTACAGTAATATAGCATCCTAATCTAAAAATTACTATTAATAATAGTGTATATAATATTCTTTTTCTTACATCAGGTGTCTTAAATGCATTTTTGATTGTTTTAAACAATTAAATCACCTCAGCCTTTCCGCCTAAAGCTTCAATTTCTTCTTTTGCTTTTGCAGTAAATCTATTAGCTTTAATGTTTAATTTTTTCTCTAATTTTCCTGTTGCTAATACAACTATTCCATCATTTACTTTTCCGATTATTCCATCAGCTAATAAAGTTTCTGCAGTAACATCTGTAACTGTTGATTTATTTAACATTGTTAATGTTACTTCTGTATAATTTTTAGCATGGATATTTGTGAATCCTCTTTTTGGTAATCTTCTATATAATGGTGTTTGACCACCTTCAAATCCTCTTCTTACTCCACCGCCTGATCTTGCTTTTTGTCCTTTATGTCCTCTTCCTGAAGTTTTTCCAAGTCCAGAACCAATTCCACGTCCAACTCTTCTTCTTGAAACTCTTTCTTCAGCTGGTTTTAATTCTCCTAGTTTCATTTTGTGCTTGCACCTCCTCTTTCTTTTATGACAAGGGATATATTCCCATTCATTTTTTCGTAGTTTATTATAATATTTCTTCTACTTTTTTACCTCTTTTTTTAGCTACTTGTTCAGCTGTTTGCATAGCTTTTAACCCTTCAATTGTAGCATAAACAACATTTCTTGGATTGTTTGTTCCAATAACTTTTGTTCTTATATTTTTATATCCTGCAAGCTCTAATACTGGTCTAACACTTCCTCCTGCTATTAATCCAGTACCAACAGCAGCTGGTTTTAATAAAACTTTTGCACTACCAAATTTTCCAACAAATTCATGTGGTACTGTTGTATCAACAACTGGAACTTCTACTAAGTTCTTTTTAGCTTCTTGGATAGCTTTTTTAATTGCATCTGGAACTTCAGCAGCTTTACCATTACCTACACCAATATGTCCATTTTCGTCACCTACTACAACTACTGCACTAAATCTAAAAGTTCTACCACCTTTAACAACTTTTGCAACTCTATTTATGGCAACTACTTTTTCTTTTAATTCGCTTTTTTCTTCCATGGGTTTTCTCCTTTCCTATTTTTCTAAAACTCTAATCCGCCTTCTCTAGCAGCTTCTGCTAATTCTTTTACTACTCCATGATAGATGTATCCACCACGGTCGAAAACTACAGTTTTGATATTTTTTTCTAATGCTTTTTTAGCTATCATTGTTCCAACTTCTTTAGCAGCTTCTTTGTTTGCGTGTTTTGTTTTGATTTCTTTGTCTAATGTTGAACAACTAACTAATGTATTTCCTGCAACATCATCTACGATTTGTACATATAAATTTGTATTACTTCTATATACACATAATCTTGGTCTTTCACTTGTTCCAGATATTTTTGTTCTAACTCTTAAATGTCTTCTTGTTCTTTCCATTTTTCTATCTGTTTTCTTAACCATTTTTATTCTCCCTTCTCTACGCTTTGCATTATTAAAATGCTCAGTTTCGTTTTAGATTTTAAATTTTTGGTTTATTATTTTAATTTAAATTTATTTACCAGTTTTACCCTCTTTACGACGAATAACTTCATCAGCATATTTGATACCTTTACCTCTATATACTTCTGGTGGTCTCTTAGATCTTACAACAGCTGCTGTTTGACCTACTAATTCTTTATCTATTCCTCTAACTATAATTGTATTTGGGTTTGGAACATCAAAAGTAATTCCTTCAGGAGCTTCAAATATTACTGGATGTGAATATCCTAAAGTCATATTTAAACTTGTTCCTTGTTTTGCAACTCTATAACCAACACCATTAATTTGTAATTCCTTAGTGTATTCATCTTTTACACCAATTATCATGTTATTGATTAAAGTTCTTGTTAAACCATGTAAACTTCTGTTAGCTGGTTCATCATTAATTCTTGTTACTTTAATAACATTATCATTCATTTCTAAAGAAATATTTTTATGTATTTCTCTTTCTAAAGTTCCTTTTGGTCCTTTTACAGTAATTTTATGTCCGTCTATTTTTACTTCTACACCATCAGGTACTGTTATAGGTTTATTTCCTATTCTTGACATTTTCTTTTCCTCCTTATTTTTGAATTATGTCATATAGCTTTCGCCTTTTTAGTGGATATTACCAAACATATGCTAATACTTCTCCACCTACTCCTAATTGTCTTGCTTCTTTATCTGTTTTTAAACCTTGTGATGTAGAGATTATTGCTATACCTAAACCGTTTAATACTTTAGGTAATTCTTCTTTAGATGCATAAACTCTTAATCCTGGTTTACTAATTCTTTTTAATCCATCAATTACTCTATTTCCTTTTTCATCATATTTAAGAGTAACTCTGATGATTCCTTGATTTTCATTTTTTATTTCTTCAAAAGCTTTAATATATCCTTCTTTGAATAATATTTCAGCTATTCCTGTTTTCATTTTTGATGCAGGTATATCTACTGTTTTATGTTTTGATGTATTTGCATTTCTGATTCTTGTTAACATATCTGCAATTGGATCTGTAGTATTCAACTCTTTTTCCTCCTTTTCTTTATAAAGTTATTTAATGTGTATTTAAAATTGATTCAAAGTAGTAAAATGTGCGGATTGCTACTTTTAATCGATTTTACCAGCTAGCTTTTTTAACTCCTGGTATCTCACCTTTATGTGCTAATTCTCTAAAGCAAACACGGCAAATACCATATTTTCTGATATATGCATGTGGTCTACCACATAATTTACATCTATTATATTCTCTTGTGCTGTATTTTTGTGGTCTTGCTTGTTTTATTTTCATTGATTTTTTAGCCATAGTTTTTTATTTCCTCCTTTTGACTAGTTTTTAAAAGGCATTCCCATTAATTTTAATAATTCTTTTGCTTCTTCGTCTGAATTAGCTGTTGTTACGAATATAATATCCATACCTCTTAATTTGTCTACTTTATCATATTCGATTTCTGGGAATATTAATTGTTCTTTTATACCCATTGAGTAGTTTCCTCTTCCATCAAATGAATTTCCTGAAACTCCCCTAAAATCTCTAACTCTTGGAAGTGCTACATTGAATAGTTTGTATGCAAAATCATACATTTTATCTGATCTTAATGTTACTTTACATCCTATGTTTGCACCTTCTCTTAATTTGAATGCAGCTATTGATTTTCTAGCTTTTGTTATTACTGGTTTTTGACCTGTAATTATTGTTAAATCATTCATTGCATTTTCTAATGATTTAGGATTTTCTTT
Source organism: uncultured Clostridia bacterium (assembly GCA_934168305.1). GTDB lineage: Bacteria > Bacillota > Clostridia > TANB77 > CAG-508 > CAG-269. The sequence goes on along the minus strand of CAKPNF010000009.1, from coordinate 32,062 downwards.
TGTATCTCCTAAACCTATATTAATAACTATTTTATCAAGTTTTGGAACTTGCATAACTGATTTATAATTGAATTTTTTCATTAATGCTGGAACTACTTCTTTTTCATATTGTTCTCTTAATTTTTCCATTATGAATTAGTCCTCCCTTCTTTATTTATTTTAATTTTGCACCGCATTTTTTACAAATACGAGTTTTTACACCTTTTTCTTCACTATATCCAACTTTTGTAGTTTTTCCACATTTAGGGCATACTACATTAACTTTTGAACTTGGTATAGCAACTTCAACTGATATAATTCCGCCTTCTTCTCCTTGTTTTCTTGGTTTAACATGTTTTTTTCTAATGTTAGCACCTTTAACAACAACTTTGTCAGCTTTTGGTATTACTTCTAATACTTCTCCTGTTTTTCCTTTATCATTTCCTGATAAAATTTGAACATTGTCTCCTTTTTTTATTCTCATTAGAGATTGCCTCCCTTCTTAATATTTCTTATCTTTAACATCTTAAAGAACTTCTGGAGCTAGAGATAAAATTTTCATGTAATCTTTTTCTCTTAACTCTCTTGCAACTGGTCCAAAGATACGTGTTCCTTTTGGAGTACCGTCTTCTTTTATTAATACAGCTGCATTTTCATCAAATTTTATATATGATCCATCTTGTCTTCTTAATCCTTTTTTAGATCTTACTATAACAGCTTTTACAACATCACCTTTTTTAACAACGCCACCTGGTGTTGCTGATTTAACTGAAGCAACTATTACATCACCAATGTTAGATGTTTTTCTGTATGATCCACCTAAACATCTAATGCACATGATTTCTTTTGCACCTGTGTTGTCTGCTACTTTTAATATTGTTTGTTGTTGTATCATTTCGTTATTCTCCCTTCATAACTATTTATTTTATAATTGCTTTTTCAACAATTTTAACTACTCTCCATCTTTTATCTTTAGAAAGTGGTCTTGTTTCCATAACTTCAACTTTGTCACCAACATGACATTCATTGTTTTCGTCATGTGCTTTTAATTTATATGTTCTTTTTACTGTTTTTCCATATACTTCATGTCTAACACTTGTTTCAACTGCTACAACTACTGTTTTATCCATTTTATCAGATACTACAGTTCCAGTCATAGTTTTACGAAGATTTCTTTCTTCCATTTATGAATCCATCCTTTCTCTCACTTTGTTCGTTCATCATAAAATTAATTTTTTAAATTTAATTTTACGAATTTCTCGCTCAGCTCGTTCATCCTCATTCAAAAATTTTTAAAAATTTTTACATACTAAATCTAAGCTTTAGCTTCTGCTATTTTTCTTTCTGTTAATACAGTATTTATTTTAGCTATATCTTTTTTAACTTCTTTTATTTTCATTGGATTGTCTAATCCATTTGTAGCTAAACTAAATTTTAATTTAAATAATTCTGTTTTTAGTTCACCTAATTCTTTTTCTAAATCTGGTGAAGACATTTCTCTTATTTTACTAATCTTCATCATTTCCACCTACCTTTTCAGTTTCTCTGGCAACGAATTTTGTTTTATTAGGTAGTTTATTCATTGCTAATCTTAAGGCTTCTCTAGCTGTTTCTTCTGGTACACCAGCAATTTCAAACATTACTCTTCCTGGTTTTACAACAGCTACCCAATATTCTGGAGCACCTTTACCTTTACCCATACGAGTACCGATTGGTTTAGAAGTTATTGGTTTGTCTGGGAATATTTTAATCCAAACTTTTCCACCTCTTTTTATATAACGAGTCATAGCAATTCTGGCTGCTTCAATTTGATTACTTGTGATCAAACCTGCTGTTACAGCTTGTATTCCGTATTCTCCATCTGTAACTCTATTTCCTCTTGTTGCTTTTCCTCTCATTCTACCTTTTTGCATTTTTCTATGTTTTGTTCTTTTTGGCATTAATGGCATTATTGGTCTCCTCCTTCCATTTTCTTAGTTGGAAGAACTTCTCCTTTATATATCCAAACTTTTACACCGATTTTTCCATATGTTGTATCTGCTTCTGCAAATCCATAATCTATATCAGCTCTTAAAGTTTGTAATGGAATGTTTCCTTCTTTATAGAATTCAGTTCTTGCCATGTCAGCTCCACCTAATCTTCCTGATACAGCTGTTTTTATACCTAAAGCTCCAGCTTTTGTAGCTTTTTGCATACATTGTTTCATAGCTCTTCTGAATGAAATTCTTCTTTCTAATTGTCCTGCAATATTTTCTGCAACTAATTGTGCATCTGTATCGATGTTTTTAACTTCAACTATGTTTAAGTTAACATCTTTACCTATTAATTTAGCAACTTCTGCTTTTACTGTTTCTACACCAGCTCCACCTTTACCAATTACGATTCCTGGTTTAGCTGTATATAAATTAATTTTTACCATTTTTGCTGTTCTTTCGATTTCAATTTTTGAAATACCAGCGGCAAATAATTTTTTCTTTAAAAATTTACGAATTTTTTGATCTTCTACTAAATAATCTGCGAAGTTTTTAGAATCTGCATACCATTTAGAGTTCCAATCTTTTATTATACCAACTCTTGCACCTGTTGGATGTACTTTTTGACCCATGGTTAAATTAAGCCTCCTTTTCTTTTAATACTATTGTTATATGACTTGTTCTTTTTCTAATTCTTACTGCTGAACCTTTTGCAGCTGGTCTAATTCTCTTTAATGTTGGACCTTGGTTTGCAAATATTTCAGCAACATATAAGTTTTCATGTTTCATATCATGATTATTTTCAGCATTTGCAATTGCTGATTTTAATAATTTTTCTAATACTTCTGATGATGCTTTAGGTGTAAATTTCATTATAGCTAATGCTTCATCAACATCTTTTCCTCTTATTAAATCTGCAACTATTTTAACTTTTCTAGATGATATTCTTGCAAATTTAAGTGTTGCTCTTGCTTCTTTTACTAGTGTTTCTTCCACTTTTCTTACCTCCTTTTTTTATTAGGTGGGTACACCTTTATTTATCGTATTTCTTATTTTTTAACTGTTGATTTTTTGTCTCCAGCATGACCTTTAAATGTTCTTGTTGGAGCAAATTCACCTAATTTATGACCGATCATTTCTTCAGCTATATATACTGGAACGTGTTTTCTTCCATCATGTACAGCTATTGTATGACCAACCATTTGTGGATATATTGTTGAAGCTCTTGACCATGTTTTTAGAACTTCTTTGCTTCCTGTTTCGTTCATTGCTTCTATTCTTTTTAATAGTTTTTCTTGAACGAATGGTTTTTTCTTGCTTGATCTAGACATATACCATGTTCTCCCTTCATATTGCTAATTGCCATCCGAAAATTATTTGAAATTTTCGGGTAACAAATCGCTATTTTATATTTTCTAATCTTATTTTCTACGTTTAACAATAAATTTGTTTGTAGATTTCTTTTTATTTCTTGTTTTATATCCAAGAGCTGGTTTACCCCAAGGTGTCATTGGACCTGCGTGTCCTACTGGAGCTCTACCTTCACCACCACCATGTGGGTGATCTACTGGGTTCATTACAGAACCTCTAACTTCTGGTCTCCATCCCATGTGACGTTTTCTTCCGGCTTTACCGATTTTAACGTTTTCATGGTCTGCGTTTCCTATAACTCCTATTGTTGCTCTACATTTAGCTAAAACTTTTCTCATTTCTCCTGATGGTAATCTTAATGTTGCATATTTTCCTTCTTTAGCCATTAATTGAGCACTTTGTCCAGCTGTTCTTACTAATTTTCCACCTTGTCCTGGATTTAATTCGATATTGTGGATTAATGTACCTACTGGAATGCTGTCGATTGGCATGCAATTTCCAACTTTTATATCAGATGTTTCTCCAGATATTACTTTGTCTCCATCTGTTAATCCTTGTGGTGCTAATATATATGCTTTTTCTCCATCTTCATATTGGATTAATGCTATATTTGCACTTCTGTTTGGATCATATTCTATACCGATAACTGTTGCTTCCATGTTATCTTTTCTTCTTTTAAAATCTATTATTCTATATTTTTGTCTGTTTCCTCCACCTTGATGTCTTACTGTTATTCTACCATAACTGTTTCTTCCAGCTTTTTCTTTCTTTTTTGCAAGTAAAGATTTTTCTGGTGTTTTCTTTGTTATTTCAGCAAAGTCTGAAACTGTCATGTTTCTTCTTGATGGTGTGTATGCACTAAAATGTTTCATTCCCATTTTTCTTTTCCTTTCTCGAATTTATAAAAAACTTCGTTTTTGCTAAATTCTCTTCTCTACTTATTTACGGATATTTTTCCTGCTCCGCATAACAGATATTCTTTATTCTCCGGGTTCTTTCCCGATATTCATTATTTTATAAAATTGATTAAAAATAGTAAAATGTGCATTTTGGATTAGTCAGTACAACTTGAAGACATACGTTGGTACGTCAAAATCTGGACTGGATAACCAAAATGTGCAGATTTCTGTTTTTTATCGATTTTGATTATGCTCCCATAAATTCATCAATAGAATCTTTGAATTTTTTAGTAGCTTTAGTTGCTTTACCACCTTTAGCTAAGTAAGATGCTTCTGCTGGATCTGTATCTATTGTAACAATAGCTTTTTTCCAATCTGAAGTTTTACCTGTATGGTATCCAACTCTTTTTGTTTTTCCATTAACTGTCATTGTATTTACTTTTAATACTCTAACTTCAAAAAGTTTTTCAACAGCTTTCGCTATTTCAACTTTTGTAGCCTTTTTATTTACTTTGAATGTGTATTTTCCTTGTTGTAATTCATCATTACTTTTTTCAGTAACAACTGGTGCAATTATAATTTCTTCTGGTCTCATTATGCGTACACCTCCTCAATTTTCTTAACAGTTTCTAGAGGTAAAACTAAGTTATTGTATTTTAATAAATCAAATACATTTATATTATTTAATAAAATTGTTTTAACTCCTTCGATGTTTCTTGATGACATTAAAACATTTTCATTTTTATCAGCTAAAACGATTAATGTTTTTCCTTCAACTTTTAAATCTGCTAATGCTTTTACCATTGTTTTTGTTTTAATTTCTGATAATTCTAATTTATCAACAACTGTTAATTCTTTTTCAATTACTTTAGAACTTAATAAAGATTTAATTGCTAATCTTCTTTCTTTTTTATTAACAGTATATTTGTATGAACGAGGTTTTGGACCTAAAGCTATACCACCTTTTACCCATTGTGGAGCTCTAATACTTCCTTGTCTTGCTCTACCTGTTCCTTTTTGTCTCCATGGCTTTCTACCACCACCACGTACTTCTGCTCTTGTTTTTGTACTTTGTGTACCTTGTCTTTGATTAGCTAAATAGTTAACTAAAACGCTATGTACTATAGCTTCGTTTGGTTCAATTCCAAATATATTTTCAGCTAATTCAACATCACTTACTTTTTTACCTTTTATATCGTATACATCTACTTTTGGCATTTCGTATTTCCTCCTTCCTTCTATTTAGTAGCCTTTACAGCTGATTTTATTTTTAAGATAGATCCTTTTGCTCCTGGAACACTACCTTTTAATAAGATTACATTCTTATCCATATCTACTCTTACAACATCTAAGTTTTGTATTGTAATTGTAACTCTTCCCATATGTCCTGGTAATTTTTTACCTTTAAATACTCTACCTGGTGTTGATGTAGATCCCATTGAACCTGGTCTTCTGTGGTACATAGAACCATGTCCCATAGGTCCTCTGTGTTGTCCATGTCTTTTGATAACACCTTGGAATCCTTTTCCTTTTGATGTTCCTTGAACATCTACTTTTTCTCCAGCTTCAAATACATCTGCTTTAACTTCGTCTCCAACTTTAACACCTTCAACTGATTCCAATCTAAATTCTCTTAAGTGTTTTTTAGCTTCAAGACCAGCTTTTGCAAAATGTCCTTTTTCTGGTTTGTTTATATGTTTATCTTTTACTTCACCGAATCCTAATTGTAAAGCATCATATCCATCAGTTTCTACTGTTTTTACTTGTGCTACTACACATGGTCCAGCTTCTATAACTGTTACTGGAATTACATTTCCTTTTTCATCAAAGATTTGTGTCATTCCAACTTTTCTTCCGATTATTCCTTTTTTCATTTTAAATTTCCTCCTAACTATTGGCTGATTTTTATATTTAGTATTTTGTACCAAATCAGCTTGGTTTGATGTTTTTTAATTAATGTAATAATTAATTATAATTTTATTTCTATATCAACACCTGCTGGTAATTCTAATTTCATTAGATTATCAACTGTTTTTTGTGTTGGGTAAAGAATATCTATAACTCTTTTATGTGTTCTCATTTCAAATTGTTCTCTTGAATCTTTATATTTGTGTGGAGAACGTAAGATTGTTACAACTTCTTTTTGTGTTGGTAATGGAATAGGACCTGAAACTTTTGCTCCTGTTTTTTTAGCTGTTTCTACTATCTTCTCAGCAGACTGATCTAAAACTACATGGTCATAAGCTTTTAATCTTATTCTAATTTTTTCACTTGTTACAACTGTTGTTTTTGCCATTGTAATTTTCCCTCCTTATATAAATTTTATTTTTGGGTTTTCCCCGTTGATAGCTTAGTTTGCTATCTAAATTACCTTGGCAAGTTAAAACGCACTCTGGTGTTTTGTAATCACCCTTTATTTAAACCCAAAATATGCATGATAATTCTGGGATAAGTGCTAATTTATTTAAACTTACCGCCTGGTCTTTGCCATGACATACTCCACTGAAGTTCCCTCCACCATTACTTCCGTAAGAGTGTAGCCACATTCAGCTTCATCGCTCAATTCATGCTTATATATTATACAATGCTTTTATCCGTATGTCAACAGATTTTGTAATATTTTAATAATTTTCTGTAAATCTCTTGCCAAAACAAGAAATATATGCTAAAATAGTCTATGTTATTATACAATAAAGACTAAGAGGAGGTGCAAACATGCCAAATATTAAATCAGCAAAAAAAAGAGTTAAAGTAATTGAAAAGAAAACTTTAAGAAATAATATGATAAAATCTGCATACAAAACAGCTGTTAAGAAATTTGAACAAGCTATTGAAGCTGGAAATATTGAAGAAGCTAAAACTTTATTTTCAGAAGCTACAAAAAAAATCGATCAAGCTTGCACAAAAGGTGTTATTGTTAAAAATACAGCAGCTAGAAAAAAATCAAGTTTATCAAAAAAATTAAATGCAGCTATAGCTTAGGCTAAAAAATGAAAATTATGCATAGTTTTTGTTTTAAAAAAGAATTTCTATTATACAGAAATTCTTTTTTTGTCTTTCATATTAAAAAAAATTATATATTTTCTTCACTCATATCATATAAACTATCTACAAAATTAAGATAACCAATGACACAAATTTCCATTGATGTTTATAATTATAGGTGATATCATTTATATAGGTGATAATTATGTTTAAAAATATTTTTTATACTTTTAAAAACTTGGATAAATTAACTAAAATGATTATGAGTTATGGATTGAAATTTTGCCTTATGATTTGCCTTATTTCTCTTGCAATCCTTGTTACATATAATTTTTCTTTTACAATTCCTATTCTTTTTACTATAGGTTTTATCTTATTTAGATTAAGTTTAATTTTTGGAATAGAATTTGTTATTTGTGGTTTTATTGTTGATAGAATAAAAAAACAAATGATATAAAAACTTGTTGAACTAATGAACCAACGGGGACTTTCTTAAATTGGTTGAAATTAATTAGGATTCTATATATTAATTCCTTAATTTCAACCAATTTAAGAAAGTCCCCGTTGGTTCATTAGTTCAACGAGTTTTTATTTATTTAATTCAGCTAAGAACATTTCATTTAACATTTTAGGATTAGCCTTACCTTTAGTTTCTTTCATAGCTTGACCAACCAAAAATCCTAAAGCTCTATCTTTTCCTGCTTTAAAGTCAGCAACTGATTGAGGATTTGCCTCCAATATTTTAGAAACAACCTCTTTTATTGCACCCTCATCAGAGATTTGAATCCATCCTTTTTCTTTTATAATATCCTCTGGGTCTCTTGGATTTTCAAATAATTCTGTTAAGACTTTTTTACCAATACTTGAACTAATTGTTCCTTTGTCAATTAAAATAACTAATTTTCCTAATTGATTTCCATCAAATGGTATAGCAATTGGTTCTGTTTCAGTTTCATTTAAAATTCTTGATATATCTGATATAATCCAATTATTAACTGCTTTTGGATTATTACATATTTTTATTGCACTTTCAAATAAATCTGATAAATATTTTGATGCAGTAATAATATTTGCATCTTTTTCAGATAATTCATATTCTTTTAAATATCTTTCTTTTCTACTCTCTGGTAATTCTGGTAAAGTGTTTTTTATATTTTCAATGTATTCTTCTGAAAGTTTTATTGCAACTAAGTCTGGGTCTGGGAAATATCTATAATCTTGTGCATCTTCTTTATCTCTCATTGAAAATGTTTTTCCAGATACATCATCCCATCTTAATGTTTCTTGTTCTACTTTTCCGCCATCTTCTAGCACATCAATTTGTCTATCTATTTCATATTCGATAGCTCTTGTAATACTTCTAAATGAGTTCATATTTTTCATTTCTGTACGTGTCCCAAAAGGTGTTCCTGGTTTATGTACAGATACATTGACATCTGCTCTTAAAGACCCCTCTTGCATTTTACAGTCTGAGACTTCGATATATTCTAATATTGATTTTAATTTTCTTAAATACGCCTCAACTTCTTCGGCACTTCTTAAATCTGGTTCAGAAACCATTTCTATTAAAGGAACTCCTGCTCTGTTTAAATCAACTAAACTTCCTCCTCCAAAATCGTCATGGTTTAGTTTTCCAGCATCTTCTTCTATATGGATTCTTAATAATCTAATTTTCTTTTTACCTTCTGATGTTTCAATTTCAATATATCCGTGTTCACATAGTGGTTTATCAAATTGAGATATTTGATAAGATTTTGGTAAATCTGGATAATAGTAATTTTTTCTATCATTTTTGCTATCTCTTGATATTTCACAATTTGTAGCTAAACCTGCTTTTACAGCATATTCAACAACTTTTTCGTTTAATACTGGTAGTGTTCCAGGCATTGCCATACAGATTGGACATACATGTGTGTTAGGTGCTGAACCAAATTCTGTTGGACAAGAACAGAATATTTTTGTTTTTGTTGAAAGCTCTGCATGAACTTCTAGTCCTATTACAACTTCATAATCACTTCTTGACATCTATTTTTCCTCCTTTTGAGACTCTTGGGACAGTCTAAAAATGTCTCATTATTTGTGTCATATTTTGTCATTTTTTGTTTTTATTTAAATTCGACACTTTTCAACAATTTTTATGAGACATTTTTTGTCTGTCCCACTTGTCTCATTTTTTAAATTCTGGTTTATGATTTTCGCTAAATTTAATTTTTTGTTCTAATGTATATGCTGCATTTAAAATAGTTTCTTCTTGGAATCTATTTCCTATTAATTGCATCCCTATTGGCATTCCTTCTTTATCAACTCCTACTGGTATTGATATTCCTGGAAGTCCTGCAATATTTACAGATACTGTACAAATATCTGCTAAATACATTTCTAATGGATTATTTGACCTTGAACCAATGTCAAATGCTACTGTTGGAGATGTTGGTGTTAATATAACATCATATTTTTCAAATCCTTTGTTAAATTCGTTCATAACTAATGTTCTAACTTGTTGTGCTTTTTTGTAATATGCATCATAATATCCTGATGATAACACATATGTTCCAAGGATTATTCTTCTTTTTACTTCTTCTCCAAATCCTTCACTTCTTGATTTTTTGTATATTTCTTTTAAGTTACTGAATTCAGGTGTTCTATATCCATAACGAATTCCATCAAATCTTCCTAGGTTTGAACTTGCTTCTGCACATGCAATTATATAATATGTTGCTAATGCATATTGAGCTATATCAAGTGAAAATTCTTCGATTTCAGCTCCTAATTCTTTGTATTTTTCAATTGTTTTTTGTAGTGTTTCTTTTACTTCTGCATTTATACCTTCTCCAAAGAATTCTTTTGGAACTCCAATTTTCAATCCTTTTATGTCATTTTTTAAAGCTTTTGTATAATCTTTTTTAGGCATGTCTGCTGATGTTGTATCTCTTTCATCATGTCCAGCTATTAGATTTAAAAGCATTGCACTATCTCTTACGTCTTTTGTGATTGGACCAATTTGGTCAAGTGATGATGCAAATGCTACTAGTCCATATCTTGAAACTAGTCCATATGTTGGCTTTAAACCTACAACTCCACAGAAACTTGCTGGTTGTCTAATCGAACCTCCTGTATCTGAACCAAGTGCCCATGGAACTAAGTTTGCTGCAACTGCTGCTGCAGAACCACCTGAAGAACCTCCTGGTACTTTGTTTAAGTTCCAAGGATTTCTTGTTTTCTTAAAATATGAATATTCTGTTGAACCACCCATGGCAAATTCATCCATGTTTAGTTTTCCTAAGTCTATCATATTCTCTTCATTTAATTTTTCAACAACTGTTGCATCATATGGTGAAACAAAGTTTTCTAGCATTTTAGAACTACATGTAGTTTTTACACCTTTTGTACACATATTGTCCTTTATTCCTATTGGAATTCCTGCGAAATCTCCGATGATTTCTCCATTATCTATTTTTTCTTGTACATCTTTTGCTTGCTCTAATGCTTCATTTGTTAATGTTGTAACAAATGCTTGTACATCTTTTTCTTTGTCATTTATTCTGTCTACATATGCTTTTGTAATTTCTGTTATTGTAAGTTCTTTGTTTTTTAGTTTTTCTTGCAATTCATGTACTGTTAATTCTGTGATATCCATTAAATTTCCTCCCACTTCAATGTTTTATAGTTTTTAAAATAATAGTTATTGCAAGGCACACAAACTTAAAATTTATGAGGCATACTAGTGTAGGTTGATTAAATTTCAAGTAAAGTGTAACAATGCAAGATTGCTATTATTTAAAAAACTAATTAATAACTTTTGGTATCTTAAACATATGTTGTTCCTCTGATGGTGCATTTTGTAATAATGCTTCATTATCTTCGAATACCTTAATCTCATCTTTTCTAAAAACATTTTTCTTTTCATTTGCACCAACTGTAACATCAAGTCCATCAACAGGTGCATTATTTACTACTTCTGCAAAATCTAATATGTCTTGTAAATTAAGTGCATATTTTTCAATTTCTTCGTCTTTAATTTCCAAATCTGCTAATTTGGCAATGTGTAATATTTCTTCTTTACTAACTTTCACCTTATCTCTCCTCCTTAAAAATCTATTTTATTATATACTCAAATGTGTAAAATTACAATAATAGAATGCTCTATTTTTTCATAACTTCAATGTGCACATCTCTTAATTGGTCTCTTCTTACATTACCAGGAGCACCCATCATCAAATCTTGAGCCTTGCTATTTAATGGAAATGCAATAACCTCTCTAATAGTATCTGAATTTGATAAAAGCATCAACATTCTATCAATACCAGGTGCAATTCCTGCATGAGGTGGAGCACCAAATTGGAATGCTGTATATAAAGCACCAAATTTTGTTTTAACTTCTTCCTCTGTGTAACCAGCCATTTCAAACGCTTTCAACATTATTTGTATATCATGGTTTCTAACTGCACCTGAAGAAAGTTCAATACCATTGCAAACTATATCATATTGATATGCAAGTATTTCTAATGGATTTTGATTTTCTAATGCATCCAAACCACCTTGTGGCATTGAAAATGGGTTATGACTAAATGCTAATTTATCATGGTCATCCAACTCAAACATTGGAAAATCAATTATCCAACAAAATTGAAATACATCTTCATCTATTAAGTTTAATCTATTTCCTAATTCAGTTCTAATTTGTCCAGCAAGTTCTGTTGCTCTCTTCTCATTATCGGCAATAAAGAATATTGTATCATTTTGTTTTAAATCTGCTAATTCTATTAAAGTTTTCTTTAAGTCATCTGGTATAAATTTATCAATTGGACCTTTGAAACTCATATCTTCTTGAACCTCTAAATATCCAAGTCCTTGCATTCCAATTGACATAGCATATGCTAACATCTTTTCATGGAATCCTTTTGACATATGCCCTTCAACTTTTATAGCTCTTACAGTTCTATCAATAAATGGCTTAAATGTACATTTTTTGAAAAAATCTGATAAATCTATAATGTATAATGGGTTTCTTAAATCTGGTTTATCTGAACCATATTTAAGCATTGCATCTTTGTATGTTATTCTTGGGAATGGATATTCTGCAATTTTCTTATCAGAAAATTTTTTAAATGTGTTATACATTACCGGTTCCATTACTTGAAATACATCCTCTTGTGTTGCAAAACTCATTTCCATATCTAATTGATAAAATTCGCCTGGTGCTCTATCTGCTCTAGCATCTTCGTCTCTAAAACAAGGTGCAATTTGAAAATATTTATCAATTCCAGAAACCATTAATAATTGTTTAAATTGTTGAGGTGCTTGTGGCAATGCATAGAATTTTCCTGGATGTAATCTACTTGGTACTAAATAATCCCTTGCCCCTTCTGGTGAAGAACTTGTAAGTATTGGTGTTTGAACCTCTAAAAAACCTTGTTCTTGCATTTGATTTCTTAAAAATTGTAAAACCTGTGCACGAAGTTTCAAATTATTTTGTAACCTTTCATTTCTTAAATCTAAATATCTATATTGTAGTCTTAAATCTTCTCTTATCTCCTGGTTTGTATTAATTTCAAAAGGAATATTTTTTGTTCTTTTTCCTAAAACTTTAATCTCCTCAATTTTAATTTCAACAAGACCAGTTTTTAATTTTGGGTTTATAGTTTCTTCATCCCTCTTTTTTACAGTTCCATAAACTGTAACAGTTGACTCAATTGGAATGTGTGATGCAAAATCAACATCTTTTGGTTCTCCTGATGTTACAACCTGTGTTATTCCATACATATCTCTAATATCTAAGAATACTAGACCTCCTAAGTCACGGATAGTTTGTACCCATCCAGCGATTCTAACTTTTTTTCCTACGTCTTCTAGACTAATTTCGTTGCATGTGTGTGTTTTGTACTCATTCATTTTTAACTACCTCCTACTATTTCCTTTTGTCAAAATTCGACCAATGGGGACGTTGTTAAATTGGTTGAAATATTTTTAATTTTTATATTGTTAATTAATTTTCAACCAATTTAACAACGTCCCCATTGGTCGAAATTTGAATTTTTGCAATAAGACGTCAAAAAACGTCCTCTGCAAAATGCAGGGACGAAATAATTCCGCGGTACCACCCAGCTTGAAAATAATTACCTAGCAATTATCTTCCACTTTATAAAAATTGCTCCAATATGTTTCACAAATTAGGTTGACCTTAAAGGGCTTACAGCCGATGACCCTTATTCTCTTAAAGTTACTTCTAATCGTTTTGTATTGTACTAACGCAATATGTTTTTTATTATTATGTTAAATATTTTAACATTTTATTCCTATTCTTGTCAAGAAATTTTTAAATTTTATTTATTCTTTCTTTTCGTTATATTTTTTTAAAAATGGTGTTATTATTGATAGTGGAACCATCATTACTAATATGTATACATATCTTAAACTAAAAGCAATAGGTGATGCTAACATTATTGTTAACCATGTAAATATTCCTGGCAAATATATTAATAAATTTTTATATTTTTTTCTATAAATAGTCATTAGGACGCCAATTAACATTATAAATAAAAATATAGCTGAACTTACAGTTTTAATATTACATAATGCATTTTTAATAGAAATATTAGTTAATTTTTGTAAATAATCATATTGTTTAAATGGAAGTCCATACCACATTGTTGGATTTGTATATGCAACATCACTTGACCTATTAATATCCCAATATCCTATTGTGTTCAATATATATGCTTTTGCATACATTTTAGGATTTTGCATAAATACTTCAAACCATATTTTAATAAACTCTTTCTTATTATTTTCTACAAATTTAACATCATAATCCTCATTCCACTTAATAGAATCAACTAAACAAGGACTATAGATTTTCTTTATTTTTTCTATTGGACAAACTTTATTTATAAACTCTATTTGTTCTTCGTTCAAATTTCCATTATTAACAACTACATAAGCCATTTGCTGTAGTAATGATCCTACGCTTTCTGTAAATTTATCTTCATTAAGTTCTAATTTATTAAAAACAGGACCTTGTATTAACATGATAATTAATATTTCTGCTATAGAAATTATAAGAAATTTTTTTAGTGTTTTTAGAATATCTTTTTTATATACAATACATATAAATATTAATGTTCCTATTAAAATATAAATCCCATTGTTTCGTAAAAATGCTATTAAAAAACTTAATAATTCATATAATATAATTCCATTTGTATTTTCTAAATTTTTTCCATCTCTATATACAATTTCTGCAATATATATTATAAAAGCAAATAAAATTATACAATACGGAGTGTCCTTCCAAATAGATACAGCATATAAAGGAATTAAAGGATATATTCCAAAAAAAGCAATTGTTATAATCAAATAACTTGAAATTATCCCTTTTTTATACATCCAATATACAAAATATGAACATATTCCTGCCATTGCTAATACCTGAACAACCGTTAATAATTCCAAACCTAATTGATATGTTCCTATATTTACAAATATCTTTAAAATAAAAGCATAACCTATAGGTTGGTGGCAATTAAATTTTTCTTTTCCTTGTAATTGATTTAATGTAGTTGCTGTATCAGAATATACTCCTCCTGGAAAAAAAGATAAGATATATGGTAGCCAACATATTAATATAATTATAAAAAATACAAAAAATACTTTTATATTCTTTTCTCTTCTTTCTTCTTTTACATATACTATATTTTCTATTTTATTTACTATAATTTCAATAAGTGAAATTGCTATATAAGAGCAAAAAAACACTACTATTCCAATACAAATATCTTTTAATTCAATATTTGTAAGATAATTTTTATCTATCCCAGCAAATATATTTTTAGAATATACAAATATTCTATCTATTGTAATTGTAGTTGCAAAAAAAATTGATATAATTAACTTTACAATCACATATAATTTATTCTTTTCTAAATATTTTATCATATACATCCATTCTCTCTTATAATTTATCTCTCTTAATTTGCTTACTATATCTATCTTCCTCAGAAAATACGCATCCACAATATTTTTGCATATACAATTCCAATTCTCTTGCCTTTGCTTGACCCTCTCTAAAACCAACCCTAAAATCTCTATACAAAAAATCAATACCATATTCTTTACTTAACTTCTCCATATACTCTTTAATAAAATTATGATTTTGATAAATACTATATAAAAGAGTTGTTGTTACAGCATCATAACCATTATCTTTAGCATATTCAAAAGTTTTTCTTAGCCTTACAGGATAACAATAATCTGTACATCTATTTTGTAAATCTCCTATTACATTTTTACAAAATTCATCTAATCCGTAATCTTCTTCAAAAATTGCCTCGATATTTATACTTTTTGTATATTCCCTTAAACACTCCCTTCTTGCTTTATATTCCATATATGGATGTATATTAGGGTTATACCAATATACTGTTGGTTCTATTCCTTCTTCTCTCAGGCTATCTATGCAGTATACACTACATGGTGCACAGCATGTATGCATTAATAATTTCATATTTTTCCTCCACTCTTTATTCGTACAATTGATTTATATAAGTATCAATTTTTTCGTATTTATTATCTTTTACTTTATTTCTTTTACTATCTATTTTTTTGAATATCCATTGTCTTATCAAATCTATAATTACTCCAATACAAAAAATCAAAATTATTTCTAAAAAATAAGAAAATAGAAGAGAATTATTATACTTTGATGACAATTTACCCATATAATTTCTTACAGAAAATAGCTGGTTTTCATGAAATAGATATATTCCAAATGTTGTACTTGCTAATTTATTTATTATTGATGAATTTTTTATTGACATTGATTTAAAAATGTAAAATGTAAAAACACTATCCATAAAGAACAATATTGAATGTCTTCCAAATTTCCCTGTTAAAAAATCTATTATGAAATTAGCTCCATTACGTACAGATACTACCTTAAAACAAATTATAAAAGCAGTACAAATTACAAATGCAATTTTACAATTTTGTTTTAACCAATCCTCTTTATACGTTTTTATATAAAAAAACGCAATATACATATACATACAAAAGAAATAATCTTCTATAACTGTTTGTTTCATTTGGTACATTAATATAATCATCGTTAATAAAATTACAATATATTTTAGTTGATTTTTGTTCATTTTTTTTATTATATTATTCATTATTGGAAATGACAAATACATCAATAAATATATTGTAACAAACCAATAAACATCATTCCAGAATGGTTGTTTTAATCCTGCCATAAATATGTATTTAACTATTTTAAGTATATCCCACCCCGTATTTATTTTAAAACTTATTACAGATATAATTAATAATGGTATTGTATAAAATAATATTTGTTTAATTATGTTTATGAATTTTTTCATTTTAAATTTTGATGTATATAAAAAATTAAAACTTATAATAAAAAAACAATCAACTCCAAAAACTCCCCATATACCAGTGACAAATAAAACTATTTGTTCAAAAACGTTCCCTTTTAAAATATCGATATTAATTGTACAATGAAATGCAACAATTAGTATCATAGATATTATTCTTAATAATTCTAAATTGCTTTCTCTCTTGTTTTCCATTTGATTTTCCATAGTATCTATGAAATTTTATTTATATATTTCATAGATACTAATTTCTCCTATTCTTACTAAATTATCTCTTATATATTTAACTACATTCATTGGTGTTTGCCAATTTGATTTCATATTTTTTTTTCTAATTAAATATAATGTAGATTCATCTTTTTGTTTTATTTTTTCAATTTGACCTTCTTCTCCATCTTTTCCTATATTTCCTTTTAAAAACATATCATAATCTTTATTATATTTATCTATTGGAATCATATATATTGCCGCTTCTGCATCCAATATATATACTTTTCTACCTTCTTTTTCCATTTTCAAAATGTAATCATCTATATCATTTATTCTTTGTTTTAATCCATCTCCTACTTCAACATTTTTAAAGTATTGAATATCAATATTCTTTTCAGTTTTTATATATACATATAAATTATTAATAGACTTTACTGAAATTAATGTAAAAATTAATATCCAAATAATAAGAGATACTATTTTATATAATTTATATTTTCTAGAATAATTAATTTGAACATATATATTTTGACATAATAAACTAAGCATATATGCTAATCCAACTATTGAAATAAAACTTCCTATTAAAAAATGTATTTCATCTGATATTGGATACATTACAATTATTATCGAAACACTATATACTAATATAGTTAATAAATTATTTATTTTTTCATTATCTTTTCTTAAAACTTTTGTTATTAACAATATAATTATCATTAATATTATTGATATTGGCATTAATATAGATAATATTTTTATTTCTATTTTTTTATTATTAAACAAATTTAAATATGGTATTTTATTAGAAAATGTACTTATTCCTAATATTGCATAATTTATAAAATCTCTAAATGCTCCACTTATAATTAAATATAAAAATAAAATTATTAACGGTATTAATATTCCAATTATTCTGGTAATAGCAATTTTTAAATATTGCTTAAATTGTTCTTTATTTTCTACAAACAATAATTTATACCCTACAGTTACTATTGCTAAAGTTACTCCTATGCTCTGTTTTGTACAAATTGCTATACCTGCTAATATTCCGTAAGATAATATCTTTTTTATTTCTATATTCTAATGCATTGTTTGTATTTCTTAATTCTTGATATAAAATAATCAGTGTTATAAATAAAATAACTATATTATAATCTATGCAATAGATATCTCTACAGAGTAACCCTATTAATGAAGTAAATATTAAGCATATATTTTCTTCTTTTATCAGTCTTTTAAAAATTTTATATGTTATAAATAAAATTCCTGTCCAAAGAATTGAAGCTAAGATTCTTAATACTATTATTTCATTTGCAATTATTTTCAAAAACATTGCTGTTATCATAGGAAGAAATGGCGTTGTTATCATACTTATGTCTTTATACGGAGTTAAGCCATTAGTTATTACTCTTGCTGTATTATAATTCCATATTTCATCTAAATTGCTTATTGGTTTTATTATAATTATTGAAAATATTACTATAAATATAAATGCAATTAATAAAAACTCTTTCTTTTTCATTTTTAGTTTTCCTCTTCATCTTAATAATTAAATTTCCTTTTTATTGCATATTGCTAATCCAATATATTCTTTATCTGCAGTTCTTCCATTATACCAAAGCATCCATCTATTGTTTTTATCGTCAAATATTGCGGATGGTTTATAACACGCTTCTGTATCAAATTTACCCTTTTCCGGTGCAATTATAGTTTGTCCTGTTCTTACCCAATTTACTCCGTCTTGTGATTTTGCTACAAATATTCTTGCAGTATTGATATCAGTATAACCAATATAAAACATTACATATAAATTATTAGAAATCTTATGTACATCACATCCTCCAACTTTATATCTATCCAAAGCTTTTTTATCTTCATTCGCTTTTAATATTGGATTTTGACTATACTTTTCCCAGGTTATCCCATCTTTACTTGTTGCATATGCTATAACATCTGGCTCATATGTTTCTCCTGCTGCATACCACATTTTAAAAACTTTTTCTTCTTCATCAAATATAACATGTGGATTCATAACTGAATCTTTTTCCCATTCTTTTTCATTAACAATTACTGGCTCATTTTGTTTAACAAATTTATATCCGTCTTCACTTGTTGCATATCCTATTTTACTAATTTGATTTGATTGTCCTGTATACCACATATGATATACCTCATCATGATATACAACAGTTGCTCTATTAACTATATCTTCCCATCCTGTTGATTCATCTCTATTTAAAACAATTTGTAATTCAGACCAATTTATTCCATCATTACTTGTTGTTACCGCAATTGCTCCTTTTCTTCTCCATGAAACGTACATTCTATATGTCCCGTCAGAATCAATCATTACATATGGATCAAAAACTGAACCAGTATATTCATTTCCTAGAACTGGGTTATTTTTATATTTATTCCAATCACCTATTTTATAAAAATTATTTTTTGTATATAACAACCATAAATTACAAAATACAACTATACTAAATAATATTATTATAAATATTGTTAGTATTATTTTTATCTTCTTTTGATTCATTTGTTAAATTTCCTTTATTTATTTATTTTACTATTTTCTTCTAGAACTTTATTAGCTAATTTTATTCCTGATTTTATTGCATAATTCATTCCTCTGTCTTCTGGATAAATTTGTGGCATTGTACATAAATATATTTTTTCTTTTTCTAATTTATCATTCATTATGTATTCAGAATAATTACATTCTATTATTGGCTGTGCATATTTTTCATCAAATACATAATAATCTTTTATATTTTCCATTGTAAATTCTTTATTTATTTTAATTAAAGATTTCATATATTCTTTTAACAATTCTTCTTTTGATACATTATATAACTTATTATCTTCTGTCATATAATTTGAAATATATAATATATGGTTATTGTCATAATTTGATTTGTCGATAAAATTAGTATGTTCTATTATTCCTCCAAAAGGTATATCATTATCACCTATGTTTAACCAGTAAAATGGACTGAAACTTTTATTAGCAACAATCATCATTATTCTAGCTGATGTATAATTAACTTTTTGAATTTTTTGTTTTTCTTTTTCATTCATATATTTGTCAAATAATTTTTCAAAACCTTTGTAATCAATTGTTGATACTATTACATCAAATTCTTCTTTTTCTTCTTTTTCATTTCTAGTATATTTTACTATATATTTATCATTTTTCTTTGTTACTTCTTTAACACTTGTTTTCAACTTAATATCTACATTTTTATTCAATAAATATTTATAAAAGTTATCTGTTAATTTTTGATAACTTCCTTTTATATATCCTAACTGTTCACCTTCAGGTGTGCTTGATGTACTTCTTAATTTAATTTTTCCCCATAGCCAAGCCATACTTATCTGGTCTTTTCTTTCTCCAAATTTTGATATCAATAATGGTTCCCAAACTTGTGAATATACTTTATCTCCAATTCTATCTTTTAACCATTTTTCTGCTGTTACTTTTTCTAATTTTTTATAGTCATTAATTAATTTTATATGTATTACATTAAAACCAAATCTTAATTTTTGCACAAAATTTAGTGGTTTAAATTTTAATAATGATATTGGAGTTCCAAATAAATAAGGTCTTTTATTTGTAAGATATCCCATTTTTGTTGCAGGCCATATTAATTCATTTTCTAATCCCATTTCTTTTATCAAATTTATTGCTTCTTTATCACTTTTAAAAATATGTCTATAATATTTTTCTAATCTAGTATCAAATATTTCTATTGTATCTACCATCCCGCCTACATAAGGTTGTCTTTCAAAAATTGTTACTTCTTGACCTTTTTCTTCTAATTCTTTTGCTATTGTTAATCCACTATATCCTGCTCCAATTATTCCTATTTTCATTTTTTATTCTCCTTTTAAAACATAATATTTTAATAAACCAATATCATGTTCTTCATAATTTTGTGTTACATCTTCTAATAGATTTTCACCATATGTTTGTATATTTACTTGTTGACCACATACATCCATATCTCTATATTCTTCATCTATTATTACCTTAGGTTTATTTTCCCTTATATATTTAGCAGTTTCATCTTTAATTTTTTCATCATATCTTATTAATGGATATTGAAAAAAATACTTAAACTCAGGTTGTTTATTAAATAATAAATAATAATATGAACTACTTCCTAAAACTAAAATTTTATCATCTTCATCTAGATAATTATTTATTTCACTTGCTTTATCTATTACCAATTGATCTTTTTTAATTTTCTTTGAGAATATTCCATTAGCTTTAGTTGTTATATTAAAAACATTTAATGTAACAAAAAATATCACACAAATATATATAAAATTCACAGGAAGTTGTCTAATTATTTTATTTTGTAATATTTCTTTTTCTTTTAATTTTTGTTCTATTAAATAAAATAAAAATATAACTTCCAAAGATATAGCTGGTGATAATTGTATTAAATAATGACTATACACATTTGGTGCCCATGCTGTTAATACGAGTGAAATTACCGCAAATAATGTTATAAAGTTCTTTGTTCGTTTATTTATTTTTTTATTAAATATAATTGCTATATTGCTAATCAGCATTAGTAATAAATATTGATTATATTTATATCTAGTCATTAATTCTTTGAATTTTATTATTCTTTTTTGTATTGAGCTATCAGAATATTTCATGTTCATTCCTATATATGCATCAATAAAATCTTTAATATCGTTATTAATAATTAAATAAAATATTATTGGAACTGATATAATCAAAATTCCAATCAACATATAACCTATACTTTTTATTAATTCTTTTATTTTTTTATCTTTTATAGATGCAATTAGTTGTACTATTCCAAATGCAATCCATATTGATATATATGTTGGTTTTATTAATAAATTTATTGTAAATGTCGCCCCTATCATTATCCAATATAGTTTTTTATCAATTTCTTTATTCTGTAATATTTTTATTATGAAATACATTGCAATACTCATAAGTGTAATTGAATATTCTTCTGTAAAATTTCCTCCATAAAAATATCTAAATGAAATTAACATATATAACAAATTTACAATTATCGATGTCTTTTTTGATAGTACAATTCTAGATGTTTTATATACAAATATTGTTCCTATATAAAAAATGATAGTTTCAATTATAAATAATCCATAATTATTACTTATCATAAAGGCTAAAGCGTTTATAATATATACTATTGGTCCTTTATGATCAAATAATTCTTTATACATTATTTTATGTTCTAACATTCCTTTTCCCATTACTTGGAATACAGACGAATCTATATCTGGTAATCCCTTATATAATGGTGATGAACTTAATACCAATAAGCATAACACCAAAACTATAATAAATAGAAAAACGTATTCTTTATATTTTTTCATTTGTTTCCCTCTCTACTTTCAAAATTAAATTATTACATATCTTTATCTAAATAAAACTTTGTTGTCCACTTTCGCCTTTATATTCATATCCTAAATGTTTATAAGCTGGTGGTAACACAACTCTTCCTCTTAATGTTCTTGATATAAAACCTATTTGAATTAAATATGGTTCATATACATCCTCAATAGTTTCTACCTCTTCACCTATAGAAACAGCTAATGCCTCTATACCAACAGGTCTACCTCCATATTGAACAATCATAGTATCTAATAATTTTCTATCTATTTCATCTAATCCTAATTCATCGATTTCCAATTTATTTAAAGTATGTTTAGCAATTTTTAAATCAATATCTCCATCACCCAAAACTACTGCATAATCCCTAACCCTTTTTAATAATCTATTTGCAATTCTAGGTGTTCCCCTTGATCTCCTTGCTATTTCTATTGCTGCTTGTTCATCGATTTTTACATCTAATATTTTTGCTGTTCTTTTAACTATTTTTGCTAAATTATCTACTGAATATAGTTCTAATCTATTTACAATACCAAATCTGTCTCTTAATGGTGTTGTAAGTGAACCAGCTTTTGTCGTTGCTCCTATTAGTGTAAATTTTGGCAAATCCAGTCTTATTGATCTAGCACTTGGACCTTTTCCTATCATAATATCAATTGTATAATCCTCCAAAGCTGGATACAATATTTCTTCCACATTTTTGCTTAATCTGTGGATTTCATCTATAAAAAGCACATCATTTTCTGATAAATTTGTTAATAATGATGCTAAATCTCCTGGTTTTTCTATTGCTGGACCAGATGTTATCTTTATATTTGTTCCCATTTCGTTTGCTATTATATTTGAAAGTGTAGTCTTTCCTAAGCCTGGAGGTCCATATAATAAAACATGATCTAATGCTTCTCCTCTTTTTTTTGCTGCTTCAATATATACTTTCATATTTTCTTTCACTTTATCTTGTCCTATATATTCATCTAAACTCTGAGGTCTTATTGTGTTTTCAAGTCTTTCTTCTCCATCGTTTTCTAACTCTGGACTTGTAATTCTATCTTCATTCATGTTGTATCCTTTCTTAAAAATTAGATTTTATCAATAAAATTTTCTATTATCTCTAACATTTTCTTATTATTTGGCTGATATTTTTTAGGTTCAAATTTTTTTGATCTAATTATAGCATCTTTTAAATCCTCTACTTTTTTTATTCCTATTATATAACCTTTATTATTAAAATCTTCAACTATTTCTTTCTGATGATTATTTACATGTTCACCATATTCATGCATTCGTGGAACGGCTATTACTTTTTTTCCTTTTTCTATTGATGATACAATTGACCCCACTCCACCATGTGTTATTATTAAAGTTGCTTCTTCTTGAAATTCAGCTAATTGTTCTTTTGACATTAAATCAATTATTCTCATTCTATGAGATTGAAATTTTGTATATCCTGATTGTACAATTACTTCTTCTTTTATTGTCCCATCTTTTATATTTTTATCCACTTCTTCTAATAGTCTGTGAAAACTATTATTTTGAGTTCCTAATAATACTAATATCATTTTCTTACCCCCATATTAAAAAAGATATTTTCTAATAAATTGATCCTCCATATACAGCTTTTGGATATAGTTTAAGCATTTCTTCCCATTGCACAATAAATAAATCAGCTATTGGGTAAATTAGTCTTCCTGTTGCTGTTTTTTTATTTTTATTTGCAAATGTTTCTATGTATATTATTTTACTTCCAAATATCTTTCCTAAATAACACATCGGACCTGCCGTATGTGTTCCTGTTGTTACTATTACATCTGGTTTTATTTTAAAATATAAATATATAGTTTTTAAACATAAATAAAAATATTTGAATACGTATGTAAATAATTTTGCTCTTGTTCCATATGGTAAAAAAAATAATTTTTCCCCATATTCTTTTTCTAGATTTTGATTTGCTTTATCTTTTTCAGTTATTATTTTATAATCATATTTTTTAAATAATGGAGATAATTGTAATAATTCATTTAAATGTCCCCCTGTACTTGATATAAATAATACTTTTTTTTTCATTGTTTTCACCTTTTTCTTTTTCATTTTTATTATACCTTTTATTAGTTTTTCTGTCTAGTAAAATATCAAAAAAGTTATTAAAAGGAATTGAAATGAGTCCTATTTATTAAACTTTTTTGTCTAATAATTTGAGTTCATTTTAATTC
This sequence comes from uncultured Clostridia bacterium, assembly GCA_934168305.1. Lineage (GTDB taxonomy): Bacteria > Bacillota > Clostridia > TANB77 > CAG-508 > CAG-269. The sequence goes on along the minus strand of CAKPNF010000009.1, from coordinate 7,639 downwards.
CCTTTAACAACTTTTTTATCCAAATATTCCTTTTTTCTTAACTGGTGGTTGTTCATTCATTGTCTTAGCAAGTTGTGTTAACAAATCTCTTTGTTCTTTTGTTAATCTTTTTGGTGTTTGCACTTGCACTGTAAATACGAAATCTCCTTCTGATGTCGAATTAACATATTTAAATCCTTTATTTCTAATTGTAAATTTAGTACCTGTTTGAGTTCCTTCTGGAATTTTATACTTTTCTTTACTTCCATCAACCATAGGTATTTCAAGTTCTGCACCTAACGTTGCTTGTGTTATAGTAATTGGTATATCACATAAAACATTATTACCTTTTCTTGTATAAATGCTATGTCTTTTAATTCGTAAAGTAATATATAAATCTCCTTTAGGTCCACCCTTTATTCCAGGTTCGCCTTCTCCTCTTAATACAACCGTTTGATTATCATCAATTCCTGCTGGAATTTTTACTTTAATTTTTGGTTGTTTTCTTATAGTTCCTTTACCTTTACAATTTTCACATATCTCTGTGATAACTTCTCCTGTTCCATGACATTTACCACATGTTCTAGAAGTTTGAACTTGACCTAATATTGTATTTTGAACTTGTGTTACTTGACCTGTTCCATGACAATCAGGACATTTTATTGGATTTGTTCCAGGTTTTGCCCCTGTTCCATGACAATGTTCACATGTTTCATTTCTTGTTATTACAACCTCTTTTTCAACACCTAAGAAAGCTTCCTCAAATGTAATATCCATTTTCAAATTTAAATCTGAGCCTTTTCTTGGTCCATTATTTCTTCTAGAAGATTGTCTACTATTACCTCCAAATCCTCCTCCGAAAAAACTTGAAAATATATCACCTAAATCTCCAAAATCGCCAAATCCATCAAAACCAGAAGTTGAATATGTATAACTTCCACCTCCAAATGGTCCTCCAGCACCACCAAATCCTTGTGGGTCTGCTGTTCCAAATTGGTCGTACATTCTTCTTTTTTGAGGATTAGAAAGTGTTTCATATGCTTCATTTACTTCTTTGAATTTCTTTTCTGCTTCTTCTTTATTATCTGGGTTTGCATCTGGATGATATTTTTTAGCCATTTTTCTATAAGCTTTTTTTAATTCATCATCTGTTGCATTTTTATCAACACCTAAAACCTCATAAAAATCTCTTTTATTAGCCATTTTTTCCTCCATATAATTTTCGGGATTTTGGGGCCACCACTCCAAATCCCGGATAATTTTTTCGGGATTTGAAGTGGTGGCCCCAAAATCCCGAAGTTTTCATTTTATTTAATTTCTATTTATCATCTTCAACCTTATAATCAGCATCATAAACATCACCATTGTCTCCACCATTATTTGCATCTGAACCATTATCTGCTCCAGCTGCTGCATTTGGGTCTACACCTTGTGCTCCATTTGGATTTGCATTTTTATATAATTGTTCTGACATATCATAAAATACTTTTGTTAATTTTTCAGTAGCCTCTTTGATTTTTTCAGTATCATTTGTCTCTAATGCTTTTTTAGTATTATCTATTTCAGTTTCAACTTTAGCTTTTTCTTCTCCGCTTATTTTATCTCCTAAGTCATTTAATGTTTTCTCACTGTTGTAAACTAAGCTTTCAGCATTATTTTTAACTTCAATTTCTTCTTTTTTCTTTTTATCTTCTTCAGCATGAGCTTCAGCATCTTTAACAGCTCTATCTATATCTTCATCTGTTAAGTTTGTTGATGCTGTAATTGATACATCTTGTTGATTTCCTGTAGCCATATCTTTTGCTGATACATGAACTATACCATTTGCATCTATATCAAATGTTACTTCAATTTGAGGTACTCCTCTTGGTGCTGCTGGAATTCCTGTTAATTGGAATCTTCCTAATGTTTTGTTGTATGCAGCCATTTCTCTTTCACCTTGTAATACGTGAACTTCAACTGATGTTTGACCATCTGCTGCTGTTGAGAATATTTGTGATTTTTTAGTTGGTATTGTTGTGTTTCTTTCAATTAATTTTGTAAATACTCCACCATATGTTTCAATACCTAATGATAATGGTGTTACGTCTAATAATACTAAATCTTTAACATCTCCTGATAAAACACCACCTTGAATTGATGCACCAATTGCAACACATTCATCTGGATTTATTCCTTTATCTGGTTCTTTACCTGTTATTCTCTTAACAACTTCTTGAACAGCTGGAACTCTTGTAGAACCACCAACTAATAATACTTTATGAATATCATTTGCTGTTAATCCTGCATCTTTTAAAGCTTGGTTAACTGGTCCTGCTGTAGCTTCTACTAAATCATGGATTAATTCTTCAAACTTAGATCTTGTTAATGTTACATCTAAATGTTTTGGACCTGTTGAATCAGCTGTAATAAATGGTAAGTTGATTTGTGTTTGTTGAACACCTGATAATTCTATTTTAGCTTTTTCAGCTGCTTCTTTTAATCTTTGCATTGCCATTTTATCTGATTTTAAATCAATTCCATTTGATTTTTTGAACTCATCTACTAAATAATTAATAATTGCATTATCAAAATCATCTCCACCTAAATGTGTATTACCACTTGTAGATAAAACTTCAAATACACCATCACCAATGTCTAGTATAGAAACGTCGAATGTTCCTCCACCTAAGTCATATATTAATATTTTTTGGTCTTGTTCTTTATCCATTCCATATGCTAAAGCTGCTGCTGTTGGTTCATTTATAATTCTTAATACTTCAAGTCCTGCTATTTTACCAGCATCTTTTGTTGCTTGTCTTTGACTATCATTGAAATAAGCTGGAACTGTAATAACTGCTTGTGTTACTTTTTGTCCTAAATAATTTTCAGCATCTGCTTTTAATTTTTGTAATATCATTGCTGATATTTCTTGTGGTGTAAATTTATCACCTTCTATTGTAACTTTATCAGCTGTTCCCATTTTTCTTTTGATTGATATAACAGTATTATCTGGATTTGTAACTGCTTGACGTTTTGCTATTTGTCCTACAAGTCTTTCACCGTTTTTGTTAAATGCAACTACTGATGGTGTTGTTCTATTACCTTCAGCGTTTGGTATTACAACTGGTTCTCCTCCTTCCATAACTGCTACACATGAGTTTGTTGTTCCTAAGTCAATTCCTATAATTTTTCCCATTTTAAATTCCTCCCTAAAATTTTTTATATTTTTAAAATTAATAACTATTTTATTTTATATTTCTATAAATTGATTAAAAGTGATAAGATTTGCATTTTCGTAATTTATTATAAGCTGAAGTCATACTTGTATACGTCGAAGTTTATAATAAATTACACAAATATGAAGATTATTGCTTTTAATCGATTTAAATTTGTTTAGTTTGCTACAACGACCATAGAATGTCTAATAACTCTATGACCTATTTTGTAACCTTTTCTATATTCTTGAACTATTTCTTTTTCACCTTTTGAATCATCTTGAACACTGCTAACAGCTTCATGTAACTCTGGGTCAAAAGTTTCTCCAAGAGCTTTTATTTCTTCCACACCTTTTGATTTAAGTACATCTTGGAATTGTTTTAATACAAGTTCAATACCTTTTTTATAATTCTCATCTGATGTTTCAACTTTTGCTGCATTTTCTAGATTATCAAGAATTGGAAGCATTACTTCTATTATGTCTCCTAAAATTGAATTATATAATCCTTCTCTTTCTTTTTGACTTCTTTTTTTATGATTTTCAAATTCTGCCAATATTCTTTTATATCTATCTGTTAATTCATCCAATTCTTGTTGTATTGCTTGTAATTCACTGTTCTCTGTATTTTCTTCACTTTGAACTTTCTCTTTTTCTAATTCTTCTTTTTTATCAGCCATTTTAACCTCCATTTTTTTATATTAAATGTTAAGAAATTATTATTCTTCAACATCTTTTAACTTTTTGTTAATATACTTCATAACTGAAATAACTTTTGAATAATCCATTCTTTTAGGTCCTATAATTCCTATTGTTCCCATATCTTTATCTCCAACCTTATGTTTAAAAGTAATAACACTAAAATCTTTAAGTTCATCTTTTTCGTTTTCTTCACCAATATATACATTAATATCTTTTGCAAAGCCTGAATTCAATATATCTGCCATTAAATCTTTTTCATCTATTATATTTACAAAGTTTTTAGCTACTGATAAGCTATTAAATTCTGGTAATTCAAAAGATTTATTAGTTCCTTCCAAATATAATTGTCTATCTTCAGATATTACTTTTCTAATTTGTTCTATAATTGGTTTTATAACTTTTACACTATACTTCATTTCATTTATTAAGTATTCTTCTAATGGCACATCTATTATTTCTAGTGGTTGACCTTTTAGTTTTTGATTGAACATATAATTAATTGTTTCAACTTGTTTTTCTGTTATGTCTTCATCAAATTTTATTATTGTTTCTTTTACCATTCCTGTATTTGTTAAAATTATTGCCATTAACATTCTTGGTCCTAACAATACGAATTTTATTTCTTCTATTAGTAATCCTTTGCTACTTGGTCCTATTGCTAATGTTGTGTAGTGAGTAATTTCAGAAATTGTTGTTGTCGCAATTTTAGTTAATTCTTCAATTTCATTTACTTTTGTTTCTAGTTTATCACTAATATATTTAATTTCTTCTAAACTTATATTGTCATCTTTTAATAGTTCATCCACATAATATCTATACCCTTTTTCAGATGGTATTCTTCCACTTGATGTATGTGTTTTTTCCAAATATCCTGCTTTTTCAAGATCTGCCATTTCATTTCTTATTGTTGCACTACTATATTTTAATTCTTCATTATTTGTTAGTGCATTTGAACTTACAGGTTCTGCTGTATTTATATATTCTTCTACTATTGCTTGAAGTACCTTTTTTTTTCTATCATCCAGCATTTTATCACCTCTTTTAGCACTCTTTTATTTTGATTGCTAATCTTTATATATATTATATCCTTTTTTAGCACTTGTCAATACATTCTGCTAATTTTTTTTGTGAATTTTTTGTGAACAAGTTAAGTCCCATAGTATGTAATAATTTTAATTTATTACTCACTACAGGACTTTAAATTATTTTTTACAAATATCATAATTTTTTTAATCTTTAATCATCATTTCATATATTCCACCGTTCTCATTAAAATAATACTTTAATTTAGTAGTATTTTCTGGTATTGTATATGTACTATCTTTTCTTCTATGTTCATCTTTATATAGTACATTTTCATCTTTATCTAAGAAATAAACTATTTGATATCCTTTAGATAATATTTTTAATTTTTTACCCCATGAACTTTTATTAATTTCCATATATCTTGTAGCTACATTTCCTGCTAAATAAAATGTACTTTCATCACCATCGTAAGCATTTTTCAATATTGCATCACTTTCCATTTTAGCTGTATAATTCATTCCTTCAACTTCATTTCCGTTTTTATCAATACCTTTAGTATAAATTGTATCTTCTAAAGTGAGATTTATTTTCATTTTTTTATCACATGTTTGCCATTGTGAATCTTCTCCTATTTTATAAAATTGTTGTTTATACGTATCCGGATATCTAATATATACTATTTTACTATTTTCAAAACTAATACCATCACTTTTTAAAATTGGATAAATCATTGTATTACTTGATACTATAGCTTCATTATCATCTAATACAGATATTTCTTTTAAAGCACACGAAGATTCACCTCCCCATCCCGAACTACCAGCTAATATAATTTTCATATATTTAGCACCATATGGGCATATTATATTTGATATATAATTTGAACCAACATTATTATAAGTATATCCATTTCCTATCAATTTGTTATCAATATCATAAAAATAAATATATAATGATGGAGAACCTCCACTTCCTTGAGATATTGTATTTTGAATAATTTGATATTTATTCAAATATGCTGACTCATCAATATTTAAGCATTGTGTTAATTTTACTCCATTTCCACTTGGTCCTCTTACTTCTGTGCTTGCATTGCCATCATAAGCTTCTATTCTTAGGGCATCATCAGGAGCACCAATAGTTTTTGTAGTTATATCTGATGCAATCTGTTCATTGTCTTTCACTACACTTTTTGCCATAATTTTACTTTTTCCTGTCTCAATTGTGCCTTTATATTCGTTCCAAGTAGTTCCATTATCTTCACTATAATAATTTAATAAAGTAGGATTATCCTCATATTTTATTTCAACTTTTGATAAAGTCGCAACTATTCCACTACTCTTCATTAGTGGATATCCTCCAGTTGGTGTTATCTTAATATCTGGTGCAGATATTTTCATATTAGTTACATTAATTTTCTCCTTTTTTCTTGTCCCTGTTGATGATTTTGCTATAAAAGTATATTTTCCATTTTTAGTAACTTTATATGTTATTTCATTTCCAATTATTTCTTCATTATCAGGATTTACTATACTTTTTACTTCTCCCTCTGATATTGTTGCTTTTACTGTTATCGTTATTTCTTCTTGTTGTGGTTCTGTACTACTTAATTCATATGTTATCTTAGGTTTTACTCCTACTTTTCCTTCTATAGTAACATTTAATTTGTCATCAATTACATATTCATAATCTTTATAGTCTCCTGTTATTTCATTTTCAGATGCATTCATTATAATACTCTCTAATTCATCTCCTAATTTATCTCCTAATTTTCCGTTGTAAAGAATTTAAATCTACATTTCTTCCTTCTGCTATTTCTTCCATCTGTATTTCTTGTATTGCCATTTCTATTTCTTCTTTCAGTTGTGCTTTTATAGTCCTCTCTTTTGCATCATTTGCATTTATAAACAATCCTGTTTGAGTTAAACTAGATATTGTTATACCTGCTAATATCAACAATATAACTATTGTAACTATAAGAGCTATAAGTGTTATTCCTTTTTCCTTTGTATTTCCTTTATTTAACATTTTTTTCTCCTTTAATTATTTTTCATATTTTCATATTAGCATATCAAAAATTATTTTTCAATACTATATTTTATTTTCCCTAATATCTCTAACAAATTTTTCTTTTATATCTGGTGGCATTAACGGTATATTCTCAACTTCATCCTTCTTCACGATTTCCGGAATATATTTTCCACTATCCACATATTTAGGGTCATTAGAAAACTCCGGACCATTTCCTGTCCCAAATTCTCCAGAAACATATTTACATAAATAATATATCGTAGTCTGGTCAAATTTTTCTGAATATTCTTCATATAACTTTCTAACAATTTTTACATCAATTCCAAATTCCTCTTTTATTTCTCTTAAAGTTCCCTCTTCAAATGTCTCATTCTCCTCTTGTCCTCCTCCCGGAAAAACATAATATTCTTGTCTATCAGGATTCTTTTTCACATCTTTTCTATGCATTAAAGCAAAACCATCTCCCATTGGTATTATTCCAGCTAGTCTTATTCTTGACATTTTTATTTCCCCCTAATTAACCTTTTAACTACAAAGGATATCATTTTTTATTATACATAAATCAATATATCATTTGGTTGCAATTGTGTAAATATAATCTTACATATTTATGTTAAAAATTTTATAATTATAGGTTTAAAATAGATATGTCACAAGAAGATTGAAAATAAAATATTGAAAAGAGAGCACAAAAATGATATTGTT
>CAKPNF010000008.1 GCA_934168305.1 uncultured Clostridia bacterium | reverse complement strand
TATTGAAATTTAGCTATTTAGGCAGAGATGAGGAAAACTTAGAAGGGAAAATATAAAATCTCCTCATCTCCACCAAAGGTGTATGATTATACGGAAAAACAAGATGTTTCAACAATTTGGAACATCTTGTTTTTAAAGATTAACCACTATTTAGCCAATTAGTTTTTTAATAGTGAATTTAATTTATTAACTTCTTTTACTTTTAAAGCTTTAGTAGAATGCATATAAATTTGTGTTATACCTATAGCAGTATGTCCCATTAATTCGGCAACAGTTTGAATATCGACTCCGTTTTGTAATAATAAAGAACCGTAAGTATGCCTAATGCAATGAAATTTTTTATGAGTAATGTTACAGTTTTTCAAAATAGTTATCCAACGTTTATATACAGAATTTCCGTTCCAATTAAATATTCTTCCAGAAGATTTGTATTTTTTTAATAATTTAATAGTTTCGTTTGGAATAGGGATAGTTCTATAAGAATTTAAAGTTTTTGGAGATGTAACAATCCACCTTTTTTTTCTTTTTTCATTTTCATAATAATAATCTATTTCAAAAGCTTTATTTACATTGAGTGTTTTTTCGTTTAAATCGATATCTTCCCAAGTAAGAGCTAGTAATTCTCCTTGTCTTAATCCTGTAGATAAGTCTAATAAAAATAATAATTCAAATTCGGTATTTTTTATATAGTTTTTAATTGCAATTATTTCATCATTAGATAATATTTCAACTGCTGTTTTTTGTTTATTTAAATTATTTGCTTTATTCCCTTTTACAACAATGTTAGAAGCGGGATTTTTGGAAATAAAATCTTGCTTAATACACCAATTAAAAAATGTAACTAAAACTCTTCTGACAGTTGAAATCTGATTATAAGTGTGATTTTTAGATAGTTCATTACAATATTCTTGTAATTGAAATGTATTAACTTTTGTTAAATTTATAGTTCCAATTTCAGTTCCCTTAATATATTTATTATAAATGGAATCATATCTGGCGAAAGAAGAACTTTTTATAGAAGAAGAACCATAAAGAAAATCAAATAACCATTTATACATCATACCTTCAAAAGATAAATCGGTTTCTACTATTCCTTTTTCCATTTTTTCTATATAAGCATTTGCCTTATTTTCGGCATCAGATTTACTTGAACCATAAAAAGATTTTAAGACAGGTGTTCCATCTATTTTTTTTCCAATAACTTTTCTAACTCTATAATATTTATTTCCGTTTATTTCTACATTAGTTTTTACAGCCATGCTTTACCTCCTAAAAAAATAAATTTTAATATGATAATAAAAAATATATATTTATTTATTATATTTATTTATTATATTTATTTTTCATTTCTTTATAAAATCTTAATGCAGTTGCAATTTCTTCATCGGCAAGGCCTTCTATATCTTCATGGTATTTATTGTAAAATTCTTGCTTCAAGGCATCTTCAGAGTTTTTTATGTCAGATTTGCCTAAAAGATAATCAATGCTACAATTAAATAACTCACACATTTTAAATTTTATTTCGTCTTTTGGAATGCTGTAGCCAGCTTCATAATTAGCAATAGCTGTTTCTCCCTTTAATCCTAATTTTGTAGCTAAATCTTTTTGAGTAAGTTTTTCATTTTCTCTTAAATATTTTATTCTATTCCCAATTATTTTTTTATCTAATTCCATAATACACCTCTAATATAATTCAATTTAATTGAATTATAACATTTTTTTTAAAGCTTGTAAATACTAAGTTATCAATATTCTTGAACTTTTTACTAAAAATATTCAAAAAATTTGAAAAAAATACTTGACAACTTCAAAAAACTTGGATATAATCTGTTCAAGAAAGTTGAAGAAAGGAGGAACCATATTGAATAAGTATGCAATGTATGTAAACACAGAAGAGTTAAAAAGAAGCAGATACAAATATAAAAAAAATTATGAAGATATGTCAACAGAAATGGGAATGAAAAGTCCTATCAGCTATTACAATATAGAAGTTGGAATAGTGGAACCTAAGATTAGTCAAATGATTAAAATATCTGAAATTTTAAAAAGGCCAGTTTCAAAATTTTTTAATTTTAAACTTCAAGAAAGTTGAATAGACAGGAGGCAAAATAATGAACATACCTAAATATATTTCGGCAGAAGAATATAGTAGACAAAGTGGAATGGGGGTCAAAGAAGTAAAAAGGCAATGCAAGATTGGGGAGATACCTTGTAAGATAACAGAAAAAGGATATTACAAAATTCCAATTTATGAGGATTCTGTTCCAATAGAACAATTTAACAAAGTTAAAGATGAAAATACAAGATTAAAAACAATAATTGAAACAATATTGAATACAGCAAAACAAGTTTAGAAAGAAGGTGAACAAATGAAAAGAACATGGAAGAATTTTAGAATAGACCCAAACAAAGTTTATATGAGAATAGGACAAGCAGTAGTATATAGCAGTCTATATATAGCAACAGTAGCATTTTCAGTATGGGGATTTTTACAAGGAATGACTTATTAGGAGGGAAAAGGATGAATTTTTGGAGTTTATTCAGAGTAATAACAGGAACATTAATAATAACAATAACAGGAATAATAGTACTTATAAAATGGAATAAAGAAATAGATTCCGAAACAACTTGGATATACGGAATCTATATAGTATTGCATATTATTCTTTCGATATTTGTTTTGACAGAGCTTGAGATATTTTGGACAACTCAACAGTAGCAACTGAAATGTTTTCTTCTTTGCAAGCTTTATCAAAAGGTATAAACAGAGTTAAATCAAGATTGGAAAAATATAAAAATAGTTTATTCATAGAAGCATAATATTTGACATTCTGTTCCACATAATGAAGATTAAGTAAATAATCTTCGGCAGAGTCAATAAAATCGGCTAAGGCTTTTCTTTTAGATGCTTCATATAAATCTAATTTCTTTAAATTTAATTGATGTTTGTTATTTTCTTTATTAACAAGCCAAGGAGAAACAACAGAAGAAATTAATAATATTACTGCTACAACATAAGAATACCATTCCATAATAATAACCTCACTTTCGAGGGTATTATACAATAATTTACAAAATTTTACAAGAAAGGAGTTGAAAGAGAATGAAAGAATTAATTTTAATAATTTTAGCTTTAGATGTCATAACAGAAATCTTTTACATAAGAAGGATAACAAAAGAAAGAGACAGTGCAGAAGAAAGAGCAACAACACATTTTAAAAGAGCGAATAACTTTGAGAAACAATTAAAAGAAACAAAAAATGAATATGAAGAACAAGCCGAAATACTTTTAGATAATGCATCAGAGTATAGAACAACAATTATCGAATTAGAAGAATTTAAAAACAAAGTAACATACATAGTAGAATCAGAACATTTTGCACATGACAAAGTAGAAAAAATAAAAGAACTAATTTCAGACTACCAATCACAAAATTAGTTCGAGTAAAAATAACATATATAAGCTACTCTACTATTATATTAACACAATTTTAGTAGAGATGCAAGAGGGAGACTGAAAATGGAAACGTTAGAACAATTAGAACACAGATATTTTTTATTGAAAATGCAAGACAAATGGGACAGTGAAGATTACAAATATGCAAATGAATTAAAAGAAAAAATTAAAAAATTGAAGGGAGAAAATTAGATGATTAAAGACTTAATAGAAGTAAAACAGTTGCCTGTAATAGAGGAACAATTAAGAAGTGTAAGTACAGTTATAGATGAAAGAGTGAAAAATGCAACAAGTTTAGTATGTACAGAAGAGTCAGTAAAAACAATAAAAGAAATAAGAACAGAATTGAATAAAGATTATAAAGAATTTGAAACAAAAAGAAAATTAGTAAAAGAACAAGTATTAAAACCTTATAACGATTTTGAAAATGTTTATAAAGAATGCATATCTGATAAATTTAGAAATGCTGACATAATTCTAAAAGGGAAAATAGATAATGTTGAAAATGAATTGAAAGCAAAAAAAGAAAAAGAAATAAAAGAGTATTTTGAAGAATATAAAACAGCTAATAATATTGGTTTTATTACATATGGACAAGCAAGAATAAATGTAACATTATCAGCAAGTATGAAAAGTTTAAAAGAACAAGCAAAACAATTTATTGACAAAATAGTGGATGATTTAAAACTAATTGAAACACAAGAGCATAAAACAGAAATATTAGTTGAATATAAACAAACATTAAATGTATCACAAGCAATAACAAGTGTAACAAAAAGATTTAAGGCTATTGAAGAAGAAAAGAAAAGACAGGAAGAAATAAAACAAAAGCAATTAGAAGATGCTCAGAAAATAGCAGATGAAAATATTAAAATGCAAACAGAAGAAACAAAGAAAGCATTAGATAACTTTAATGTAACATACCAAGAAATTTTACAAGCACCAGTTGAAGAAAAAACAGAAGAAATTTTAACTTTAAAATTTACAGTAAGAGGAACAAGAACAAAATTAAGAGAATTAAAACAATTTTTAGAAAGTGGAGGTTACGATTATGAGTAATGAAGTACAAAAAAATAATGAATTAATAGTCAAATTTGATATTGACGGAAATGAAATAAAATTAACACCAAGTATAGTGCAAGAGTATATAGTAGGAACAGATGCAAAAATAACAAATCAAGAATTTAAATTATTTACAGAACTTTGTAAAGTTAGAAAATTAAATCCATTTTTAAGGGAAGCATATTTAATTAAATATAAAGCAGGAGTACCAGCACAATTAGTTGTAGGAAAAGACGCAATATTAAAAAGAGCAGTACTCAATCCAAATTATGACGGAATGGAAAGTGGAATCATAGTCCAAAAAGAAGATGGAAGTGTAGAAGAAAGACAAGGCACATTTAGATTAGGAAATGAACAACTTGTAGGTGGTTGGGCTAGGGTATTTAGAAAAGACTGGACACATCCTACATATTCAAGTGTAAGTTTTAATGAAGTAGCACAAAAAACAGGACAAGGACAATTAAATTCAAACTGGGGAAGTAAAGGAGCAACAATGGTTGAGAAAGTTGCAAAAGTAAGAGCATTAAGAGAAACATTTGTTGAAGATTTAGCTGGAATGTATGAAGCAGAAGAAATGCAACAAGAAATTCCACAACAAGAACCTATCGAAGTCCAATCAGAAATAGAAGAGCAAACAGAGAATACAAAAGAGGTATCAATGAATGAACTATAAAATTATATCAAGTTGTAGTACAGGAAATGCAACAATAATAAAAGACATAATTTTAATAGATTGTGGAGTTACATTTAAAAAATTAGAGAAGTATTATAAACAGTTCAAAATAGTACTTCTCACACATATACATTCAGATCACTTTAAAAAAGAAACAATTAAGAAATTAGTACAAGAAAGGCCAACTTTAAGATTTGCTTGTTGTGAATGGTTATTAAAACCACTTTTAGAATGTGGAGTTGAAAGAAAAAATATAGATGTACTTCAAATTGGCACGAAATACGATTATAGGCTATTTAAAATAGTACCAATTAAATTATATCATGATGTACCACAATGTGGTTATAGAGTACTATTTAACGATTATAAAGTAATTTATATGACAGATACAAAAACAGTTGAAGGAATAAGTGCTAAAAATTATAATTTGTATCTTGTTGAAGGTAATTACGATGAAGATGAGATAGAAGAAAGAATAAAAGAAAAACAACAAGACTGCAAATATGTATATGAATTTAGAGCAAAAGACAGCCATTTAAGTAAACAACAAGCAAGTGAATTTTTATTGAATAATATGGGAGAAAATTCAGAGTATGTTTTAATGCACCAACATATAGAGAGGGGTTAATTATGGATTATAAAAGAATGTGGGAACATCTAAAACAAGATATAGAACAACAAGAAGAACTATCTATTGAAATAAGTATTAACAAATTATTAGAAAGAATGAAAAAAATAGAAGAATCAGAAAAATGTTATGAAAACAGTAAGAACTTTTTACTTTAGGAGGCAATATGGTAGGAACAAGTAATAAAATAATAACTTATTTACTAGAACAAGCAAAAGATAAACAGTTTGAAATAAAAGAATATAGACAAAAAAGGAGTTTAGACAGTAATGCTTATTGCTGGGTACTATGCGACAAAATAGCAAAAGAATTAAGTAAGGATGGGACAATTATAACAAAAGAAAAGATATATCAAGATGCAATATTACAAATTGGTTCATTTGAGCCAATGATAATCGAAGAAAAAGCATTTGAAAATTTCAAAAGAATATGGCAAAAGCAAGGACTAGGATTTTTAGTACAAGAAGTAAGCAGAAAAGATAAATGTGTCAAAGTACATTGTTATTATGGAAGCTCAACTTATAACAGTAAAGAAATGAGTTTACTAATAAATTTATTAGTTGAATTAGCAAAAAGTTTGAATATAGAAACAAAATCAGATACAGAAATAAATAGTTTATTGAAAGAATGGGATAAAAAATGAAATCAATTTTACAAAACAAAAAAGAAAGCTATATCAGTGGGCAAACTTATGGACTAGAAGAACATCATATATATTTTGGTACAGGAAAAAGAAAAATATCAGAGCAAAACGGATTCAAAGTATGGCTAACATATTTAGAACATAGAGGAACATACGGAGTACATGGTAAATATGGACATGAGTTAGATTTGAGATTAAAACAGGAATGTCAAAAAGAATATGAAAAAAATCATACAAGAGAAGAATTTATAAGATTAATAGGAAAAAGTTATTTAGATTAGACAACAGGGATAAGACAAAATAAAGTTTTATCCCTTATATTGTACGAAAGGAGAAAACAATGGCAGGAGAAAAAGAAAGTTTTGTATTCTATAAAAGCTTTTATGACGCATTACAAGACTTAAAAGAAAAAGATAGATTAAAAGTATATGATGCAATATGTGATTTAGCATTAAATGGAAATGAAACAAAACTAACAGGAGTAGCAAAGACAATATTTATATTAATAAAACCACAGATTTTAGCAAATACAAAAAGATATGAAAACGGAAAAAAGCGGTGGTAGACCAAAAAAAGAAACCAGTGGTTTTGAAAAAGAAAAAACCATAGGTTTTCAAAACACAAAAAGCAAAACAAAACCTAATGTAAATGAAAATGAAAATGTTAATGTAAATGGTAATGTAAATGTAAATGGTAATGATAATGAAGATGTAAGCGACAGTTGTGTTGACGGTTTACAAAAAATTATAGATTTTTACAACGAAAACATTGGAATGATAACATCTTATGGTATTGAAATATTATCTGATTATGCTAAAGAAATGTCGGCAGATTTAATAATTTTAGCAATGAAGAAGTCTGTAGAGGCTAATAAGAGAACAATACAATATATAAAAGGTATTTTAAACAATTGGTCTAAAGAGGGAATAAAAACAGTACTTCAGGCAGAACAAGAAGATGAACAGTTTAGAAGAAAATCAGAACTAGGAACAAACGAAAGAGAAAAAGAACTGGAGGAGTGGCTAAATGAATGTAAGTGATTTTTCAAAGCAGATTAAAAAAATAGAAGTAGCTTATAATAAAAAATTTGATAAAGATGAAACGATTATGTGGTTTCAAGAATTTCAAAATATACCTGAAGAAGAATTTGAAAAAGCAATAGACCAAATAATTAAAACAAATAAATTTACACCGAAAATAGCAGATATAAAAGCAAAAATAAGTGAAAATACATATAGATATTATTCAGAAGACCCACGCAGGCATTTATACAAAAATCTAGAGTGGGGAGAATTTGTAGATTAAAAGGAAGTGATAAACAAATGAATACAATAACATTTAAAACAAGACACAAAAGTTATCAAGATATGTTAGAACATTTAAGCATAAGACATAAACAAATATTAGAAATACTAAAAAATAAAGAAATGACAACAAGAGAAATAGCACAAGAATTATATAAAAGACATTATACAAATACAGCAGATGTTAATAATGCTAGACCAAGAATTACAGAATTAGAAAGTTTAGGATTTGTAACAACTGACAAAACAAAGAAATGTAGTATTACAAACAAAGAAGTTGCAGTATATAGAGAAACAACAGAAATTGAGAAAATGGTTGAACAAAATATGAACCATATTCCAAGAATTTAGGAGGTAGTTATGATAATAGTAAAACAAAATAAAGATATTGTAAATTTTTCTAGGGTATCAGAAATAAAAATAGTTGATTATGAAGCACAAAAGGAATCCTTGGAAAATAAGTTAGGAGATATATTTGTATCAGCTTTAATAGCAAATGTAGGAATAGATGATACGAAGTTAAGTGGATACGGAATATATGCATATTTTGAAAAAGATAATTGGAGTGTATTAGGAGAATACAAAACAGAAGAAAGAGCAAAAGAAGTATTACAAGAAATTGCACAAAAATTTTCAAGCTATTTGAAATTAGAAGGTGGACCAGCAATCTTACAAGGTCAAATAGATATACAACCTAATATATTTAATATTCCAAAAGTTTATGAAATGCCAGAGGACTAGCTTATGAAATATAATTATCCACCGTTAGAACGGTAAATGTGTAAAATGTATAGGCTGTAACAGACTTGAATTAGAAAACTTTAAACGGAGTTTGGAGATGTGAAAATTACATAGAAAAGGAGCTAAAGAAAAGTGAACAAATACAGAAATAAAAAAGTACAAGTTGATATGTATGTATTTGACAGTATAAGAGAAAGCCAAAGATATAAAGAATTAAAACTATTAGAAAGAACAGGAACGATAACAGATTTAGAATTACAACCAAGATTTTTGCTACAAGATAGTTTTAAGAAAAATGGAAGAACATTCAGAAAGATAGAATACATAGCAGATTTTAAGTATATAGAAAATGGCAAAACAATAGTTGAAGATGTAAAAGGAATGCAGACAGATGTATTCAAATTAAAACATAAAATATTTGAAAAAGTTTATCCAGATTTGGAATTAAGAATAATTAAATGAAGGAGGAAAACATGTGGAGGCAAATAGAAGACACTAATTATTACATAGATGTAAATGGAAGAATAAAGAAAGTATACAAGAACAAAAATCAAAAAATATTAAGAACATATAGAAAAGGAAGTATACAGATAATAAAAATTAATGGCAAACAAAGAAATGTTGCAAGATTAGTTGTTGAAAGTTTTTATAGAAAATTAAAAAAAGATGAAGTAGTTGTACATGTAAATGGAATTATTTTAGACAATAGACTAGAAAATTTAAAAATAATGAAGAAAAAAGAAGCTGGAAAAATAACTGGAGCATTAGCAAAACAAAAAACAATATTATTAATGAAAAATGGAGAAATAAAACAGATTTTCAAAGGAACAAGAGAAGCTGAAAAAAAGTTATTTATAAGCAGACAAACTGTTAGTGATTATTGCAATGACAAAGTAAAACACAAAATATATGATTTGATTTGGGCAGAGAAATTAGTATAAATGAAAGGAAAATAAGAGATGTTAGAAGTAAATGATTATGTGAGAACAAAAAATGGAATTATTGATAAAGTTATAAATTCTAATTTTTATATGAGCATATATGTAGAATGTGAAAAGGGACTTCATTTAATAGAGAACATAGTAAAACACAACAAAATAATATCAGAAGTTGTAGAAGTAGGCGATTACGTAAATGGAAAATTAATACACAAAATAGATAAAGGTTCAAATTATTGCTATTTATATTACGGAAATTGTAAGACATTTGTAGATTATCAAATAAAAACAATACTAACAAAAGAAAGTTATATGGCTAATTGCTATAAAGTAGGAGGAGAAGATGAATAGAGAGATAAAATTTAGAGCATGGGATGAAGTGTCTGAGAAAATGTTAAATTGGAATGATTTTCTAGATACTAATATGAAAAATACTTTTATTGCGCCCGAAAGCACTGGGCTAATATTAATGCAATACACAGGACTACACGATAAAAACGGAAAAGAAATATATGAGGGAGATGCTTGGGAAGATGAAGACGGATATTACATAATCGTGTGGGATGAAAAAGAAGCAGGATTTTTAGTAGATACTTATGGAATTGAAGAATGGCTTGGAGAGGGCGGACAAGAATGCTATGGAAATAAAATAGAATTTATCAGCAGAGAGCCAATAGATTATTTTAATTTTTCAAAAATAGAGATTATTAAAAATATATACGATAATCCAGAGTTATTGGGAGGAGAATAAGATGAGTGTTAAAGGAAAAGTAAAAAAGTTAAATAAGAAAATAAAAAATTTACAGGAAGAATTACAAACTTGTCAATTATCTAATAGTAGATTAAGAAATAAGAATGATAGGTTGAATATAGAATTAGAAGGACAAAAAGCTATATTAGAACAATTAGAAAACATAGTTAAGTTTGTAATAACTAATCATATAGGAAATTTAAGAGGTGGAATGCAAATAGAAAGATATGGAATAGATAAAATGCAAGATTTAAGACTAAGTATAGATTATCAACCAGAATTTAACAGTTACATAATTAGAGTTAATTATTAGGAGGAGAATAGATAAATGTATTATTGTTTATTTGAACAAAGTGGAACATTTAAAAAAGAATTTAAAAAACTTCGGTTATGAAGCGATAGATTATGACATACAAAATGAATTTAAGGAAACAGATGTAGTAATAGATTTATTCAAAGAAATAGAAAAGGCATACAACAAAGAAGAAAGTATATTTGATAACATAACCGAAAAAGACACAGTACTAGCATTTTTTCCATGTGTGCGTTTTGAAGACCAAATTCAAATGGCTTTTAGAGGTACACAATGTCAATTAAAGAAATGTACAGACGAACAAAAGTTAGAATATGATTTAAAACTACATAAAGAATTAGATTTAATGTATGAAACAATAACAAAATTAGCAATAGTGTGTATTAGAAAGAATATACCGCTAATCATTGAAAATCCGTATTCAACAACACACTATTTAGTGAAGTATTGGGCTATACCGTCAAAAGTTATAGATAAAGATAGAACTTTACGTGGAGATTATTACGAAAAGCCAACCCAGTACTGGTTCATAAATTGTGAGCCACGTTACAATATGATTTTAGAAGCATACAGTTGGAACAAAAAGAAAATAATCAACAACACAAGTAGTAAAACAGAAAGAAGTTTAATCTCAAAAGAATATGCAAATAGATTTATAAGAGAATTTATATTAGAGAGGAGTAAATAAGATATGAGCAGAATAAGGAAGATGAGAGGAGTAAATAAGATATGATAGTAATATGCAAAAGTGCAGTAGATACATACAAAGATTTATACGAAAAGGAAAGAACAACGAATGAACTTAATGAAATATTAATAGGTGCTTTACAAAAAAGAACAAAAGAGTTAGAAGAGCAAATTCAAGCATATAAAACATTATTAAAAAACGAATTAGAGAGGAGTGATGCATAGTGAAAGAAAAAATAAATAAAATAGGACTACTTAATTATGTGTTTTGGAAGTTATTATGTATTATAGAATTGATTTTAAATGTTCCATATTATATTTTAAAAATTATAATAGAGATAATTTATTCTATATTTGATAAATTAAACGATATTTTTTATGAACAACAATTTGTTTATTTAACATGGTTTAAACCAATAAGAAAATATTTTGAGTATCTAAGAAAACAAATAATTTAGGAGGTGTTTTAAGTGGCAAGACAATTACATCATAGAAAAAGAGATAATAAATATGCTTTATGGTCAACAGTAATAGATGATTATGTAACAACATGGGATACAAAAGAAAATATAAAACAATATTGGATAAATGAAAAAGTAGAAAAGGTAATTCAAGATGTTAACAAATGGATGGAAGAAATAGACAAGGAGGTGTTTTAAGTGAAAGGAAAGATAAATAAAAGAACAACTAAAGATAGTATCGAATATTTAGAATTACAATGTATTGTTAATAATAGAATACATGATTATGTTGCGAAGTATCATAATTATCCCAAGTACATAAAAATACCTTTATGGATATTTGACTGCTTAAAACAAACAATGTGCGAAATAGATTTCAAAATAGATTATCAGACAGGAGAGTTTACATTCTTTCATTTGAAAGTTTGTGAAACTGTTAGTATAGAAAAAGCAGAAGAAATCGAGGTGTTTTAAGTGGAAAATAGTATAGAAGAAGATATAAAAGACATAGAAAAATATATAAGTTTTACAAGTAAAAGAGAAAATTTTAGTCACGATACAGATTGGAATTGGAATAAGGATTTAGCAAACAAAATAGAACATATTTTATCAGATTATAAAAGAGTATTAAAAGAGAATGAAGAACTAAAAACAGTAAATAAAGAGTTAAAAACATTAATACCAAATACATTTATACCTAATATTGTTTTAAAAGAAGAAAAATATAAAACAAATGAGATAAAATGTTTGGGGAATAAGAAACTATGGGAATAGAAGAAAGATTTTCTAGAAAGTGAGGAATAAATGAACGAGGAAGAAAAGGAATCTATTGAAATATTAAAAGAAATAGAGATAAATACATATGCAGAAGGAAAAGCGATAGCAATAGATACAGTATTAAAACTAATAAAAAAACTACAAAAAGAGAATGAAAGTTGGAAATCATATTCTGAAGAATTAGAAGAAAAAAACACAGAAATAAGTAATAAAAAATGTGAATTAGAATTTGAAGTAGAAGAACTACAAAAAGAGAATAAAGAATTAAAAAAAGAGAATGAAGAATTAAATTTGAAGTATTATATGTTATATACTGGGAAAATTGAAAATCTGAAAGCACAAGAAGTTAAAATAAAAAGTCAAGTTATTCCAGTTCAAAAAGTAAAAGACAAGATAGAAGAATTAAAACAAGAAAAGAAAAAGTATGGCAATTGTTTAATAGAGATGTACGAAGATGAATTAGTAAATAGGGATATTAAAATTTTACAAGAACTACTAGAAGGGAGAAAATAAAATGGTAAAAGTAACAGATAGATTTTATATAATAGCAAATAGTAATTGTTATACAGTACAAGAAAAAACAAAAGTACAAGATGTTAAAAGCAAAAATTACGGTAAAGAAATATTCAAGGATTTAGGTTATTACACAACAATAGAAAGTTGTTTAAAAGGACTTTTGAAAACAATTACAAGAGAATATATAAGCAGAGAAGAAGAAAACAGTATTTATGAATTACAAAAAGAAATAAAAAGAGCAAATGAATTTTTAGAAAAACTAAAATTAAATATTTAGGAGGACAAATAAAATGAGTGCTGATGAGATGTTTAAAGAATTAGGATATATTGAAAAATTCAAAAATCATTGTGAAGATGAAATGTATAGAAAAGAAAGTAGTCATCAAGTGGGAAAAAGTATTAAATTTTATAGTTATGATAAAAGAGTTGAAATATATCCTTGTGCAATAAATATGCAAGAATTACAAGCAATAAATAAGAAAGTGGAGGAATTAGGATGGATGAAGTAACTTTTTATTCTTATAGATATAATGGTGGTGGAACTAAAAAACAAATATATATAACAATAAATTGCAAAAACAAATTATTTAGAACAAATGAAAATGAAAGTGGATATAGTACATCAAAATATGGTTTTTCTAATTTTGAATTAAAAGATTATTCTGAATTACAAGAACTAGAAAGATGCTTAAGATATCAAGGATTTAAGGAAGAAAAAAGGAGGACTAACATATGACAAAAGAACAAGAAGAATCAATAGAATATTTAAAAAAGCATATAAAATATTTTGAAGAACAAATCAAATTTATAGAAGCAACAGATTGTGATTATTATGATGAAGAACTTAAATTGTATCAAAATAGAATAAAACAGTTTAATACAATTTTATCTATGCTAGAAGAAAAAGGCAAGACAATTGATTTAATGGCTGAAACAATTAATAATCATGATATAGACGAAGACATTTGCAAACAAATGGTACAAAAAGAAGATTGCAATGAATTTGAAGATAAAGAAAAATGCAAAGAGTGTATAAAACAATATTTTGAAAATAAAGCAAAAGAAAGAAGGTAAAGAAATATGAAAATAAAACAAATAGATGAAGATGAAATAATTTTCGACAATAATTATAAACTTAAGTGCTATCATGAACAAGACTGTTGTGAGAGAGTATATGCAGACTTTGAAATGTTAAAAAAATACAATGTATCAGTAAAAACAGGAAAAAATATTAAAATAAAAGAAATAGAATTTGTTGAAACTTTAGAATTGTTAATAGATGGAGTTCCAGGAGCAGGATTCAATATTATATCAATAATAGGAGAAAAGTTTTTTATTCCGTGCTACAATGAACAAAATGGCTATTATTCAAGCAATTTAGAACTTATATTAGATAAAGGCAAAACACAAGAAATTATGGATATATCAGAATTTGTTAAAGATGATATTTACTAAAATCTAAAGAGTTTCTAAAGAGAATCTAAAGAGGTGTGACATGCAAGATAAAAAAATTAAAGAAAGGTGAAACAAAGTGGAAAAATTTATTGTATATAGATATTACAATCCTATATTGTATTGGACTTATGAAAGAGTAGAATTAACCAAAAATGAATTAAAAGAATATTTATTCAATCATCAAAGTGAATTAAAAAATATAGAAATATTCAAAAAAGAAGAAAGAACGAAAATTAATATAAATGTCAGTATAGATATTATTTAAGAATCGGAGTGATACAAATGACAATAAATCATATATACAACATAGTAATAGACACAATGAACAAATTAGAAGATATAGACTTCATAAATTTAGACAAGAGAAAATATAATCAACAACAATTAAATGAAGCATACAAGATTCTAGACAATTTTAAAGATGAATTAATAAGAGAAAATATTAAAAATAAACAGAAAGGAGCACAAAAGATATGACTAGAGAAGAATTAAAAGATTATAAACATAATCAAGAGTGGATTAAAGAGAGATTAGAGTATATAGAAGAATTAAAAACAAGTATAACAAATATAACAGCAGTGTTATCAGATATGCCAAAACGGAAGCAGAAAAGTAGAAGATAGTATAGCTGAAAAAATAGCAATATTAGAAGATAGTTTAGAAGAAGTGTTACAAAAAATAATAGAAGCGGATAAAAAACAAAAAAAGATATTAGAACAATTGGATTTGGTAGAACAACCATATAAGTTAATTCTAGAAAAAGTATACATACAAGGTAAGACACTAGTAACAACAGCAAGTGAAATGGACTATGATTATAAGCATATGTGCAAAATGAACGGAATAGCATTAAAAAAATTTGAACAACACGACAAAAGAGGTGTAATCACGACATAGAAATATGATATATATATAATCAGAGATAAAAGAAATGGTCTCACAAATATTTTTGATTAGCTTTTTGGAAGAATAGATGCTTTAAATGTCTATTCTTTTTATTATGCAAGAAAGAAGGAATAAAAATGAAAAGAGAAAATTTAATAAGTATATTTGATACTGCAAAATTAATGAAGAATGATATAGCAGTAGAAGTAACAATACCAGGACAAGAAACAACAGAAGTAATAGTAAATAGATATGAAAATTTAGATAATAAACTAGCATTTTATACAAAAGCATATGATGAAGATTGCATACATTGCATGAATAAAGAAGTAAGAATAGTAAACGCATGGTGTGTAAATTTTTTTAAATATTATGACAGTAGAAGCGGAGAACTTTTTACAAGTAATTAATTAGTTATTACCAGTATGCTAGGTAACTGATAATATAAAATGGTTGTTATATTAAGCTGAGTATAATTGACCTCCTTTCGATGTATTTATATAAACTTTTGCAGAACTTACCTAGCGAGTTCTAATATATGTGCTTTTAGCTCAGTTGGTAGAGCATCTGGTTGAAGCCCAGAGTGCCTAAGTTCAATTCTTAGAAAGCACACCATATTATATATAACTTACATATTTCATAGTGTTTACAAAATAGTATATAGTGATATAAATAAAATTCTGGAAACAGGGGGTTGTAAATCTGAGGAAATACAACTCTTCATATCATTACATAGTGTTTTATAAACAAAAGAAAAGAGGTAATCATATGACAAATGAAGAAATAGAACAATACAAAAAAGAAAATTGTAGCACATGCACAAAGAACATAGATTGCAAAATATTAAGAAGAATAGATGGCAAATTAACATGTACAGAAGAGGAATAGAGTATGATTCAATGTTTAATAGATAATAAAATATGCCCAAATGGGAACAAAAAGTGTAAAGTATGTAAATTTGACAGTTGTGAGGAAGTACTAAATATGATAGAAGAAGAGCAAAAGTATAATGATAAATGGAAATTAAAACAAATAAAAAACGAATTACCAGAGCAGTGTAAAAGCTGCTCTTTTTTAGAGGTTACAAATTTACGAGAAGGTAAAGTATTTTGTCCGTACAGGATTAAAGAGAGGTGCTTAATTAAATGAATATAAATAAAAATATAAACAAACTATTATATGCCTTATCCATAAAAGGACAAATATACAAAATAAATAGTTTTCAATTTTATAGTGAAAAGAATTGCAAATATTGTACTAAATACCAAATATTGAAAAGAGAACAAGTAGAAATATACAATGAAGAAACAGACGAGTTTGAATTACAAGATAGATACAAACAGAAAGAAGAATGCTATAGTAAAGTAGATGTAATGAAATATCTAATAGAGGAACATAGAAAAGGAAGTGAGGCAGATGGAAGATGAAAATATAAAAGATGAATATAATGCATTAACAGAAATGCAAAAGAGATTTATTGATTATTATATAGAAACTGCAAATGCAACAGAAGCTTGTAAAAAAGCTGGATATAAGGGGAAAAATCTTAATAGAATAGGTTCACAAAACTTGTCAAAACTAGACAAATTTATAAAGATAAAACTTCAGGAAAAAGAAGACCAAAGAATTGCCTCACAGGATGAAGTATTACAGTACTTAACAAAAGTAATGCGAGGAGAAGAAAAAGACCAATTTGGATTAGATGCTTCATTACAAGATAGAACAAAATGTGCAGAACTACTTGGAAAAAGATATGGTACATTTAAAGAAAAAGTTGAAGTTGCTGGAAATATACCAGTGGTGATAACAGATGATATTACAGAATAAAATAATAAATAAAAATACACAGCAACAAGTAAATAACATATCATTACAAAGTATAGTTGGAAAAGGTTATGCAGAGTATTGGCATTGCAAATGTAGATATAGAGTATGCAAAGGTTCAAGAGCAAGTAAAAAATCAAAGACAACAGCATTATGGATAATAAGTAACATGATGAAATATAAAGAAGCTAATACACTTGTAATTAGAAAAACATTTAGAACATTAAAGGATAGTTGTTTTACAGAACTTAAATGGGCAATACATAGATTACAAGTAGATAGTTTTTGGGAGATAAAAGAAAGTCCATTAGAAATGACATACAAACCTACAGGACAGAAAATATATTTCAGAGGATTAGATGATCCATTAAAAGTAACATCAATATCAGTAGATATTGGTGTTTTATGTTGGTTATGGATTGAAGAAGCATACGAAATAACAAAAGAATCTGATTTTGATGTAATAGATGAAAGTATAAGACGGAGAAGTTCCAGAAGGACTATTCAAACAAATAACAATAACATTAAATCCTTGGAATGAACATCATTGGATAAAGAAAAGATTTTTTGATGTTAAAGATGACGACATATTAGCAATGACAACAAATTATCTTTGTAACGAGTGGCTAGATGAAGCAGATAAAAAAGTATTTGAAAGAATGAAGAAAAATAATCCTAGAAGATATCAAGTTGCAGGATTAGGTAACTGGGGTATAGTTGATGGATTGGTTTATGAAAATTGGAAAGAAGAAAAATTCGAATTAAATACAATAAGAAACTTAGATAGTGCTTTTGGGTTAGACTTTGGTTATACAAACGACCCAACAGCACTATTTTGTGGTGCAATAGATTTAAAAAATAAAAAAATTTATGTATACGATGAAATATATCAAAAAGGAATGAGTAACAAAGCAATATACGACAAAATAAATCAAATGGGTTATTCAAAAGAAAAAATAACAGCAGATAGTGCAGAACCAAAGTCAATAGACGAATTAAGAGGATTAGGATTAAGACATATTACAGGTGCATTAAAAGGAAAAGACAGCATAAATAATGGTATTCAATTTATACAAGATTTTGAAATAATAATCCACCCTAGATGTGTAAATTTTATAACAGAAATAAGCAACTATACTTGGGACGAGGACAAGTTTGGAAATAAAATAAATAGACCAATAGATGATTTTAACCATTTGATGGACGCAATGAGATATGCAGTAGAAAAATACATAAATCAAAAGAAATTACAATTTGGTTATATAAAACCAATATAGGAGGAAACAAAATGATACAATGGAATCCAGAAACATTAGAAAATGAAAATAGTGTAGCACAAATATTAATGTTAGCAGATAAAGAATGGAATGCAAGAAAACAATTATATGAAAGAATAAGAAGAAAGACAGATAATTCTGAGCTAGTAAGTATAAATGATGAAAAAATAAAAGTAGCATTTGAAAATTATATAAATTCAATGGTAACAGGGTACTTTGCAGGAAAAGCACCAGTATATGATGTTGAAAAAATATCAGACCCAACAAAATTAAATATAATCAAAAAATTGCTTAATAAAGTCTTTAAGACAGATGCAAACAAGGATGAAGAATTAAAAGTATTAATAGATTATATAAGTAAATACAATGATGATTCAACAGAATTTTTTGATTTGGCATTTGAATATTTTGGAATGAGAGGATGCTATGAAGTACTATACGAAAATGAAGAAAACGAAATAGTATATACAAAACAAAGTGCTTTAAACACTATAGGAATATTTGATTATTCAACACCAGTAAAACAGATAGGACAATTAAGAAAATGGACAGAAAAAGACAAAAACAATGCAGACATAACAATTGTAGAATTAACTACAATAAATGGTAAAAAATATTATTCGCCAACTCCTACTGATTATAAAAAATTACAAGAAGATAAAGAAAGATTTGAAGAAGGCAAATGGAACATGCTTCCTTGCATAGCAATAGAAAATGAAATGGGACTATCAAGCTTTGAATTGGTAGTCTCTTTAATTTGTGCTTATGAAAGAGTAATACAAAATAATAAAAATACATTTCAGTATAATGATGATGCAAAATTAAAAATAACAGGATTTACACCACAAAATGATTTGATGACTACAAAATTAAATAAAGATGGAGAACCAGAATTAGATGAGAACGGGCAGCCTAAACAGGTAATAAATAAAGCAAGAGAAGAAGAAGACAAGGCACTGTTAAAAATGCAAGTATTTTATACACCAGATAATTCAGGAGATATTGCTTGGGTTGAAAAAAGTGTACAAGATACAGCTCTAGAAAATCATAAGAAAACATTAATAGATTTAATTGCAATGATAAGTGGGGTGCCAAATATAACAGATTTAGGATTTACAAATGCAGATAATGCAAGTGCATTAGACAGAAAATTCTTTGCATTAGAACAAATGATAACAGATGCAGATAAGCATTTTAAACAAGCAATATTAAGAAGATGGGAAACAATAATAGATAGAATAAATAAAAGAAAACATAAATCTTATGATTTTAGGAGTATAAAAATAGATTTACAAAGAAATCTACCAACCGACAAAGATACTGAAACGGCAAGAGCATTAAAATTAAGGGGACTATTAAGTGACGCATCAGTTATTGATATGTTGCCAGATGACCTAGATAGTAATTCGGAGTTAGAAAAGATAGATAAACAAAATGAAGAAAATATGCAAAAAAATCTAGAGAATATAGCAAAAATGGGACAAGACACAACAGATATTAAAATAAACAATAAAACAGACAATAATAAATCTAATCAAGATAATGAAAGAAAAAATATTTCAATAAAGAAGGGAGAAAAAGAAAATGATGTTGGAGCCATATAATCCTAAAATCAATAAAGGGTTAAAAATAGAATATAGCAATAAAATATATGACAAAATTATTTATGCAAGTATATCTGATAATGAGATACACTTTGAAAATAGAGAGAATGATTCAATAACTAATAATATTGCATGTAAATTAAATGAAGTAAAAATAACATTAGAATAGAGGTGTTTTATATGTGGAAACAACACGACAATTATATGAAACAATTAAAACAACTATATAATAAAACATCAAAACAAACGCAAAATAGACTGCAAGAACTATTTGATACATTTAATTTTACAACAGAAAACATCTATAATATTGCAGATAATAAGACTAAGAAAAGAATAAATACATATATAGAACAGTGGAAAGAACAAGGACTATTAAAAAATAATAATTACTTTACTGTATTAGCAAACAATATTTATAAAAGAACAAGAGTAAAAAATAGTGAAATATTAGAACTACTAATTTATAGTGCATATATAGAAGAACAAAGTAAACTTGAGGAACAAGAAAAACAAATAATGTATGAAGATGCAAATTATTACTATGAAGAACGGACAAAAAGAAGTAAATAAAAAGAAAAAGCCATCAATAATTCAGATGGCTTTGTTTCTTACATTATTAGACCAACCTAATTACAGTGGATTTAATTGGAAACAATACATTGAAGTTACAATGCAATATAATGCTCAACAAATATATAAACAAGTAATTTTAAATATACAACAACAAAAAGACCTAAAAATCGATTCTAGTGAATTTCAAACAATAATAAATAGACAAAACAATCAAAAACTTAATATAAATAATGACAAAATATCAGGTGCAGTTGATTTACAAATGATTGGATTAAACAATCTCGCGAAAGTGGAAGGAATAAAAGAAGTAATGGAAGATAATTCAAAGGTTAGATTTATTGCAGTAGAAGATGACAAAACAACTCTAATGTGTGATAGTTTAAATAATCAAGAGTTTTATATTAACAAAGAAAATGTATTTGACAGATATTATGGTGAGACACAAAAAGAGCTAACAATACAAAGAATTAGATGTAATGGATTGGTACTAGGCTTAAATCTTCCGCCAATACAACATCACTTTCATTATTGCAGGTCAACTATAATGTATTTACCACCAGTTGAAAAACAAGAAAAAACAGAGTATAATCTAGATATACCAAAAATAAGTAAAGATATTAAACAAGTTTTAAGTAACACGAAATTAAATCCAAATGTAAAAAGGCTATTTAATAAATATCTAACAAGCAACAATGCAAAAATAGATAATAACTTAAATGTTCCAATGAGATATAGTATTGATGATAATAAGATATATATAAATCCAAATCATCCAGATTTTAAATATTATGATTTATCAGAAAGTTTAAGCCATGAAATTATACACATGATAGATATAAGAAATAATATATCTGATAAATTAAATATAGATAACGAATTAAGAAGAACAAGATTACAAATAGATATAGATGAAGATAAGTATATTAAAATGTTGTCAAGTAGCAAATATGAAGATAATATGAGTGTTGGAGATATATTCTCAGCAATAACAAATGGGAAAATAACAGGAAATTATGGACATGATACTAATTATTGGTTAAAAGATAATACAAGAATTGAAAAAGAATTATCAGCAAATATAATGTCAGCATATTTAACAAACAATAAAGATACATTATATGTAATAGATAATATACAAGGTTTGAAAGAAATTAAAGAAAAGGTGGTAAAAGCATATCATGATTATACCAGATGATGTAAAAAAATTAATTCATGATTATATAGAGCAAAAAGGTAAAAGACCATTGCCATTTAATTATGATGAATGGAATAGTTTCGCAGAATATAAAGAGTATTTAGAAAAAGAATTAGAAAAATAGCACTTACTAAAAAGTAGGTGCTTTTATTATGGAGGGATAGTAAATGTCAGATATAGAAATTATTGAATACTTAAAGACAAATAAAGTTATTAGAGCAAATCTTCAAACAAGTGCAATTTTAAATATATTAGCAAGAGCAATGATACAAAAAGGATGGCTTACTGAAGAAGAATTTAATGAGGCAGTAGAAAAAACATTAGATATCGTAGCTAAAGAAATGATTGACAAGATGTCATCAGAAGAGAGAAACACAATTGAATCACAAATAAAGATTTCAAAGAACGATTTATTCGGTTCATTGTTTAATAATATGATTTAAATAAAATTAAAGGAGGATAAAATATGTATATAAATCCATTTTGGTGTGGAGTAATAGCCACAATATTAACAGAATTAACAGGAATAATAGGATATGCAATATATCTTAATGTTAAAGAAAAAAATAAATAAGTTATTAATATTTTATAATTATAAATTTTTAGACGTAGACGTACGTCTATTTTTTATGCCTTTTTACTGCTTGTAGGCATTAAAGAACAACAGAATTTTTAATGTAACAATTTGGGCAGAAGAACAAATTGGGATAGGAGAAAATATGGAAGGCGAAAATCAAAACGCAAATAACACAAATATTGATGTAAACGGGGCAAATAATGCAACGGACAATAATCAAAATAATCAAACACAAACTTTTGATGATGTTTTATCTAATAAAGAATATCAAGCAGAATTTGATAGAAGAGTTCAAAAAGCAATACAAACACATGAAACAAAATTAAAAGAACAATGGAAATTAGAACAAGATACACAAAAGTCAGAAGCAGAAAAATTAGCTCAAATGAACGAAACTCAAAAACTTCAATATCAATTGAAGAAACAAGAAGAAGCAAATCAAGAAATTCAAAGAAAGTTAAATGCTAGAGATTTAAAAGATGAAGCTTTAAAAATAGCAACAACTCAAGATACAGCATTTGATCCAGAATTTTTAAATCTTTTTGATTATGAAAACATGACAGCAGAACAATTACAAGACAAAACAAAACTTATAAAAGCAATTCAAGACAGAATTGTTGAGAAAGCAGTAAATGAGTGGTCAAAAGAAAAGCCACCATATAATCCTGACCCATCAGGTAATAAGTCAAGTGCTGATGAAGCAATAAGAAAGGCAATGGGATTAATTAAATAGGAGGATTAAAAAATGAATAATATTGAAATATCAACAATATACTTACCAAAATTAGATGAAGTATATAAAAACGAAGCAAAAACATCTATATTAGATGGAGATGAAACAACAGTACAAAAAGGATTAAATGGAGAAATTAAAGTAGCTAAACTAGATATGGATGGTTTAGGAGATTTCTCAAGAAATGATGGATACACAAAAGGTTCAACAAGTTTCAAATGGGAAACAGTAAAATATGACAAAGAAAGAAGTCAAGATTTAAGAATTGACAGATTAGATAATCAAGAAGCATTAGGATTACCTTTTGCAAGATTATCTGGAGAATTTGTAAGAACAAAAGTTGTTCCAGAGACTGATGCAGCAAGAATTGCAAAAATAGCGGGAGTAGATGGAATATCAAGAAAGCAAGAAACAATTTCTGACGGTGCGGGAGTTGTAACAGCATTAAGAGCATGTACAAATAAAATGGATGAAGATGAAGTTTCAACAGAAAATAGAATTTTATTTATAACACCAACATTAAAAGGAATGATTGATGACTTAGATACAACTAAATCAAAAAAAGTTTTAGAAAGATTTTCAACAGTAATTAAAGTTCCACAAACAAGAATGTATACAGCGGTAACATTAAATAGTGGAAAAGAAAACTATGGATATCAAAAAGCCAAAGACACATATATTAAGTCAAAAGATACAGCTGTAGTATCAGGAAAGATATATTACACAGAAAGTTCTGGAACTTATTCAAAAGTAACTTCACCAACAGGAAATCCATCAACATCAGACTACTATGAATTAATAGAAGGTGGAAAAGAAATTAACTTCTTATGTGTTGAAAAATCTGCAGTTGTTACAGCTATGGACCAATTTATTAAATACTTCACACCAGATGAAGACCAAAATGGAGATAGCAATGTATTCAAATACAGAAACAATAACTTATATGGACACGTATATGAGAATAAATTAGCTGGTGTATACTGTTCATACGAAGGATAGGAGGTAGTGAAATGTCAACATTTATAGGATTAAAAATAAATAAAGAAGAAAAAGAAACTAAAAAAGAGCTAACAGTTGAAGAAATAAAAGCAATTCTAACTGAAAAAGAAATTGCTTTTGATGGAATAACTAAAAAGAAAGATTTACTAGCTCTTTTACCACAAGAATAAACAATGGAGGCAATAGAATGTTAGAGCAAATTAAGAAAAACCTAGGAGCAAACTATAAAGAAAATACAGATGGTGTATTACAGGATATAATAGATGATATAACATCTATTGCCTGTGATAATTCTAATAGAAAAAAAGGTGACACAAAACTATTTCCATACATAAAAAAAGCAGTAAGAAGTGAATATCTTGCAAGAGGAGCAGAGGGTTTACTTTCAAGAAACGAGGGTAGTATATCAAGTTCATACAAAGATATTGTAGAAGAATTAAGAAATAATATTATAAAGTCTGGATTAAGGAGGATTAAATAATGCTATTACGAGATTTAACAAAAGTATATATATCCGAATATGAAGAAATAGAAGACCACGGAGAATCAGATAAAGTATGGAAATATAAAGGACAAGCTTGGCTAAATATGCAAAATGATGTAAACGAGTTAGATAGAAAGTCTACTGGTGAGATTGATTATAGTACTTACAAAGCAAGAACAACAAAAGAATACGACATAAAAAAGGGTGATGGAATATCATTTGATGACATCTCAAAAGTGGAGAAATTTAAACCACAATATAAAGTAACTGACAAAAATAAAATTGGAAGTACTTATGTATATATATGTGAGAAGGTGCAAGAATGATAAGTTTTAATTGTAATTTTAAAGTGAAACATAATTTCAAGAATATAAATGCTATAATTCAAAAATTACCACAAACTGCAAGAGTAATTTCGAAAGATATATTAGAAAACATTAGAGGTTATGCTATAAGATTGGAAAAAGGTCACAACGAAAATGGCATATTAGTTGAAATGATTGATATGTCTACAAAGGAAGTAAAAGGAAGGGTCTATGCTGACCCTTCTAAATTTATGACTGAAAATGGACAATCATATTTATGGTTTGAATATTTTGGAACAGGGCAATATGCGGAACAAGAGCACATAGGAAAAACAAAACATTTTATTGAGTCAGGATATACAGAATGGTATATCCCTGTAAATAAAGTGGGGAGGTCGTTGAGCTATCCAATAGTAACTATTAATAAACAACAATTTTATGTGGCAGTAGGTTCAAAAGCTAATCATTTTATAGGTGATGCAGGATTTGAAAGTAGAAGTGAAAATGTGGAGATAGCGAAGAAAAGATTAAATGAAATGTTAAAGGAGTGTACAAAATGAAAGATTTAAGCGAATTAGAATTTAGCGATTTAGTATATGAAAAGCTAGAAAATTTGTATAAAAACAAACCAATTTTAAGTAATCCAAATACAGAAAGTAAATTTCCTATATTGGAATTACATACACCTTTAAAGTCAGTAAATCTAACAGAAAACGGATTTCCAATTCGTTCTACATTTCAAATATCAATAACTTGTTGGAATGAAAAACAACGTCAAGCTATGAGAATGATAGATGAAGTTGATAAAAAACTTCAAGAATTTAATTTTATAAGGACAAATACCAGTCCAGCAGTATATGATTCTATATTGCAAAAATACGGTATAACAATAACATTTGAGGTACGTTATAATTCAATAACGACCTCTTTTAATTTAAAATAATAAGGAGGAATTAGAGATGGCAGTAGAAACACCAAAAGCAACAACACCACAAGTTGCAATGAAAGCCGAAGTATCTTATGCAACAAGCTTAACAGGAGATAAAACAAAAATAGGCTATGTTCAAAAAGTTGGACAATTAAAAACTTTAAAAGAAGGACAAACATATAGTGCATTAGATTTAGATGAAGAAAGAATGGCAAAAGGTAAAAGAAAAGCAGAAGCTGTTGATATTGAAATGATGTTCATACAAGAAACGCATAAATCAATGATGGCAATAGCAGATGCAGATACTGAAATATATTTATTTTTAAAATATCCAGATACAACAGCATCAGTTGTATCAAAACCACTTGTGCAAACAGTAAAATGTACAATAGATATAGCAGGACAAGAGATGAATGATGGTGATTTCATTAAAGATACTATGAGAGTATTTAAAAATTCAACAGTAGTTGAAACAGATGGATATCCAGTTGAAGGAGATTCAACAAAATTTTAATTTAGGAGAAGGCTTGTGCCTTCTCTCTTTTGCAAAGGAGAGAATTAAAGATGATTATAGAAACAAAAAATAAAACAATTAATTTAGTACTAAAAACAAGAAAAATAGTAGACATAGCTAATCTACTAAAAAACAAAAATTTTGAAGAAGTATTTATAAAAGCATATTCTATATTAGATATAGAAGCATTGTCAAAAATAATATTTAAATTAGCAGAAAATGAAAACGGCGAAAGTATATTCACATCATCAAGTGAAGTGTATGACTTTATGGATGATTGTAGAACAGAAGGAATATCTATAAGTGAATTATATGCGAAGATAGCAGAGGCATTGAATGATGAGGGTTTTTTCAAAAAGAAAATGAGCAAGAAAGAACTAAAAGAGATAACATCAAATCCATTATTAACAATGAATACAGACAAATTATTGGAAAAAGCAGTAGAGAATGCAGCCAACAGGGTAATAGAAAAAGAAATAATTTCTCAAATTTAAAAGGATTAAATGATATTATCGAGAATATAAGAGAAACTAATAATTTAATAGAATTAATATATTCAATGGAACCATTAGCATATTATTTTGATATGAAACCACACGAATTTTGGAATAGTAAATATTCAGAAATAAATACATACTGCCAAGCGCATCTTGTAAAAACAATTGATGATTTAAAAAGTGAAATTGAATTGCAAGAAGCGGCAACTAATAAATTAATTAAAGCAGATAGTATGAGTAGAAATCCTAAAATAATACCAATTAAAGACAATTATAAGGAATTATTTAAAACAGAAGAGAAAGAACAAACATTAGAGGAACAAAGAATGTTATTTAAAGGATAAATTATAGAAAATGTAAATATTCGACAAGTTTCGACAAAAAAGTACAAGTGAAAGTGTTATACTCTTTCTATATAAAATAGAAGGAGGAATAACTATGAAAATAAAAATACCTAGATTATATTTAATTGGAACTCTTGCAACAACAGCAATAATAAGTATTACATCATATAACATTATAAAAGCTAATAATTCAAAAGAACCAGATACAACAAGCAAACAAATAGGAGAAGAACACAAAGAAGTACAAAATACAGATTATTATAATGAAATAACAGATTTAAAGCGAAGATTGGCAAATGCAGAAATAGAAATACAAAATTTAAAAGAAAAAAACGAAAAGATTGACAATAATAAAACAAATGAAAATATTATAAATAAAATTAAAGAAAAAGCAATAATACAGAGTAATAATACTGAATTAGAAAATAAGTTAGAAAAAACAAATCAACAACTAATCAATATTAAAGAAAAAGTTTTAGAGAATGATGATAAGAACAAAGAACAGAGAAATCTTGTAGAGGAAAAAGTAAATTTAATAGAAGAATATAAAACATACCAAATTAAACAAGAAGAATATCATAAAATAAATATACAAAAAAATAATTTGAAATCAGATAAAGAAAAAATAAAAAACCAAATAAGAACATTAAAATATGCAACTCCAGCTTTTAATATGGAAAATGCAAATAAACAAATAATTGAATTTAAACAGAAAATAAATTTAGTAACAAATGAAAAAGAAAAAGAAATTTATAAAAAAAACATAGAAACAATAAATAAACAGATAGAGAATCATAAAGCATATTTGGATAATTTAGAAAAATTAGAAAATCAATTAAAAGAAATAGAAAACAATATAAAACAATTAGAAGAACAATCTGAAAATTTAAAATTATCAGATGAAGAAAACAAAAGATATTCGCAAATATCCAGTAGAATAGGACAAATAAATGAAGAGTTATTAAAATATTGAGTTTGTAATTAATATTAGAAATAAAAAAGGAGATGTATTAATATGAAATGTCCAAAATGTGGAAGTGAAAATATAAATTTTCAGATAGTTAATGAACAAAAATTAGTTACAAAACATCACGGTTTACTTTGGTGGTTGTGTATTGGATGGTGGTGGATACCAGTAAAATGGATTTTTTTAACTATCCCAGCATTATTAGCAGCAATATTTATAGGAAAAAGAAAAAAAATAAAGAATGCTACAAAGACAATGCGTGTTTGTCAAAATTGTGGGCATACTTGGAAAGGGTAAAATAAAGCACTTACTTTTAAAGTAGGTGCTTTTTATTATACTAAAAATTAAAATAGAAGGGAGGAATAACAATGACAGTAGAAGAGATAGAAATTGTAGTAACTGCAAAAGTAGAAGAAGCATTGAAAGAATTTGAAAAAATGTTACCTGCAATAAAAAAACAAATGAAACAAGTTCAGGAAGCATTTTCGAAAATAGATACTAAAGAGATGCAGAATAAAGTCCAACAAGCTACTAATTATGTAAAAAAAAGAGTACAAGATTTAAAACAAAGTTCAAAAAATAATGAAATATCAATTAAAGTTAATAATAAAGATGCACAAAAACAAATATCTCAAATACAAAAACAAATAGATAGTTTACAAGAAAAAATAAATGCTCGACAAATGAAATTAAACGTAATAAATCCTCAAATTGATAAAATAGTAGAAGATACTAGAAAAAGTGTAACACCAGAAGGAATAAGCACTAATGATAAAGCAATGGATACAACAGTTAATAATGCATTAGGAAATAATAAAGATTTTACATCATTAAATAGTCAGGCACAAAAATTATATACTGAAATAGAGATGTATAATACTCAGTTAAGTGAAGCAAAAGGCAAAATGTCACAATTAGAACAACAAACATTACAAACAGCAACTACTCAAAGCAAATTGGGTAGTTTTTTTAATGCTTTTAAATCTAAAATAGAACAGGCAAAAACAGTAGCAGGTAGAATAGGAACAGCATTTAAGAATGTTGGAAGTGATATAGCAAAGTGTTTGAACCCTATAAATGTAATAAAAAAAGGAGCAAGTGCAGTAGGAAATATTGTTAAAAATATTGGAACAAAAACCAAAGGTGTTGGAAGTGGAATAAAGAGTGGAATAGGAACTGTATTAAAATATGCAGCAGCATTATTTAGTTTAAGAAGTATATATTCAACATTAAGTGGCTGTGCTCAAAGTTGGTTATCTAGTCAAAATGCTGGAGCAAAACAATTAAGTGCAAATATAGAGTATATGAAATATGCAATGGGTAGTGCTTTAGCACCAGTTATTCAATTTGTAACGAACTTGGTGTATCAATTAATGAAAGCAATTCAAAGTGTAGCTTATGCATTAACTGGTGTAAATATATTTGCAAAAGCAAGTGCAGGAGTATTTAAGAGTGCACAAAAAAGTGCAAAAGATACAAGCAAAAGTCTATCTAGTGTACATAGTGAAATTAATAATGTTGGGGATAAAGGTAATAGTGGAAGTGGAGCTAGTTCACCAAACATAGGCGATTTATCAAAATTAAATCCAACAAATAGTTTGCTAGATGCTATAAAAAATGGAAATTGGTATGAAGTTGGTTCGACAATTGGACAAAAATTAAATGAAGCAATGAACAATATACCTTGGGATAAAATACAAAGCACAGCAAAAAAAATAGGAACTAATATTGCACAATTTTTAAATGGT
Organism: uncultured Clostridia bacterium; assembly: GCA_934168305.1. Classification (GTDB taxonomy): domain Bacteria; phylum Bacillota; class Clostridia; order TANB77; family CAG-508; genus CAG-269. Next base: position 39,106 of record CAKPNF010000008.1, on the reverse strand, counting down.
TTTATAGCAACAACTGACTGGAATCAAGTTGGAAATACATTTGCACAGGGATTAAATACAATAATATATTTTGGATATAGTTTTGTAACTACATTTGATTGGAAACAATTTGGAAAAGCAATTGGCAATGCTATAAATGGATTTTTTAATAATGTTGATTGGGCAGTAGCAGCTAAAACATTGGGTGAAGGAATAAAAGGAGTATTTACAAGTATATACACTGCACTAGAAGAAATAGATTGGCAACAAATAGCCAGAGATGTTGAAGAATTTGTTAAAAACATCGATTGGGGTGGTGTTGTATATGCAATAATTAGAGGTATAGCTGCAGGATTTATTGGACTTGGTATAATTATTGGAACTTGGATTGGTGATGCTATTCAAAGCGCAAAGCAATATTTTGAACAAAAAATTGAAGAATGTGGTGGAAATATTGTAGCAGGAATTTTAAAGGGAATAATAGATGGGTTAGTAGGTATAGGACAATGGATATATGATAATATGATTAGACCTATTATAGATGCTTTTTGTAGTTTATTAGGAATACATTCTCCAAGTACGGTTTTTGCTCGGATTTGGGCAAAATATAATTCAAGGATTATTAAATGGTATTTCAAGTTTAGTAAATAAGGTCACAGAAATATGGAACAATATTAAAAGTACAGCGGTTCAAAAATTTACAGATATAAAAAATTCTATAAGTAATATTTGGCAGCAAGTAACAAGCAAAACTTCTGAAATATGGCAAAACATTAAAAACAAAGTCAAAGAAGGTGCACAAGGTGCTTGGAATGGAATTACCTCTATATTTGGTAATATTCCAAATTGGTTTAGAGACAAATTCAGTCAAGCATGGCAAGCAGTAAAAAATGTATTTAGTACAGGTGGAAGAATATTTGATGGTATAAAAGAAGGAATATTAAGTGGATTAAAATCAATAGTAAATGCAATTATATATGGAATTAACAAAGTAATACGTATACCATTTACTGGTTTAAATACAGTATTAAGAAACATAAGAAATGCAGAAATATTAGGATTAAAACCATTTAGTTGGATAGGAACAATAAGTGTGCCACAAATACCACAACTTGCTAAAGGTGGTGTATTAACAGAAGCAACAACAGTATTAGCAGGTGAATATTCAGGAGCTAAAACAAACCCAGAGATTGTAACACCACAAAATATAATGAGAGATACATTTGAAGATGTATTGTCTAATTATAGTGGAAACAACAATGACAGACCAATATATTTAACAGTTAATGTAGGAAATCAAAAACTAGGACAAATTTTATTAGAAGATTTAAGAGATAGAACAAGAAGAACAGGAAAAGACATAGAAGCTTTAGTAGGAGGGTAGAAATTATGATATGGAGAGAACATGGAGAAAAAGAAAATTTACCAACACCTTCAACATATAGTGCAGACATAGAAGATACAGACAAAGATAGTTATACATCAAATGATGACGGTTCTTTAATTGATAATCCCATTGCAGTAGGAATGTTAAAGCTTTCTATGTCCTGGGATTTTAATACAGAGGAAGAAGCAGAGGAATTATGTCAAAAAACATTTAAAAACCCATTTATATTAGATGTTAAGGTTCCAGTTGTAAAAGGCGGCTTTTTAGAAGGAGCCAAATTCAGAGTTTCAAAAAGGAAAGTTGATATGATAACAACAGAAAAAGGAACAGCAACAGAGAAAACAAAATGGAAAACATCATTTAATTTGATGCAAAAGGAATTAACAGATGCACAAAAACAAATAGTATTGGAGGTAAATGATGTATAAGGGATTAACAGAAAAAGCATTAAAAACAATAGATAAGAACAATGTACTATCAGTTACTAATATTTATATAGATGATGTATTATTAAATCCAAAATATTTGCTAGATTTTAAACATGGGGGAGAATTATTTGATGAAAAACTAGAGTTAGGAAGTGTTCCAAGTCAGTATATAGAAATAAAAATACATAAAAATTCTGGAATAACGAATCCTAAAACAATAAGAATAGAATATGGGGTTTTAGTAAATCATGCTATAACAGTTGCAGAGTTGAATAAAATGTTAGTATGCGATCTAAACAAATTACAAGTAAAAAGTTTATCTAAACATGATGATAGTTTTGAGATGATACCAATACGGAATTTATAATATTGATAACTATGACAATGAAGATAACAATATAATAAATATAAAAGCTGTAGATAATATTATAAAGTTAGATGCAGATGACGGATATTATGATGCTAGTGAATTGATAAAGAAAAAAGGCTATGCAACTTTAGGGGAAATAGCAGAAGATATATGTAAAAAGAAAGGGCTTGAATTAGAAACAAGCTCTTTTCTTAATTCTAATAAAAAAATATATGTTTATGACAATGAAGTAAAAGCGAGAGAGTATATGAGTTATATTTCAGAAAAAGCTGGAGGATTTTGTTGTGCTAGTAGAACTGGTAAAATTCAAATAAAAAAACTTGGAGAAGATGAAGTAATAATCCCTCAAAGATTATTTAAAACTTATAAATGGGGGGAAGAACATCAAATAACAAGAGTAGCTTATGAGAATGGAACTGAATCATTTAAAGTAGGAGATGAGATAAAAGATACTCTTTGGATTAGACAAGATAATTTATTTATTAGTGAGGAAGATGACATTCAAAAGATATATGATTCTATAAAAAATTTGGACTTTTATAGCTTTGAAGGTACTACAATAATAAGTCCAATAGTGGATATAGGAGATATTATTAACATTGATGGAAAAAAGATAATTTATCAGGGAGAAATTACTTTAAATAAAAGGTTTATTGCAGATATAAAAAGTAAAATAGCAATAAAACAAAAACAAGATACAACAACAAGAAAGCAAAATCAAAAAGTCATAAACAGAAAGATTCAAAGTCAAATCGATGAAGAAAATTTGAAATTAACACAATTAGCACAAGAAACATCAGAAAATTCTAAAAAAATAACAAAACATGAACAAGATATAAACGGAATAACACAAAGTGTAAGTGAAGTAAAAACAGAAATAAAAACAGTAGATGGTAAAGCAGATAAAGCACAATCCACAGCAAACACAGCAAAGAGTACAGCAGATAGTACAAATAAAAATTTAAGTAATAATTACTATACAAAAACAGAAACAAATTCACAAATAACACAAAAAGCAGAAAGCATAACAAGTGAAGTAAGTAAAACATATTCAACAAAGACAGAAACATCAACAGCTAAGTCAGAAGCAATAAACAGTGCAAATACTGCTACTGATAATAAGCTGAAAGGTTATACAGAAACAAGTAAATTAGGAACAGCAATAGAGCAAAACTATGAGCATGTAAAAATTGCTTGGAATCAAATATCAGATTTTATTCAAATGATGATAATAAATAAAAATGCTAGTTTAGCAATATTGGATAAAAATAAAAATGTAATGATGGCATTAGATAAAGAAGGACAACATTTTTATAAAAATGATGGAACTGAATTTGGAGAAATGGGTGTAAATACAATTGATAATCAAAACTATATAAGTTTTGGGGTAACAGGAAATTATGGACAAGAAATATCTGATGGTATGGCTTGGGGAATTACAACAAAAAAAGATAATAAATTTTGGCCTATTTTATACATAAAAAATTTTGTTATGAGTGAAGAAAATAGTGATGGTTCTTATGGTGAATTGGTACTAAGTAATTGCAATTTAGTATTAGATGGAATCGGAACAGGTATGAAATCAGGCGGAGTATTTCTAAACGGAGACCCAACTGGATTTGGATTATATTTTTGGGATGAAAAAACAAATAAATCATTATTAGCAATACATCCAAAAAATGTGATTGATTATGCTTCAATTACTATATTGGACAATATAAAATTTTATGCAAATCAAGCAGGAAGCAATAGCTTTAGATTAGGTTCAGGAGATAATTATTGCTTATTTACAGATGATGGAGCTATACATGGAACAAGTTGTTATATAGAAGGAAGCATAACAAGTACTGAATATTTAACGGCGTATAAAGGCATTAATTGTACTGATGGATATGTAAGTGGTAAAGCATTTATAGATAATTCAAGAGAAGAAAAAAAGAAAAATATACAAAGATATACTAAGAAAGCAATAAACGTTGTAAAAAATACTGATATTTACGAATTTAATTATAAAACAGATAAGGATACAGACAAAAAAAGCATCGGTTTTGTAATCGGAAGTAATTACAAGTATTCAAAAGATTTAACATCAATAGATGAAAGCGGAAAAGAAATAGGAGCAAATTTATATAGCATGACATCAGTAGCATATAAAGCAATACAAGAACAACAAGAACAAATCGAACAATTACAGGCAAAAGATAAACAGAAAGATGAACTAATACAAAGTTTAATAAAAAGAATAGAAACTCTTGAAAAGGAGGTAAATAGATGAGTGAAACAGGAAACTTAAAATTAAAGAAACACGATAATCCAGAGACAAGCGAAGAAAAATTTGATGTGGATAATTATCTAAATGGTAACTGGGATAAAATAGATGAAAATGCTGAAAAAACAAATAATCAAATACTACAACTAGAAACAGAAAAAACAAAACTCGAAAAAGAGTTAAAAGAAGCACAAGAAGACTTTTATCAAAACTCAATTCGTGGACAAGCTAGCGGAGAATACATACACGTAGAAGACAGTAGCAATTGCAGAGCAAAAATTGGCATTGGTGGAAATAGTGAGCAGGAGACGAGTACACAAGGAAAGAACTATTTTACAGGGAACAAAATACCAGGTGGAAATAATTTTGGTGTAAATTATAGCTTTGATAATAGTATATTAAAATTGAATGGAACCGCGACGAACAGTGGAAACATAATATTTGATAAACCAACAAAAGTAAAACTTCCAGCAGGAACATGTACATATACTATTAAGGTTAAATCTGGAACTTTTGAAAGACCAAGCGGAGATTTTGCAGTATATATAATGAGTGCTTCAAATACTTTTATTACAGGTAATTATTCTAATTCTGGTATAACGGGTATCGAATTAACACAAAAAAAAGGAACTGTTAGTCATATATTTAATTTGACAGAAGAAAAGGAAATATATTTAAGATGTTATACATCAAATGCAAATATTGTATTCAATAATTTAGAATTAGAAATACAAATAGAAAGTGACTCTGTTTATACAGAATTTGAACAATTTGTACCTAATATGCCATCACTAGGCTATCAAAGTCCAATAAAAACTGTTGGTAGTAATGTGAATTTGTTTGATAAAAATACAACAACAGATGGAAAATATATTAGTAGTGATGGAAGTATACAAATACAAAGTAATATTATGTATAGTGATTATATAGCAATAGAAGCTAATAAGAAATATTACATTTCTGGAAGGTCTGATTTGTCAAAAGTTGCTCTATATGACAAAAACAAAACATTTTTAGAAATGACTTCAACAACACAACCAAACGGTGTTTTAAATATAACAAATTCTAATTGTAAATATATTATAATAAACGCTTTATTAACTAATAAAGATACTCTTAAAATAGAAAAAGGAAATGTGGAGACGTCGTATAGTTCTTACAATCAAGGTTCTGTTAAAGTAACTAAATGTAATAAAAATTTGTTTGGTAAATATATAACTGGGATTTGGATGGATGTATCTAAAAAGTTATATCTTGCAATTTCAACAACCGTAGGATTTATAGCGAGAGTAAAACCTAATACGACATATACAATAAAAAAGAAAAACAAAGGCAACAGATTTATTTTGACTGCAGGTAAAGAGCCTGTTAAGATAGGTAATGCTTTTTCAAGATTAATTTTTGCTAGTAATAATGATTTAACACAATACACATTTACAACTAAAGAAAACGAGTATTATATATTTTTAGGTGTGTATAACGGAACAGATGAAAACGAGCTTGTACTAGCAGTAGAAGAAACACAATTAGAACAAAACCCAACAGCAACCAACTACGAAGAACATCAAGAACAATCATACATAATGCCAACGCAGCAACCACTCAGAGCAATAGGAGACTATAAAGATACATTTATAAAGAAAGATGGCAAATGGTTTGAGAGACATTATATTGCAAGAAGAATATTTAATGGAATTGTAAATAAATTTAATTCAAAGCATAGTTCAATATATACAGATACTAGAGGGCTTTATCAATTAAACTTACCAGGAAAAATATTAGGTACTAATGGAAGTGTAGCTTATGGTAAATCTAATTATTTAAAATATAAGAATGGTGTTGCTAAGGATGCAATATATCAAGATTGTTTATGGTGGGAAAATACTAGTAACTACAATTATGCAAGTATACCATTTTTATCATTAACAGAAGCAAATGAATGGTTAGTAAAATTGAATGATAATGGAAATCCATTTTATATAGACTATGTATTAGCAGAACCACTTGACATAGAATGTACAGAAGAACAAAGTAAGATTTTAGACGAACTAGAAAACGCAAGAACATATAAAAACGTAACAAACATAACAACAGATAGTATAGCAATACTAGATTTAGACTATGCAAAAGACTTAGAAACATTATTAAATAATACACAAGCATTAGCAGTAAATAACGCAAGTGAGGGGGTGTAGAGTATGGTAGATTTATCAAAACTATTTAAAAATGCAGTAATTAACTTATATAAAAGTAATGTATATACAGTAGATTATGCAATAATAGAAGCTTACAAACTTGCAGATAAAAATAAGATAAATGCAAAAGACTATGAAGAGTTAATTACATATTTAGCAGAAGAGCAAGAAAAGTCAATGCAAGAAGCTGAAGAGATAGAACAAACTACAGAAATTATTGAAGATACTGTAGAAGAAACAACAGACAACACTGCAGAGTAAACAACAGAAAAAGTTGAACAAACTGAAAATAAAGAAACAGCCAAGGAGGAAGAATAATGCAAGATACTGAATTAATTGAAAAAGTAGCACACTTAGAAGAACGAGAAAAGTCAAATACAAAAAGAATAGATGCTGTTGAAAATAAAGTTGAAAATATATACGACTTAACATTAAGTGTAAGAGAAATAGCAACAGAAATGAAAGCAATGAGAGAAGACCAAAACAAAATGAATGAACGCTTGAAAATAATAGAAGAAAAGCCAATTAAGGATTATGAAGACACTAAAAAACAAGTAAAAGGTAAGGTAATCTCTTTTATAACTGGAATTGTATTAACAGCGATAGCTTTTGTGTTAGGACTAAGTAAATTTATGTAGGAGGTGAGACGATATGGAAAAATTAAAAACAATAGCAAAATACTTAACAAATATACTAGCAATAGTAAGTGCGTTAGTTGCAGGAATAAATGCAGTTGATGGAATAACAATACCATATGCAATACAAATAGTACAAGTTATTGCAGTAGTACAAGGTATAATAGGTACATATTTGTTAGGGCAAAAAGCAATAAATAACAAGGAGGAATAGTCGTGGAAGAAGAAATTGTAGAAACAATGGAACTTGCAGAAGAAGATACAAGGGGTGAAGTAAATGAATAATATAGAAGATAGATTATTAACATTAAATCCATATTCAAGAAGTGGAGAAAAACAAAATAAAATTGAAAAGATAGTAGTTCATTGGGTTGGCAATGCAAATTCAAGTGCAATAGCCAACAGAAACTATTTTGAGAGCTTAGCAACATCACATAAGACATATGCTTCATCTCATTATATAATCGGCTTAAACGGTGAAATAATAAGATGCATACCAGAAAATGAAGTTGCTTTCCATAGTGGCAGTTATTCTATGAACAGAAAATCTATAGGAATAGAAGATTGTCACCCAGATTGGGACGGAAAATTCAACGACAATACATACAACAGTTTAGTAGAATTATGTGCAGATATATGTAAAAGATATAATTTAGGTATAGATGCAATTATAAGACACTACGATGTGACTGGAAAAGAATGTCCAAGATATTATGTAAGAAATGAACAAGCTTGGATACAATTTAAAAATGATGTAGCAAATAAATTAGGACAGGCTACAACTACAGTAGCAGTACCAAAAGTTGAAGGGAGTGATGAACCAGTGAGAAGATATAAAAACGGTTCAACAAAAGAAGTAATATATGCAGATACAAGCTTAACAAAAGTAATAGGAAGTTTATCACCATATGAAGAATGTGACTGTTTTGGAATATTTAATGGAAGACCAATGGTAAGATATAATGTTTCTGGAACAGGTAATTACAAAATAGGATTTGCTAAATGGACAGGTGGAGTTAGATAAAAATATGAGGTAAGTTGATTAATTTCAATTTACCTCTTTTTTGCGTTTTTGGGCTTAAAATGAAGGCATATAATTACATTGATTAAAAAATAAAACGGTTTAAAATGGATTTTCATAAGTCATTTTTAGGTTAATTTTTTATATTTGCAATTTTACAAACAATATGCTATACTACCCATAAAAAGGAGAAAAAAATGAAAGTATTATATGTAGTAAATGCGTGGGATAATAAAGTCATAGATTTTCGTGCAGTGCAAGTCATGAAAGAAAATGAAAAAGAATTTGAAATATTAGATAGAGTAAATGTAGAAAACTATATTCATGTTTTTCCGAAAGAAAAATTGTATGTTGAATTTAAACTTGGATATGTTACAGACAAATTAGATAAAGAAGCTTTAAAAATACAGATAGATAGAATTTATAATAAAGTTAAAGAACAATATTATAAAAGTGAAGATAAAGAATATAGTTTGTATAATGATAAATGTTATAAATCATGCTTAAATTTGTTAGATGTAATTGTTCCAACGAATCAAATAATAGAAAAAAATAAAAAAAACGACACCGTTCGACACACTAATTTTACATAATATGCTATAATACATATGAGGTGATGAAATATGAACGAAGCATATAACAATTCACTGCTAATGATAAAAATTTTAGGAATAAGATTAACAAGAAAGCAATATACAGAATTAGCAAAAAGATTTAACTTATTAAGCATACAGAGTTTGCAATTTATGTCAAAAAAGAGTTATGAAAGCATAATGAAAGAAATCCAGAGAGAATCTAAAGAGAAGGCTAAAGAGATTAAAAGAGAAATTGCATAAAAATCACACTTCTAGCAATAATAAGCTAGAGGTGTTTTTTATGACAGTAGAATTAAAAATAAAAGAGATTCGTGAGAGTATGGGAATATCGCTAAGAGATTTATCAGAAGAAACAGGAATAGAAAGACATAGACTAGCGGAAATAGAAGAAGATGTAGATAAAATATTATTTATAGAGATGTTAGTAATAGCAGAAAATTTGGGTAAGAAAATAACAGACTTATACGATACTAAAAACATAGAGCTACAATAGATGTAGCTTTTTTTAGTGTAAAACCCAAAATTCGACAAAATATGACTTTCATAAAACATTTTGGTACTTTCATAAAACATTTTAACACTTTGGTAAAATATAATATACAATAATCACATCAAAAGAGCTCGGATGAAATAAAGTATATTGGAGAAAGAAAAATGGAAATTGTCGAAAAAAATAATGAAAAATCATTTACAAAAAATATAGGAAAGGATATAATTAAGAAAAATCATACGCCTTTGAAAGTGAATTATAAAAATTTATTTGAAAAGGATGGATTGCCAATGAAAAAACAAAAAATATTGTGTATAAAAAATGAAAAAGAAAACATGAAAATGAAGGGAAATAATATAAGTGAAAGACTTATAAAAACCTTACAAAAAATATGTAATGAATTTAATATTAACGATAAAGAAAGAGTAATAAAGAATTTCTTAGAACGTACATAAAATTTAGCCACTTTTTAGCCACTTAGTTTTAAATGATTAGGAAGATTTAAGAAAGACTTATCAACAAAATATTGAAATTTAGCTATTTAGGCAGAGATGAGGAAAACTTAGAAGGGAAAATATAAAATCTCCTCATCTCCACCAAAAATAGATTAATAAAAAGAACCAATTTCTATTATTATAGATTTTGGTTCTTTTTGACTTATAATTTTTGGCTAAAATTTAGTTGAAAATTTTTTAGAAGTATTTGTATACTTATGTTCAGCCATTTTTCTTAGCTGAATTTGCGTAGAAAGATTGGAACATAAATCATTGTAAATTTTCTGTAAAATGACTTGTAAATTTTAGTATCTTAGTGTAAAATACCATTAAAACGTAAATAATATAGGAGGAAAAATAAAAAATGAGATTTGTAACAGATGAAGACTCGAAAAATGCATATAAAAAATTTTTAGAAGGACACGAAAGATGTAATTTTCAACAATCACTAGAATGGGCAGAAATAAAAAAGCCAAACTGGAAACCAGAAGTAATATTAGCAGAAGATGACGAAAAAAATATAATAGGTTCATTATGTGTATGGATAAGAAAAATGCCAATATTCGGAAACATAATGTATGCATCAAGAGGACCAGTATGTGATATACATGACATGGCAGTAATGAAACAACTAACGGATGGAGCTAAAGAGCTTGCAAAAAAATACAATGCAATAGTATTAAGAATAGAACCAGACATAGAAACAGACGACCAAGCATTCAGAGATATAGTAACAAATTTAGGATATAAAATAAAAGATGATGCAAAAGACTTCAAAGACGAAATACAACCAAGATTTGTATTCAGATTAGACATAAAAGATAAAACAGAAGAAGAAATAATGGCAGGGTTCCATCAAAAATGGAGATATAATATACGTTTAGCAGGAAGAAAAGGAGTAGAGGTAAAAGAAGGTACAAGGGAAGATTTAAAAGACTTCCATAAAATAATGATAGAAACAGGAAACAGAGATGGTTTTATAACAAGACCACTAGAATATTTTGAAAAAATGTATGATAACATGGTACCTGAAGGACATATGAAACTATTAATGGCATATTACGAAGGAAAACCAATTTCAGGAGTAATTCCAATATTTTATGGAAATAAAACATGGTACTTATATGGAGCAAGCAGTAATCAACACAGAAATTTAATGCCAAACTATTTACTACAATGGGAAATGATAAAAATGGCAATAGCAAGACATGATGACATATATGACTTTAGAGGAGTATCAGGAGTTGTAGATGAAAATCATCCACAATACGGATTATATAGATTTAAAAAGGGATTTGGGGCAAAATTCACGGAGTTTATAGGAGAAATTTATATTCCATTTAAACCTTTAAAATATAAAATGTACAAATTTTCAGAAAAAGCATTTAGAACACTAAGACAAATAAAAAGAAATATAGGAAAAAAATAAAAACTGTTTTTAGGAGGACGTTTTGAAATCAGTAGTAATAAATAAAGAAGATTTAAGGTACAATATAAAAAAAATAAAAGATTATGCAAATACAAATCTACCTGATGATAAAGGAAATAAAGTTAAAATAATAGCAGTTGTAAAAACTAATGGATATGGATTAGGGATAGTAGAATATACAAAATTCTTAATTGATAATGGAATAGATTTTTTTGCTGTTTCAACAATTGAAGAAGCTCTAAAACTAAGAAATGCAGGAATAAAGGAAAAAATATTAATGTTATCTTCAACTAGTATAGAAGAAGATGTTAGAACTTTAATAGATAATAATATAATAATAACAATTGGCTCAAAGCAAGCTGCAGAAATTGCTGATAAAATTGGACAAGAATTAAATAAAAAAATAAAAGCTCATATAAAGATTGATACTGGTTTCGGAAGATACGGCTTTGTATACAACAATAGAGATGAAATGATAAAGATAATAAAATCTTTAAAGAATGTAAAAATAGAAGGAACATTTACTCATTTTTCAAATGCATATTATGATGATAAATATACTAAATTACAATTTGAAAGATTTATGAGCTGTATTGAAGTATTGAAAATGAACGAATTAGAAACTGGAATGTTACATGTTTGCAATACATCAGCATTTATTAAATTTCCTAATATGCATTTAAATGCTGTAAGAATAGGTTCAGCATTTAATGGGAGAATAGCATTTAAAAATTCGGTAGGATTAAGGAAAATAGGATATTTAAAAGCAAATGTTGCAGAAATAAAAGAACTTCCCAAAAATTTTAATATTGGGTATTCAAATGTTTATAAAACAAAAAAAGATACAAAAGTTGCAATAATTCCATGTGGATATGCAGATGGGGTCAATATTGAAACTGGAAAAGACATGTATAGAAAAATAGATAAAATTAGATATATTGTTGGTGATATTAAAAATTTATTAAAAAAGCAACAATTATTTGTTAATATAAATGGTCAGAAATGTCCTATATTAGGAAGAATAGGGACATATCATGTTACTGTTGATATAACAGGTAGAAATGTCAAAATAGATGACGAAGTGATTTTCAATACAAGCATAAAGCATGTTGATAGTAGTATTAGAAGGGAGTGGAGATAAAATGTATAAAAATCCACAAAACAAAGAAAATAATAATCAGGAAGTAGAAAATAATGATATTAAAAAAGGATTTTTTAAAAAAGTATGGTATTCAATATACAAAATAGAAAAATATTCTGAATTATCAGTAGAAGGTTTTAAAAGTGCAATAAAATATTTAGGATTGTTAATAATGACATTATGCATTATTTCTTCAATTATAACTGTTTATAAAGCTAGTTTAGAAATTAAAAATATAGCACAATATATAAATGAAAAATCACCTGAACTTACATATAAAGATGGAACATTACAAGTAGATTCTCAAGAAGCTATAATAGATGAAGATCCAATGTATGGAAAAGTGATTATTGATACAGTATCAGACAGCGAAGAAAAAATTAATGAATATGTTAATCAAGTAAGTGATGAAGAAAATGCAATAATAATATTGAAAAATAAACTAATACTAAAACAAATAGGATTAAAGGGAACATCAAACTACGAATATAAAGAATTATTTGGAGAAATGGGAATAACAGAGTTTAATAAACAGCAAATAGTTGAATATCTAACAAGTTCTAATATGATGTCATTATATTTAAATTTATGTTTAGTATTATTTATATATGCTTTTGTTATTTATTTTATAAATACATTATTCTATATACTAGTTATAGCAATTGTTGGATATATAACTACAATTATTTTGAAATTAAAAATAAGATTTGTTGCTGTATTCAATATGGCTGTATATGCCATAACTTTACCAACTATATTGAATATAATTTATTTAATAATAAATGCATTTTATAAATTTACAATAAACTATTTTGATATAATGTATGTATTAGTAGCGTCTATTTATATAATAGCTGCAATATTTATATTAAAATCTGAATTCAATAAAAAACAAGGTGAAGTACAAAAGATAATTGAAGTTCAAAAAGAAATAAAAGAGGAAATAAAAGAAGAAGAAAAAGAAGGAGATGCCAAAGAAAACAAAGATACACAAAAAAAGGATAAAAGTAAGGAAAAGGCAAAAGATGATGATACAAATGGTGAAGAACCTGAAGGTTCAAATGCATAAAATTTAAATAATCGAAAGGAACACTAAAAAATAGATGAATAATAATAAAAATAAAAAGGATAATAAAAAATTAATCACATATGTAATAATTTCAACTTTATTTATTGCTATTTTATTAGGGGCTGGAATATATTATTTTGTAAATAATGATAAAGATGATAAGACTCTTGCATACACAGATTTAATTAAAGAGATGTCATATGGAAATATTGAGAAAATAGAAATGACAGTTGGAAGTACATCTGTAAAAGTAAAAGTAAAAAATGTTGAGGAAGAAAAAAAATCAATTGTTCCAAATACAGAAGCCTTTATGGAATTAGTACAACAAAAAGTTGCAGAAGGAAATGAAATTGAATTGATACAAAAACCAAAAAGTGCTATAACACAAATATCAACAACATTTTTAAGCTTACTTCCTACATTGGTTATGATTGCATTATTTATAATGATATTTAAAATGCAAGGTTTAGGAGAAAAAGGACAAGTATATGATGATACAGAAAGAAAAACAAAAATAAAATTTAAAGATGTTGCAGGTTTGGACGAGGAAAAAGAAGAATTAATAGAAATTGTGGATTTTTTAAAAAGACCTGAAAAATTTACTAAAATGGGTGCTAAAGTTCCAAAGGGAGTTTTATTATATGGAAAACCAGGAACAGGAAAAACATTAATAGCAAAAGCTATAGCTGGTGAAGCAGATGTTCCGTTTATTTCAATGAGTGGTTCTGAGTTTATAGAAATGTTTGCAGGACTTGGAGCATCAAGAGTAAGAAAATTGTTTGATAAAGCAAGAAAAATGGCACCATGCATTGTATTTATAGATGAAATAGATGCAATAGGAGCAAGAAGAACATCTAATAGTGGAGCAGAAACAGAAAATAATCAAACTTTAAATCAATTATTAGTAGAAATGGATGGATTTAGTTCAGAAGAAACTATAATAGTATTAGCAGCGACAAACAGACCGGAAATGCTTGATAAAGCATTATTAAGACCTGGTAGATTTGATAGGCAAATAACAATACCAGCACCAGATTTAAAAGGAAGATTAGATATTTTAAAAATTCATAGTGAAAATAAGAGAATATCAGATGATGTTAATTTAGAAAGTATAGCAGAAGACACAGCAGGATTTACTGGAGCTGAACTTGCAAATATTTTAAATGAAGCCGCAATTATAGCAACGATTAATAAACATGATGAAATTGAAAATTCAGACATCGAAGAAGCTGTAAAAAAAGTAACTGTTGGACTTGAAAAGAAAACAAGAGTATATTCTGAAAAAGATAAAAAATTAACAGCATATCACGAAGCAGGACATGCAGTAGTTAGTAGATACTTGGCAACACAAACTGACATAAAAGAAATATCAATTATACCAAGAGGTGTTGCAGGTGGATATACAATGTATAAATCTGATGAAGACAAATACTATATTTCTAAAACCGAAATGAAAGAAAAATTAGTTGCATTACTTGGTGGTAGAGCTGCTGAAAAATTAGTTCTAGATGATATTTCAACTGGTGCTAGTAATGATATAGAAGTAGCAACAAAAATTGCAAGAGAGATGGTTACTAAATATGGTATGAGTGATA
Organism: uncultured Clostridia bacterium; assembly: GCA_934168305.1. Taxonomy (GTDB): domain Bacteria; phylum Bacillota; class Clostridia; order TANB77; family CAG-508; genus CAG-269. Next base: position 24,008 of record CAKPNF010000008.1, on the reverse strand, counting down.
ATTTAGGACCAATTGATTTCCAAGGAAAAGAACAAAATGATATGTTTGTTTTTGGAGAAGATATTGGAGATAAAATTGGTGCAGAAGTTAAATCTTTAATTGATGAAGCATATGCTAATGCTCAAAAATTATTAATAGAACATAGAGATAAATTAGACATTATTGCACAAACATTACTTAAACAAGAGAAAATAAATGAACAAGAATTTAATAGAATTTTTGAATAAATGAGTCAAAAAGGTATTCCTTTTGACTCATTTTATAAAAAGGAACGGTAGCAATTATGCTACCGTTCTTAGAAGAATTAAAATTCTAACACTTTGTTGATAAATTCAACAAATGCGTCTTTTGATAAAAAACTTGCTGTGTTATTATTAATCATATTTCCACCTAAATCTAATACATATCTTGTTAATATAGACATGTTGTCTGATAGAGTGGATGTGTTATTTTGAATAATAACTTTTTTTTCGTTGTTACCTAAAATTACATTAAATGAACTTATATACATGTTAGTCTCCTTCCTTATGAATAATATATTGAATGTCGAAATGTATAATAACAGAAATTGACAAAAAAGTCAATTTTTTGAGGTTAATATGTAATAAATTACAATAAGGTTACAATTATTTTATATTTATATTACAAATATTGCAGAAAAAATATATAACATATAAAATAAATATATTATAAGATATAGTTACTTTATTAATAAAAACGTATGTAAATGTACATAGAAAGGAAGAAAAAATTATGAATAATAAAAAAATAAATAATGTTGAAGAATTACAGATAATTGCAAAAAATATTAGAAGAGGAATAATAGATGAAGTATATAGTGGACAATCAGGACATCCGGGAGGTTCACTTTCAATAGCTGATATAATATCAGTTCTATATTTTTATGAAATGAACATAGATCCACAAAATCCAAAAGATGAAAACAGAGATAGATTAGTTTTATCAAAAGGACATTGTGCACCAGCATTATATTCAACATTGGCAAATAGAGGATATTTCGATATTGAAGAATTAAAAACTTTAAGAAATATAGAAAGTAGATTACAAGGACATCCTGATATGAAAAAAATACCAGGAGTTGATATGACGACAGGTTCATTAGGACAGGGACTATCTGCTGCAAATGGAATGGCAATAGCTGGTAAGTTAGATAACAAAGATTACAGGGTATATTGTATAATGGGTGATGGAGAAATAGAGGAAGGTCAAGTATGGGAGGCAGCAATGGCATCAGGTAAATACAAATTAGATAATTTATGTGTGATAGTAGATAACAACAATCTACAAATAGATGGTACAATTGAAGAAGTAATGAGTTCGTATCCTATTGACGAAAAATTTAAGAATTTTGGATTTCAGGTTATAAATATTGATGGTCATAATATTCAAGAAATTATGGATGCTTTTGATGTTGCAAAGAATGTTAAAGGTAAACCAACTTGTATAATTGCTAAAACTATAAAAGGAAAAGGCGTATCTTTTATGGAAAACAAGGTAGAATGGCATGGAAAGGCACCTGACAAAGAACAATATGAACAAGCAATAAAAGAATTGGAGTAGTATAAAAGTTACGAACTCTACTAAAAAATTACCAAAAAGTGGTTGACAAGAAAAAAAAATAATGTTAAAATTAATAACTGTAATCCGCTTAGTCAAGGTACATAAAAACTAATTAAATTTAGTTACCTTTAGCAAAAGGATTAGCGAGTATACAAATAAGGGAGGTGCATTTTAAATGTACGCAGTAATTGAAAGTTGTGGAAAACAATACAAAGTAGCAGAAGGAGATGTAGTATTCTTCGAAAAATTAGATGCTGAAGAAGGTAAAAAAGTTACTTTTGATAAAGTTATACTAGTTTCAGATGAAGGAAAAGTACAAGTTGGAAATCCTTATGTAAAAAGTATGAAAGTTGAAGGAAAAGTTGTTTCACACGGTAAAGGTAAAAAAATAATTGTTTTCAAAATGAAAGCTAAAAAGAACTACAGAAGAAAACAAGGACATAGACAACCATATACTAAAGTTGAAATAACAGCAATAAAATCAACAGCAAGAAAAACAGCAGCAAAAGCTGAAGAAAAAGTAGAAGCTTAGTTCTACATAAATTAATTAAAAAGATTTTAATTAAGAGAAAATATATAAAACCATAAGTGAAAGGAGTGAGATTAATGGCTCATAAAAAAGGTCAAGGTAGTTCACACAATGGTCGTGAGAGTGAATCAAAACGTCTTGGAGTAAAAAGAGCAGATGGACAATTTGTTTTAGCTGGAAATATATTAGTTAGACAAAGAGGAACAAGAGTATATCCAGGTGTTAATGTAAAAAAAGGTAGCGATGATACATTATATGCAGTAGTAGATGGTACTGTAAAATTTGAAAGAAAAGGTAGAGACAAAAAACAAGTAAGTGTTTACCCAGTAGAAGCATAGCAAAAAGTCAAGTTTTTAAAACTTGATTTTTTTTATTTGAGAAGTTACAGTTCAGTGAGAAATGATTCAACAATATAACCATTTCTCACTGAATTATAACTTTGAAAAAAATAAAATAAAAAAATTGAAAAAACCATTTACATTTTTATTTTTTTTGTATAGAATATAATTAATTGAGAAAAATGTCATAAACAAAAGAAAATTGTCAAAGAAGTGAAAGGAAGAATCGTTAATGAAAATATTAATGTTAACATGGGAGTATCCACCAAGAGTTGTAGGAGGAATATCAAGGGTTGTATATGATTTATCAAGAACACTATTAAAAGATGGACATGATGTAACAGTTGTTACATATAAAGAAGGAGACTCACCAGAATATGAAGATGATAAAGGAGTAAAAGTATATAGAGTAAGTAACTATATGATAAATCCTAATAATTTTATAGACTGGATAATGCAATTAAACTTTAATTTAATTGCAAAAGCAAATGAAATAATAGCGAAAGATGAAAAATTTGATGTAATACATGCACATGATTGGCTTGTGGCATATGCGGCAAAAACATTAAAAAACTCATATAATATACCTATAGTATCAACAATACATGCAACAGAAGCTGGAAGAAATAGTGGAATACATGACGAAACACAAAGATATATAAATGATACAGAATGGATGTTAACATATGAATCATCAGAAGTAATTGTTAATAGCAATTACATGAAAAATGAATTACAAAGATTATTTGGCTTACCATATGAAAAGATAAACGTAATACCAAACGGGGTAAATCTTAATTTATTTAATGGGATAGAAAGAGATTACAATTTTAGAAGAAAATTTGCAATGGACAATGAAAAAATAATATTATTTATGGGAAGATTGGTATATGAAAAAGGAATACAATATTTGATTTCAGCAATGCCAAAAATACTTGAAGGTTATCATGATGCCAAACTTGTAATTTGTGGAAAAGGCGGAATGATTGATGAATTAAAAGAACAAGTAAATGCAATGGGAATATCAGAAAAAGTATATTTTGCAGGATATATGGCGGGAAAAGATGTACAAAAAATGTATAAAGCAGCAGATGTAGCTGTATTTCCAAGTACATATGAACCATTTGGAATCGTTGCACTTGAAGCTATGCTTTCAGAAAATCCAATAGTAGTTTCAGATATAGGTGGCTTAAATGAAATTGTTCAACATAAAGAAAATGGAATGAAAACATACTGTGGAAATCCAAACTCAATTGCAGATGCGATATTAGAATTATTATATGATCGTAAATTGTGTGCAGAAATAACTAAAAAAGCAAAAAATAAAGTTAGAAATGAATATAATTGGAGCAAAATTTCACAAGATACACATTTTGCATATCAAAAAGCAATTTGCCAATCTATGGCTGAAAAACAAAAAAGAGAACTTGAACAAGAGCGAGCAAAGAAAACAAAGAAGGCGAAAAACACTGAAAAAGAAATTACAAATTTATTGGATTTCAAAAAAAGACATGCATATGCATAGATGCAAAGCAGGAATCGAACGTAAAAATTGTTCAATTTCTGTTTTTTTAATACTTTAAAATAGTGATTAAAAAATATAGAATAAATTCAAAAAATTCTACAAATTTAGCATAAAATTGGTGTATAATTAAGATAAACATTAGAAAATTAGGTCAAGAGTTTTAGACCTTTTGACACACATAAAATAATTTGAAATATAAAGAATAAAAGATGGGTCATAAAGTGAAAAAAATTTTGACCTAATGGAGGAAAGATATGGAAAAATTTAAATCAGGATTTGTAACAATAATAGGAAGAACAAATGTAGGAAAATCCACATTAATAAATTTGTTAGTAGGAGAAAAAGTTGCAGCAATAGCGAATAAAGTTCAAACTACAAGAACAGCAATAAAAGGAATCGTAAATAGAAAAAATTCACAGATTATATTTACAGATACACCTGGTATACACAAACCAAAACATAAACTAAATGAAACAATGGTAGAAACATCATTTGCAACAATTCCAGATTCAGATATCATATTATTTATAATAGAAGCTACAAGTGAAGATATCGGAAAAGGAGATAGAATTATATTAGATAAAATTAAAGAATCAAAAAGAAAAACAATTTTAATAATTAATAAAATAGATATGGTAAAAAGAGAAAAATTATTAAATCTAATAGATATATATAGCAAAGAATACAATTTTGAAGCTGTTATTCCAATATCAGCTTATCAAGAAAAATACAGAGATATCATATTAAATGAAATAGAGAAGAACTTAAAACCGGGTCCAGCATATTATGATATAGAAGAATACACTGACCAAACATTAAGACAGTTAGCTGAAGAAACTATACGTGAAAAAGCATTGAAATTATTACAAGATGAAGTACCACATGGAATTTATGTTGAAGTTGAAAAAATGAATTTAAGAAAAAATAAGCAACAAGAAGATATATATGATATAGAAGCTACAATTTATTGTTTAAGAGATTCTCATAAGGGTATAATAATTGGAAAGAATGGTGAAATGTTAAAGAGAATAGGAAGAGCTGCAAGAATTGATATGGAACAAAACTTTGGATTTAAAGTGAATTTAAAAACATGGGTCAAAGTAAAACAAGATTGGTTAGATAATGATTCTATTGTTAACAAATTTAAATTAAAGTAATAGTATAAAATTATGAAAAATGCAAAAGATAAATTAAAGGTAAAACTTTAAGAATGGAGATGAAGAACATGATTAAAAAAATTGCATGGGATACATTTAAAAATACAGGAGATATAAATACTTTCTTAGAATATAAAGAAATAGATAATCTTGAAAAAGGAATTCAAGAGATGCAAGACATACAAAAGATTACTAATATGAATGTTCAAAATATTGACAACAAAAGAGAGGAAATGTAAAATCATAACATAAACTAGAAAATTAAAAGGAAATAACAAAATGGCGAATATAAAATTAAATGGAATAGTAATTGCAGAAAATAATATGGGTGATTATGATAAAATGCTTACAATATTAACACCTAATTATGGAAAAATATCTTGTGTAGCAAAAGGAGCACGAAGACAACAAAGTGCTCTTTTAGCAGGTACACAATTATTTTGCTTTGGAGAATACTTAATGTATAAAGGAACTAATACATATCATATAAATTCATGTGAGACTATAGAATTTTTTTATAATTTACGAACAGACTTAGACAAGTTAAAATATGCCATACATATAAATAAAATAATACAAGATGTAACAGAAGAGAACGAAAACTGTTACAAAATTTTACAACTATTTTTAAATACATTGTACACAATATCTGAAACAGATAGAGATAAAGATTTTGTACTTGGGGTGTTTAAACTTAGACTTTTATGTATTTTGGGTTTTACACCAAGGGTTTTAAAATGTACAAGTTGTAATGAAAAAGAAAATCTAACTAAATTTAGTATAAAAGATAATGGCTTTAAATGCGAAACATGTGGAAGACAAGATAAATCAGCTATTGATATGAGCGAAAGCACTAAAAGTGCAATTCTATATACTATTTCTGCACCACCCAAAAAATTATTTTCATTTAACTTAAAAGATGAAAGCTTAAAAGAATTTGAGTTGATAACTAAGATTTATTTTAATGAAAAATTGGAAAAAGAATACAAGTTAGAAGATTTGTTTTAAAAAATGCTTGCAAAAAATAATAATAAAATATATAATAAAGTTAGGCAAAAGTAAAAAAGAAGGGAGCGATTTTTATGAAAGTAAAAATTATAGGAAAAGAACTAAAGATAACAGAAGCAATAAACGATTATGTAGAAAAAAAATTAGACAGAATCGAAAAATATTTTGAAGATGCCGAAGCAGACGTTACTTTAAAAGCAGAAAAAAATGTACAAACAGCTGAAATTTGTGTATTAGCAAATGGAGAAAAATTTAGAGCTGTAACAGAAGATAAGGATATGTATGCATCTATTGATAAAGATATAGACATATTAGAAGGACAAATAAGAAAAGCAAAAACTAAAAAAGAAAAAATGATGAAAGATGCAAGCATTAAAACAATGGAAGTTGAAAAAGACCATGTTGCAGAAATAGCAAATGAAATTATAAAAACTTCTTATTATGAAGTAAAACCAATTACTCCAGAAGATGCAGTTTTGGAATTACAAGCTCATCCAACACATAATTTCTTAACATTTATTAATGTTGAAACAGGAAAAGTAAATGTTATACATAAATTAAAAGATGGAAAGAATTATGGTTTAGTAGAACCAGAAGCTTAAAAATAAATAATTAAAAATAAAAGGCAGGAAATCATATCCTGCCTTTACTTATGTAAAAACAAAACATAACTTCCTACCCTCAATCATTGGGTAATTAATTTCTGTCAGTATATCAAAAAATGATACTATTTGAAAATAAAACTATTTCATGTTATTTTCAACTTGTTGGATCATTTTTTTAACCATGTTACCACCTATTCTACCAGCATCTCTAGCAGAAATATCACCGTTGTATCCATCTTTTAAATTAACACCAACTTCACTAGCAACTTCATATTTGAATTTGTCTAAAGCTGTCATAGCTTCTGGAACTAATTTTTTGTTTGAATTGTTTGCCATAATAAATTCACCTCCTGCAAATATACATTTCTAGAAAAAAACATTTGCTTTTTCTAATACTATCATTTGCAATTTTAGAAATATTAAACAGGAAATATTTTCAAAAAAATTTAAAAATGAAATTGAAAAAAATATGTATTTATGATATAAATGGCAGAGCTATAATAAAAAATGTTAAGTATGGACAAAAGAGGAGGAAATATAAATGTATAAATTAATTGCAATTGATTTGGACGGAACAATGTTAAATAAATATGGTATTGTAACAGAAGAAACGAAGAATACTATAAAAGAAACAATAGAAAAGGGAACTGATATAATAATAGCATCTGGAAGACCAATTGATTCTATAAAAACAATAGCAAAAGAAATTAAATCAGAAAATTATTTTATAGCTGGGAATGGTTCTTTAATTTATGATATAAAAAAAGGTGAAATAATATACGAAAAATTTTTAGATAAACAAAAAATTTTAGAAATAATAGAAATATGTGAAAATAATAGTATCTCATACAATATATATACAGAAGAAACAATATTAGCAAAAAAATTAGAGTACAATGTTTTATACTATTATAAAGAGAATTTAAAAAAAGAAGAGAAAAATAAAACAAATATAACAATTGTAGATGACATGAAAAAATATATACAAAATTCACAAAATGAAAAATTTTTAAAAGTTACAATATGTGATGAAAGTAAAACTATATTTAATTCAATTATTAGAAAACTAAGAGAAATATCAAATATTGATGTTTTGGATGTTGGACATATGTCAAGAAAAACGATAAAACAAGGAACAGAAGACATTAATATAGAATACTATTATACCGAAATTTCTCTAAAAGATGTAGATAAATGGAATGCGATAAAATATTTAATTGACAGATTGAATATAAATAAAGAAGAAGTTATAGCTATACGGAGACAATATAAATGACAAAAAAATGATAGAAAATGCCGGAATTGGAGTGGCTATGGGACAGAGTACACCTGTAATTAAAGAAATAGCTGATTATGTTACAGATGACAATAATAATGAGGGTGTAAAGAAAGCAATTGAAAGGTATTGCTAGAAAATAAAATGGGGTTGAACATTAAAATTTAATGTTATATTACAGAAATATTACAACCATATTAACTTTTAATTACAAAGAACTATTTTGTTGATTTCAGTACCAATTTGATGTAAAATGTAGTAAGAGGTTATAAAAAAAGGAGGAATTTGTAATGGCAACAAATCCAATGCAAAGAAAAGCAAGAAATTCATTTTTATTAGGAGTATTAGTTACTTTAGTATTAGCAGGAATATTAATAGCACTTTTAATTCTACAATTAAAAAATTATAAAGAAAAAGAAGCAGAAGAACAGGCAAATAGTGTAAAAGTATGGGTATTATCACAAGATGTAATATCTGGTCAAGTTATAACAACAGACATGTTGAAACAACAGGTTACAAACAAAACTTTAGTGCCAAGTAATGCGATAGGTGATATGTCAATTTTGTCAAATTATTCATTATCTGATAAAGAAGGAAATGAAGTAATAACAGAATACAAAAATAATGTAGCAACATTATATCTATCTAAAAATGGAACTAAATATGAAATAAAAACAGAAAGTGAAACAGGAAGTTACTACATAGAAAGAAATGGTGATAAAGAATATCTAGAACTTTCAGAAGATCCTATAATAGCTAAAGTAAATTTAAATAAAAATTCTGTAATGACAATTGATGTTATTTCAAAATCAAATGAAAAAACAACAGATGATTTAAGAAAACAAGAATATAATATGTTAGTATTACCAACTCAATTAGAAACAGGAGAATATGTTGATGTAAGATTATCTTTGCCATCAGGACAAGATTATATAGTTGTTTCAAAAAAACAAGTAGAAATACCACAAGTTAATGGTGTTGACGTAGACGATACTATTTGGATAAAATTAACAGAAGATGAAATTATAACTATGAATAATGCTATAGTTGAAGCATATAAAATGCAAGGGTCTAAATTATATGTAACAACATATACAGAAGCAGGAATACAAAGTGCAGCAACACCAACATATGTTCCAACAGGAGAAGTTATGCAATTAATAAGTAATAACCCTAATATAGTGCAAGTAGCAAAAAACACATTAATTTCAAGATATAATGCTAATCAAGGAAATGTAAGAAATAATGTTATAAATCCTACAATTAATAGTAATGGACAAGAGGGAGAAGAAAACTTAAAAACAAAAGTTGAGGAAAGCATAACAAATTCTAAAGAAAATAGAAAAGAATATTTACAATCTTTAGGGGGAGAATAATAAAGACTGATACAAATGAAAAATAAATGAAAGGAAGGTTATATATGAAAAAAATAGGATTTATAGGCGCTTATGATAAAACAGATATGTTATTAAATATAGCTAAAATACTAACAGTCATGAAAAACAGAGTATTAATAATAGATTCAACAATAAATCAAAAAGCCAGATATGTAGTACCATCAATAAATCCTACAGTATCATATATAACTTCTTTTGAGGATATAGATGTAGCGATAGGATTTAATAGTCTAGAAGAAATAAAACAATATGATGGAATAGTTGGAGAATTACCATATGATATTGTATTAATTGATTGTGATACTGAAGAAAGAATAGAAAAACTTGAACTTAGTACATCAGACAAAAATTATTTTGTAACATCATTTGATATATTTTCTTTAAAAAAAGGAATAGAAATATTACAAAACCTAAAAAATAAATTAAATTTGACAAAAATATTATTTGCAAAAGAAATGCTTAAGGAAGAAGACGATTATTTAAATTTTCTTTCATTAGGATGCAAAATTACATGGGATGAAGAAAGAATATATTTTCCAATAGAAAACGGTGATTTAAGCGTTATAACAGAAAACCAAAGAGTACAAAAGATTAAATTTAAAAGGTTAAGCGTACAATATAAAGACAATATAGGATTTATAGTACAACAAATTTTAAACCAAAGAAATGATTCAGACATAAGAAAAGCTATCAAAATAATAGAAAGAGGAGTATAACAATGTCAGTAATAACATTTGTTAATAGCGTAAAAGAAGAAACAGGAAAAACAATGTCTTTGGCTGCAATTGCTACACATATGGCAATTGAGTACAATAATAAGATATTGATTATATCAACAACCAATAAAGAGGGAAAATTGAAATCTTGTTTTTTTGAAGATAAAGAGATAAAAAAATTTAGATTAGGTATATTTGGTAATAATAATAAATCTCTTATTGATGGTGGAAACGGAATAGAAGGACTAGTTAGAGTTGCAAGAAGTAATAAATTAACACCAGAAATGATAACTAATTATACTAGAGTTGTATTTAAAGATAGACTTGAAATACTTCTTGGGGTAGAAGAAAATCAAAATAATAATGAAAAAGAAATTGCGGAAGAATATGTTGATTTAATAAATGTAGCAAATATGTATTATGATAAAGTTTTTGTAGATTTAGATAATAATCTTGATGAACAAATAAGACAACAAATAGTAGATGAATCTGATTTGGTAATAGTAAATACAAGTCAAAACTATAATAGTTTGAAAAAATTAAAAGAAAAAAAAGAAAAAAGCGAATTGTTAAAATCACCAAAATCACTCATATTAGTAGGAAAATATGATAAATATTCAAAATATAATTCAAAAAATATAACAAGATTTTTAGAAGAAAAAAATCAGGTATTAACAATACCATATAATACACTTTATTTTGAGGCAACAAATGAAGCAGGAGTACCAGATTTGTTTCTAAGCCTTAGAAAAACAATAGATTCTGAAGATAGAAATGCGATTTTTATAGAAGAAATAAAAAGAGCATCTGAAAACATTATATATAGACTTCAAGAATTACAAACAATAATATAAAGAGAGGAGGATATCAATGACTATAACAAATATACTATTAATTTTAGTTGTTTTAATTATAGCAGGTGCAGCAATGTATTATGTGATTCAAAAAAAACGTGAAGCACCAACAGAAAAAACAATTGATGTAGATGATAAGACTTATACACTTGAAAAAATGAAAGAGTTTGTTAAAAGAAGATTGGATGAAATAACAAAGGTAAATTTATATGATATAGGTCTTTCAGAAGAAGAATTAAAGAGAAGAAAAAATAAAAAATATGAATTAAAGAAAGCATTAAAAGGTTGTACATATGGAGATGTTAATGATAAAAAATATGTAAAAGAATTAATATTTGATTTATTATCAAAAGAATATGGAGTAAATGAAGCAAATATATCAAAAGCAATACCATTTGATATTCCTTCTTTATTAACTGCACAAGATAAATTTGATATTCTTATATATATGTATAAAAAAGATTTTGGATATGAAGCTTTAACAGAGATAATAAAAAAATATAATTTAGCTGAACTAAAATATATTGAAGGTGAAACAAAACCATCATATGTTATTACATCACAAGAGATTGAAGATATATTTGAAAAAGAAAATTTGCAGTTGAATTTTTCAGATAAATTATCAATAGTTGTACAAAGAATTTATCAATACTATAAAGGATATAGTAGTATTGATGAAATTAGAGATATGAATATTGATGGTGTATCTGGTGGTGTATCTGGATTACCAGAAAGCTTTATGAGCCAAGTGGCACAAACAGCTGATTCTGATTACTTAGCACAAGTTTCAGAACATAAGGTTCCAAGAGCGTGTGATAGTATTTGGATATTCTTCCAAGGTAAATCAATTCGTCTAGCATTTTTAAGCTTTGGTACAGAATCAGAATTAAAAAGAGTGTGCCAAAATATTTATAAATATAATAATCCAGGACAATTATCAGACACAAATGGTTATAAAATCAATGAAATGAAAGATGGTTCTCGTGTAGTTGTTGTAAGACCAAGTTTCTCTGAAACATGGGCATTCTTCGTAAGAAAGTTCGATGTAAAACGTTCAACATTAGAGCAATGGTTCAAAGGAGAGCCTGGATGTGATGAATCAATTGAATTACTAAAATATTTGGTAAAAGGTGCAAGAATTATATCAATTACTGGTGAGCAAGGTTGTGGTAAAACAACAATGCTTATGGGTATGATAGAAAATATATATGAAACAATGAACATAAGGGTTCAAGAAACAGCGTTCGAGTTACATCTAAGAAAAATATACCCAACAAGAAACATATTAACATTCCGTGAAACAGACACAATATCTGGACAAGAAGGTCTAGATGTTCAAAAGAAAACAGATGGTTCTGTTAATATCATAGGTGAGGTTGCAACAGACCCCGTAGCATCTTGGATGATACAAGCAGCACAGGTTGCATCTAAATTTACATTATTTACTCACCATGCAAAAACATTTCCAGATTTAGTAACAGCATTAAGAAACTCAATGCTTAGAACAGGTGTATTTAAAAATGAAAAAACAGCGGAAGAACAAGTTGTACAAGTATTAAATTTTGATATCCACTTAAAGAAAGACTTTAGAGGAAAAAGATATGTTGAAAGAATAACAGAATGTATACCAATAGAAGACAAAAATGAATATACATTTGATCATAGAAATGAAAAAACATTAGAAGGAAAATTTGATAAATTCTTTGATAATGCAACACATTATTTTGAAAAAGTTACAGATAAACAATTATATACATATAGGAATATACTTGAATATGTAGATGGAGAGTATATAATCACAAATCCAATAACAGAAGCAAACTTAATTGGAATAAGGGAAAATATGGACGAAACAGACTTAGACGGTTTTGATAGATTTGTTGAAAAACATTGGAAAAAATCAAAAACTAAAGAATCTGTTTTAGTGTCAACAAATATAGAAGAAGATGTACCTAAAAAAAGGGGTAGAAAACCAAAGAAACAAGAAATATAGAATAAGTTGGAGGTGAGATGCAAGTGTCAAATGAAACGATATATATTATAATGGGAGTTTCAGTAGCATTAATAGTTGTGATTGGAATAGCATATTACATACTAACAAAAAAAATGCAAAAATCTGAATATAAAAAAATACAGAAACTTCAAAAAGGAACAAAAACAAGTAATTTTTCAGCGGAAATATTATATCAAAAACTATATATTACATATTCAAGAATTCCATTTATAAAAAGATACATATTAAAATTAAGAAGAAGACTTGAAATATTAAATATAGATGATGAATATGCAACCAGAAGGGATTCAGCAAAAATAATTACAAAAGCACTTGTGATTTTACTTCCATTGGCCATTATTACAATATTATTAACAAAAAGTAACTATTTGCTAATGTTCATATTGTTAATATTTGAATTATTTATGGTAGATATATTAATAGAAAGTTCAGTTGATAAAAAAGATGATGCATTGTTAATACAACAATTAGACTTTTTTTCAGAAATTAGACATGCATATCATGAATATAACATGGTTGAAGAGGCTATTTATCAGGTATCACAAGATGATGAAAAAGAAATATCTAGACAAGGTGAGAAAATATATGATATTTTAACTTCAGATGATCCAGAAACTGAACTTGAAAAATATTATGATGTAGCACCAAACAATTTCTTAAAAGAATTTGCAGGACTATCATATTTAACAAAAGAATTTGGTGATAGAAAAGTTGATGGTGCATCATTATATTTAAAAAATGTTGATAATATAACACAAGAAATGCAAATTGAAATACTAAAAAGAGATAAATTAAATTATGTGTTTAGAAGTTTATCTTTTATATCAATAGCACCAGTATTACTATTGGAACCATTAAAAAATTGGGCAATTTCAAACTTTTCTTTTGTTAGAAATTGGTATTGTGGAAAGTCTGGAATGATAGTTCAAATATTAATTTTAGTAATAACTTTTGTCTCTTATGTATTAGTTAGAAAATTAAAAGATAATGGTTCAGTAAATATGAATACAAAAAATATTGAAAATCCATGGCAAGAAAAAGTATATAAAAATAAATTTGCAAGAAAGATAATAGATTTGTTTTTGCCAAAAGATGGAACAAAAGAATATAAAAAGGTAAAAGACTTACTTAAGGATGCAGCATCACCTTTAAAAATGGAATGGGTATATATAAATAGAATTTGTATTGCTGTTGTTACATTTGTTGCTTCTATATTTGTATTTATGTATTTGCATCAAATAGCAATAAATTATGAATATACTCAACCAACATCTGATTACAATCTAATTAGTGGAATGTCTGCAAAAGATGAAAAAAAGGCAATGGAACTAACAAAGCAAGATAATATTTTCTTAGACATGTTTAGAGGAAAAGTTAATACAACTGTAGATGATGTTGAAAAAGCATTAAGAGTATCAAAATATTATAAAGATGCTAAAGATGAGGAAATAACAAAATCTGCAAAAAGAATATTCAATAAATTAAAAGTTGTAAATAGTGAATCTTTTAAATGGTTCGAACTTTTATTAGCATTTGTATTTGCAATAATAGGATATATGTCTCAAATATGGATTTTAATGTTCCAGTCTAAAATGAGAAAATTAGAAATGGAAGATGAAGTAATGCAATTCCAGACTATTATACTTATGCTTATGAGGATAGAAAGAGTTAATGTTGAAATAATTCTTGAATGGCTAGAAAGATATTCAAATATATTCAAGAGTCAGATTACAAGATGTGTTAATAACTATGAAGCTGGTGCATGGGAGGCATTGGAAGAATTAAAAAATGAAATATCATATATGCCTTTAATAAGAATTGTTGAAAGTATGCAAGCGGCTGTTGAAAAAATACCAATTAAAGATGCATTTGATGAATTAGATTCAGAGAGAGAATATTATAGAGATAAGAGAAAAGAATCAAATGAAAGATTAATATCAAGAAAAGCTATGATAGGAAAAGTAATTGGTTTTGCTCCTATGGTTTGCCTATTCGTAGGATATTTAATTATACCATTAGTATTTATAGGACTTACAAGTATGTCATCTACAATGGGTAGTATGTCTTCAACAACTTTTTAAAATATTAACGAAAGGATAAAATATTATGGAGAATGCATCAAAAGCATTATTAATGGCAGGTGGAATGTTAATTGCTTTACTTGTTATAGGGGCACTTGTACTTATGTTCAATCAAATTGGTGATTATGAAAAGGGAAATCAAGGTATTAAAAAAACTTCTGAAATTGCTGAGTTTAATATAGATTTTGTTAGATATACAGAAGGAAATATAAAAGGTGTTGATATTATAAGTTTAGCAAATAAAGTTATTAATTTTAATAGTAAAAATGGAATATTAAATTCTATAGATTATAGTAAAAAAATTACATTAAATATAGATGTAAATGATTTTAGTAAATTATTTGGTTCTAATAGTTATGAAATAAAAAATTATGATAATGACTTTATGAAAACAATAAAAAAATTCTCTAGTTTAGAAAATACATATACTCTTTCTAAAATGGATGAATTATCATCTAATTATGATAGTATTGTAAATGGAAATAAGACAATTGGCGATATTTTAGGAAAAAAATATGATGGGAAGCTTGCAGTAAAAGACATAGAAGATTATAGGGAATATTCTGAATTTAAAGCATCAACTTTTAAAAGTAAAGAAGAACCTAAATATCACGATGATGGTCAAGTTAAAGAATTATCATTTAAATTTGTTAAGAGGTGATTTATGGAAAACGCATCAAAAGCTTTAATTATGGCAGGTGGAGTGTTAATAGGTATTTTAATTATATCATTAGCGGTATACTTGTTTACGGATTTTGGTACTACATCTGCTCAAATTAATGCTCAAAACTCACAAAAACAAATAACAGAATTTAATTCAAAATTCACATCATATGAAGAATATAAAGACAAAGATGGAAATTGGAAAATTACAATATATGACATAATCACTCTTGCTAGTTATGCAAAAGAAAATAATGAATATTATAAAGATGTAGAAGATGAACAGATAAATGTTAAAATTGATAATAAAAATTGTACTAATTTAAAAAACCAAGAACTAATAAACAAATATCCTTCTACAAATGGAATATTAAAAAAATTCATGTGTAGTGGTATAGAGTACAATGAAAGAGGAAAAGTAAAATCAATTGTTTTTAAAGAGGTAAATTAATATCAAATTAAAAGTATAATAAATTTAAAAAAATGTTGAAAAAAGAAGAATGCAATGTTATAATATAAAGGAAAAATGATGAAAAAAATAATGATATTTTTTGTAATTATAGTAATTGTTATATGTACTGTCTTTTACTTATATTTAAATTATAAAGCTGAGTATAATATGGCAAAAAAAGCAAATTTAGAATTTGAAAAGTATTTAAATGAAGAAGTATATGGTACTGATTTGGCTACTATAATAAACAGGGCAGTAAATAATAATGAAAAAAATGATGTTGAAACAAATAATAAAGGGATTTATTTAAATAATGACAAAAATTCAATCAGTATTGAAATAAAAATAACTGATAATGATACTATATATCAAATGGAAAAAATCTATAGTAAAGGAATTCAAAATTTTATAAATAATTTTGGTAATATAAAATTTAAGTGTGTGGATATAAAATATCATAAATCTACAAATAAGGTTAAGTATTTGTTATTTGAACAAATATCAGAATAAAAAGTTATTAATCTTACTAGCATAGGTTAGTATGTGAATATATAAAATAAAAAACTAAGGAGGAAAAAGAGATGGAGAATGCATCAAAAGCATTAATTATAGCAGGAGCTATATTATTAGCAATATTATTAATATCATTGGGGATAATGGTATTTACCCAAGCACAGGATGTTACAAAAAATAGTGGAATGTCAAAAGCTGAGATAAACGCTTTTAACAGTCAATTTACAAAATATGAAGGAATAAGAAAAGGTTCTGAAATAAAATCATTAATTCAAGAAGTAAATTCAAGTAATATTTCAGATGTACAAGAAGGAAATGATAGAAATATACAGTTAGAAGGAGCTGGTAATGCGGCAACTGGAAGTGATGGAAAAAATACGGCATATACATACCAAACAACTTCTATAGCATCTTCTGCAAGATATAAAGTAACAGTTACTTATGATAGTGGCAGTGGATATATTAATAAGATAAAAATAGAAAAACAATAATCATTAAGGAGGAATAATAATGGAAAATGCAGCAGATGCGTTAAAGATGGCAGGAGCCGTACTACTATTTGTATTAGCAATTTCCATTATTATTTTTGCTTTTGGACAAGTAAGGGAAAGTGCTGATACTATAATAGACTATAGAGATAGAGAAACATCATATATAGATGGTAACTATTATTATGAAGGAAATGGACAATCAAGAAATGTAGGATTGGAAACAATAATACCATCAATATATAGGGCATATTTAGAGAACTATAAGATTGTTTTTGTGGGATTAAATAAACCAATATATAAAGTAAATGGAACGGATAAATATTCACTTGATCTTGAAAATATTGATAGTAATAATCTTGCGTTAGCAAATGATGAAAAAAAGGCTGAATTTTTGCAGGGAGTTTTATATGGAAAATATAACAAATCAAAAGAAGATTTTGAAACTCAATTTAGTATAAGTATAGATGGTAATTGTGAACCTATATATAAACAATTAATAAATAAAACTGATATTATAGAGTATTTAGGAGTATATTATCAAAACGATAATCCAAACGTTCCTGAATTAAATAAAACGAAAAAAAGAATTATAACCTATGAAGTAAAATAATATAAACTTGAAAAAAGAATCTAATAATGTTATAATATATGAGAAATTAGTAATAGGAGGATAAATAAATGAGCGATACATTAATTACAGTAGTAGCGATAATTTTAGTAGCTGGTTTAATATTTGTTGTACCATTAATGACTATGGCTGACAGAGTGGATACAACTTCACAGGCAGAAGTTGAATCTATTGTAACAGACTTTGTAGAAGAAATTAGAACTACAGGAAAAATCACTAAAGAAAATTATAATAAATTTTTAGAAAATTTATCAGCAACAGGATATATATTTGATGTTGAAATGCAAACAAAAATTGCAGACAAAGATTACATAAAGACATCATCACAAGTTTCACAAGATAAAATAGGTGAAAATGTATATTATTCAGAATATACTTCACAAATCGAAGAAGAATTAGAAAAAAGTGGAGTTAAAAAATTAAAAACAGGTGATATGGTCTTAGTAACAGTGAAAAATACTGATCTAACATTAGCACAACAATTAAAATCATTTGCATATAAAATTGTAGGAAATGATACTGCTACAGTTGTTGCCTCTAAAGCGGGGATGGTACAATAAGGAGGAATAATAATGGATGATATACTTACATCAATTATTGGAATAGTAATAGCAGCAATTTTGATGTTTATATTCCCACTTATAACTATGTCAGACAGAACAGATGATGTATCTCAACTAACAGTTGAGATAGCAACGACAGAATTTGTTGATGATATAAGAGAAACAGGTAAAATTACACCTGACAAATATAGTAAATATATAGAAAATATAGGGTCAACAGGAAATACTTATAACATAGAATTAGAAGTTAAAGTTTTAGATGAAAATCCAAAAAGAAAAACAATAGAAGCGAATGGAACGATGGAAACAACTGATAATGTGTATTATTCAGTGTATAATTCACAAATAGAAAATGTATTAAACGAAGGAAATGAATATTGTCTAAAAGAAGGAGATATAATTACTGTTAGTGCAAAAAATACAAACCAGACTATTGCTCAACAATTAAAGAACTTCTTTTATACAGTAGTAGGAAGAGATACATACATAATAGCATCATCACATGGAGGTTTAGTAACTGCAACTGGAAAATAAAAACTTAATATATAATATTTTAGCTTGTAATTCTTATTACAAGCTATTTTAAAAAATAGTTATTAAATAAAAATGATTTATCAAATATAATTTTATTTGATAATGAGAAAAAAAGTGAATTGAAAGGAAAAATAATATGAAGATACAAAATTTAGCTGTAATATTTATTATATTAATATTACCAATATCATTAGTATTAGCAACATATACTAAAAATAGAGTAGAAACAATAAGTCTACAAGCAACATATGACTCAAAATTAAATGATGCAACACATGATGCTTTAAAAGCATATCAAGTAAATAGTTTTAAAAATGATACTTCTGGTTTAGTAAATTCAAAAATGAGAGATATTGAAGCGTCTGTAAATACATTTTTTAATTCAATGTCTACTAATTTTAGTTCACTTGGTTATACAAAAGAAACATTGCAAAACTATGTACCGGCTTTAGTATATACAATGTATGATGGATATTATATATATGCACCATTTACCAATACATGGGATGATGAAACAGAAAATATTGTAAAAAAACAAAAAGAAACTTATGAGCAAGAAGGTAAAGAATATACAGAAACATATGAAAAAAATAAAAGCATATATGGATTGAAACCATATGTTTATTATAGTTGCAGATATAAAGGTACTAATTTCGATATCGTTATAACATATTCTTTAGATAATTATATTCAGATACAAGGAATGGTTAGCGACAAACCTGTAAATAAATATGGTTATGTATTAAATGATACTTTAAAAGTACAAGGTGATGTTGTTTCATATAATGGAGTAACAATTAATGTAGAGTCACCATTAAAAGAAAATGTATATGTAAATGAAAATCGGAAATGGAGAGATAAAAGAACTAGAATATATTAAGAAAAATGGAACAAAATATTATACAGACGGGCAAATAGTATTTACAGTATTAAATGGAAAAAAAATAATACAAAAAGATGTAGCTGTTTCAGAAATAAGAGAAAACAGAAATGCAATTAATTATTATAAAGAATCATATGAATTAATGAAATTCATTAAGGATAATGATAATTTATCAAATTTAAATACAGATGATATTGTTGATTTTAAAACGGGAAAAACATATTCTCTTGATGAGAGTCCATATTATAATGCTGGAAAGATTTTTGATGGAGATGTTGAAGCAGAAGATTCTAATTTTAATACACATAGAATAGATGTAATAAAAAATTCAATAGAAACAAATTTATCTGTTGCAATATCAAATTTTAATAATTATTCAGGAGTTGAAACAAACTTTCAAATGCCAAAATTAAAAGACTCAGATTGGGACAAGATTATGGATAATATATCTATTATAAGCTTTTTTCAAGGAGCTAATATAGGAGGGAAAATCTATAATGGGTATTCAATAATCACAAATACAAAGAATGAAGATGTAGTTATGGAAGATTCTATATATATAAAAAAAGGAGATACTATTCATAGAATAACAGAAAATGGATTAGATGCACAAAATGCTGTAGGAATTTTTAATGTTAATTTAGAACCAAGAGATAATGGAGAGACAACATACTATTTACCAGTAACAGGGACTTTATCATATGACTCAATTGTTACTCAGAATAATGTAATAAAATTTTCAGATATAAAAGATTCTAATTTACTTAAAATATATTATACTGCACTTGCAAGAGAAAGATATGGTCTATACAGACCAAAAATAAATTCATAATAAAATTAATTGAAATTAAGCAAAGCAAAATGCTTTGCTTTTTCTTTTGTATAAAAAAAATTAAAAAGTGAATAATAACAATAAACTATTGTAAGGAGAAAAAAGTTGAAAAATACAAAAATAATATGGAAAGTATTTATTATATTTATATTATTAATAATTTACACATATATATCTTATTTTCAATCAATACCAGATAATATAGTTATTTTTGAAGGGGAGTCTGTAAATTTAAAAACAATGTTAGGATTAAAAGCAGATTTAACAGAAAAAAATAAAGTAATAGAAACATTATCAAGAAATCAAACAAATGTAATAAATAATGCTGGTAAAAAGACAGTCAAATTAAGCCTTTTTGAGAATATATTTTTAAAAAATATAAATATAGATGTATTGCCAAAAACAACAGTTATACCTGTGGGAAGTATAGCTGGAATTAAATTATATACAAGTGGAGTATTAGTAGTAGGAATGTCTGAAATACAAGGGATGGACAATAAAAAGTACAAACCATATGAAAATTCAGGAATAGAAGAAGGAGATACAATAATATCAATCAATAATAATAAAATAGAAACAACAGAAGAATTAATAGAAAAAGTAAATGAATGTAAAGGCAACGAACTTGAAATTCAATATGTTCATAACGAAAAAACATTAGAATGTTCAATAAAGCCAATCCAAACTAGCAACACAGAATATAAGTTAGGATTATGGGTAAGAGATAGTGCTGCAGGTGTTGGAACAGTAACATTTTACGAACCTGCTACTCAGAGTTTTGGAGCATTAGGACATGGAATAACGGATATAGACACAGAGCAACTTATCAACATTGAATCAGGAGAATTTGTTACAACAAAAATATTAAATGTAGTTAAAGGACAAAGTGGAAGTCCGGGACGAATACAAGGGACAGTTGATAATCAGAAAAATATAGGGACAATATATAAAAATACTAAATTTGGGATATATGGTAGAGTAGAAAATTTATCAAATTTGAATATAGATACATCAAAAGAAATTGAACTTGCATTAAGAGATGAAATAAAAGTTGGTAAAGCAAAGATTATGTGTAGCTTGGAAAATAGAAAAATAGAAGAATATGAAATAGAAATTGAGAAAATATTTAAAGAAAATAATTATGATAATAAAAGTATGTTAATAAAAATTACAGATGATAGATTGTTAGAGAAAACAGGTGGAATAATACAGGGTATGAGTGGTTCTCCAATAATTCAAAACGGAAAATTTATTGGGGCGGTAACACATGTGTTAGTTAATAATCCGCAAGAAGGGTATGGAGTATTTGGAGATATTATGTTAAAACAAATGAAGTCTGTTCAGTAAACTTAATAGTAAACTGGCATCAATAAGTAATGTTTTATGATAAAATTTATTTTTTGTCATAAAGTATTGCTTTTTTATTTTTTTTAATATATAATTGCTTTGCAAACGTAAAATTTGAACTGATAGTTTAAATTGATTTGCATTTTTATTATAGGGTGTATTATTTTGAATTAATTATTAGTAAACAGAAGATGAAAATTTATAGTTTGAAAATTTATTTATATAAGGAGGAAAAATAATATGGAAGAAAAAATGCTAAATCAAATTTTATTGGAATTAAGAGAGATGAAGAGTAGTAATGATGAAAAATTTAAGGGGATAGATCAAAGGTTCGAAGAAATGGATAAAAAATTTGATAGAGTAGATCAAAGGTTCGAAGAAATGGATAAAAAATTTGATAGAGTAGATCAAAGGTTCGATGAAATGAAAGATTACATAGATGAAGGACTTGGTAAAATGAAAGATTACATAGACAAAGGACTTGATAAAGTAGTAAAAGAGGTTGCTCAAGAGTTTAGAGATGTAACTGATTTTATATATAAAAGACAAAATGAAAGATTTGAGGAATTAGACAAAAATATGAAAGAACAAAATAAAAGAATAAAAAAAGGACTAAAAGAGCTTGAAAAAGCTATATCATAAAACAAAAAGTCAATGAGTAAAATCATTGACTTTTATCTATTTTAATAACAAAGGACCAATTTGAGTAACAGTACCAGCACCTAAAGTAAGAACAATATCATTTTCTTTAACATTTGCTTTTAAATAAGAAACACATTCATCAAAATTAGGAATATATTTTGCATCTTTTCCCAAAGAAATAATTCTATCAACTAAATCTTTAGAAGAAATATTGTAAGTATTAGTTTCTCTAGCAGCATAAATATCCAAAACTATAACATTGTCAAAATTTAATAAAGCATTTGCGAAATCATCTAAAAGATTTTTAGTCCTGCTGTAAGTATGAGGCTGAAAAACCACCCAAGATTTATTATGTTTTTTATTATTTACAGAATTTGATGTTGCAATTATCTCTGTTGGGTGATGACCATAATCATCATAAATACTAGCACCATTTACTTTTCCTTTAAATTCAAATCTTCTATGAGCACCTGTGAATTTTTTTAAAGCAATTTGTAAATTATTTTTATCAATTTTATAATAATCACACAAAGATATACATGCAAGTGCATTTAAAACATTATGAGCACCTGGTACAGACAATTTAATTTTAATGAAAAATTCACCGTTTTTATATACATCAAATTCAGGGAAACCATCATTATCAAATTCTATATTTTCTGCATAGAAATTAGTATTTTTATTATTAACACCATATGTAATTATTTGTGATTTAGTGTATTGAGGTAAATCTAAGCAATTTTTATCATCACCATTAATAACTAATAAACCATCATTTGGTAGTAATTTAACATATTTTACAAAAGCATTTTTTATATTTTCAAAAGTCTTGAAATAATCAAGATGGTCATTATCTATATTTAAGATAATTTCAGCTTTAGGACTGAATTTTAAGAAACTTTCAACATATTCACATGCTTCTATAATAAAATGTTCACTAGAACCAACTTTGTAATTACCATCTAGTGCATTTAAAAAAGCACCGACTTGTATACTAGGGTCTTTTAAAGCTTCTAAGAAACAAAGTGAAATCATAGAAGTTGTTGTTGTTTTTCCATGCGTACCTGAAATACAAATAGTATCTTCAAAACATCTAGTAAGTTCACCTAAAAAATCAGCTCTTTCGATTGTTGGAATATTTAACCTTTTAGCTTCTACCATTTCAGGGTCGTCTTGTTTTATTGCAGCAGAATAAACCACAACATCAGATTTTGCAACATCTTCTAAGTTGTGTCCTATTGTAACTTTAATTCCCATAGAATTTAATTTCTCTGTAGATTCAGATTTTGCCCAATCTGAACCTGTAACATTAAATCCCCAATTTGTTAGTATTGCAGCAATACCGCTCATGCTTACTCCACCAATACCTATCATATGTAT
>CAKPNF010000007.1 GCA_934168305.1 uncultured Clostridia bacterium | reverse complement strand
TCTAATTTATTTTCAAGTTCTGTAATAGCATTTTCAACTATTTTCTTTTCTTCATTATATTCCTTTAGTTCAAAAGCACCATTGATATATGCCTTCTTAATTCTTTCTAGTTTATTTTTCTGATTATTTATTTCTTTTTCTAATTGTTCTTTAGGCTCATCAAATTTTTGCTTTATCATAGGCAAGAAGAATTGATTTACAACAGAGTCATATTCGGTTAATTCATTTATAAATTGCTCAAAATACTCATTTATTACATTTTCTTTAAACTGAACTTTACAATCATTACAATAATAGTAAAAGTATGTCTTGCCATTTTTCTTTGTAGTAGCCTTACCACCTAAAATACGATTACATTTAGGACATTTTAGTTTTTGTAAATATAAATATGTCAATGTTCTTTGATAACTTCTCGAGTTTTTCTTTTTCTGTACTTGGCAATCAGCCCACATTTCTTTTGAAATAATTGACTCTACAACATCTTCATAATAAGTTGGATTTTTAGTTCTTTTTCCGTGTATAAAATCTCCTTTGTATATTTCATTCTCAAGAATTGTTTGTATTGTAGAATCTCGCCAATTATCTTTTCCTAATACTTTTTCTTCATTGAATAGATTACTTATTTTTTGATAAGAATAACCATTATAATATAAATCAAATATTCTAACTATAACATCTTTTGTAGCATAGTCTATTACTAGTTTTTTATCTTCATGTTTATATCCTAATGGGGCAATATGTGGAATATGACCACATTTAATTGCACCAGCTAGTCCTACTTTAGTTCTTTCACTTGTTCTTTCGATTTCATTTTGACTAACACTCATTAATAACCTTGAAATCATTTTACCATTTGCACTAGTTGTATTTATTTCATCATTTACACAATCCAAATAAGCATCGTTTTCATCTTTCAATTTTCAAACCTCTAATCTAACAAAAAAGAGACATCAAAGTACAATACGAGTACTTTTGACATCTCTTAAATCCGTTTAACAAAATACAATATAATTGTAATATAATATAAATTTTTCAAAGTGCTCGTAAACATATAGCTTTTGACGAACAGCTATATGCAATTAATTGCCTATATTATATCACGATTTTAAGTAATGTCAAATATTTACAATTATATGTTTTTTAAATATTCTTCTAAATCTGCTAGCTTTATCTTTTTATATAAGTTTGAGATATACACATCATTTGAATAATTAAAAACTAAAAAAGCAATATTTTTAATAATCACTTTATGTGGTTCAATATATGTAAGATTAGTTTTTTCTAGTTTTCTAATGCTACCATTTATAAAAGTAGAGATAACTTTTGCAAATTCACATATAAATTCAAGTCTTTGTTTTAGACATTCTTCAAATTGTAATTCTTGTTTAATTATTTTCAATTCTAACACCACCCTTTCGTTTGGATGATTTTCATATTGTTTTTAGACAACAAAAAAATCAACCAGATTTTATTTTCTGATTGATTTTTTTATCTCTCTGTTACATTAGTTTGAACAGATACATTAATGGTGGGCAGGGATGGATTCGAACCATCGTACTCAAATGAGAACAGATTTACAGTCTGCCGCCTTTAGCCACTCGGCCACCTACCCATATCAATATTGTCGTACTACCGACAATAGCTATTATAAGCTTTTTAAAAGTTTTTGTCAATACATTTTTAAAAAAATTTTTCATCTTTTATTTTATTTTTAGTTTTTCAATAAAAAAATAATCTAGCTATTGAAAAATATAGCTAAATTATTTTAATACTTCAATGTTTAATAGTTAACATATAATTAATTTTTCTTTCCAAATCTAATTTCTTGAAATAAAAAGTCATGTACTTTTTCCCAAGTAATTTCTTGATGTAAAAATTCGTTTATTTCATCTTCAACTTTTTGTTGTGCTGGTGTTAATTCTACTTTTATCTCTTTATTCCAATCTATATCTTGTAACCAAAAAGATTTGAATTTTTGCCAAAAACCAACTTTTACAGGTAATTCTGGTTTTTGTATTGTTCCAGCATTCTCTATTACTTCATTTTCAAATGAAACTCCACCAAATACGTTGTTTTCTTGACCTAACTCTGACATTTGTATTTCCTCCTTTGTATTTTATTTAGCTAATTATTTTATACTATAAATAAAGTTAAATATCAAGTTTTCTGTGATATTTTTTTATTATTTTTTTGTTACATAAATATTACATTTTTGTTACATCATATACTATAGTATCCTTTTTATATTCTTGCCATTATATGATCATCAACTACTTTTTCGCAATTAACACTTTTTATTTTATTATCTAATTTTTCTTTTGATTCACAGTATACCATTATATAATTTTGAGTATGTCCTTTAAATATTCCCACTTTTTCTTCTTCAAATAAAACTTCTACATTTTTCCCTATATATTGACTATTGTAATTAAATTCATTTTTATTTGATAATTCTATTAATTTTTTGCTTCTTTCTTCTTTTATATTTCCTGGAACTTGATTCTCCATAACTGCTGCTTTGGTTCCTTTTCTTGGCGAGTATTTAAATACATGCATTTTATAAAAATTTATTTCTTTTAAAAATTCATATGTTTTATTAAATTCTTCTTCTGTTTCCCCAGGAAATCCAACTATTATATCTGTTGTAAGATTTACATCTTCATATGCTTTTCTTAATATTGTAACAATATTTCTAAACTGTCCTGTTGTATATCTTCTGTTCATTCTTTTTAATGTTTCATCACATCCACTCTGTAAAGATAAATGAAAATGATGACATATTTTATTCAATTTTTTTAATCTTTCTACAAATTCTTCTGTTATTAATAGCGGTTCTATTGAACCTAATCTTATTCTTTCTATTCCGTCTATTTTATTTATTTGTTCTAATAAATCAATTAATTTGTAATTTTTTAATTTTTCATCTTTGCACATTACAAAATCTTTTCCATATGATGCTATATGTATTCCTGTTATTACAACTTCTTTTATACCCTTGCTTGCAATTTGTGTAATTTCAGAAATTATGCTTCCTGGTTTTCTACTTCTTACTCTTCCTCTTGCATATGGTATTATGCAATAAGAACAAAATCTATCACACCCATCTTGAATTTTTATAACAGCTCTTGTTTTTTCCGAAAAAGTAATGTTTCCAAAATCTGAAAATTCCCTTGAATTCATTACATCTTCTATTTCAGATATTTTTTTGTTCTCTTCTAGATATTCTTCTACATATTTTACAATTTCTACTTTTTCGTTATTTCCTAAAACCAAATCTATTTCTGGTATTTTTGATAATTCTTCTTTTGCAACTTGAGCATAACATCCAACAGCAACCACTATTGTATCTGGAGCCTTTTCTTTCATTCTTCTTAACATTTGCCTTGATTTTCTATCTGACATATTTGTTACTGTACATGTGTTTATTACGCATATATCTGGTTTTTCTTCTTGTTCTTCATTATTTTCTTCTATTACTTTATAGCCTTTTTCTAAAAATTTTTGTGTCATTGCATTTGTTTCATATTGATTTACTTTGCATCCCAACGTTATAAATTTTATTACTTTGTTCATTTATTTTGATTTTCCTTCTAAAACATCTAAATTATCTAAAGCTTTTCCTGTTCCTAATGCCACACATGATACAGAATCTTGTGCTATCATTACATGTATTCCTGTTTTTTCTTGTAATAATTTATCTAATCCATCTACTAAACAGCCTCCACCTGTCATATATATACCCTTGTCACTTATATCAGCTGCCAATTCTGGTGGTGTTCTTTCTAATACACTATGTACTGCATCTACAATCATCATAGCTGGTTCTATTAGTGCTTCCAACATTTCACTTGAATATACTGTTACTGTTTTTGGTAATCCTGTTCCCAAATCTCTTCCTCTTATATCCATTTCAGTATCTTGTATTTTAGGATATACACATCCTATATTAACTTTTAAGTCTTCGGCTGTTCTTTCTCCTATTACTATATTGTGTTTTTTCTTTATATATTTTACTATGTATTCATCAAATTTATCTCCAGCAACTTTTAATGATGTACTTACAACTGATCCTCCTAAAGAAATTACTGCTATGTCAGTTGTTCCTCCACCTATATCTACTACCATATTTCCACATGGCTTTGCTATATCTATCCCTGCTCCTATTGCTGCCGCTATTGGTTCTTCTATTAAATAAACTTTTCTAGCTCCTGCTTGCATTGCTGCATCTATTACTGCTTTTTTTTCTACTTCTGTTACTTGGGAAGGTATGCATATCATTATTCTTGGTGCAAATATAGATTTTCCGCATACTTTTCCTATAAAATGTTTTAGCATTTTTTCTGTAACTGTATAATCTGATATTACTCCATCTCTTAATGGTCTTGTAGCTACTATATTTCCTGGTGTTCTTCCAAGCATTCTTCTTGCCTCTCCTCCAACAGCTAATACATCTCCTGAATTTCTATCAACTGCCACTACTGATGGCTCTCTTAGTACTATACCTTTTCCTTTTATATACACAATTACTGTAGCTGTTCCTAAATCTATTCCTACATCTTGCCCAAATCCAAATTTTAACATGAAATTTCTTCCCTTCTATAATAAAGTAAGCTTTTAAATAATCATTTTCTTTTCATTTCACTTTTGTTACATTTTCGTTACGATTATATTACAATTACAAAAATTTATCAATACATTTGATTGAATTTTTTATATTTTTATATTATAATATCTTTGTAAATTGTTAATATATAAATATTTCATAATTTATAAAATTATTGTAGGAGTTTTGTAATGGATAATTTTATTTTTAAATCTAATTCAGAAATTGAGACAAAAGAATTTGCAAAAAAATTTGCTTCTAAATTGAATAAAGGTGATGTTTTGGTTCTTTCTGGTGATTTAGGTTCTGGTAAGACCAAATTTACAGAGGGTTTTTTATCTTATTTTGGATTAGAAAATGAAATTTCTAGCCCTACTTTTACAATAGTTAATGAATATCATAAAGATGATATAAATATTTATCATTTTGATGTTTATAGATTAGAAGATTCATCTGAATTCTATGCTATTGGTGGAGATGAATATTTTGAGAAGGGTATTTGCATTATTGAATGGGGTGAACTAATCGAAGATGCATTACCTAAAAAATATATAAAAATTGATTTTTCTAGAAGTCAAGAAAATGAGGATGAAAGAATTTTAAATATTAAATTAATTGAAAAATAAAAAAAACGGAGGTCTTATTTTGAAAATTTTATGTATTGATACATCAAGTAAATTGTGTAGTGTTGCTATTTTAGAAAATACTACTTTAATAAATAAATTAGAACTTGATAATGGTTTAACACATTCTGAAACTTTAATGCCATTAATAAAAAATCTTTTAGAATCATGTAATTTATCTTTAAATGATATTGATTTACTTGTTTCAGATGTTGGACCAGGTTCTTTTACTGGTATAAGAATTGGTGTTGCAACATGTAAGGCTTTTTCTGATAGTTTAAATATTCCTTGTGTTGGAATATCCAGTCTTGAAGTTTTAGCCTATAACATTAAAAATGATGGCATTATTTGCAGTACTATTGATTGTAAAAATGATAATTGTTATTTTGCATTATATGAATTAGAAAATGAAATATATAATATCTTAGAAGATCCTTGTGCTAAATCTGTTGATGAAGTTTTAGATTTGTTAAATAAACAATATTCTAATAAAACTATTGAATTTGTTGGTGATGGTATTCCTTCAAAATCCACAAATTGTTATTTGAATGTCGAAAATCTTGGACTTGCTGGTTATAAAAAATTTATTAATACAAATAATTCTAGTGAAGATATTTTACCTTTGTATTTAAAAAAGCCTCAAGCACAAAGACAGTTAGAAGAAAGACTAAAAAATATTTAATAAGATTGGAGTTAATTATGAATTTTAGTATTGAAAAAATGACTTTAGATTCTTTAATTAGTATTAAAGATATTTTAATTTCTGATTTTGATGATTTTTGGAATTATGATATTTTAAAGCAAGAGCTAGAGTGTTCTAATTCTTACTTTATAATTGCAAAAAATAATAATGAAATTGTTGGTTTTGCTGGCTTGAAAAGTATTGTTGATGAAGCTGATATTATGAATATTGTAGTTAAAAAATCCTACAGAAATAATGGTGTTGGCTCTCTTCTTTTGGAAAATTTAATTTCTACAGCTAAACTTTTAAATTTAAAGACTATTACTTTAGAGGTTAATGAAAATAATTTATCAGCTATTAAACTGTATGATAAATTTAACTTTAATCATATCGGTATTAGAAAAAAATATTATAATGGTGAAAGTGACGCTATTATAATGAAGAAAAATTTAGAAAATTAAAATAAAAAGCTTAAAAGTTTCTATCATTACTTTTGAGCTTTTTATTATCTCTACACATATTTTTCAATTTTTACAACAGTTCTTCCGCTTCTTGTACTGCCACTAAATTCCTTAACAACAAATCTACCTTTTCCTCTAATAGTTATAACATCTCCTAGTTTAACCTGTTTTGATGCCTTTTTTTCATTTTGTCCATTTATAAATACTCTTTCACTGTCAATAATTTGAACAGCTTTACTTCTCGAAGTTCTTGCTAAATCTGAAACAAAATTATCAAGTCTTAAAGATGGAACAATAATACTTAATTCTTCAAGTTTAATTTCTTGTTTTCTTAAATCTGATATATCAATAATTTCTATTTTCGAGTTTTCAAATCTAGTAAGAGTTCCTAATTCTTGTTTTAAAGTTTCTGCCGTTTCTGCCTTTACTAAGATATCTGCACCATCATCTGATACGATAATATCTCCTACTTTTTCTCTTTTCATTCCTACTTTAATAATTCCACTTAAATAATTTCTATGTGCGTATTTTCCCTTTTTGTCATCTCCTAATAAAATCCTTATTGCTTTTATAATTTTA
This sequence comes from uncultured Clostridia bacterium, assembly GCA_934168305.1. GTDB lineage: Bacteria > Bacillota > Clostridia > TANB77 > CAG-508 > CAG-269. The sequence goes on along the minus strand of CAKPNF010000007.1, from coordinate 72,049 downwards.
GAATAATTTTTTTCAATCATGCTCATATTATATTTTTCAGGATATATTATAAGTATTTTTCTTTCTGATTCTTCAAATCCTCCATATAAAGTATAATTTTCAAATTCTATTTTTTTCAAAAAACTTTTTACTAATGATATTTGATACATATCTAAAAAGTCAGTATATTCTAATTTTTCTCTTTGTTTTGAAAATTCTATTTTGTCTAAAATTTGAGCAATTAATATTTTATCTTCTTGTTTTTTATAATCGCTTAAAACTTTTGGTTTATCCATTATCAATCTCCTATTTTTATTTGATATTTTGAGAATATTCTTTCTCTAATTCTTCTACTGTTCCATGTTTTATAAATTCATCTGGCCATGCTTGTTTTTCCATTTTGATATTTTGTAAATTTTCTTCAACTATTAGTTCTTCTATTGCTGTTCCAAGCCCATTTATTTTTGTTCCATCTTCTAATGTTACTACTTTTTTAGTTTTTTGGATAGATTCTTTTATTGTTTGTGCATCCAATGGTTTTAAAAATCTTGCGTTTATTACTTCTGCGTCTATTCCTTTTTCTTTATAATTTTGGGCTAATTTAATTGCTGATGAAACTCTTTTCCCTATTGCTATTATACTTATGTCTTTTCCTTCTCTTAACATTTCTGCTTTTCCTAATTTGATTTTTTCGTGTTTTTCAAATTTAACACTTTCATCTTCTCCACCTCTTGGATATCTTATAACAACAGGTTTGTTTAATTCAATTGCAAATTCCATCATGTCTTCAAGTTCTTTAAAATCTTTTGGTGCCATTATTGTTAAATTTGGAACAAGTCTAAAAAATGCCATGTCTAATGTTCCTTGATGAGTTTCTCCATCTGCCCCTACAACTCCTGCTCTATCTACACACATTATTACTGGTAAATTTTGAATTGCTATGTCATGTATTACTTGATCATATGCTCTTTGATAAAATGATGAGTATATTGGAACAAATGGTATCATTCCTTCTTTTGCCATTCCTGCTGCCATTGTTAGTGCATGTTGTTCAGCTATTCCAATGTCAAAAAATCTTTGTGGAAATTTATTTGCAAATTCGGCAAGTCCTGTTCCATCTTTCATTGAAGCTGTTATAGCTACTATCTTGTCATTTTTTTCTGCAAGTTCTACTAATTTCTTTCCAAATATTTTTGAATAATCTGTTTTCTTTTCTTTTTTTGTCTTTCCTGTTTTTATATCAAATGGTGCAGTTGCATGAAATTTGTCTGGGTTTTCTTCTGCTATTTTATAACCTTTCCCCTTTTTAGTTAATACATGTATTAACACTGGACCTTGAACTAACTTACTAAGTTTCATTATATTTTCTAGTTGTTCTATATCGTGTCCATCAACAGGCCCTAAATATGTAAATCCTATATCTTCAAAAAACATTTTTGGTATTATTAATTGCTTTATGCTTCTTTTTATTCTTTGTATTACTTTTACTATTGGTTTTCCTATAATTGGTATTTTGTTTACAATTTTCTTTATTGACAAATTAGATTTTGTATACAATTTTTTTGTTCTTAATTTACTTAAAAACATATTAAGACCACCGACATTTTTTGATATACTCATTTCATTGTCGTTTAATATAACTGTCATTTTTGTTTGACTAAATCCTGCATCATTTAGTGCTTCTAATGCCATTCCTCCTGTTAATGCTCCATCACCAATTACAGCAATTACTTGATTGTTTTTTCCTTTTAGGTCTCTTGCTCTTGCCATTCCTAGTGCTGCTGATATTGATGTACTGCTATGACCTGTATTAAAACTATCATATTCTGATTCATTTATTTTTGGGAATCCTGATATTCCATTGAATTTTCTTATTGTTTTAAATTGTTCTTTTCTTCCTGTAATTATTTTATGTACATATGATTGATGTCCAACGTCCCATACTATTTTGTCTTTTGGCATGTTAAATACGCTATGTAGGGCTATTGTGAGTTCTACTATTCCTAAGTTTGATGCTAAGTGTCCTCCATTTTCTGATACAACTTCTAATATATACTCTCTTATTTCTGTCGCTAGTTTGTTTTTTTCTTCTATATTTAGTTTTTTTATATCTTCTGGTGAATTTATTTTTTCTAACATTTTTGTGTATCTCCTATTTTTGCTTTTTATTTGATTGTCTTTTATATAATAGCACATATTTTGAAATTTTTCTACTAGGATATGTCAATCACTTAAAAATTTATGAATAATACCTATTATTGGGAATATTTCTACATATTTTAGCTAAAACATCCAGCTACTTTATATTTTCCGTTTAACGAAAAATTAGGGCTTCTACTATTAAGATTTTTAAATGCTGATTTATCTAATTACGAAACTGCATATAAAACCTTCTTTTATGCATATGGATTTGAAATATTAAAAGATTTATCAGATGGCTATATTTCTGAATTAAGTAATAATTATGGTAGTGATGAAGAATATTTAAAAGTAACTAATAGAATATTTGAATATTTGAAAGAAAATTTAATTAATTTACAATATGAATTAAAAGAGGCTGTTACATATATATATAACTTAGATAATAATAAACTATTTGGAAAATATACATATTCTGAAAGATTTGCAGTTTATTTAATAAAAAGAAAATCTATACTCTTATTATAAAAATTACTTAATTTTAAGAGATAGTTATTCAAATAAATATAAAGAGTTTGAAAATATTAGTGAATATGATATTTTAGAGTCTTTACACACTCAAAATATGCTACTTTCAATGAGTGAAACACATGAAAGTACAGACTTATCTAGTATTTGCTATGCTATACTAGAAGAATTATCTAAAACACCTAATTATCCTATAAAAAAATGTCAAAATTGTGAAATGTACTTTATCCCAAATGCTAAAACAGATGAAGTTTATAATTGGATTTTAAATACTAAACAGAAATAGCATACATACTTAAATGTATCTAAACATTTAAGTATGTATGCTTTTATATTACTCTACATCATGTCTTGATAGTATTTTCGCAGGTGTCTTTCTTACAACTCTAAACAATGGCAATAATCCAATTAATATATTAAATAAATATATTACGCCAATACATAGTCCTACGGTTTTTAAATTAACAATAAACATTCTATCGACATACGGAATTTTTGATACTTGACTTAATATGTATGTCATAATTGCAACTCCTGGCATACTTGCAATTGTGGTAATCGCAATAATTTCTCCAACAAACATCCTATATATATCAGATTTTTTTATTCCTATTGCTCTTAAAACCCCCACTTCTTTTATTCTTGATAAGAATGATGATCTTATCATTAAATATATTTCTATTAAAGAAATAGCAAGTATAACTCCCGCAAAAATCACAGCACTTCTAATTTCATCATGCTTTTTATCTATATAATCTTGTCTATCTCTTTCATATTTATCAATAATATTTAATTGATATTCATATTTGAATTTATCAAGCACCAATTGTTTATCTTTTGGATAAATTGTAAAACCATTATTTTTTGAAATCACATTGTACTTTATAGTATTATTATTTACTAAAAGTTCTTGCTTATTTGTTTTACTATCATAATACCCTACAACGGTTAATTGTTTACCATTAACCTCATTTTTTATTGTCTTATTTAATTTCATTTCTTCTTGTTTGCTTTTATTTACTATAACTTCGTAATCATTTTCAGGTAATCTTCCCTTGGTTATTGTTATATCATCCAAATATAGGCTATAATCTTTAACTGTTGTTTCTGATTCAGTCTCATTAGGCATATACATCCCCGTACCAAATGTACTTGATGTCATATTATTTAAAATATTTATAAATAATGATTTTTGTACATAAATTGACTCAGTTAAATTATCCGTAAAACCAACTATAGTAAAATCTTTCATACCATCTATAGTAACAACCTTATTTAATAATTCATCTGTGTTTTTTAGTCCCATTGCCTTAATCATTGAAAATCTATCATTCAACATATTATCAACAACTTTTTTATCTATTACTATTTCATATTCATTTTGTGGCATTCTTCCTTTTACTATTAAATTTTCATTTATTTTAGTATTATCAACTAATGAGCCTGAAAGTTCAAAAGAATATTTAGATAATTGATAATACTTATCCATTTTGATTTTAAAGCTTACTTTAGAATCACCAGGTATTAAATAGTCAATGTCTTCTTGTTTTTCATACTTTAAGTAATCGTCAACATTTACCTTTGCCATATCTGCAATGAGATAATTTCTATCATATTTAATGTAGTCTGATTCTCTAATATCAATTGAACCTGCAATATTACAAATTCCATATACTACAAACATTGCAGATGCAAAAAAGCCTAAAAGTAAAAATTTTTTCAAAACTGTATAATTTGATATTCTATTAAATCCATTTTTTATAGATTTTGAAATTCCATATATTGAGCTATATCTAATTTTATATTTTTTATCTGTAATTTCATCTAAATTATATTTATACTTTTCATAAATACTTTTATCAATGCTTTTATAATGTCCATTTACAAGCTCAATTGCAGAATTATCATCCACAACTTCAATTTTTCTATTCTCAACTTGAATAAATATATTCCCATTTTTAATAACTAAATCAATATCCATTTTCTGATTTTCATCATCAGAATACATATTAACATTAATATTTTTATTTTTTAGAGTATTTATTTCTTTAAAATCTTTTAAATATATTTTATTATCTAATCTATATTCTAAAGACTCTTTTACTTCATTTTCACAATCTCTAACTATTTTTCCATCTTGAACTTCTACAATCCTTGTTGCATAAAAATTTGCTAAATCAACTTCATGTGTTACTAATATTACTAATTTTTCTTTTGATATCGCTTTTATAATATTCATTATTTCTAATGAATTTTTACTATCCAAATTTCCAGTGGGCTCATCTGCAATTACTATACTAGGATTTTTAACAATTGCTCTTGCTATTGCAACTCTTTGCTTCTCTCCACCAGATAACATTTGTGCAGGTCTATTTCTATATCGATACATATCAACTGCTTCTAAAACATAATTAACTCTTTTTTCTATTTCTTTTTTATTTTTTAAGCCTATCATTCTCAAGCTTATTGCTACGTTATCAAAAACTGACATATTATCTATTAACTTGTAATCTTGAAAAATATATCCGATATTAAGGTTTCTTATTTTATCTATCGCATTAGAGCTTCTTTTAGTTATTTTCTTTCCATTAATATATATTTTTCCACTATTAACTTTATCTAATCCCCCAATAGCATTTAAAAGAGTAGTTTTTCCACTTCCGGATTGTCCTAAAATAGCTACTAATCCTGTATCTTCAAGTTTTAATGAGGTATTGTTTATAATATGAATTTGATTTCTTTTTCTTCTATTAAAATATTTATTTACATTTTTTATTTCTATCATATTTCTACACCTCTTCATTATATGTATTTATTGCTGTGTTTTTAAATAATTTTCTTGCGAACTTTATTGAAATCAATCTAGATATAATTATCAAAACAATATATATAAATACATATTCTCTTAATCCTATATAATTTATTAATTTGGAAATATATTCTAAACTTATTATATTATTTTTTATGCTATATATAAATAATAGTAAAGCACCATACGATATAGTTGCATTTGTAAATAATTCTATATCTAAAATTCTTTTTACATTTTTATATGTTGCACCTAACATTCTTAAAGTTGTATAGTATATATTTCTTGATTTTAATATTATTCTAATTATTAAATAAGAAATAAAGAATAAAACAATAATAAGAATAATAGTTACTACTACCTTTATTATTTTTATAATTCTTTTATATGTGGCATCTTCATTAACTTTAAAGTCCGTTACCATTTTTGCCTCTAAATTCAAATTATCAAGTTCTGTAATTGTTTCTTCTATGCTATTTGTATCTTTAACATATACACTTGATTGATATGACGGCTTGTTGTAAAGTGATTCGAAATCATCTTTATTTATAAAAATTTTATATCTATTATTATCATATTTAGATAGACCTGTTAATCTTTTGAAATTTGATTTTGTATATGTATTTGAGATAGATAAATCTAATTCATCTGTATAATAGATATTGTTTACATATATATTTAATGGTTGATTTATGATTTTATAATTTTTAAATTGATACCTTAATTCGTCATCTACAACAGCCTTTCCTCTTTCTACATTTTCACTTGCTTCAACTCCAAATTCTTCATATTTATTATTTAAAAATATTTTCATATTACTATAGTTTTTATTCATATCACTTCTCAATCTATTTAAAATTGTCTCTGACACATAATATAAAGCATCATAATCATTTTTATTTTCATTATATTTTATTCCAACGATAGTTAATTCCATTACCTTTTCATCTGTATACGAATCTAATTCCTCTGACTTTAAAACAGAAAAACTTTTATTTAATACTTCATCTAGTGTTTCTTGAATATAAAAATGGTCTTTATTTATTTTTAGGATAATTTCATTTTCATTTTCTGGCATTCTGCCTAAATCTACATTATCTTTAAAAGATTGTATGTTTCTTAAATATCCATAAAAGCTTTTTTCATCTTTAGCCAATGCAACACCAGTATCTAAAAATATATCGTCCTCTACTATATAATCAATATTAGATAATTGTTTAATTTTTTCATAATCATCAGAATTAAAAGCTGTTCTATCTTTTTTATTAATAATAATTCTATTCTCTGATAAATCTCTAAATGCTATACTATATCCTTCATCAAAAACTTCATCTTCTGACATTTGAAAACTTGCATATTCAGCTAAAATTGCAGAACTTATGAAGAAAAATACCGCAAATAACAATAAAAATTTTGATAAAATATTAAATGTGTTTCTGACCCCAAGTCTATATTTATTAAAGATGCTTATATTATTGTATATACTTTCCTGTACTTTAGGTTCATTCTCTACTTTCTTTATTTCAGTATTTTCTATTATTCTACCATCATTCATTTTTATAATTCTTGTTGCATATTTCTCAACCTGCTCTATATTATGAGTAACCATTACAACTAATTTATCTTTAGCAACTTTTTTTAATATTTCTATAACTTCATTTGCTGATTTTGAGTCTAAATTTCCAGTTGGTTCATCAGCTACAATAATAGGTGTATCCTTAACCATTGCCCTCGCTATTGCAACTCTTTGTTTTTGCCCTCCAGATAGTTTAGAAACTTTTGCATTTTTAAATTTAGTAAGACCTACTTGATCAATTATTTCTAATATTTTTTTCTTTACTTTTCTTTTTTTGTAGCCGTTTAGGAGCATTACTAATTCTATGTTTTGATAAACAGTATAACTATTTATTAAATTAAAACTTTGAAAAATATTTGCTATATATTTTCTTCTATAATCTTCAAAATCTCTTTCTGTATAATGGCTTGTTTCATTACCATTAATATACATTTCACCTTCTTCGTAACTATCAATTCCTGATATTACATTCAAAAGTGTACTTTTCCCACTTCCTGATTCTCCTGTTATTACTACAAATTCTCCTATTTTAAGCTCTAAATTAACTTTATTAACCCCAGATGCTATAATACCTTTATTATAATAAAATTTTGATACATTTTTTAATTTTAACATCTGTTTTACTCCTTCCATAAATATCCTACATATTTTTTTATAATTATAATAAATTTTATAATTTTTATCAATACATTATTGCTTTTTAAATTTCGGTTTTTTTGAAAATATTCCGAGACTTAAACATTAATATATTTGTAATATAAATATAATATTTACATTATTAAAAAACTCCTTAATTAAACTTTTTGTCTAATTAAGAAGTTTTTATTCAAATTTTTATAATCTTATTATGCATAAACCTATAACAAATATTCCTAATATAATTCTATATATAGCAAATCCTTTAAAACTGCCCTTTTTTAAATAATTTAGTAAGAATTTAATAACTATTATTCCAACTATAAAGCTAGCCAAAACTCCAATTACAAACGGAATATTAAACGTAAAATGTTTAAGTTCATATAATGCTGCTGCTGCAACTATTGGTGTTGATAACAAGAAAGAATATTTTGCAACTGACTCTCTTTCTAATCCCATTCCTCTACCAACTGTCATTGTAATCCCTGATCTTGATACTCCTGGAAATGCTGCTGCTATTGCTTGTGACATTGCTATTAGAAGTGATTGTTTAAATGTAATATCTTCATATTTAGTTTTTGATTTTGCTTTTTTATCTACCACATATAAAACTATACCCATTATAATTAAAGCAAATGCTATTAAAAACATTTCTACCATTTTTTCTTCAACATTAAAGCTTCCTGCAAGTTTCTCTATAATTATGCCTGATATTTTATCTAAAATCAAACATAGAACTGCTGTTGGTATTGTTGATATTACTATATACCAAAATATTTTTCCTTCTGTTGATTTTTCTTTTTTTACAACTTGGTTATATCCACCTTTTATTAATTCTATCCAATCTTTAAAAAAGAATATAACTATTGAAAATAATGTTCCTATATGTAGAGCCACATCAAATGATGCGCTAATTTCATCCCATCCAAATATCCATGGGAATAAATTTAAATGTGCCGAACTTGATATTGGCAACAATTCTGTTAGTCCTTGAACTATTCCTAAAATTAATGCTTGTAAAATTTCATTCATTTTTTATATATCTCCTTTAAAATATTATAAACTGTATCTTTTATAAATTCTGCTGTTGTGACTGGTGCAACTTTTCCAGGCAAAGCTAATGCCCATATTAATTTCAAATTTTTATTTTTGGCTGCTTTTTTATCAATTCCGCCTGGATTAGATGCTAAATCAACTAATAAACTGTCATCTTTTACATGTTTGATTCTTTCTTCTGTTAATATTAAATGCGGAACTGTATTAATTATTACATCATATTCAGATAGATTTTCTCCTATTGTGTTTATGTTAGTCCCTATGTGTCCATACGCTTTAATCCAAGCTAAATCTTCATCCTTTCTTGCTGCACATGTTACTTTTGCTGAAAGTCCTGCTAATTTTCTTGCTAATACTTTTCCTATTCTTCCAAATCCTAATATTAATACTTTGCTTCCATGTATTATTTTATTAGTGTTTGCAATTATTATTTCTATGGCTCCTTCTGCTGTTGATATTGTGTTTAAAACTGCTAACTCCTCTCTTTTCATTATATCAATTATTTCTATATATTCATCGTTAGCTAAATCATAAACATCTGGTGCTATAGTTCCTGCTATTAGAATTTTAGCATTTATTACATGCATTAATTCTCTTACTGATATTTTTTTATCACTAAATGGTGTATTTATTTCTTTTCCATTACTTGAAAATGGTATAGGTCCTATAACAATTTCTATGTCTTTTACTGCTTCTGTTAGCTTTTCCGCCATTATAATATTTGAATTATCTTTTAATTCTTCTGCATTTTCTAATCCGTAAGTATATACTTTGTTACCATCATCTGCCAACATTTTCGCTAATTTTACTATTCTTAGGTCTCCACCAATAATTGCAAAACTTGTATTCATAAAATCCCTCTTTCTATAATTTTAATTTCTTTATTATTATACTTAATTTTTGAAATTTTATGAATATTTGTTATTCTATTTCTCTTTGATTTTCAATTTGGTTTATATCTTTTCTTGCTTTTTCTGATTTCTCGTTTTTTAGCATCTTTATATCATCATAACTTAAATTTCTAGTTATTTCAAACATATCTTCTAGATGTTCTTTAGCTATTATTTCTTTTTCATTTAATTTATTTTCTTGTTCTTCAGGTTTGTTTAAATTAAATGGTATAGAAATTTTGGCTATTACAGGTATAAAGATTGGGTCTTTTTTTATTTTTGGAACAACTTTTGATGAGTCTATATCTATTGCAATATTTGCATATTGAATTGCTTTTTCTTTATCTCCTTTAATCATAGATATTTTTGAAAGTTCAAAATAACTATCTGCTGCAAGTTGTTCTTCTTCTAATGCTTCAATAAAATATTTTTCTGCTTCATCTAATTCTTTATAAATTAATGCAATTTCTGCTAATGAATATTTTGAATTATAACTAAGTGAATTTATATCTGCAGCTCTTTCATAACATATTTTTGCATTTTGAAAATCATTTAACATTGTGTATGCAATTCCAAGATTATAATTTAGTTCAAAGCTTAGTGGATTATATTTTAGAGCGTCTTGATATACATTAACCGCTTCTTTATACATCTCTTTTGTTAATAAAATATCACCTAGTAATTCTGTAGCTTTATAATAATCTGGCTTTTTATTTAAAAGATTAAATAACATTTCTGAAGCTTCATCAGATTTATCAAGATTATTTAATAACTCTGCAATTTTGTAATATGAATCATAATCTTTTTTATTTATATCTATTGCTTGTACATATTCATCTATTGCTTTTCTCATTCCACCTTCTAGTTCGTAAATTTCAGCTAACATTTTATGTCCTATATAATTTTCAGGATATTTTGTTACTAAATTTATTAATTGTTCTTTAGCTTTTTTATTGTTACCTAATTTCAAGTATATTTTTGCTTTAGCAACATTTAAAATTTGAATTAATGGAATTCCTTTTTTCTCTACTGATAAAATAGCTATTGGTATTATAATTCCAAATATATATTTTAACGTTATAAAGAATGGTCCTAACTCTTTTTTTATTGATACTGATATAAAATTTAGTGCAATTCCTATTGCTTGCATTACTAAAATTCCTATATAATTAGTATCGTTTTTTTGTATCATTCTGAAAAACATATATATAAATAATCCAAATGCAAGTATAGTAAAAATTAATTGTTCTAAAATCATAAGTTTTTTTCTCCTTTTCTTAACTATTTTATTGCATTTTTTATCATTTGTCCAGTATTTTTCTACTATAAATTGGTATAAATCTTATAATCTCTTAAAATTTTTCTTACATAATTATTTGTTTCTTTATATGGTATATTTTCTATGTTAGAACCATCGGCCTTTATTATATCTTTTTCAATCCAATTATCAACAGTACCAATTCCAGCATTATATGCTGTTATTGCAATCTCTATATTTTGATATCTTTCTATTAATATTGCTAGATATTTAGTTCCTAAATTTATATTTACTTCCGGTTCTAATAATTTTTCTTTTAATTCTCTATCATTTATTTGTATATCAACTTTTTTACAAATTTCTTTTGCTGTACTTTCTACTATTTGCATCAATCCAATTGCGTCTTTGTTGGATTTTGCCTTTGGTTTAAAATTGCTTTCTGCTTTTATAACTGCATAAACTAAATTCTCATCTACATTATATTCTTTAGCATATTTTTCAACATACTCTGAATATTCTTTTTTGTATATTATTTTTTGTATTCTCTTTGGAACATTTAAAATGGTTATTATACATATAACTAATATTATTAATAAGATTATTATTGTTTTTTTTCTTATAATAACCATTTAAAATTACTTCCTTTCTTTTTTATTTACATTCGTACCAATTTTCTGCCTCTGAAACATCTGCTATTAATGGAACTTTTAATGTTACTGCATTTTCCATTTGTTCTTTTACTATTTTTTTTACTTCTTCTGCTTCTTCAATTGGTGCTTCTATCATCATTTCGTCATGTACTTGTAAAACAATTTTTGATTTTAAATTTTTTTCTAATAATTCTTTATGAACATTTATCATAGCTATTTTCATTATATCTGCAGCAGTTCCCTGTATTGGAGTGTTCATTGCTGCTCTGTTGCCAAATTGTCTTACCATATAGTTATTTGATTTTAACTCTGGTATATATCTTCTTCTATTAAATAATGTTTCTACATACCCTTGTTCTTTGGCTTTTTCTATTACATTGTCCATAAATTTTTTTATGCCTTCATATTCTGTTAAATATTCATCTATATATTTTTTTGCTTGTTTTCTTGATATTCCTAGTTGTTCTCCTAATCCAAAATCACTTATTCCATATACTATTCCAAAGTTTACAGCTTTTGCATTGCTTCTTTGCTCTTTTGTAACTTCTTCTATTGGTGTTTTAAATACTTTTGATGCTGCTTGTTTATGAATATCTTGACCTTCTTTAAATGCTTGAACCATGTGCTTATCTTCTGACATATGTGATAATACTCTTAATTCTATTTGTGAATAATCAGCATCTATATATACTTTTCCTTTTTCTGGTTTAAATATTTTTCTTACTTGTTTTCCTAATTCAAATCTTGTTGGTATGTTTTGTAAATTTGGTTCTGTTGAGCTTATTCTTCCAGTTGCTGTAATAGTTTGATGGAAAAACGAATGTATTCTTCCTGTTTTTGGATTAATATATGGTTTTAATCCTTCTACATATGTTGAGTTCAATTTCATTAATTGTCTATATTCCAATATTTCTGATATTATTGGATCTTCTGATTTTAATTTTTCTAGTACATCTACATCTGTTGAATATCCGCTTTTTGTTTTTTTGATTACTGGCAGTTTCATTTTTTCAAATAAAATTTCTCCTAATTGTTTAGTTGAATTTATATTAAATTCCTCTCCAGCCATTTCATATATTATTTTTGTTTTTGTTTCTAATTGTTCTTTTAATTTATCCCCAAATTTATTTAACTCATTTTCATCAGCGTACATTCCATTCCATTGCATGTCTGCTAAAACTTCTAATGTTGGCATATCTATATTATTAAATAATTGAATAGCGTTTATTTCTTCAAGTTGCTTTGTCATCACTTCTTGTAATTTATATATTATATATGAATAATATGTTGCCTTTTTTTCATTTGATTTATTTTCTTCTTGATTTTCACTGCTTAATTGGTCAAATAAATTTATTTGTTCTTGTTTTTGATTTTCTTTGTTTTGTATTTCTTCATTAACATCTATTTCTAAATATTGTTCTGCTAAGTTTTCTATTTTTAATTTGTTATTCGTTGGATTTAAAATATATGCAGCTATACTACAGTCAAATTTTATTCCTTTTAGATTTATTTGCTCTTGTTTTAATAATATATATATCTTTCCTATATCTATTCCTATTTTTAGTATTTCTTTATTTTCAAAAATATCTTTTAAATTTTGTATATCCTCGTTATTATTTAAATTGATATAATATGATTCGTTTGATTTTGGATTAAAAATTCCTATTCCTGTTATTTTTTCTTTTATTATTTTTTCTTGATTCTCATCTTTGTCTGTATCTATATAAAAAATCATTTCTTTTTGTTCTATTAAAATATTTTTTATATCTTGTATTGATTTCTTCTCAACTTTATATAATTCTTCTATTTCTTTATGCTCATTTTCTATATTTCCATTTTTTGATTCTTCTAATAGATTAAATCTATCTATATATCTTTTAAAATTTAATTCTTTGAAAATTTCTAAAACTTTTGGCTTGTCCCATTCTTCAGTTTTTAATTTTTCTAATGTATCATTAATTGGTACTTTTGTATTTATTTCTCCTAATGTTCTTGAAAGATAAGCTAAATCTTTGTTTTCTTCGATTTTTTCTTTTTGTTTTCCTTTTAAATCGTCTTCTCCAGCTTCTAATTTTTTATATAAATTGTCAATCGTTTCATATTTTTGGATTAATGAAAGTGCTGTTTTTTCTCCTATTCCTGGAACTCCTGGAATATTATCAGATGTATCTCCTTGTAGTCCTTTTACTTCTATTAATTGTTTTGGTTCTATACCATAAACTTCTTTTACTTTATTTCTATCATATATTTCTGTCTCTGTTTTTCCTGCTTTTGTTCTTGGGATGTGTATTTTTACCTTGTCTGTTGCTAGTTGAAAAGTATCTCTATCTCCTGAAAGAATTATTACCTCTAATCCTTTTTCTTCTCCATATTTTGATAATGTTCCTATTATATCATCGCCTTCATATCCTTCTTTTTCAACTATATCTATATTCATTGCTTTTAGAACTTCTTTTATTATTGGCATTTGCTCTGCGAGTTCATTTGGCATTCCTTTTCTGTTTGCTTTGTATCCATCATATAGTTTATGTCTTGCTGTTGGTGCTTTTAAGTCAAATGATACTGCTATATATTCTGGCTTTTCATCTTCTAATAGTTTAAATAGTATTGCTAAAAAACCGTATATTGCATTTGTATATTTTCCATCTTTTGTTGTTAGAGTTTTACTTCCCATAATTCCATAGAAAGCTCTATTCATTATACTATTTCCGTCAATTAATACTAGCTTTTTCAAGTTTTTCCTCCTTAAATTAATTTTTTTATTATTTTGATTTTATATTATATACATATCTATATATAATGTATCATCTATACATTCATATCCTTTTTGTTCATCTCGATTATTTTCATAATTTTCTTTTTCTTTTTTTGTAATTCTTACATTTACTAAATTCCTATTTGTATAGAAATTAATAATTCCATCTGCTGCCCAATAAGTTCTCATTGAGTTATATGCATATATAGATTTATTTTTTATACTTGTGAAATATCCTTTACTTTTATTATATGATGGTATTTTTACTATCTTAGTTACTTTTATTCCTGTTGTTTCTTCATAATTATTAATATATTCATCTAGCTTTTGTACTTCTTCTTTTTCTAAATAATTTACCTTTTTATGTTGTAATATTACATTCTCATAATTAAATATATTAATAATAGCAAATACTAACATTGTTAATATTGTTATTTTACTTAGTTTTCCTTTATTGTCTAACAAATCTGTTTCTATATACAAGAAAATAAAAATAATTCCTACTAAAGCTCCTAATGAATTTTTTAGTCTTCCTGTATCAATACTTGTTAGTGTTGTTAAGTGTATCACAAACCCACTTAATATTGTTATAACTATTATTGCTAAAAATTTATATATTGTGTAATCTCCCTTTTTTAGATTTCTTACTTGATATAATACAACAATTATTGTTAATATATTTAAAAATATAATTAATATATTTTTAGGAAATAATCCACAGTTTACTTTCATGATTCTTGGAAAAACTGATATAATATATTTTATATTTTTTGATATATCGGCTAAACTTCCATATCTTGATTGATTCATGTTTAAAATGCAACCAACTATTTTTACAATTATTAAGTCTACTAATACTCCTATTGCTGCAATAATTCCACTTTTGATAAGATCTATTATTATTTGTTTTATATTATTTTTGTTTTTTAAAATTGTAAATAAAAATACAAATGCAAAAAATATTCCTATTGTTCCTTGATAGAACATTATTCCTAAAATTGTTAGTATTGTTGATTTTATAAAGTATTTATTATTTTTTTCTACTAATATATCGGCTGATATTATAAATAACAACACACTTGCAGCCATAACTATACATTCTACAAAGTACATATTTTCTAAATACATAAAATTAAATACTGTTATATAGCTTATAATTATTACTATAATTTCTTGAAAAATATTTTTTGGTTCTTTATATTTTTTTATTATTTTATTTAATACCATTATTGTTATATTTGATATTATTAGTGCAAAAAATAATGTTATAAAAGCATAAGTGTCTATTGATATATTTATTTTACTTGCGATTAATCCTAATATTGCCATGAATATTCTTCCATCATTTAGTGAATATTTTATTGCGTAGTCATGATATCCTATATTGTATATATTATAAGAATCAGATGCATAGTGCCCTGTTAAAAGTGGTGAAAATATTAGACATGTTATTATAAACATTATCGAATATGTAATTAAGTCTTTTTTGTTAATTTTTTTCATATTTTTCCCTTCCTATTCTTCATTTGTTTTTAATTATTTTTTGTTACTATATCATACTTTGTAAAAATTATCTACATTTTTAAAAGAGGAATTTAAAAACAATTCCTCTTTTAAGTTACATCTCTAATTTATGTTGTAAATCTCCTAATTTTTCTGTTGTAACATAACCTGGTTTAGCATTTATTACATCAGGTATTCTATTTACAACTGTTGCACAAGTTAATTCAACTGTTGCTGGTTTTTCAACTGTTATAGTTGTTGTTGGCTCTCCTTCAACTGTCCACACATTTTTATCAAATTCATCTGGTGCATATACTTTTCCTATACATTCAGATTCGATTGTAATACCTTCTTTAGTTTTAGTTGTTACAACTGCGCTCATTCCTGTTGCATCACCTGCTTTTATTGTCATATCCAATGTTGATGAATATATATCCTCTTTGTATGTTTGTGGTACACATTTTTGTGTTTGACTTATAACTGTTAATCCTAATTTAGAACATAACCATCCATTTACATTCCACATATATGATGGTGCATATTCTCCTTTATTTATTATTTCTTGTCTTTCTTCATCTGACATTCTATCAACTGATGCTACTTGTTTATCAAATTCGTCTAGTGTTAAACCTGCACCATGTGCTTCTGCTAAAGCAATACCATAATCTTCTACATTATAGCTTGAACTTCCTTTTATTTTTGTGATTTTTTGTGTTGATCCTGCTATTGATGTTATAAGTTGACCCCAGTATATGTCTTGATATCCTGTTCCTGTTATTGTACAGTTATTTGCTTTTGCTAATTCGTCAATTTTATTTGTTAATGTTGGATTTGAATTTTGTGGATAAAAGGCTTCTTCACATGTTGATATTGCATTTATGCCTAATTTTGCACATAACATATATGGTTCTTCTAATTCTGCTATTAGACTTCTTGTTGTTATTATACATATGTCTGGTTTTGTTGTTTGCATCATTTCTTCGGCATTTTCTGCAGATACAACAACTACTCCTAATTTTTCTCTTCCTAATATTTCTCCTATGTCTTTTCCAATTACTGCTGGATTTACATCTACAGCTCCTACTATTTCAATTCCTTTTTCTAGCATGTATCTCATTGTGTATAAACTCATTTTTCCTACGCCATATTGTACGGCTTTGATTTTTTGTTCCATACTTGAAACCTCCTTTGTATTTTATTTTATATAATTTTTGAAATTATATACATTTATTTCTTTTTGAGTTAATTCTAACATAAAAAATTTTTTTTGACAATAAAAATAAACATTGTATTACTACAATGTTCATTTTGGTGCTCCCTCAAGGATTCGAACCTTGGACCCACCGGTTATGAGCCGGTTGCTCTGACCAACTGAGCTAAGGGAGCATAAATATTAAAATATTTTTTTGCTTAACGCAAGATAAAGTATAAACTATTTTTTTTATGTTGTCAATACATTTTTGGAAATTTTTTTAAAAATTTAATACATATAATGTCGCAGTTCAATGAAGAATAGTTAAATTGTTCAAACTTTTGCTATATCTCTCTAAACTGCGACATTTTTATTTTATTATCGAAACTATCAAAATTCCTATAGTTTGTATTGCAAATAAATTTAATATATTAGAAGTAAGTAAATTGTTTGTTGCTTCTACAACACCTAACATATCATCTTCTAATTTATTATGATGTCTTTGTGCTTCAATAAAAGTTATTAATTCTGGTAAACTTGTCATAAATCCTAGTAATATTCCTATTATTAATTCTGAAACATTAAATAAATTACACAAATTTTCTATTGTATTACCTAACAATTCCCCTATTATAAATAATAATATTCCAGTTATAATTAAATAACTACCATATTTTATTATCTCCTTTTTATTTTCTCTCTCTTTTATTTTTTCTTTCTCTATTTCTAGTTCTATTTCTCTATCCTCTTTCTGTAAATATAATTTATGTGCGTTGTTATTTAACACTCTAAACAACATATATAAAATTGCAAAAATTGGTACAATCCATAATTTTAATTCTATTTTAAACTTCAATAAAACTATTGGAATTATAATTGTTATGATGACCAAAATCAAATCTATTTTTATTGCTTTATTATTTAATTTTTTTGTATTTTTGTTTAATATAATTGCTCCTAAGTATTGTATTAAATTAATTGTATTGGAGCTTAATATATTATATATACTTGCACCTGTCAATCCTCTTAAACTTGATGTTGTAATAGTTAGAAATTCTGGCACAGAAGTTGCATAACCTGCAATATCTCCTACTGTTTTTGCCTTTAAATTTAAACTTTCTGCCAATTTTCTTAATGTTGTTACCAATATATATTTAGAAATAACAACAATTAAAATAGAATAAATTATAAATTTAATTATTTCTATTAACATTAATATCCTCTCCTTTTATTTTATTTTTTCCAATTTATTGCCATTTATTATAAAATGTTGTATAATGTTTAATATATTATGTTGAGAATCAACTTGTGGAGGTAAGTTATGATAGATATTAAATTTTTAAGAGAAAATCCAGATGTGGTTAAAGAAAATATTAAAAAGAAATTTCAAAATGAAAAATTAGTTTTAGTTGATGAAGTTATTGATTTAGATATTAAAAATAGAGAAGCAAAATTAAATGGTGATAACTTAAGAGCAGAAAGAAAATCTTTGAGTAATGAAATAGGAAACCTTATGAAACAAGGCAAAAAAGATGAAGCTGAATTTATAAAAAGTAAGGTTCAAGAAATAAATGCAAAACTTGAGGAGAATGAAAAACTTGAATCAAAATATGCAGAAGAAATCAAAACAAGAATGATGAAAATTCCTAATATCATGGATGCTTCTGTTCCTATTGGTAAAGATGATAGTGAAAATGTAGAAGTTGAAAAATTTGGAGACCCATTTGTTCCAGATTTTGAAATTCCTCATCATGCTGATATTATTGATAGATTTAATGGTTTAGATAAAGAATCTGCTGGTCGTACTAGTGGTGTAGGTTTTTATTATTTAATTGGTGATGTTGCTAGACTTCATGAAGCGATGCTTGCATATGCTAGAGATTTCATGATAAATAATGGCTTTACTTATGCTATTCCACCATTTATGATTCGTAGTGATGTTGTAACTGGTGTTATGAGTTTTGACGAAATGTATGATATGATGTATAAAATAGAAGGTGAAGACTTATATTTGATTGGTACTTCTGAACATTCTATGATTGGAAGATTTAAGGATCAATTAATTAAAAAAGAAGAGCTTCCAATTAGTATGACTTCTTACTCTCCATGTTTTAGAAAAGAAATTGGTTCACATGGTCTAGAGGAAAGAGGTTTATATCGTGTTCATCAATTTGAAAAACAAGAAATGATTGTTTTATGCGAACCAGAAGAGTCAATGACTTGGTATAATAAAATGTGGAAATTAAGTGTTGAATTATTTAGAAGTTTTAATGTTCCAGTTAGACAGCTTGATTGTTGTTCTGGTGATTTAGCTGATTTAAAAGTTAAATCTTGTGATATAGAAGCATGGAGTCCTAGACAAAAGAAATATTTTGAAGTTTGTAGTTGTTCTAATTTAGGTGATGCACAAGCAAGACGTTTAGGAATTCGTGTTAAGAGTGAAAAAGGAAATTATTATTTACATACATTAAATAATACAGTTGTTGCAACTCCAAGAGGATTAATTGCTGTATTAGAAAATAATTATAATGAAGATGGTAGTGTAACTGTTCCAGAGGTTTTAAGACCTTATATGGGTGGAATTGAAAAAATTGTTCCAAAAAAATAATTTTTAAAAAGGATGTTTAAATATATGAAAGAAATAAATCAAAATAATAATTTGGTAGATTCTATTGCAGAGTTTAAACACGAAGAATATAAACAACAAGTTTCTCAAACAGGTAGTAATTTATTTTATAATGATACGCTTGTCTATTCTGTTAATAATTCTAATCCAAACTTTGTGTATGAAAATTATTATTCTATTAATGGCATATATAATGTATTAACGAATGCCTCTGGCATTCGTGTTGCTTATATACCAAAGGAATATGTTGAATACGAAAAAAAATTATCGTATTCAGTTAAAAACTTTACTAATGATTTTGATACTTCTTCTGTTTTAGCTTCTATAAAAACCAAATTAGGAATTAAATATTTTTCTTCAAAAACTAACACTGTTAAGGTTTGTGAAAATGATAATTTATTTTTGGCACCGTATGATCAAAGAGTTATGGAATATAAAGTTATGAAAAATATTTATCCTAAATTGACACTTATTATGCCATACTTTCATGCAAAAGAAGTATTAGAAGATACTCTATCTCAAATAAATAAATTTATAACTACAAGTAATTTGGATATGAATCATATTAACGAAAATTTAAATAGTATTCGAAAATGTGAGTTTTGTGTTTCATCAATATCGCTTTTGGAGAAATTCACATCCAATCCTCAAAAAGCTAATATTAATGAACTTGTAGATAAGCTTTCACATTATATTCAAAATATTAATAACTTTATAGAAATAAATACATCTAAAGATGTTGAAAATTATAAATAACAAGGAGAATTAATATGTTAATTAAAAATCCAAAATTTGAAATTTCAGCAGTAAAGCCAGCCCAATATCCTAAAAATAATTTACCGGAAATTGTGCTAGTTGGTAAGTCTAATGTTGGAAAATCAAGTTTTATAAATACAATGATTAATAGAAAAAAATTAGCAAGAACCAGTAGTGAACCTGGAAAAACAAGACAAATCAATTTTTACAATATCGATGAAAAATTTTATTTTGTTGATTTGCCTGGATATGGGTATAGTAAAATGTCTAAAAAAGAACAAGAACAAGTTGGTAAATTTATTGAACAATATTTATTTAATAGACAACAAATTTCTTTAATTATCTTTTTAGTAGATATTCGCCACTCTCCTACTGAGAATGATAAACTTATGTATGACTATGTTATTCGTTCTGGTTTACCTTGTATGATTTTAGCTAATAAAGCTGATAAAATTGCTGTTACTAAGGTTCCAGATGTATCTTATAGTTTGCAAAAAGCTTTAAACCCAATTGGTGATATTCCTACTTTTCCTTTTTCTTCTGAAAGAAAGATTTATATGGATGATGTTTGGAATGAAATAGAAAAATATATTTAAAACTAATGAACCAACGGGGACGTCCCTATTGGTTCATTGGTTTATTTGTTCTTTCATTTTTTAACAACAACATTTACATTTGTGTTTTTTATCTCTTTTTCTGTTACATACTAATAATATTATAGATAAAACTAGAAGTAATGCAAGTATTACAGCTAATACAATTATTGCTCCAAAAGATGCTAATATTTCACTTGTTATTGCTGCTGCACCAACTAATAGTCCAACAACAAATGCAAGAGCAATTGCTAATATTACTGTTATAATTCCAAAACATTTATTGTTATTGCATTTATCTTCTTTTTTGTCATAGCAAAATACTTCTTGTGGCTCCATAGAAGTCACCTCCTACATAACACTTTTAATTTATTGTGTTATATTATATATTATGCTATTTAATGTAAAAAGTTGTCTAATTCTGTTTTGTATTCTACCTTTCAATATCTCCTTCTATGTATTGTTTAGCTAACTCTAATACATCATCACTTGGCATATCTGCACCTAACAACGAAATTCCTAGAGCTTTTTTTACTATTTCTTTTCTTTCTTCTCTAGTAGTTTCTGAGATTAGATATCTATTATCCATATTTTTTCTCCTAATTTTATCAATTTACTAAATTAATTATTTTCAATTTTCTTAGTTATTATTTTTAAAGCCTTTTCCCTTGGAAGCATCACAACATGTCCACAACCTTCGCATTTTAATTTGAAATCAACACCAACTCTAGTTATTTCCCACAATTTACTTCCACAAGGATGTTGTTTTTTAGTTCTAACAACATCTCCAATATTATAGTCCACTTCAAATCACCTCAAATCAAATACCTTTTTTCGACAATTTTCTACACAAATTGTGAGACAAATTTGCACTGTCCCTATTGTCTCAAACGTCTTTCTATTTCCTCTTTTCCAAGAACTTGCATTATTTCATATAAATCTGGTGTATTAGTTTTCTTTGTTAAAGCAACTCTTAAAACTGTACTAACATCACCAACATGTGCTGCATACATTCCTGGGTTTGCTTTAAATTCTTTAACTTCTTTAGCGTAGCCCATTTCACCTGATAATTCTTTTATTTTATCAAACCAAGTTTGTTTATCATCATTTTCGTCGTAATATTTTTCAACATATAATTTTAATATCTTTTCAATTGACTCTTTATCATTAATTACTTGGAATGGGTATTCTTCTTCGTTTTTGTCAAATAATTCATTATACATATATTCAACATTTTCTTTAACATCTGACCATTTTGATATATCTTTTCTTGGCTTTTTGTTTCCTCTTTCTATACCAAAAACTTTTAAAGCATATTCCTTATCTTTTAAGATTTCTGCTAATTCTTGGTCATATTTTGATGCCCAGTTTAAAGCGTTTTCATATACTTCTTCAGCTGACATTTTTGATATTACTGTTTTTGATACATCTAATAATTTAACCATATCAAATAATGCACCACTAACACTCATTTTATTTAATTGTAATTGGAACTCATCCATTGGTTTATCTTGATTTGCTCTTCTCCAATTTTCAAATGTAGAATTTGCGATATTCATTAAATATTCTTTAACAGCTTCTGCTGGAATACCTTCTTCTGCATAGTAACTTACAGCCGCCTCAGCATCTTTTCTTTTACTTAATTTTCTCTTATTTCCATTATCATTTTTCATAATTGGTGCAATGTGTGCATATTTAGGAGCTTTAAATCCTAATTCATGGAATAATTGCAAATGTAATGGAACTGAAGATAACCATTCATCTCCTCTTATTACATGTGTTGTATGCATTAAGTGATCATCAACTGCATGTGCAAAGTGATATGTTGGTAAACCATCTGCTTTTATTATAACTATATCTTGGTCATTTTCTGGGAAATCAACCTTTCCTTTAATTACATCGTGATGTTGTATTTTTCTGTCTTCTCTTCCAGGTGATTTAAATCTGATTATATAGTTTTCACCATTTTGGATTCTTTTCATAGCATCTTCAACAGTTACAGTTCTACATTTTGCCCATACACCATAATATCCAGGTCTGATTTTTGCAGCCTCTTGTTTTGTTCTTATTTCTTCTACATCTTCAGGTGTACAGAAACATGGATACGCTTTACCTTGTTCAATTAAATATTTTGCATATGCTTGATAAATTTCTTTTCTTTGACTTTGTTTATATGGTCCATAATTTCCTTTTCCATCTTCATCAGAAACCATACCTTCATCTGGTTCAATTGCAAAATCTTTTAAAGAACTTACTATTCCAGATACTGCATTTTCAACTTCTCTTTTTTGGTCTGTATCTTCAACTCTTAAGAAAAATACTCCATTTGTTTGTGAAGCTAATTTTCTTGCTATTAATGATTGATATAAACCTCCTATATGTACAAATCCAGTTGGACTAGGAGCAAATCTTGTTACTATTGCTCCTTCTGGTAAATCTCTTTCTGGATATTTTTCTTCATAATATGATATTTCCTTTGCATCTGGAAATATTAAATTTGCTAAATCTTTGTAATCCATTTTCGTTCTCCTTTCAACCAATGGTTTAATTTATACTTCCATAATAATTGGTATAATCATTGGATTTCTCTTTGTTTTTGTAAAGATATAATCTCTTAAATTCTCTCTAACAGTAGATTTGATAGTTGACCAATCTCTTACGCCTTTCTCTTCGCATTTTCTAATTTCATGTCTTACAACATTTTTAACATCATCCATTAAGTTTTCTGATTCTCTAACATAAACAAATCCTCTTGATATTACATCTGGTCCTGCAACAACCTCACCTGTTGAAGAATCCATTGTTAAAACAATAACAATTAGTCCATCTTGTGATAAATGTTGTCTATCTCTTAAAACAATGTTTCCAACATCTCCTACTCCAAGTCCATCAACTAAAACTCTACCATTTGGAACCATTCCATTAAATTTGATTTCATTTTCGTCTAATTCAACAACTCTACCATTTTCCATCATAACAATGTTTTTAGCTGGTATTCCCATCATTTGAGCTGTTTCTGCATGTGCTCTTAATTGTCTATATTCACCATGAACTGGTATAAAGAATTTTGGTTTTGTAAGTGCAAATATTAATTTTTGTTCCTCTTGACAAGCATGTCCTGATACGTGAACATCTGCTAATGCACTATATACAACCTCTGCACCTATTTGCATTAAATCATCAATTACTTTTGAAACTGATTTTTCGTTTCCTGGTATTGGATTTGCAGAAATTATAACTAAATCATTTGGTGTTATTTTTACTTTTCTATGGTCACCTGCAGCCATTCTTGTTAATGCAGACATTGTTTCCCCTTGGCTTCCTGTTGTTATAATTACTAATTGTTCATCATTATATGTTGACATTGTGTCTATATCAATAAATATGTCATCTGGACAATCTATATATCCTAGTTCTTTTGCAGTCATAATCATATTTATCATACTTCTACCACATATTGCTATTTTTCTTTTATATTTAACTGCTGAACTTACTATTTGTTGAACTCTGTGTACATTTGAAGCAAATGTTGCTACTACTATTCTTTTTGTACATCCGTCAAATAGGTTATCAAATACTGGGCCTATTGAGCTTTCAGACATTGTAAATCCTTTTCTTTCTGCATTTGTACTATCTGACATTAATGCCAATATTCCTTCATTTCCTAATTCTGCAATTCTACCAAAGTCCATTATTTTTCCATCAATTGGTGTATAATCCACTTTAAAGTCACCTGTGTGTAAAATTGTTCCAACTGGTGTTTTTATTGCAAGCATTACTGAATCTGGAATACTATGTGTACTTCTTATGAACTCAACTTCAAAGTTCTTTCCAAATTTTATTTTTTCTCCTTGTGTCACTTCAATTAATGTTGAACTTCTTAATATTCTATGTTCTTCTAATTTATTTCTGATTAATCCCATTGCTAATTTTGGTGCATATACTGGTATATTTATTTGTTTTAATAAATATGGAACACTTCCTATATGATCTTCATGTCCATGTGTTATTATTAATCCTTTTATTTTATCTACATTTCTTTGTAAATATGTTATATCTGGTATAACTAAATCTACTCCCAACATATCATCTTCTGGGAATGACAATCCACAGTCTACTACTATTATTTCATTTTCATATTCAAATACAGTTATGTTCTTTCCTACTTCATGTAATCCACCTAATGGTATTATTTTTAACTTAGACTTTTTAAATATGTTATTTGTTTCCTTCTTTCTTCTACTGTTTACTCTTGTTTGTTTTTCTTCTTTTTCTGCACTCTTTGAAAATTTATTTGTTTCTTTTTTACTCTCTTTTCTTTCTTTTAATTCCTTTAGTTCTCCACTTTTATTCTCTCTTGTTTTCCTTTTTGTCTCTTTTTTTTGTTCTGATTTTACTCTTGTTGTGTTTTTTGTAGTTTTTCTTGGTTTTCTTTCCACTTTTTCTTCTTTATTGTTTAAATTTTCTTGTGTCATTAATTTTCCTCTCTTTCTTTTTATAATTTTATTTTTGATTTTAATTCTCTTTTAAAATCTTATTTTCAATTTTGATAAATCCGTTTAATGTAAAAAAGCTTCTTCATCATTATTAGCTATATTTATTTGCATATATAAAATATAAGCATAATTCATTAATAACAAATAATTAATAAATTTAATTATTTGTCTTTCTATAATAATTCTCATTTATTTAATTTTTAATCCGTTCTCTTTTATTTATTTGGTCCGTTCCTTTTTTACTTTTTAGGTTTTAAAAAAATCTCATTTTTGCCCCTTGGCAATCTATTGGTTATTATACTATAAAATAGAAAAAAAGTCAAATTTTACATTATGTAAAACTGACTTTTTTTAGTCTCTATTGTTATAATTATACAATTTCAAAATCAATCTGTCTTAACATTTTATTAGCAGATATAACTCTAATTTTAACCTTATCACCAATTTTATATGTTTTATTTGTTTTTTCTCCAATTAGTCTTTTTCTCTCTTCATCATAAATAAAATACTCGTCACCTAAATTTTCAAATCTAATCAATCCCTCAACTGTATTCTCAAGTTCAACAAATATTCCAAATTGAGTTACTGATGATACAATTCCTTCATATTCTTCTCCAATTTTATTTTCCATATATTCAGCTTTTTTCAAATCTTCACTATCTCTTTCAACCTTTGTTGCTACTTTTTCTCTTTCTGATGATAGATTTGCTCTTTGTTCTGCTTTTTCTTGATATTCCTCTATAAACTTATCATCAACAACATAGTTTTCTTCTAAATATTTTGATATTATTCTGTGTATAAATAAGTCAGGATATCTCCTTATTGGCGATGTAAAATGACAATAATATTTACTTGCTATTCCAAAATGTCCTTTATTTTCTGCTTCGTATCTGGCAACTTTTAATGTTCTTAATATTAAAGTTGATACTACTTTTTCTTCTTCTTTACCCTTTATTTCTTCAAGTATCTTTGATACTTCTGTTGGATAAACTTTGTCATTTGTAGTTTTTATTTTTAATCCCAAATTAAACAAAAATTTATTTAAATCCTTTACTTTTTCTATATCAGGTTCCTCATGTACTCTATAGATAAATGGTGCTTCTAACCAGTAAAATTTTTCAGCTATTGCTTCATTTGCACTTAACATGAACTGTTCAATTATTTCATTACTAAAGCTTGTTTCATATTTTCCTACATTAATTGCTCGTCCATCTCTATCTAATTCTATTTTACTTTCTGGTATGTCTAAATTTAGATATCCTTGTTCTAACCTTCTATTCTTCAATATTGTAGCAAGCTCTGCCATTAATTCAAAATCATTAATGTATTTTTCATATTTTTTTAAAACTTGTTCATCAGATTTATCTAATATTTTTTGTACATCATGATAATTCATTCTTTCTCGTACATTTATTATTGCCTTATATACTTCTGCTGAAATAGTTTTTCCCTTTGAATCTATTTCCATTGAGCATGATAGTGTAAATCTGTCTTCTCCTGCATTTAAACTACATATTCCATTTGATAGTTCTCTTGGCAACATTGGTATTACTCTTGAAAGCATGTATATACTTGTTCCTCTTATTTGTGCTTCTTTATCTAGTAAACTTCCTTCTCTTACATAATGACTTACATCTGCTATATGAACATCAAGTCTATAATTTCCATTTTTTAGTTTTATAACTCTAACAGCATCATCTAAGTCTTTTGCATCTTCTCCATCTATTGTAAAAATCACATGTTCTCTACAATCAACTCTATTAGGTATATCTTTTTCATCTATTTTATCTCCAAATTTCTTTGCTTCTTCAACAACTTGTTCTGGAAATGTTGATGGTAATTTATATTCTTTTATAAGTGATAACATGTCCACACCAGCTTGATTTGGAGAACCTAATACTTCTATAATTTTTCCCTCTGCATTTTTTCCTCTTTCAGGATATTTTGTTATTTGGACCAACACTTTATATCCATTTCTAGCTTTTCCAAAATTATTTTTTGATATAAATATATCAGTTCCTAAGCTCTTGTCATCTGGTACAACAAATCCAAAATTATCACTTTTTTGAAATGTTCCAACTACTGTATCTTTTTCGTGTTTTATTATTATTTTTATTTTTCCTTCTGCATTTTTTATTTTATTTTTTTCTTCTATTATTTCTACTAAAACTTTGTCTCCATTTAGTGCATTCATTGAATTTTCTTTTGATATATAAATTTCATCTTCTTTGCCATCTATTTTTACAAATCCAAATCCTTTCTGATTTTTTCTATATATACCTTCCTGAAAATTGTCTCCAATTAATCTATATCTGTTTTTTCTATTTTTTACTATTTTGTAATTTTCTTCTAATGTTTTTAGTATTTGATTGAATTCATTATATTCTTTTTTAGGTACACCTAAAAGCATTGCTATTTCTTTTGCTTTCATTGGAGTATAATTTTCATCTTTCATAAATTCTAAAATTATATCTTCTTTTTTTATCATTTTTTGTTCCTTTCATTAATTTTTTATTTCCATAAAAAAAGATTATTATAAATCTTAATGTTATTATAGCATCTTGTACTATTTTATGCAATTTAGCCATGCAACTTTTTATAATTGCATGGCATATTAATTATATTTATTGGTTTGTTTTATTTTTATATCTTTCTATAATAGTATTCTGATCAAAAATACTATTGTATATACTAAATTCATGGAATGTTCCTTTAAAATGGTTACCTGTACTTCTTTTTCCTAAGTAAATATTATTTTCTGGTTCACTACTACTATTTACATACTGTGTTGTTTTTTCTGTTATTTCTTCTCCATTTATATACATTTTTATTTTATCCAAAGATTCATATGTTATTGTTATATATTTTATTGTCCCATCAAAGAAATCACTTGGTATTTTAAATCCATATGTATTATAATTTATAGTCATATAGAAATAAGATTCATATTTTAACATTCCTATTTTTAGGTTTGGCTCAGAAAATATTACTTGTTTCGATGTATTTGCATCTTCTGCTGTGATTGCTAATTCTACTGTTACTGGAAATTCCAGGTTTTGTTTTAAATTTATTTTTGCATAACTTGATGTTCCATTAAATTTTATTCCATTTTCTTCTTGATTAATCTCTGTATCATATAATTCAGCATAAACATTATTTCCCGACATATCTTTTTTTGCTATGGCATATTTCATTTCATTAAAATCATTGTTTTTTACGGTATATTCCAATACTAAATTACTTCTATTTATTGAGTTTTGATTATTTTCTATTACTCCTTTATCATTTATGTAGCTTTCTGTTATTTCACTTTCTGACAAAATTTTATTGTATATTCTTAAATAATATATTTTTCCTTTAAAGTAATTTCCTTTTGTTCTTCTTCCTAAATAAATATCTTTTCCTGACTCACTACTATAATCTGTAGATGATGTTGTTTCTGTTATTTCTTCTCCATTTATATACATTTTTATTGTATCCAAATTTATATATGTTATTGTTATATATTTTATATTACCATCAAAAAAATCACTTGGTATTTTAAATCCTTTAGCACTTTTATTTACAGTTAAATAAAAATAAGATTCATATTTTAATATTCCTATTCCTAGGTTTGGTTCAGAAAATATTACTTGGGTTCTATTTGCATCTTCTGCTGTGATTGCTAATTCTACTGTTACTGGAAATTCCAGGTTTTGTTTTAAATCTATTTTTGAGTAACTTGACGTTCCATCAAATATAATTCCATTTTTTTCTTCATTTACTGTAATATTTTCTACTTCTGCATCATTATTATTTCCAGTTATATCTTTCAATTTAACAAGCTCTGATGTTTTTATTTTTTCAGTTGTATTATCATTAAAATTATAAGATACTTCTGCCTCTAATTCTTCAGATTCATTTTCTTCTGTGTTTATTTCTACTACTTTTAAATTGCTATCTACTAAAAATTTTACAGTAATGTTTTCTTTAGTCATTTGTATTATTTTTCCATTTGTTTTTTTATCTTCTTTTGCTTTTATATCATATCCTTTTATACTTGATGATGCCCATTCTTGTGTTATATCTTCTAATTTTCCATTTTTTTCTGCCTGTAAATTTTGAATTGCAAGTATAAGTTGCTCTTTCATTTCTGATTTTATATATTCTTCTTTTGCACTTTTAGTTTTTATAATTAATCCATCTTTTCCTGCTATCGTCGCAATTGAAATTCCTGCTAAAATTAATAATATAATTATTGTTATTATTAGTGCAATTAATGTTATTCCTTTTATATTTTTCTTCATTTTAATTTTCCCCAACCTTTTCTTTTGTTTTTAGGATGTTCTTCCCTCTTTATATTACCATAATTCAAAATATTGTTCAATAATTTTTAAATTTTTTTATATTTAAAAAAGAAAATATTTTTCAATATTTTCTCTAATTTTTTATGCTAAATATAATATTCCTAATACTACTGTTAATATTCCAAATACAATTGATGATGTTATCATTAATCTTTTTTGTTTTCCTTCTTTTGTTCTACCTTTATTTTTTTCATAAAAATTATTTGTTGATGATCCTGTTATTGTTTGTGATAATCCTGAATCATCTTTTGTTTGTATTAATGCTAATATTATTACTACTAGTGCTATTATAAAATATATCACTGTTAATATTGTTCTTACTATTTCCATTTATAATTCCTCCCTGTGGTTTTCTATATTACTTGGCTATTTTATCATATTAGTTTTAAAATTGCAATATTTTAGCTCAAATAACTTTTAAAAGAACAAAGAGACAGATTAATTTGTATTAAATCTGCCTCAAAATTTTTATTATTTTAATTGATTCATAACTTCTTCTGCAAAATTTTCTTCTTTTTTCTCAATTCCTTCACCTTTTTCAAATCTAGCAAAAGCAACTACTTCTGCATCTTTTTCTGTTAATAATTGAGAAACTTTTTTATTTGGATCTTTTACAAAAGCTTGATCTACTAAGCATATTTCCTCATAGAATTTTCCAATTCTACCTTGAACTATTTTTTCAGCTATTGCTTCTGGTTTTCCTTCGTTCATTGTTTGAACTTTTAGAATTTCCATTTCCTTTTCTACTCTTTCAGCTGGAACTTCATCTCTTTTTACATATTCAGGTCTAGCTGCTGCTATTTGCATGCATATGTCTTTTGCTACATCTTCTGTTCCTTTTGTCATATTAACTAAAACAGCTATTTTTCCATCTCCATGGATGTATTTTGCAACTAATCCTTCTGATTCAAATCTTACAAATCTTCTTATTGATAAGTTTTCTCCTATTGTTGCTATTTTTCCTATTAATGCTTCTTGAACTGTTTTTCCTTCTTCAAATTCAGCTGGTGATGCTAATAATTCTTCAACATCTTTTGGATTTTTATCTACAACTTGTTTTGCAACATTCATAACAAATGTTTTAAATTCTTCATTTTTTGCAACAAAGTCTGTTTCTGAATTTACTTCTACTACAGCTCCTATTTTACCATCTTCTGATATATAAGCTTCTACTAATCCTTCTGCTGCTACTCTTCCTGATTTTTTAGCTGCTTTTGCAATTCCTCTTTCTCTTAATAGGTCCATTGCTTTTTCCATGTCTCCGTCAGTTTCTGTTAAAACTTTTTTGCAGTCCATCATTCCTGCTCCTGTTTTTTCTCTTAATTCTTTTACTAAACTTGCTGTTACCATCTTTTATTTTCCTCCTTAAAATTTTTATAATAATAAAAGAGCAGGCATATTCCCGTCCGAATATTTTCGAACGAGCGTTGCTCGCTCTTTCTTTTATTTAATATAATCTTATGATTATTCTTCTTCGCTATTTGCTACTACTTCTTCCATTGAAGCTGGTTCTTCTGAAACTTCTTCAGCTACTTCTTCTGCTTCGAAGCTTTCACCTTGTTTACCTTCAATGATAGCATTTGCCATTACATCTGTTATTAATTTAACAGCTCTTATAGCATCATCATTTCCTGGTATAGCGTAATCAACTTCTTCTGGATTACAGTTTGTATCAACTAATCCTATTACTGGTATTCCCAATTTTTTAGCTTCTAATACAGCTATATGTTCTTTTTTAGGATCTACTAAGAATATAACTCCTGGAATTTCTTCCATTTCTTTAATTCCACCTAGATTTTTTTCTAGTTTTTCCATTTCTTTCTTTAATAAGATTACTTCTTTTTTAGGTAACACTTCAAATGTACCATCTTCTTGCATTTTTTCTAAATCTTTTAATCTTTGTACTCTTGTTCTGATTGTTCCAAAGTTAGTTAACATTCCTCCTAACCATCTTTGATCAACATAGTACATTCCAGATTTTTCTGCTGCTTCTTTAACACATTCTTGTGCTTGTTTTTTTGTTCCAACAAATAAAACTGTTTTTCCTTCTTCTACTTGTTCTTTTAAGAAAGCATATGCTTCATCGATTTTTTTAGATGTTTTTTGTAAATCGATTATATGGATTCCATTTCTAGCTTGAAATATATATTCAGCCATTTTAGGATCCCATCTTCTTGTTTGATGTCCAAAGTGAACACCTGCTTCTAGTAATTGTTTCATTGCAACTACTGCCATTTTAAATTCCTCCCTTTTGTTTTTACTTCCATAAAGTTCACTGTCTAAATAGGACCATATTTTTGGCACACCCCTTTAAACTTGCTTTATGTGTTTAATACGCAAAATATTATATCAAATTATTTTATAAAATGCAAGCTTTTTTCAAAATTTAAGAGGGATTTGGTGTGGTGGCCCCTTAATCCCTCTTTTTAATAATTTTCTTCTCTTCCTTCTGGAAGTGCTGGATATTGTAAAACAACTCTTATTTTTAATGCATATTTTATAGCTCTTACTACTTTGCTATTTTTTATTCTTTGCCATAATGATTGCTTTACTTCAAATGTCATTTCGTTATTATATTCTTGTTGAGCTTGTTCTTGAATTAATGTTTCTTCTTGTTGTTCTTCAACCATTTCTATTTTTTCAGGTTCTTCAACTGGTGTTGGTATATTTTTTAATGCATCTGCAACTTCGATTCCTATATAGCTCAATGCTTTTGATCTATCTTCTATTCTTTCCATATCTATTTCAATATGTAGGTTTGATTCTAGATTATTTACTCTAGCATTTAATAATTTCATAGCATCTATATAGTTTTGTGATTTTTTGCCTTTGCATTTACCAACTATATTTAGCGTATCTATTATATCTTCTGAAAAATTTGATTCTGCATTTTTTACTTTGTTTTTCCAATCATCTTCTTTATTGTCTACAGTTTCAATTAATTCTTTTAGTTGTCCTGCTAAAGAAATATTTTGTTCTCTTTGTCTAATTAATTCTTCTATTTTTTTTGTATTTTCTTCAAATTGGTTTGTAGCAAATTCGACTAATCCGTAGGCAGCTTTATATACGCTACTTGGAAAATTCTTTTTTTTAGGATATTCAATTAAATATGCTTTTATTGATTCTATTAAATCTTTAAAATATGTATCCTCTTCTAATTGCACAATTTGTTTTTTGCTATTAGGATTTATCATTTTTTGAACTTTTTCTATATTAGATAATATTTTTTCTTCCGTGATTACCATTCTCACGTTTACTATGCCAGATCTAGACATTGTAAACAACCTCCTTAACTTACGCTTTATTGCTTTTACTGTTTTCCTTATAATTATACAATATAAAACAAAAAACTACAATAGTATTGTAATTTTTTTATTTTACATTTTTGTTACAAAAATATTACTTTTTTGTAACAATTTATTTTTTTACTGTTATTCCTTGGATAATTGTGTTTTCAAACTCCTTGTACAATTTAATTACATCTATATCTTTTTTATTTTTCATTTTATAAACCAATGTAGAAGCGATTAGAGCATATATTTCTGATGCTATTGCTTTTGAGTCTCCTTTTTTTATTTGTCCTGCGTTCATTCCTTCTTCAACTATTTTTTCGATTTTGTTTATATATTCATAGACATATTTTTGACACATTTGATTTCTTGCTTCTTTACCATAAAATTGACTTAATAATATTGTTATAAAATCTTCATATTTATTAACTATTTTTATTTCTATTAGCACTATTGCTTTTATTTTATCTATATAATTATCTAATTTTTCTGTTTTTATATCTATGCTATTTTGTAGTAATTTTATGCCTTCCGCTATTAAAAAGTTAAATATTTCTTCTTTACTTGAGAAATGATAATATAATGTTCCTTTAGCTACACCTACCGTTGCTGTTATTTCTTCTATACTAGTTGCATCATATCCTTTTTCCGCAAATAATTTCATTGATGTTTCAAATATTTTTCTTTTTGTTTTATTCATATTTGTTCACTCCATTCTATTCATATTATATATTTATAAAAAAATTTTTGCAATATTTTTTATAAATTGAATAAGTAGTATAATTTTTTTGCTATAATTTTTTTATTAAAATAATTTCACTACAAATCTTTACAAAATTCAACAACTAATATAAAATATCATTAATAAATAAAATACAAAAAAATGTAAACACTAAAAGAAAAAAATTTTGGAGGCAAACTAATGAAAAATAAAAATGAATTAAAATTTAAAGATTTAAAAATGACATGCGATAATGACATATTT
The DNA here is from genome assembly GCA_934168305.1 of uncultured Clostridia bacterium. GTDB lineage: Bacteria > Bacillota > Clostridia > TANB77 > CAG-508 > CAG-269. The sequence goes on along the minus strand of CAKPNF010000007.1, from coordinate 37,986 downwards.
AATTTTGATACAACAGCTGAATTATCAAATATCACAACTGGAATTGGTCAAGAAAGAGGAATAAAAGCCTTAGAATTTGGTTTACAAGTTGATGTAAAAGGTTATAATCTTTATATTGAAGGGCCTAGTGGTGTTGGTAAAACTATGTATACCAAAAATTATTTAGATACTATATCTAAAAAGCAAAAAACTCCTAATGATTGGTGTTATATTTATAATTTTAATAATCCAAATGAGCCTATAGCAGTTTCATTACCTGCAGGTCAAGGTAAAGAATTTAAAGATGCTATGGATGGTTTTATTTTAGAAGTAAAAAAAGATATAAAAAAGACATTTAATGCAGATGATTTCGAAAAAGAAAAAGCTTTGCTTAAACAAGAATTTGAAGAAAAACGTTCTAGCATATTAGATAAATTAAATGTAGATGCTTCAAAGCATAATTTTCAAGTTAAATCTTCTCAAAGTGGTATTTATATGATGCCTGTTGTAAATGGAAAAGCCATTGATGAAGAAGAATTTGATAAATTGGATAATTCTATAAAACAAGAATATGAAGAAAAATCTGTTATTGTTCAATCTCAAATTATGGAAGCTATTGAACAAATTAAAAACATAGAAAGACAATCAGATAAAAAAATATCTGAATGGCAATCAAATATTGCTCTTCTTACAATAAATGTTCATATTAATTATTTAAAATCAAAATTTAAAAGAAATAAAAAAATAACAAAATTTTTAAATGATGTTAAACAAGATGTTTTAAAAAATGTTTCTTATTTTGTTGACGAAGATAAAGAAAAGGAAAAACAACAACAAGTAAACCCTGTAAATAAAAAACAAGATCCTTCTTTAAATTATAGAGTTAATCTTTTTGTTGATAACTCAAATCGTGAAGGTACTCCAGTTATAATGGATTCAAACTATTCTTATCATAATATATTTGGTTCACTTGAATATGAAAATTATTATGGTTCTTTAAAAACAGACCATACTATGTTAAAACCTGGTCTTCTACAACAAGCAAATGGTGGATATATAATTTTTCAAGCAAAAGATTTATTGCAAAATAGTATATGTTATGAAGCTTTAAAGAAAGCTCTAAGAGTAAAAGAAATTAGTATAGAAAATGCTACGGAGCAACGTGCATCAATGGTTATGGTTTCTTTGAAACCTGAACCTATTCCATTGGATTTAAAAGTTATTTTAATAGGAAATGCTAATATTTATCAAACGCTTTTAGCTATGGACTCTGATTTTAGAAAATTATTTAAAATTAAAGTTGAATTTGAAGATGATGCACCACTTAATAAAGAAAATGCAAATAAATTAGCTCAAATAATCCATGGATTCTGTGAAGCTGAGCAACTTCCTCACCTAGATAAAGGTGCTATGGCAAGATTAATTGAATATGCATCAAAACTTGCCGGTAGCCATAAAAAATTATCTACAAGATTTGATGACTTAATTAAAGTAGCTGGTGAAGCCGCAACTTGGGCTAAAATGTCAAAATCTAAAATAGTTACTGCTGAGTTTGTTGATAAAGCTTTAGCCGAAAGAATTGAAAGAGTTAAAAAATTTGATTCTAAATATATGGAAATGATAAGAGATAATTCATTATTGATTAATACAACTGGTTTTGAAATTGGTACATTAAATGGTTTAACTATTATGACAATTGGAGATTATTCTTTTGGGAAACCTGCTAAAATTACGGTTAACACATATACTGGAAAAAATGGAATTGTTAATATTGAAAGAGAAGTTGAGCTTTCTGGTTCTACTCATTCAAAAGGTGTATTAATTTTAACTGGTTATTTAGGAGAAATGTTTGCACAAGATATACCATTATGTTTAACTGCAAGTATTTGTTTTGAACAATTATATAATGGTGTTGATGGAGATAGTGCATCTAGTACAGAACTTTATGGATTACTTTCTAGTCTTTCTGAAATTCCTATTAATCAATCTATAGCTGTTACTGGTTCTGTAAATCAAAAGGGTCAAATACAACCTATCGGTGGCGTTAATGAAAAAATTGAGGGTTATTTCCAAATATGCAAAATGCGTGGTTTGACTGGTGAACATGGTGTTATGATTCCTGTTCAAAATGTTGATAATTTACAACTTTCTGATGAAATTGTTTCTGCTGTTAAAGATGGCTTATTTCATGTTTATGCAGTTTCTACAATTGAGGAAGGTATCGAAGTTTTGACTGGTGTTCCCGCAGGTAAGAAAGATAGAAATGGTCATTTCCCTGCTGGTACTGTTAATTACCTTGTTTATGAAAAACTTAAAAAGTATGCTAAAGTTAGTGAAAGTTTAAAATAGGAATTTGGGACGCCCAAATTCCTATTTTTTAAATTTATTTTAAAATATATTTTTCAAATTTAAAGCTGTTTTATCTTTAATATGTTCCAAAATATATACACTTCTATCTAATTCTGGAACTGCTTCTGAATATTCTTCTTTTTCAATATATCCTTTTAGTCCTGTTAGCTCTGTTTTGACTTTTTCCAACTCATCATGTTCAATATAATATGCTAATTTTTCACATCTATTATCCCAATTCTTATTTATCTCTTCCATTTTTTTTAAAGAAGCCTCTGTATCTATTTCATTTTCATTCTTTATTATCTCTTCTCTTAATATTACTAATTTTTTTGTTGTTTCATCAATAGATTCTTGTGTATAATTCTCAGTAATAGTGTTCCCTATAAAAATTAGAACTACAATTATTATAGAAATTATTAATTCCTTGGTCATAAATTCCTCCTAATTTTCTTTCTTTTGGCAGAAAATTTGTCCTTTTCCATCATAAGTAACAACAAGAGCATCTTCTGGTTTTATTTTAAATTTTTCTACTTGTTTTTTTAACCACTCTCTGTTTTTACCTAAAGCTTTTAAATTATCATACATTATTTTTCCATCAATAACTAAATCATATGGAATTCCTTCATATTCAGGAACTATATTAAAATCTTCTGGTATTGTATTTCTTTTTTCTGGTTTTTGTATTACTGTAACTTGTCCACTTGTTTCTAAAATTGCGTATTCTACATCTCCTAAGCTTGTGACATTATTTCCTCTAAGTCTTTCTTCTAATTCATTTATTGTAAATCTTTCTTTTTTTAGTGCTTTTTCATCAATTTTTCCTCGATATATCAAAATAGTTGGCCTTCCACATATAATTTCTCTTGCTTTCATGCTTTTCATATTTATTATAGATATTATTAGGTGCATTACTAATAGTCCTAGTATGGATATTATTCCATTTGATATTGGGATTCCAGGGTCTGTCATTGGAATTGATGCTAAGTCTGCTATCATAATTGCTATTGCAAGTTCAAATGGCTGAAGTTGTCCTATTTCTCTTTTTCCCATTAATCTCATAACAACTAAAACAAATATGTATATTAATATTGATCTAAAAAAAGTAATTAACATTATATAAACCTCTTTAAATTAATTTTTTATTTTATTTTTTACAAAAATTAACTTTTTTATACTTATATTTTTGAATATTATTTTTAAATTCGTGAATAATAATTTTAGAGCCTTGAAAAACAAATTTAATTTTACATTAAAATTTTTGAAATCTAAGGAGGTTTTCTATATGTCAAATTCACAAACAAGAAGTGAAAATGGTAGTTCTACAGTATGGCAAATAGTTGGAAGATTAATTGCTGCCGCTGTCGTTTTAGCTATTACTGCATTTTTTACACCTGGATTTACAATTAATAATATTTGGACTTTAGTTATAGCTGCTGTTGTTTTAACAGTTATAGATTATTTAGTTACTAAGTTTACAGGTCTACATGCAAGCCCATTCGGTAAAGGCTTTGTAGGTTTTGCATTAGCCGCTATTACTTTATATGTAACTCAATTTTTTGTAGCTGGATATTCTATATCATGGATTGCTGCTATAATTGGTGCTTTAATTTATGGTGTTATTGATTATTTATTACCAGGAAATCAAACAATGTAGGAAAAATGATTGAACCATTGGGGACGTTCTTGAATTGGCTGTGTGAACCATTGGGGTCGTCCCCAATGGTTCACGACCAATTTAAGAATATCCCCGAAATTTAGTTTTTTTATTTTTTTCTAAACTTGGATTATTTTTATTGACTTTGTATGATTAATATGCTATTATGGTATACATAATTTGTAACTATTAACTATTCTAAAATTTTAGGAGGTAACATTATGGATCAACGGATTAAAAAATTAGCAGAAACCTTAGTTCATCATTCAATTGCACTTAGACCTGGTGAAAAAGTCTATATTGATTACAATGGCTCAGGTGCAGATTCTTTAGTTCAAGAACTTATTCGAACTATTTATGATGCAGGTGGTGTTCCATTCTTTCATTGCTTTAATTCTAAATTTCTTCGAGAAATTTTATTTAAGTGTGATGAAGAACAAATTAGAATAATGACAAACTTATCTTTACTGGAAATGAAGCAGATGGATTGTTACATCGGTATAAGATGTAACGATAATGCAACAGAATTATCGGATATCCCTTCTGATAAAATGGAAATGTATAATAAAATATACAATTTACCAGTTCATTCAGAAGAGAGAGTAAACAACACAAAATGGGTTATTTTAAGATATCCTACTCCAAATTTTGCACAAGCTGCAAATATGAGCACTACAAGATTTGAAGATTTTTATTTTGCAGTATGTACAATGGATTATAATAAATTGTCAAAAGCAATGGAACCTTTAGTTGAACTAATGAAAAAAACAGATTCTGTTCATATTATTGGTCCTGGAACAGACTTAAAATTTTCAATAAAAAATATTAATGTTGTACCATGCTTTGGCAAAAGAAATATCCCTGATGGAGAAGTGTATACTGCACCAGTAAAAGACTCCATTAATGGATTTATTAGTTATAATACTCCTAGTATACAAAATGGTATCAATTTCGACAATATCCGGTTTGAATTTGATAATGGTAAAATTGTTAAAGCTACATCTAATAATTCCAAAATGTTGAATGACATTTTAGATACAGATGAAGGCTCGCGATATATTGGTGAGTTTTCTCTTGGTGTAAATCCATTTGTAACATTACCTATAAAGGATACATTGTTTGATGAAAAAATCAGTGGTTCTTTTCATCTCACTCCTGGTCATTGTTACAAAACTGCACCTAATGGAAATCAATCGGCTTTACATTGGGATCTTGTATGTATCCAAACACCGAAATTTGGAGGTGGCGAAATTTACTTTGATAATGTCTTAATTAGAAAAGATGGTATTTTCGTACATCCAGATTTAATTAATTTGAATCCAGAAAATTTTAAGTAATTAACTAACAAAACTGCTAGAGTTCTAATAATCTAGCAGTTTTGTTCATATTTTAATTATTCATCTATTTTTGTTTTTCCCAATATTTTTCATATAATTCCTTGGCAGTCTTTGGACTATCTACACCTTCTTTATTTTTCACTGGTGCAAAATCATCCTCTCTCTTACCTCTAAGAATTGCAATATCATCAAACAACTCAAAACTATCAAATATAAATGCTTCAAATTTATAAGAATTAGGTTCTGTTGGTATAATCTCTTGCCCATCTTCATCTATATAAGAATTTTTCTTAAAAGCACTGTGATATATTAATGGTTCTTTACTTATTTTTTCAACTGCGTCAATTGTAAACAAATTACACATTATATGTGACTCACCATATTTAAGTTCTCCATTGCTGTCAACTTCTTCAGCCATCTTTTCAGGTAATTCAGAATATTCTATAACTTTTGGATGCCCATTCATTTTACAAAACACTCCTACTCTCTCATGTGGATTTGCCTTTACAACTGATTTTGATGCAATTTGTACATTTTTATCTATTGCCATTCCAAGTAAAGTAACATCCGCCATTTTTAAAATAGCATTATCAACTCCACCTATAAATATCCACTTAATCCCTCTTTCTTTCATATCTGAAAGCATTCCTGTTTTTCTTAGTGATGCAAATACTCCACCATTTCCATCAGATGCTTCTTTTATTTTTAAATCTTTTCCTATAAGCATTTTTCCTTCTATATTTACTAATGGTAATTCACCTTGTTCAAATAACATTACATTATTTTTATCATATCCAAAATAATTATTTTTTTCAAGAAATTCTTGTGTTTGGTCATTGTTCTCTCTACTTGTCATTATGTACCAAGGAATACTTGTATTATATTTTTTGTTTGCTTCTTTCAAATTTTCAGCTAAAATTTCAAATAAATATTTTCCTTTTCCGTAAACATCTAATTTAAATGTTCCTTTAGGTCCTGTATGTCCAAGTCTTGTACCTTGCCCACCAGCCATTGTAACAACTGCATATTGTCCACTGATGATTGTTTTTTCTCCTAACTCATCAAATTTTTCTTTTTCATTTTTTGTTAATTTTTCCTTATCTAAATATTCTATAGCTTCTATTTTATTTTCTTTTATTTCTATTTCTCTTTTTGTATTTTCATATAGTTCTATTATTTGGTGAAAATCTATGTTGTTTATTTGTTCTATTAATTCTTCTTTTTGTTTTTCTTCTAATCTATCTAATAATTTTATTATATGTTCTTGATTGTATATTTTTAGCAACTGTATTATATCTTCGTTTTTATCCATTTTTTATCCTTCCTTTATTATTTATTTTAGATATTATTAGTTTAGAAAATAAATAATATCATCAATTTAATAAATAATAAATTCTTATATTTGATATTATATTTTATTCATATTATTATTTTTTGTTCTTATATACAAATTTACATGTTGTCATTTTAACACATTTTTATAATTTTGGCAATTTTTTTTTAAAACTTGTCATATCCATTTAAAATACGCAATATAAATTAATTAAAGTTATGTGGTACAAACATTTAAATTGAATTAACATTGTAATTTTTAAAGGAGGTATATAGATGGAAAGTTCAAATTTATATCAGGACATAGCAAAAAGAACTGATGGTGACATTTATGTTGGGGTTGTGGGTCCTGTTCGTACTGGTAAATCTACTTTTATTAAGAATTTTATGGATTTACTTGTAATTCCAAATATTGATAATGAATACAAAAAGGAAAGAGCAAAAGATGAATTGCCTCAAAGTGCTGGTGGTAGAACTATAATGACAACTGAACCAAAATTTGTTCCAAATGAGGCTATTGAAATTACTTTAGATAATAATTTAAAATTCAAAACTCGTTTAGTTGATTGTGTTGGTTATTTGGTTGAAAATAGTCTTGGATACTTGGAAGATGATATGCCAAGAATGGTAAAAACACCTTGGTCTGATGAAGAAATTCCATTTGAAACAGCTGCTGAAATTGGTACTAAAAAAGTAATTGAAGAACATTCAACAATTGGTATTTTAGTTACAACTGATGGAACTGTTACTGATATACCAAGAGAAGATTATATAAAAGCTGAAGAGCGTGTCGTTTCTGAATTAAAAGCTTTAAATAAACCATTTATAATTTTGTTAAACTCTGAAAATCCATCTTCTGACTATACTCAGGAATTAGCTCAGAAGTTAACAGATAAATATAATACAAGTGTAATGCCTATAAATTGTACTAATTTAAATATAAATGACATTAATACAATGTTCTCTAAAATTTTATATGAATTTCCAGCACAAAAGATTGCAATTAAATTTCCACGTTGGATTGATGGTTTAGATTTTAACCATCCTATAAAAACAGAATTATTTAATGAGATTAAGGAAGCTTTTGAAAATATTAATGTATTGAAAGATATTCCAAATTGTACTAAAAAGATTAGTCAAACTGAGATAATTTCAAGAACAATCATTACTAATATTGAATTAGGTTCTGGAAATGTTAAGGTTCAAATTGATGTAAAAGAGGAATTATTTTATAAAGTTTTATCAGAAATTACCGGTGTAACTGTTGAAAATGAAGGTGATTTATTTGGTATAATTTCCGAACTTTCTGTTGCTAAGAAAAAGTACGATAAAATTGCTTATGCTTTGGAAGAAGTAAATGCAAAAGGTTATGGAATTGTTACTCCTTCAATTGACGATTTAGTTCTTGATGAGCCCGAAATGGTTAAACAAGGTTCTAGATTTGGTGTTAAATTAAAAGCTACTGCCCCTAGTATACACATGATTAAAACTAATGTAACTACTGAGGTCTCTCCAATTGTTGGTTCTGAAAAACAATCTGAAGAACTTGTAAATTACTTGCTTTCTGGTTTTGAGGATGACCCTAAGAAAATTTGGGAATCTAATATTTTTGGAAGAAGTTTGCACGAGCTTGTTAACGAGGGATTACAGACTAAGCTTTCTAAGATGCCAGAAGATGCTCAATTGAAACTTCAAGAAACTTTGGAACGTATTGTTAATGAAGGTTCTGGTGGATTGATTTGTATTATATTATAAAATTGCTACTTTGGGCAAAAAAGTGAACCCTTGGTTCACTTTTCTTCTTTCAAGTTCTTTCTTCTCAACTGTCCACATGCAGCATCAATATCAGAACCAAGTTCTCTTCTAATAGTAGCAACAATTCCATGGTCATTCAAATAATCTCTAAACTTCATAATATTTTCATTAGAAGACTTAGAATAAGCACCATTTTCAATTTTATTAATAGGAATCAAATTAACGTGGCATAACATTCCATGCAACAACTTAACCAATTCTTTAGCATCCTCAAGATTATCATTATTATCTTTTGCCAATGCATATTCAAAAGAAATTCTTCGATTAGTTTTTGCAATATAATCCTTGCATGCTTGCATCAATTCTTCAATTGGAAAAGCATTATTTACAGGCATCATACTACTTCTTTTTTCATTATTTGTTGCATGCAATGAAATAGACAAAGTACATTGAATATTTTCCTCTGCTAATCTGTAGATACCTGGTACTAAGCCACTTGTTGAAACGCTTATATGTCTTGCTCCAATGTTTAATCCTTTTGGATTGTTTATAATTCTAATTGCGTTTACAACATTTGTATAATTATTTAATGGTTCCCCTATTCCCATAAATACAACATTAGAAATTCTAACACCAGTATCTTGCTCAACTGCCAAAATTTGTTCTACAATTTCACCTGATGTTAAGCTTCTTACAAAATTAATTCCTGTTGATGCACAAAATTTGCATCCCATTTTACATCCAATTTGAGAAGAAACACAAATACTGTATCCATGATGATAGCTCATTAATACTGTTTCTATTGCATTACCATCTAATACATCAAATAGATATTTAATAGTTCCATCTTTTGATTCTTGTTTTCTGATGATATTATAATTACACATTGTGTAATTTTCTTTTAATTTTTTTCTTAAGTCTAGTGATAAGTTTGTCATTTCATCAAACTCTTTTACTTTCTCTTCATAAATCCATTTAAATATTTGCACTGCTCTAAATGGCTTTTCTCCTATTTCTACTAATTCTTTTTTTAAATCTTCTAAATTATAATCTTTAATATTTTTCATTTTACTTCCTCTACTTTATAGATAAAAATCAATTTATTTTTTTATTTTTTGCCTTACATATTCATATAAAACTATTCCTGTTGCAACAGAAGCATTTAAACTTTCTGTTTTTCCTAGCATTGGTATTTTAATTTTCTCATCTGCTAAATCTTGTATTTTTTGTTCAACTCCATTTGCCTCATTTCCTATAACAATCAATTTTTTATCAAAATTAATATCATATAGGCTTTTTTCAGTTTGTAGCGATGTTACTACTAATTTGAATTTATGTTTTTTTACTTCCTTTAGTGTGTTTTCTAAATTTTCACATTCTATTATTTTAACTCTAAAAATTGCTCCCATCGTTGAACGAACTACCTTTGGATTATAACTATCAGCTGTTCCTTTTGATACTAAAATTTGATTCAATCCAATACTATCAACTGTCCTTAAAATTGTTCCAAGATTCCCTGGATCTTGAATATCATCAAGAGCTACTATTATATCTTGCATGTAATCTATTTGAGCCTCCCCTGCATTTCTTCCTATTATAGCTAATATTCCTTGTGGTGTATTTACATCTGATATTACTTTAAATATACTTTCTGTAACATACACACATTCATACTTTGCAATTTCATACATTAATTCTTTTGGAATTATGTCTGAATCTAAACAATTATCGCATATTATTATTTGTTTTATTTCAGCTTTTTCTTCTATTGCTTCTCTTATTAATTTAATTCCTTCTATAACGAATTCTTTGTTCATATCTCTATATTTTTTATCTTTTAATTTTTTTATATGTTTTATGAATTCATTATCTTTACTTGAAATCACTTGCATATTTCCCCCTTTTGAGACAATTGGGACAGTCCAAATTTGTCTCATGTTTTTTGTCGAAATTTGTTTTAATAATTTTATATATACTCTTTCGACAAAATTCGATTAAATTATGAGACAAATTAGGACTGTCCCAACTGTCTCAAAAATTCTGTTACATCATTTAATATTTGTCTTTCATTAGTTGTTCCTATTTCCAGTGTAATCATAGGTTTCACACCTGGTGAGAATTTCAATTTATTTTTATATTTTTGAACTAATTTTGGTATATCTATATTGAATTTGCTTTGTTCAAATGTAAATACTACTGCTGTTTTTCTACTTAAAATTTTATTTATATATTGTGCTTTTGCTAGATATTTTATTCTTGCTATATCAAGTAAGTTTTCTAATTCTGAAGGCATGTTTCCAAATCTATCAATGATTTCGTCTACAACATTTTGTATATCTTCTTCGCTTTTGCATAATGCAATATCTTGATATATTTCAATTTTTTGTGCAGAATCTGGTATATATTCATCTGGTATATAGCTTGTAACATTTAAGTCTATTTGTATATCTATTTCTGGCTCAACTTCTATTCCTTGCATTTCTTTTACTACTTCATCCAATAAGCTACAATATGTATCATATCCAACTTGTTCAAGATGTCCTGATTGAATTTCTCCCAGTAGACTTCCTGCTCCTCTTATTTCTAAATCTCTCATTGCTATTTTAAATCCTGAGCCAAATTCAGTAAATTCTTTTATTGCTTTTAGTCTTTTATCCGCTTCTTCTGATAGCATCTTATCTTTTCTATATGTTATATATGCATAGGCTTGTTTATCTGCTCTTCCGACCCTTCCTCTGATTTGATATAGTGCTGCTAATCCCATTCTATCTGCATTCTCTACTATTATTGTATTTGCATTTGGTATGTCAATTCCAGACTCTAATATTGTTGTACATACTAATACATTTGATTTTTTTTCTATAAAATCCTTCATTATATCTTCTATTTGTGAACCTGTCATCTGTCCATGAGCATAACTTACAGTCGCCTCTGGTACGAGCCTTGATATTTCGTCTGCTTTTTTTTGTATTGTGTCTACTCTATTATAAATATAAAATACCTGACCATCTCTTTCTAATTCTTTTGTTATTGCCTCTTTTATTACTTCTTGGTCATATTCCAACACATAAGTTTGAACTGGTTTTCTGTTATGAGGTGGTTCGTATATTACTGACATATCTCTTATTCCAACTATTGACATGTGCATTGTTCTTGGTATTGGTGTTGCTGTCATTGTTAAAACATCTATATTTGATTTATATTGTTTTATTTTTTCTTTTGCTTTTACCCCAAATCTGTGCTCTTCGTCTATTATTAATAGTCCAATGTCTTTGAATTCAACATCTTTACTTAATAATCTGTGTGTACCAATTACAACATCAATTTCTCCAAGTTTTAGTTTTTTTATTACTTCATCTTGATATTTTTTGCTCTTGAATCTGTTTAGTATATCAACTTTTATAGGAAAATCTTTCATTCTGTCTCTAAATTCTTCATATTGTTGTTGGGCTAACACTGTTGTTGGTACTAAATACGCTACTTGTTTATGGTCCATAATAGCTTTAAACGCTGCCCTTATTGCAACTTCTGTTTTTCCATATCCTACATCCCCACATAAAAGTCTGTCCATAGGTCTTTGATTTTCCATATCCTTTTTTACTTCTTCTATACATCTTAGTTGGTCATCTGTTTCTTGATATGGAAATTGTCCTTCAAATTGTTGTTGCCATGGTGTGTCTTTGCCAAATGCATATCCCTTGGCTTTTTCTCTTTTCGCATATAGCTCTATTAATTCTCTTGCTACTGCTCTTAAGTTTTTCTTTACCTTTTCTTTTGTTTTTATCCAATCTTTACTTCCTATACTGTTTATTGGTGGATTTATTGCGTCTCCTCCAATATATTTTCTTATAGAGTCTAATTGATTTGTTGGTATATATAATATATCATCATTTTTATACTTTAATTTGATATAATCTTTTGTTGTCCCATCTGCTGTTATTGTATTTACTCCAATAAAAATTCCTATTCCATAATTTTTATGTACTACATAGTCTCCAACTTTTAAATCTGCAAATACGACTTTTTCTCCTTCTTTAAATGCTTGATTCGCAAATGTCTTTTTCTTTTTTCCTCCATCTATTAAATCATTTGCTGAAACAACTACTTGATTAACTTCAAAATTTTCAAATCCTTCTGATATTTTTCCAATTGCAATTGTTACAATACTCTCTGTTGATTTTACTATTATTGTCTTGTCTAATTTTTCCTCTATTTTGCATAAAATGTTTTCTTTTCCAAATAATTCTTTTAATTTGTTTGCTTTTTCTTTTGTATCTACTAATACATAAATACTTTTTTTCTCTTTGCTCCATTTTTTTATATCTTCAAAAAAGTTTTCTATTTCACTTTTATAATAATTTATTTCTCTATATTCAAAATAGTATCTTTCTGCTTGTTTTTTTGTTACTGCATCCTGTTTTTCTAAATATATTGTTTGATACCTATTTTCTATCATATCAAAATCTATAGCTGTAGTGTCGTTTAATGCCTCAGGGATTACTTTTTCTTTTTCTACTAGATTTTTACTTAAATTTTCTATATCTTTTAAAATATTTATTTGTCTTTGTTCTACTTTACCAACTTCGTCTAATATTATTAAACTATTTTTATTTAGATAGTCTATTAAATTTTCTTGTTTTGGGTAAAATTCATTAAAGTATTTATCTATCTTGCTTATATAATTTCCTGCTTTTATTTGTTCTATATCTTGTTCTATTATTTCCTCTTTTTTTCCTTCTGCTATTGTTTGTGATATCTTTTTGCATATATTTTCAATTGAATCTTCTAATACATATTCATGTGCAGGATGTATAGTTGCTTTTTCTAATGTATTAATTGATCTCTGGCTATTTATACTGAAGTTTCTTATTGAATCGACTTCATCTCCCCATAGTTCAATTCTTACACCTATTTTTTCATCTAGGGAAATATCAATTATTCCTCCTCTTATGCTAAACTGTCCTCTTCCTTCAATTAAGTCATATCTTGAATATCCTAAATTTACTAATTTTCTTTTAATATCTTCTAGATTACATATATCTCCTACTTTAAATTCTAGTATGTCTTTAAATAATACTTTTTTTGGTGGTAACTTTTGCATTAATGCTTCTATGGTTGTTACTACAATTACATTCTTTTTTTCATTTATTTTATTTAAAGTTTCTATTCTCTCATATGGCAAGTCTTTGCTTTCTGCAACATAGTCGTATGTTACAATTTCTTTTTTAGGAAATAACACTACATTTTCTGCATCAAATGCTTTTATATTTTCTAACATTCTTTTTGCTTGTATTTCGTTGTATGTTACAAGTAAAATCGGCTTTTTATTATAACCTTTAATACTTGTTATTATTTCTGCCATCCCAACGCTAGTTAAGCCCGATACTGATATCGGGCTTTGTGTATTTTCTATTTGTTTGCTTAAGTCTACAAATTTTTTAGACTTTCCAAGTTCTCCTATTATTGTATTCATAATATACGTCTCCTAAATATTAAGTTCTGTCTTATATTATTAAATATTTTTATCTATGAATGGCAATAGTTGTTTTTTTCTTGAAACAACACCTTCTAGAAAAGCTGTATTATTTTCTAGTTTTGTATTAAATGCTTTTTCTACTGCATCTGTTTTTGAACCTAATGCTATTATTTTAGAATTACTGTTTAATATGTCTGTTATTGCTAATACAAATAATGATAATCCTTTTTCTGTAATTTCTTTATTCATCGCGTTTTCTAATTCATTTTGTCTTTTTAAAACATCTTCTATACTTACTGTATTTACTTGTGCTATAACAAATTTTGTTCCGTCTTTATCTAAGCTTTTTGCGTCTAAATTTATTAATTCTTCTGCTGAAAAGTCATCTAAATCTGTTCCTGCTTTTAACATTTCTAATCCATATTCTTCTATGTTTATATCAGCTATTTTTCCTAATTCTTCTAATGCTTTAATGTCATGTTTTGTTGTTGTTGGTGATTTTAATAATAATGTATCAGAAATTATTGCACTTGCCATTAATATGGCTTCTGTTCTTTCTATTTCTATATTTCTGTTTTTGAATTCTTTGTATAAAATTGTTGATGTACATCCAAATGGTCTTGCTGTGTAGTATAATGGTTCTGATGTTTCAAAGTTTGCTATTCTGTGGTGGTCTACTACTTCTAAAATTTTTGCCTTTTCTATTCCTTCTACACTTTGGTTGAATTCGTTGTGGTCTACTAATATTACTTCTTGTCCTTCTTCAACTTTTTCTATTAATTTTGGTGCTTCTAGTCCTAAATAGTTTAACACATATTGTGTTTCTTTATTTACATTTCCTAATCTTACTGCTTTTGATTTTTCACATCCATTTTTTTTATATAAAATTTCTTTTACCATTGCTGAGCAGATTGTGTCTGTGTCTGGGTTTTTGTGTCCAAATATTAATACTTTATTTTCCATTTTTTTATCTTCTCCTTTTTATTGACTTTTTTTATAATATGATATAATAATATACAACATTTACTATTAAAAAACAAGTGAACATTCTAATTTTTATCTTTTTCTTCTAAAATATTTTCTAACTCTTCTTTATTGAACTCGTATTTTTTATTGCAAAAATGACAAACCAACTCAGCTTTTCCATCTTCTTCAATCATTTCTTTTAAAACGTTTTTATCTAAAGTTGCAAGTCCATCTTCCATGTGTTCTTTTGAACAATCGCATTCATACACTGGTGTTATATTTTCTTCTATAATTTGTACCTCTTCATCACCTGTTACAGCTTTTGCTATTTCTAATAATGTCATATTTTTATCTAACATTTTTGAAATTGCACCAGCTTTAAATATTGATTGTTCTATTTTTGATATTTCCTCTTCTGTTGCATCTGGCATTGGTGTAATTATATATCCACCTGCTGATTTTACTCCATTTCTATCTACTAAAACACCTAATGCAACGGCCGTATTTTTTTGTTCTGATTTTGAAAAATATTCTGCAAAGTCTTCTGCTATCTCTCCTGAAATTAGTGGACATATTCCAATATATGGTTCTTTTAGTCCAATATCTTTTATAACATTTATAAATCCAGCATTTCCAACTGCTCCACCAACATCTAATTTTCCCATATCATTTAATGGTAAATCTACAACTGAATTTGCTACATATCCTTTTACTCTTGGAAAATTGTCTGCTGTTACAAGCATTGTTCCAAGTGGTCCGTCACCTTTCATTTGAACTGTTAATTTGTCTTTTGCACTTTTCATTTCATTTCCCATTATTGCTGTTATTGTTAATAATCTTCCAAATGCTGCCGTTGCTACTGGGCTTAGGTCATGTATTTTTCTTGCTTTTTCTACAAGTTCTGTAGTGTTTGCACATATTACTGATATTTTTCCTTTATATGCTAGTAATTTTATTATTTTGTCTTGCATTTTTCTCTCCTTCATTGTTGCTTATATTAAATTTAATAATTTAATCTTTTGTATTAATAAAGAGTAGTACGGAATCCTATATTATACCCTCTGTGTTCAGGACCATCATAATCACGAAAAGCTGCCGGACTATCTTTACCATTACCATAGAAAGCTCCTCCCATACATGCACATTCATAATGTGAATCCGAAGTTGCATGAGCTAGTGTTCTTTCGAATAAATTTCCCGCTAAATCATATATATTCATTTTCTTTGTTTCTTCTGATGCTCCTGTTGTTAATAATTGATAATAATTCTCATTTTCTGATGTTTGTTGACTTTTTACATAATTCTCTGTATCTGTTGTATATGGTATCCATTTAACTGATGAATCATCTGGTTTTATATTATATCTACCTCTATTTAGTGTTAATTTTTTATTACTATAATTTCCCCAATTTGTACTTCCAATACCATCACCACTTTTTATTTCTGCTATATTTAATTTTCCTTTAGTTTCTAGAAACTTACATACTAAATCCCATTGTATTCCAAATAATAAACTACTTGTTTTGCTTGAGTCTGGTGTCATTTTGCTTGCCAAACTTTGAGCATCAATAGGTTTTACATAATTATATGGTACTTGGTTTGCTTTACTTACTGCTTTTCCCGTTGTTCCACTATTTTCAGTTCTTACTTCATAATCATTATTTGTAGCAGTTTCATCACCTATTTCATATCTTGATATCCAAAATCCTCCGTATGTATATACGCTTTTTAACATTTTATTATACATTTCTTTATATATCTCTGTTCCTGTTTTTCCATTTGCTGCTTCTATTCCACATTCATTGTACCATTCATCTTCCCAATATCTTCCTTGTCCTGCTGAACCTTCTTGATAATCTTTTGTATATTCTTTTAATTTATTTTTTATAGCTGTGTAATCTTGCTCTGTTAATGTTTCATCTGTATTAATAGTCAATCCAGAAAAAACATCAGTTTTTGGTACTTCTATCCATACCCATTCGTTTTCGTTTTTATCTTTTATTATTATTCCTTTTTTTGCGTCACTCTCTACCACTATTGTTTTTTCTGATGGCATTGCTCCTTCTGGGTTTGTTTTTTTTGTATCTACCTTTATAAATTGCCCTCCAGATTTATTGCTTTCATATTTTGATATCCATTGTTCATATTCATTTAATGTTATATTTTCTTCTTCTTTTTTTTCTTCTGTTTTTCTCTTTGCTTCTTGTGCTTTTTCAAATAATCCTGTTTGTGTTAAACTTGTTATTGTTATACCTGCTAATATCAATAATATAATGATTGTAATTACTAATGCTAGTAGTGTTATTCCTTTTTCTTTCATTTTATCTTTTGTCCTCCTTTTTTATTATTCATGTATTTGAAACATATCTTTTCCTTCTCCACAAACTGGGCAAACCCACTCATCTGGAAGATCATCAAATTTTGTACCTTTTGCAATTCCGGCTTTTTCATTTCCAAATTTAGGATTATAAATATATTTACATTGTGTACATTCGTATTGTTCATTTCCAGTTCTTTCTACTGAAAAGTTCTTATATCCAGCTGCAACTGCCACTATTACAATTAGTAAAAATGATAATGCTTTCCAAATTCCACTGTCACATAATATTACTGCAAACATTCCGAATATTGCACTTATTCCATATAAAATTAAAACTGCTTGTTTTTGACTAAAACCTTTTGCAACTAATCTGTGATGTAAATGTCCTTTATCTGCTTTAAATACTGCTTTTATTGATTTTCCCTTTATCAATCTTCTTATAATAGCCCATATTGTATCAAATATTGGTAGTCCTAAAACTATTAATGGTAAAACAATTACTGCTGCTGTATATGTTTTTGCTGAACCCAATATTGAAATTACAGCTAATGAAAATCCTAAAAAATTCGAACCTGTATCACCAATAAATGTTTTTGCAGGTGTAAAATTAAATGGTAAAAATCCTACTAAAGCTCCTGCCAAAGCTGTTATTAATACTATTGATATTAATGATGAACCATTTAATACAAATATTACCAATAATGATATTGCAGATATTACTGATATTCCTGATGATAACCCATCTAGTCCATCTATTAAATTTATTGCATTTGTTACAATTATTATCCATGCAATTGTAAGTAATATTGATGTGATTTCATGCATTTCTGGAAAATTTACAAATGGTAATGTTATTCCATCTATTCTAATTCCAGAAACCACAATGCATATTGCTCCTAATATTTGACCTGTTAATTTTGTTATTGGTCTTATAGTTTTTATATCATCAACTATACAAAATATTGATATTGCAATTATTCCAAATAAAAATCCTATTAATTTCTTCCAATATTCTTGAGGTCCAAATATATTTATTGAATTTTCCATACTCATTACTATTAGTAAATAAGTAGTTGATATAAGAAAACCTAATATTACAGCTGGTCCTCCAAATTTAGGTATTGCCTTTTTATGTGCTCTTCTTTCATCTTTTGGAATATCTATTGCCCCAACTTTTTTGGCAATTTTCATTGTATATGGTGTAGTTACAAATGTTACTACAAATGCAAGTATAAATGCTATTGCTATATTCCCCCACATATGTATTCCTCCAATTATTTCATATTATTATCTTCAATTTTCTCTACCATCTTTAGTCTCTCTTCATATCTTCCACCTTTAAATTCTGTTCC
Organism: uncultured Clostridia bacterium; assembly: GCA_934168305.1. Lineage (GTDB taxonomy): Bacteria > Bacillota > Clostridia > TANB77 > CAG-508 > CAG-269. The sequence continues at coordinate 19,463 of CAKPNF010000007.1, read as the reverse complement.
TAACCAATTTCTAATTATACAGATTGCTTCATTTGTTGTTAAATAATCTCCTCCTAATGTTATTACATTTATATCATCATCTGCTTTTGCAAATTTGGCTGATTCTTCATCATGTATTGATGCAGCTCTTATTCCTTTAAATTTATTTGCTACTACTGTCATTCCATACCCTGACCTACATACTAGTATTCCACAATTACATTCTTTATTTTGTATTGCTTCCGCAACTTTTTTTGCATATATTGGGTAGTCTGTTCTCTCTTCTGAATTTGTTCCGTAATCTTTATATTCTATATCTTTTTCATCAAAATATCTTTTTATTTCTTCTTTTAATTTGTATCCTCCATGGTCTGATCCTATTGCTATCATTTGTATCACTCCTATCTTTTAATTATTCAATTTACTTTTGATTTTATTTTTGCTTAACTATATCATATTTTTATATATATTACAACAATTTAACTAAAAAAAGAGGGATTTGATGTGGTGACTGTTACAGTTCAGTAAGGAATGGTTATGTTGTTGATGCTTTTAGTACCTCCACTATGATACTTAAAGTTTATTTCATATTGTTTAATTGGAATGAAAAATAGAAAATCTTTTACAAGAAAATGAGTAATGTTCACGGGCAAAATTAGTATTATGATATAGATTTATACTTTTTTCAGTTCAATACGTAATCTAATAATTTCTAAAATAACTTAATGGCACCCTTTCACTTAGTCCTCGCTACGCTCGACGTGAACATTTTCCATTAAGTTATTTAATAAATTCTAAGATTACTTCAATCACATTTAAAAAGTATAAATCTATATCATAATACTAATTTTGAGCCTGAGTGAAAGCGCCTTATTTTCTTGTATTAGATTTTCTTTTTGAATGAAATGAAGAGATATGAAATAAACTTTAAGTATCATAGTGGAGGTACCAAAAGCTTCAATAACATAACCATTCCTTACTGAACTGTAGCTGGTGCCCCCTAATCCCTCATTTATTATTTAATTGTTTCTTCTGCATATTTATTGTTAACAATTTTATTATAAGGAGCTTTTTTTGTTAACTCTCCAGCTAAACTCATAACATCTTGTAATTTATCAAAACTTTCTTGTTTAAGTACTGGCATATCATTCCAAGCATCAATGTCCTTGTAACTTTGAATAGCTGTTGCTAACAATTCTATATCTGTATCTGGGAAGAAATCTTTGATAACTTCTGCAATTTCTTTTGCAGTATGTTCTTTAACCCATTTTTGTCCTTTATAAATCGCATTTGTGAAATTTTGAATTGTCTTTTCATTATTTTCAATATAACTTTTTTTAGCAAAATAAGCAGTATATGGAATTTCTCCTGATTCTTTTCCAACTGATGCAACAATATATCCTTTTTTCATATTTTGAATATTTGATGCTGTTGGTTCAAATAGTGTAACAAAATCTGCATCTCCTGATGTAAATGCACTTGCCATTAAATCAAATTTTATACTGTCATCTAATGTTAAGTCTTTTCCGGGCGTTAATCCATGTTGTTTTATAACATATTCTAATGTCATATATGGCACTCCACCTTTTCTTCCTGGTATAACTGTTTTTCCCTTTAACATATTCCAATCGAAATTGTCTATTTTTTCTTTTGATACTAAAAATGAACCATCTCTTTTTGTAAGTTGTGCAAATACTTGTGTATAATCTTCTTTTCCTTCATTGTATACATATATTGATGCTTCAGGTCCTGCAAATCCTATTTGTACTTCATTTGATAGTACAGATGTCATTACTGCATCCGCACCCTGACCTGTTGTTAAGTCTATTTCAAATCCATAATCTTTAAAATATCCTTTGTTTATAGCTACATATTGAGGTGCATAAAATACTGAACGTGTTACTTCACTTACTTTTATTTTTGTTATTCCTTCATTTTTGTTTTTATTTTTTTCTTTTATTTCTATAAATCCGACTACTATTGCTACTATAACTAGTATAACCACACCTATAGTTATTTTCTTTTTCACTTTAAACCTCCCTATAAGTTTTATTTGCTATTAATTCTTTTTTTTATAAATTAATAACTTTATTTTCGGATAAATTTTTCAAGTAATAACACTCCTCCATACATAATACCTGCTACTATTCCTAGAATTATTACACTAGTCATTACTAAATCCAACTTAAATACTTGACCTCCGTATACTATTAAATAACCTAATCCAGCTTTTGATACTAAAAATTCTCCTGATATTACACCTACCAAAGAAAGTCCTATGTTTACTTTTAGTGAATTTATAAATGTTCCTACATTTGCTGGAATTATGATTTTGGTCAATAATTGCGTTTTACTACAATTGAATGTTTTTGCCATTTTGATTATTTCTTTATCTGTTTTTAGATATCCATTTAACATTTCTAGTATTGTTACAATTAGAGAAATTGCTATTGCCATTACTATTATTGCCGGTTTTCCTGAACCAACCCATATTATGATTATTGGTCCTAATGCTACTTTTGGTAAACTATTTAATACTACTAAATATGGTTCTGCTACTTTAGCTAAAAATTTTGACCACCATAAAATAATTGCAATTCCCACACCTAATATTGTTCCTAATCCAAATCCAACTATTGTTTCATATACTGTTACTTTTGTGTGCATTAATAAATTATTTGATGCTAGATTCATAAATGTTTTGAATATCCTGCTTGGCTTACTTGTTATAAAACTGTCAATTATATTTGCATTTGCTAGTGCTTCCCAAATTGTTAAAATACCGTATTAGTATCAATATTTGTGTTAATATTATCAGAAACTTATTTAGTCTAATCTTATTTAAATATTTTTTTCTTTCTTTTGAAATCTTATTATTTTTCATCTACACCAAGCTCCTTCCATAAAGTATCGAAATACTTACTGAATTTAGGACTTTGTCTGCAATTTATTGGTGTTCTATTTTCTATTTCAAAATTGATTTTGTGTATATCTTTAATAGTTCCTGGTCTTTTACTTAATACAAGCACTCTATCTGCCATACTTATTGCTTCTGAGATATCATGTGTTACCATTATTGTTGTTATATTTTCTTTTTTTAAAATTGAATATATGTCTTCTGTTACCATTATTCTTGTTTGATAATCTAATGCTGAAAATGCTTCATCTAATAGTAATATTTTTGGTTTTACTGCTAACGTTCTAATCAGTGCAACTCTCTGTCTCATTCCTCCTGATAATTCTGATGGGTATTTATTTTTAAAGTCATATAAATTGTATTTTTTTAGTAATCCATTTACATATTCGATATTTTCCTTTGTTTTTATGCCTTTAATTTCTAATCCAAACAATGTGTTGCTTAATATATTTCGCCATTCTAGTAAGCAATCTCTTTGTAACATATATCCAATTTTTGAAGATATTCCTTCTGTATTTTCTCCTTCTATGTATATTTCTCCTTCTGTTTTTTCTTCTAATCCTGCAATTATTGATAGTAAAGTTGATTTTCCACATCCACTTGGTCCTATGATACTTACAAATTCTCCTTCTTTTACCCTAAAATTTACGTTTTTTAATGCTTGAACTTCTCCTTCTTTATTTTGATATTTTTTTCCCACATTCTTGACCTCTAGTATTTCGTTCATAAATTGCCTCCTTAATATTTATCCTAATATATTTTATGTCAAATGTAGGATTGTGGTTACTTTGTTATTTATATATCATCTTCTTCATCTTCAAAATTTGTTCTACTAACAAGTTCTGATATTGCATATATCAACCTTTGTTGTTCTGGCGTACATTTGTCTAAAACTTGTCTAAAATCTTCCCTTAAATAATCTTTAGTAGCTGTATTACTACCAGTAAGTAGATATCCTGGAGATACATTCAAAGTTTCTGCTATTTGAGTTAACCTTTTTAAATTAATTTTGCTACTTCCTCTTTCTATTCTACTCATAAAAGCAACTGATACATCAATTTTATCAGCTAGTTCTTCCTGTGTTAATTTTTGTTCAATTCTTGCTTTCTTTATTCTTCTTCCTATAACAGTATAATCTGGTGACATTTTATCTCCTCCTTTTCCTTCGATGTAAATATATCACTCATGAGGTAACTAGTCAATACTTTTTATTAATTTATTTATAAATATTTATCTTAATGTTAACAAATTCCTTTGCTATATAAGATTTCATACATTGCAATTTACTTACTTCTAAATTATTTACATCTATAATGTTGTATGAAAAATTAATTCTATTTTTTTCGCATTGAGTATAATTTATTTTGCTGTAGATATCACAATAATCATGTTTCCATTTTTGTTTACCTATATATATAACAATAGGAATTACAATTGGATATCGTTTATTTTCCATTTTATCTTCTTCATTCCATCTCTTAATTATATTTATTGAATTCTCAAACATTTTGTATGTTATATTTGAATCAATTTGACTTATTACTTTTGTTAATATGAAAATTTCTTTATTTGCTATTTTGCAAATTACATTATCATTTTGTTTATTTGTTATAGATTTTATATTGTTACAATAGTTAATATTTTCAAGCCCTCCTATTTCAGATAAATTAAAAAATTCTTCTATAAAATCTTTCAAATATTTTTTATTTTTTAAAATTTCTAAGATTCTATTTTCTTCATTTAATTGTGTTTTTATTCCATTTTTTAGTTCGTATTTTGCTATTTTTTCTTCAACTTTTTCTATTTCTTTTATTTCTCCATTTTCCGTACAATCCATATAATCGTTATACGAGAAATAGCGCATAAAGCCTCCTTTCAATCTTTTGTAGATAAATTTTTTAGGGATTTTTTAGATATAAATTTAAAGATTTTATTTTGATATTACAAATGTTGCTGTTTGAAAAAAAATTTCTTCTCTGGATTCATATTAACATAAAATGGTAAGGATTGCAATTATATTTGCTAATCCTTACCAAAATTATAAACATTTTTTGTAATTATTTGTAGAAAAATGTTATTTTTTGTTTATATCATTCCTTTTTTGTTAAAATAACTACTTATTTCTTCTAGGTTTTCAAATTCCTTTTGTCTTAAAATATCATAAACAACAATTGAAACAGAGTTTGATAAATTAAGTGATCTTAATGTTGGTCTCATTGGAATTCTTATTGTTTTATCTATATATTTTACCAAAACATCTTCTGGCAATCCTTTTGTTTCTTTTCCAAATAGTACAAATACTTCGTCCATTTCACTGTAATTTGGTTCAGAATAAACATGTTTTCCTTTTGTAGTTACAAAAAACATGTTATTTTCCTCTGGTTTGTACTTTTCTAGAAACTTATCAAATGAGTCATGTTCTTCTATTTCTAGCTTGTCCCAATAATCTAATCCTGCTCTTTTAACTGCTTTTTCAGAAATACTAAAACCTAATGGATGTACTAAGTGTAATTTGCCACCTGTTGCCGCACATGTTCTTGCAATATTCCCTGTATTTTGTGGTATTTCTGGTTCTACTAACACTATATTTAATTTCATTATTATTACCTCTTTCTTTTTATTATACAAATTCTTCCCAAACTAAATTTGCAAAATCTAGTCCTTTATTAGTCAATCTTATATTATCTAAGTCTACAGTTAATAAATCTTCTTCAACTAATTTATGCAATTCTTTTCTAAATAAATAAATTGGATTTTCACCAAATTTCTCTTTAAATTTTGAAATATTTACTCCTTCAATTTTTCTTAGTCCCAAAAGCATATATTCTTTTTTCATATCTTCTATTGTTTGCTTTTCATGTACAATTTTTATATCTTTACTATTCTTATTTAAATATTCTTCTATATCACATGTATTAGAATATCTACATCCATTAATATAAGAGTGTGCAGCAATTCCAAATCCAACATATTGTTTTTGTTCCCAACAATTTATATTATGCTTAGATTCATATCCTTCTTTTGCAAAATTTGATATTTCATAATGCTTATACCCATTTAACTCTAAATAATTCTTAGTATATTTATATTGGTTTCGTTCGCTTTCTTCTTCTGGTAATTCTAATTCTCCATTATTTATCTTTTTTTCTATTTGAGTTCCTTCTTCTACTATTAATGAATATACTGATATATGGTTTGGTTTAGGACTTAAATTTATTACCCTTTCTAGACTTTCTTTTAAATCTGATAAACTCTGATTTGGAAGTCCTAACATTAAATCAACATTTATATTATTAAATCCCGCTTCTTTCGCTAATTTATATGTATTTAAGAATTGTTCATAATCATGTATTCTACCAATTTCACTCAATAACCTATTATTTGTACTTTGAAGTCCTATACTTAATCTATTTACTCCACAATCTTTATACATTTGTAGATTATTTTTATTAACTGTCCCTGGATTTACTTCAATTGTAATTTCAATATCTTCTTTATTTTCTATTTTAGCAGTTTCATAAATCTTCTTTAATACTTTTTTTATTAATTCGGCTTTTATAGCAGAAGGCGTACCTCCTCCAATATAAATTGTAGTTATTTTATTGTTTTCTAACAAATTTCTATTATCTTCTATTTCTTCAATTAATTTATTTATATATTCCTCTTGTATTTCAAACTTATTTGAATATGATATAAAATCGCAATAATCACATTTTTTTATACAAAAGGGTATATGTATATATACTCCAATCTCCATTATCTCTCCTAATATAATTTAAGTTCTTTATAATTTTCTATATATCTTTAGAAATTTCAATAATCTTTTTTAATCTGTAATTAACCCCTGACTTTCCAACAGGATTCCTCAATTTTTTTCCAAGTTCAATTAATGATATATCTGGGTATTCTAATCTCAATATTGCTATCTCTTTTAAGTTTTCATCTAATTTATTAAATTCACCACTTTTTTGTAATTTTTTTATTGCCTCAATCTGTTCAACAGATGCATTTATTGTTTTATTTAAATTTGCAGTTTTACAATTTACTATTCTATTAACTTTTCCTCGCATTTCTCTTTGGACTCGTATATCTTCAAAAGTTAATATACTCTTATTAGCACCTAATAGAGCTATTAATTTTGATATTTCTTCACCATCTTTTAAATATATTGAATATTTCTTGTCTAATTCTAATTTTTTACATTTTATATTTGTATTACTTATTATTTCAAATAAACAATCTAAATTATGTTTATTTGATAAATTTATTTCTAAATGATATGTTTTTTCTGGATTATTAATTGAGCCTGCTCCTAAAAATGCTCCCCTAATTATTGGTCTTTTCCCATTTTCACTAATATCATAAAAAGATTTAATATTAATTTCATTATTTTGAACATTAACTTCTTCTATGCAATCTTTTATCTTGAATGTAACTATAAATGATTTTCCGTCAAATTCTATATTATGATTTATATCAAGATTTTTTAATAATTTTGAGAATCTATTTATATTATATTCACTTTCTGTTGCATATCTTATATTATTTTTTATAATACTTGAATTTTTAGAAACTAAATAACCTGCTAACTCATATCTAACTTCTTCTTTTTTTGAAAGGTTATTTATTTTACTAAGCTCTTCTTTTAAATCTGATGAAAAAGACATTTAAAATCCTCCTTATTTTACTCTAGTTATAATAATTCTATCATTATCATATAGGTCTTTTTTAGAATATGTATTTTCATATTTTTCTTCATTTTCTATAAGTTCTATTACATCTATTTTTTGGTCAAATCCTATCTCTAAACACAAATATCCTCCATATTTTAAATTTTGATATGCCTCTTTAACTATTTTTCTATAAAAGTCTAATCCATCTTCACCACCGTCTAACGCAATATATGGTTCTTTCTTTACTTCGTCATCTAAATTATTAATTACATTTCTTTTTATATATGGTGGATTAGATACAATAATATCAAATTTTCCATTATTTAAATTTGTGAACATATCTGAATTAATAAAAGTTATTTGATTTTCTACTTGATTGTTTATTGCATTTTTCTTTGCAACTTTTAGTGCTCTATCACTTATATCTATTGCAGTAATTTCACTTTGAGGAATATATTTTGCAAGTGAAACTGCTATTGCTCCGCTTCCTGTACATAAATCTAATATATTTTTTGCATTTATTCTTTTTGCTATATTTATAACTTCTTCAACTAATATTTCTGTATCTTGTCTTGGGATTAAAACATTTTCATCTACAAAGAAGTTCAATTTCATAAATTCTTTTTGATGTGTTATATGTTCTAATGGTATTCCATTTCGTACTTTTGAAATCGCTTCAAAATATTTATTTTTTTGCTTTTCATTTAGTTCTTCCATATCATTTACTATTACGTATTGTCTTGATTTATTTAATATAGATTGCATTAACAATCTTGATTTTAATTTTGGAGATTCAATATTTGAATTTTTTAATTCAATCATTCCTTTTTTTATTGCTTCCATTATTGTCATATAATCACCTTCTTTACATATTTTATTGTATCATTTTGTTTATACATTTGCAATAAATAAAAGTACTTAGTTTATATTTTACTAAGTACCTATTTACTATTTTCTAAATCTTCTGAATCATTTGATTTATCTTCTCTTGCATTGATATACTCGTTAATTCTTTTTGTTGTCTCTGAAATTGGTATTTCCCTTGTTTTTTCTTTATTCTGTGGAAGATTATAAACATTTATATGACTTTTTTCGGCATAGTAATTATAAAATTCCATATCATCTAAATTGCTTGCAATTATTTCTCTTTTTATATATTCATATACTCCAGAAATAACATGTTCATCATCTTCTTTTGTTTTTTCTCTTATGCTAGAATTTACTAAGAATCTGCTTAATTCCTTTACACTATTGTATTCATTATGATTAATTTCTATATTATCTGTTTGTACTTCATTTATCATTTTTTCTTTTAAATCTATATATTTTTGTATTTCTTTATTATCATTATCATCAAATTGTATTATTTTTTTTAGATTATCAAAATCTATTTTTTTCAATTTTAGGGCAAAGACTCTAGCATTCCAATCTTTTGCAGTTTTTACAAGGTCAAAAAAGGTTTTATAGTCATCTAATATTTCTAGTTTATTATAATCTTTTGGAGAAACCTCTCCTTCCTTTTCTTTTATTTTTTTATAGTATTGATTTTCATTCTCTTCTAAAGCTCTCTTGATATCTATTGATAATCCCTTTTCTTTTATCTTTAAATATCCTTTTAATAATCTTAGTTTAGGATTTTTATCTTCGCTTTTATTTTCATCATATGCCTCTAATAGATAACTTGCTGTTATATCCTTTTGTTTTTCAATATTTTCATCCATTTCTTGTAAAAACTCTGTTATCCTTTCTCCTTTTAAAAATTTTTGTTTTTTTTCTTCTGTATCAAAACTTTTTAATATTTTTTCTCTTCTTTCTTTCCATTTTTGTATTATTCTGCTTTCTTTAATATATTCATTAATCTCTGAGTTCTTTTCTTTTCTCATTTGCTCTAAATTTTCATTATCATATAGATTTTCTATCTTTCCTTGTTTATTTTCAAAGCATGTTCTTTCAATTTCAATATTTTCTTTTCCTTTAATAAATAAAATATTTTTTCCTTCCATTGTTAATTTAAATGGAATATCATTATTTTTTACATACATAGATAATTTTTCAAAGTTTTCGTACCCAGCTTCAGATGTTACATTTTGTTTTAGTTGTTTTTTTATAAGGTTAATTATTTCAATTACCTTTTCTTTTCGTTGATATATATCTCCTAATGTTCCTAAAATAACCTCCTGCGGAATTCCCTCTAATGTCTTATATTTTAAAATAACTGCCCAAAGATGTTTTTCAGACTCTCCTTCACCTTTTATTAATTCTCTTGGAAATATCTTTGGCTCATCTTTTTCACTCTTTGATTCTTCAAATAATTTGGTAGAATAGTATATATTTTTAGATTGTTTTGCAATCTTGTTTAATTTTTCTTCTGTTGTAATTTCGTTCATATCCTCATTCCTTTTCTATATATATTAATTTATTTATAGCATATTTTAAATATTTTGACAATAATTATTAAATTATTTGTTTAATATATTCATACTGTAATATCCGCAAACTATACATATTATCATAACAATAATTTCCATTGATGTATTTATATCTGGTAACAATACAAATATAGAACCTATTGTAAATCCAATAATCGAAAACATTGTTTGAATATAAAATTTATTTAATAAAATTTTTATAATACTCATAAAAATCAAACTTCCTATTATAAATCCTATTGCTATTGGAATTATTACTGGTAAGTATAATGTTGAAACAGAATTTAAATATAATGAATATATTCCTAATAACATTAAAATAATTGTACTGCTTACTCCTGGAACAACAATACCAATAGACATTAATATTCCACTAAATATTAAATATATATAATTCACATTTTCAACATTTTTAATTCCTATTTTATTTTCTAAGTATACCATTAAAAATCCTATTGATAATGAAATTATCAAATATATAAAATTTTTTATACAAAACTTTTCTTTTCTATTAATATCTTTAACTAAAAGTACAACTCCTCCTAAAATTAAACCAATAAAAATTGATTTTGTTTGTAATGGATATTTGTATAATAAAAACTGAAGTATTTTGCTAAATAGAATTATTCCTAAAATTGCACCTAGTACAATTGGCAATAAAAATTTAGAATTCTTTTTTATATCCGAAAAAAAATTTAATATACTGTCCAACAACTTTTCATATAGTCCAAAAACAACACATAATACCCCACTACTTATTCCTGGTAAGATACATCCTGCACCAATTAAAATGCCTTTACCAAAATCTACTATAAATTTCATATATTTTCCTCCTGTTAAACTTTATTCAACTTTATTTTAAATATGAAACTTATATTGTCAAAAAAAGTGTATCTATATTGATACTTTTAGATTTTACATGCTTTTATTTTTTTTATTCTATTTCCTTCTATTTTTTCTATTTTATATATAATATCTTTTTTCTCTATTATAATTCCTTTTTCTTTGTCATTGGGTATTCTATTTAATTCAAATAATAAATATCCTGAAATAGTATCATAATCTCCTTCTGGTAAATCTATTTCTAAAATTCTTTCTACCTCATATATTGGCATTTCTCCATCTAATAAAAAAGTATTATTATCAATTTTTTTATATTTTACTTCTTCTATATCATATTCATCATATATTTCTCCAACTATTTCTTCTAAAATATCTTCAATTGTAATAATTCCAGCTGTTCCACCATATTCATCAACAACTATAGCAATTTGTTTTTTATTCTTTTTTAATTCCCTAAATGCGTCATCAATATAAACACTCTCTAGAATATATATTGCCTCTCTTGCTATGTTTTTTAATTTAGTATTTTTGTTTTTTTGAGTTAGTAACATATCTTTTAAATATACAATTCCTCTTACTTGATCTATATTTTTATCATATACAGGTACTCTACTATATCTTGTGTTATAATTTAGTTTATCTATTGCCTCATTAATTGTAAGTTCCATATCTAACGCATATACTTGAGTTCTTGGAATCATTATTTCTGAAACGATTCTGTCATTAAACTCAAATATGTTATTAATCATTTCTTTTTCTCCTTTTTCTATTGTTCCATTTTCTTCACCTACATCTACCATCATTTTTATTTCTTCTTCACTTATGTTTTCTTCTTCTTCACCTGTTACACCAAATAATTTTGAAATAATATTTGTTGAATATGTTAATAATTTAACAAATGGTAATGTAAATATTGAAATTGTTCTAATTATCCCAACTGCAAAAAATGATAGTTTTTCAGAATATTTCATTGCAATTCTTTTTGGAACCAGTTCTCCAAAAACTAATGTAAAATATGAAAGGATTATAGTAATTATTATAATCGAAATTTCTTTCCATCTTGCCATAGCTATAAACGGCATTAAATTATACAGTTTATTAGCTAATATATCTGCAAATGTATCTGATGCAAATGCACTTGATAAAAATCCAGCAAGTGTAATTCCTATTTGAATGGTTGCTAAAAATTTACTGGGATCATTAAGCATCTTTTGCAATAATTTTGCCTTTTTATTTCCTTCTTTTGCTTTTAATTCTATTTTTATATCATTTAGTGATATAAAAGCTATCTCCGTCGCAGCAAAGAAAGCATTTAATAATATTAATACTATTAAAACTAATATTTGTGATAACATACTTTTCCTCCATAATATATTATTGGTATTTTTTTATTTATTATTACCAAATTAAAATTTTTTTGGTCATGCACTTTTTTTAATATCTTACATATAATTTGATATATTAGATTTTGGAGGTGCATTTATGTTACAAGCACTTTGTAGTATTGGATTTTTTGGTTTTATTCATTTTTTAAAATCTGCAGTATTTGTTGTGCGGATATATATCTGGAAGTAATCTATTTCCTGAACCATTAACAAGTGAAGAAGAAAAGATATATTTGAAACAAATGAAAAATGGTGATGAGGAAGCTAGAAATGTTTTAATAGAGAGAAACTTAAGATTAGTTGCACATGTTGTAAAAAAATATTCAAATACAAAAGTTGATCAAGATGATTTGATTTCAATTGGAACTATTGGATTAATTAAAGGTATAAATACTTTTAATGTTGATAAGGGTTCTAAATTAAGTACTTATGTTTCTAGATGCATTGATAATGAAATTTTAATGTATCTCCGTTCTACAAAAAAGCTAAATGCTGAAGTATATTTAAATGAGCCTATTGGCAAAGATAAAGACGATAATGTTGTTACTTTACAAGAAGTTTTGGAAAATGATGATAGAAATATTGAAGATGAAGTTGATTTAAAAATGAAAATTAAAAAATTATATAAAAAAATTGGAGAAGTTTTAAAAGATAGAGAAAAAACAATTATAGAATTAAGATTTGGTTTAGATGGTCATAAACCTAAAACTCAACATGAAATTGCAGAAATGATGGGAATTTCTCGTAGTTATGTTTCAAGAATTGAAACTAAAGCGATTAGTAAATTAGGTAAAGAATTTAAAGATTAAATTTTGACTCAATTTGCTTTATTTTATCATAAACTTTATTACTAATCAAATTATAAAAAATTTAATAAAATGAGAATAATTTAATTAAAATGAGATAAAATTATATAAATAATGCTTAATCATTTTTCTAGGTTATTTTATTATTTGAAAGTTATATTTATATATGTTAAACTATAGATAATCTAATAAGATTATTAAATTAAATAAGTTATTAATTTACCCTGCATAGTGCGTGTAGACAGAATTTTTAGAACCTACAAGTTTGTAAGAGGAGCCAATCTCAAGATATGGCGTGCATGCTTGCATTTTATGTAAGAAGCCCATGAGTATTTTGGTAGGCACCCACCTGTTTTTAGGAGCAGGTCCTTAAAAATTCAAGACATCTTACGGCTAAGGCGGGGATTTTTTATATGTAATAATTTAATTAAAAATAAAAAGTACAAGTTTTATTTTTTATACTTGTACTTTTTTATTTTTTGGTAGCGAAGGGGAGATTCGAACTCTCGACCTGCCGGGTATGAACCGGATGCTCTAGCCAACTGAGCTACTTCGCCATATGTAATTGCGATATTTATTATACCTTGTGTTTTATGTTTTGTCAAGATTAAAATACAAGAAATTTTAATTTCTTGTATTTATACTCTTCATCTATCTTCTAAAACATTTTCTGTTTCTCTGTTTTGTTCTTGTTTTTCTAATTCTTTAGAAGAACTATTTTTTGTTTTTAGTATTCGTGATTTTTTTGCTTTTTTATTTTCTGATATTTCATGTGTTTCTATATCTTTTACTAAATCTTTTATATGTGATGTTCCTCCTGTTTCTTTTTCTGCTTTACATATTTCTTCTATCTCTCTATTTGTAGCTTCTTCACTTTTGGTATTTTTATTGCTACCTAATATCTCTTTTAATGTGTTTATAATATTTTCAACTTTTATATTAATTTCTTCTGTTTTTGTATCATTATTCATATTTACCTTAAAACTTTGGTTTTAAGTTTTCACCTCTTTTTCTTTTTAAAATAAAAACTATTTATATTATAACACAATTTTGCCTTTTAATCAACAGTTTATCCATATTTTTATTTATGTATACTATTTTTTTAAGAATTCTTTTAATATTTCTGCACATCTTTTAGAAGCTAATTTTACAAATTCATCAAAAACAATTGCGTTATTTCCATTTGGAGAATCAGATATACTTCTTAATACAACAAATGGAATTTTATCTAAATAGCAAACCTGTGCTATTGCTGCTCCTTCCATTTCAACACATTCTGCATTAAACTTTGAATAAATTTTATTTTTCATATTGATATCTGTACAGAATATATCTCCTGAAGCAATCACCCCTGTAATTACTTTATATGCTTTATTTTCTATTTTATTAACTGTATTTTGTAATTTTTTTACTAATTCATCATTACTATATATGTAATCTCCAACTCCTGTTATATATCCTTTATCATGGTCAAATGCTGTTATATCAAAATCATGTTGTATCAATTTGTCTGCAATTACTATATCTCCTATGTTTAGAAATGGATTTAAAGCTCCTGCAGATCCAACATTTATTACACTTTTAACATTTAATTTGTCTATTAATATTTGTGTCGTTCTAGCTGCATTGACTTTTCCTACTCCTGATTTTACTACTACCACTTCTGTATCTTCAATTTTTCCGCTAATAAAAGAAATTTCATAAATTTCTTTTTCTTCTATATTATTCATTATATTTAATATTTCTTCTAATTCTTCTTGCATTGCTACAATTATTCCAACTTTATTCATTTTATTTCCTCCATTGTTTTTTATTATACTACGGAATTTATTTATATGCAATATTAGAAAAATAAAAAGACATATTATATATAATATGTCTTTTTATTAGTTTATATTATTGTAATTCTACAACTGCTCCAACTTCTGTAAATTTAGCTTTTAAGTCTTCTGCTTCTTCTTTAGAAACATTTTCTTTAACTGTTTTTGGTGCTCCATCTACTAAGTCTTTAGCTTCTTTTAATCCTAATCCTGTAGCATCTCTAACTACTTTGATTACTTTTATTTTTTGATCTCCTGCTTCTGTTAATACTACGTTGAATGAAGATTTTTCAGCAGCAGCTTCACCTGCTACTGCTCCAGCTGCTGGTGCAGCAGCTGCTACTGCAGATACTCCAAATTCTTCTTCTATAGCTTTAACTAATTCTGATAATTCTACAACTGTCATTTTTTTGATTTCTTCAATCATTTCTTCTTTACTCATTTTTTAATCCTCCTAATTTTATTTTGTCATATTTTGACTATATTTACGATATAAGTTCGCTACTCTAATAATTTATATTTTACTTAAGCTTCTGCTGTTGTTTCTTCTGCAGAACCTTCTTCTTTTTGAATTCTTACTTGATCAATTGAAACTGCAAATTTTTGAATATTTGCAAGTAATGCTCCAGCAAGCATAGATAGTAATGTTTCTTTTGATGGTAATTTTGCTAAAGTTACTATTTCTTCAGCTGTCATTACTTTACCGTCTATAACTCCACCTTTAATTTTGTAATATTCATTATTTTTTGTGAATTCATAAATTGTTTTAGATGGTTCTAAATAATCTTCACTGCTCATTATAACTGCTGTAGGTCCTACTAATTTATCTTCTAAACCTTCGATTCCTGCTTCAGCTAATGCTCTTCTTGTTATATTATTTTTTATAACTGTATATTCAGCATTAGATTTTCTTAAGTCAGCTCTTAATCCTGTTACATCTTCAACATTTATTCCTCTGTAGTCTGTTAAAAGCACTAATTTAGCTTCTTTAATTTTATTTGCTAATTTTGTAACTTCCTCTTTCTTTTGATTTAAGATTTTTTCACTTGCCATTTTTTTTATTTCACCTCCTGGAATTATATATTTTTAAAATTAAAAACACTCTTTATATCCTTCCAAGATTATAAAGAGTGCTAATTTTTTATATAACACATTATTTTATAACCTCGGTAGGACTTAATTTAATGCCTACTGTCTATGGCTTTATTATTCTATTTTTGGTTAATGAAAATTCCAGGTCCCATTGTTGTTGTAACTGATACACTTTTTATGTATTGACCTTTTGCTGCTGCTGGTTTTGCTTTTATGATAGCATTCATTATTGTTTCATAGTTTTCAGCTAATTTATCTGCTCCAAAAGATACTTTACCAAATCCTAAGTGAATAATGTTTGTTTTATCCAATCTGTATTCAACTTTACCAGATTTGATTTCATTTATTGCTTTTGTAACATCCATTGTAACTGTTCCAGATTTAGGGTTTGGCATTAATCCTTTTGGTCCTAATACTTTACCTAATCTACCTACAACTCCCATCATATCAGGTGTTGCAACTATTACATCATAATCAAACCAATTTTCATTTTGTATTTTTGGTATTAATTCTTCTGCTCCAACAAAGTCTGCTCCAGCTTTTTCAGCTTCTTCAGCTTTTGGTCCTTTTGCAAATACTAAAACTTTTTGTGTTTTACCTGTACCATTTGGAAGTACAACTGTACCTCTAACTTGTTGGTCTGCATGTTTTGAATCAACACCTAATTTAACATGTAATTCAACTGTTTCATCAAATTTAGCTTTTGGCATTTTTTCAATTAAATCTAAAGCTTCTTTGATTTCATATTCTTTGTTTTTTTCAACTAATTTTGAACTTTCAGCATATCTTTTTGCTAATTTTTTCATTTTTTACCTCCTTTGGTTCTAACGAGTTTTACTCTCCCAATTTTTATATTATTTTATTTAATATATTGTATTATATTTACAATAATATTCTAATTAATCAACAACTACTACACCCATTGATCTAGCAGTACCTTCTACCATACTCATTGCTGTTTCTAATGATGCAGCATTTAAATCTGGCATTTTTTGTTCAGCAATAGCTTTAACTTGTTCTTTAGTTATTTTAGCTACTTTATCTTTGTTTGGTTTTCCTGAACCTTTTTCAATTTTTATTGATTTTTTGATTAAAACTGCAACTGGTGGAACTTTTGTTATAAATTCAAAAGATTTATCTTTATAAACTGTTATAACAACTGGTATTATCATTCCAGGTTGATTTGCTGTTCTATCATTGAATTCTTTTACGAATTGCATAATGTTAACACCACTTGATCCTAATGCAGGCCCTACTGGTGGAGCTGGTGTTGCCTTTCCTGCTTCTATTTGTAATTTAATTATATTTGAAATTTCTTTTTCTGCCATTTTATTGGCACCTCCTCTAAATTTTCATATTATTGAACTTTTTTTACTTGTGAGAACTCAAGTTCTACTGGTGTTTCTCTACCAAACATTGAAACTAAAACTTTTACTTTGCTTTTTTCTTTATTAATTTCTTGAACTGTTCCTACAAAACCTTCAAAAGCTCCATTCATAATTTCAACTTGTTCATTAAGTTCATAGTCAACATTTAGTTCTGTTACATCAAATCCCATATTTCTTATTTCTTCATCTGTTAATGGAATAGGATCTGTTCCAGAACCTACAAAACCTGTTACACCTCTTGTATTTCTTACTATATACCAAGTTTCTTCAGTTACTATCATTTTTATTAAAACATATCCTGGAAAAACCTTTTTTAAATTTGTTTTTCTTTTTCCATCTTTAATTTCAATTTGTTCTTCCATTGGAACAATTATGTCAAAGAAATATTCTTCTAGTTCTCTATTTTTTATTGTTTTCTCTAAGTCTGTTTTTACTTTATTTTCATATCCTGAATATGTATGTACAACATACCATCTTGGATTCATATCGTAATCTTTTTGAGACATTATTTTAGGCCTCCTTTGATATTTATTTCAAACATTTTTGACAATTATTCTGCGTTTTCTGTGTTTTCTTCAATTGTGTTTTCATTATTAGTTTCAGCATTTTCTAAATTTTCAGTATTTTCTTCAGTTGTTGTATTAGTAACAGAATTACTTACAACTTCTTTTATTTTATTTATTCCATGCTTATTTAAAGACTCAAATGTAAAATCTAACACAAATACTACTACAGCTGTAATAAGTACAATTGTTAATACAGCTACTGTATTATTAAATAATTGTTTTGGTGTTGGCCAATTTACTTTTTTCAGTTCAGCCTTAAAGCTTTTCATAAAGCTTGTTTTGTCTTTACTATTTTTTACTTCTTTTTTAGCCATTTTGTTTCCTCCCTAAAATAGCTTTTATCATATTTTATTTTGTTTCTTTATGTGTTGTACGTTTTTTACAGAATTTGCAATATTTAACTAATTCTAATCTATCAGTATTATTTCTTTTATTTTTAGAAGTCATATAATTTCTTCTTTTACATTCTGTACATTCTAATGTTATATTTTCTCTTGGTCCTTTTGCTGCCATTTCGATACACCTCCGAATTACCATACTTTTTTTATTTTTTAAACGATGTGACCGTATGTCCGTAATATACATACGCTAAAATATTTTACCACTTTTTACCGTTTATGTCAATGGATTTACGTGAAAAAAATTATTTTTTCTTTCTAACTGAAAAGCCAAATTTTCCTAATTTTTTACCCATGGCATAATATCCGCCATTTGCATATGAGATAAGATTGCATTTTGATATGTCAAATGCTCCTTTTTCATCAATATATTTTTCGTCACTATTTATAGCCAATACTTCTGCAATAAACATTGTATGACTTCCTAATTCCTTTATTTCTTTTACTTTACATTCAACAGATACTGGACTTTCTTTTATCATAGGACATTTAACAAAGTTTGCCTTTTCTTTATGAAGTTTCATTTCCTTAAATTTATCAACCTTTGCTCCTGTTTTTACTCCACACCAGTCAGTTGCTTTTACTAAATCCTTAGTTGTTAGATTTATTACAAATTCTCCTTGATTTTTTATTAAATTATATGAATATCTTGTTGGTCTAACAGAAATATATACCATTGCAGGATTTGTATTTATAATTCCTGTCCATGCGACTGTTATAATATTGGATTTTTCCATAGTTCCACAGCTTACCATTACTGCTGGAATTGGGTATAAGAATGTTCCTGGTTTCCACATAGCTTTTGACATGTTTTTTATTCTCTCCTTTTTTACAAAAATACATTTGTTTATCTTTTTGTTTTCTAGATATTATAGCATAATATAATAAAGATATCAATTAAATATATACATTATATATACTTAATTGGTATCTTTAAAAATAAAAAATCTAGCGACAACCTATCTTCCCAGCAGGGTAACCCACAAGTATTTTCGGCACATTTAGGCTTGACTTCTGTGTTCGGAATGGGAACAGGTATTACCCTAAATGTCATCATCACTAGAAAATTAATGTGTATATAAGTACACTGAAAAATACATAGATGAATGTTTTAGGATTTTCGTTCCGATTACTTTGTTTTTAACTTAACGTTTTGTGGTTAAGCCC
>CAKPNF010000006.1 GCA_934168305.1 uncultured Clostridia bacterium | reverse complement strand
GAATCGTTATTTACAATATAGGTGCTCAAAGTATTTATTTTAAATAATTTGTGACAAATGATTGACTAACCTACAATAATGTCTTTTTTTGTCGAAAACTTTCTGTTGACAAATTACTATTTACGAAGTATAATCTAACTACATTTTCATATTTTTTATAAAATTTAATTCAAAAAAGCGGTTCGAAAGAACTTTGCTTAAATCAAAAATCAAATTAAAAATCCAAAAAAACGAAAAAAACAAAAAAGGAGGAATGCTATTGAAGAAAAGTAAAAAAATAGTATTATTAGTAGTTGCAATTATTGCAATATTATTATCTTTTGCAGGAGGACAAGCATATGCCAAATATATGTCTAGGGTTACTGGGCAAGGAACAGCAGATATAGCTAGCTGGAATTTCAAAGTTAATGAAAATGAAGAAAAATTACAAACTATTTCATTAAAATCTACAATAAACAACTCAACGTTAATAAATAACAAAATTGCACCTGGTACAGAGGGAGAATTTCAAATAAAGATAGATGCTACAGGTTCTGATGTTGGTATAAATTATATTGTAAAATTTGAAAATGAGTCTCGAAAACCTACAAATTTAAAATTTGTATATAATGGAAAGACATATGGTTCATTAATAGAATTACAAAAGGATTTAGTAGGAACAATAAATACAAATGATAAAAATAAAGTTAAAACTTTAACAATTGGTTGGAATTGGAAATATGAAACAGGAACAACAGCAAAAGAAATTGCTGCAAATGATTTAATTGACACTCAGAACGCTAAACAAATGAATAATTATACGTTTGATGTAATTGTTTCTGGAACACAAGTTAAACCACAAAGCTAATTTTTGAATATAAAAAATATGAAAATATTTATTATTTATATGTCAGAAGTTAGAATTTAAAGTATAACTTCTGGCATTTATAAAAAGGAGGTTGTATGAATAAAACAGAAGATATTAAATACTCAAATTTACCAATAATAAGTAAAGAGAAAATATACAAAAGAGAAAATACTGATACAAAAAATTCAAGGTTATTAACAATAATTTTTATTATCTTCATAATAATTTTATTATTATTTTGTGGATATAGTATGGCAAAATCAATTGAAGAATTTATCATAAAAGGCAAAGCAGAGATTGCGGAACCAATTTTAATAGTTGAAAGCAATCCAAGTATAGATGTGACAGCTCTAAATAAAACTGGGATATACACTTTTAAGATAAAAAACTATAATGAACATGATAAATTAACACAAGTAAATCTTAAATATTACATAGAGATTTTATCAAATACAGATAATTCTATAAATATAGAGCTATTTCAAAATGAAAATAAAATATCTTTAGATAATAAAAAAACTGAATACATTGAAATATCAAAAGATAAAAAAGAAGAAAGAGAATACACTGTTAAAATTACATATGATAAAAATAAATCAAATACAATTAATGATATTATGGAAAAAATTCAAGTAAAAGTTCATACAGAACAAGTAAAGGCATAAGGTGATGCCATGAAAAAAATAATTTTAAAAGCAATATTTATTTTAATTCTTATAATTTTATTCATTAAGATATTTTCTTTAAAAAATATGTCTAACTTAAAAATAGCTGATGATTTTTTATTTCTTAAATTTTTTTCTAATGGTGTGCAGGCATCAAATTATGTACAAAATAGAGAAGAGTATTTAAGAAAAAATTCAGAAAATAAACAACAAAAAATATACAATTTTAAAATTGATTATAAAAACATGAATTTTCAATCAATTAATTTATCTGAAACAATAGATGAAGAGAAAAGTTTATATAAAAAAATTGCACCTGGAACAAAAGGAAATTTTAGTATTCTATTAGATTCTAATCAAAATTTAAAATATAAAATTGAATTCAATAGTATAAATGAAAAACCACGTAATTTAAATTTTATAGCTTTAAAGAACAGTCAAATATTAGGAGAAAAAAACAAACTAGAAGATTTATCTGAATTATTAACAGGTTATATAAATAAAAATGAAAAAATTAATATTACAATAAAATGGTATTGGAACTTTGAAAGTGAACAAAACCAAGAAAATACAGATTTTCAGGATACGGAAGATTCTGAAAATATAAAAAAATATCAATTTAAGGTATGTGCTTTAGGAGAAGAAATTTTATAGGAGGTGAAAAAAATAGATAAAAAGTTATTTGTTAAATTATTAATTATTTTATTTACAGTTATTTTTACAATTTCAATATCTACAAATATATATGCTAAATATATTTTTCAAAATGAATTTTATATAGCAAACTTAAATATAGATAGAACAAAACCTAAAGTGGAATTATTGAACATAAATAATAATAATATTGGATATGAAGGTTATGTAAATAAAACTCATACCATTACAATAAAAATAAAAATTACTGATAAAAATTTAAAAGAGGTAAATTTAGATAGAAATCATATGCAAATAAAAATTGATGATGAGTATGTTAAAAATGTAAATGTAAAGTCTAAAAAAGTACAAGATATTGGATATGGTGGAATATATCAAATAGAATTAAGTAATTTAGACGGTAATGGAAAATTGACTGTAGATATTTTAGAAGGAACTGCTGTGGATATGGGAGGATTACAGAATGAAACTTTAAAAATTAATACTAATATTATAATTGATAATATTGCACCAAAGGGTGATGTAATAGAAAATGAAATATCAAGTGGTAAAGTAAATGCAATTATCAATTTTAGTGAAAGAATAAGAGGACTTGATGGTTGGAAATTTTCAGATGATAAATTGATGGCAGAGAAGGAATTTACTAATAATATTTCATATGAATTGCCAATAATAGATTATGCTGGAAATAAAACAATAATAAATGTTAATATAACAAAAGCTACATATATTAACATAACATATGCTTCTCATAATTCGGAAATAGGATGGACTTTTGGGTATGGAAATTATGATATAGCAGGAGGTAAAGCTACTAATATAAACCCAAAATATAAAACAGAAGCTTTAGCATTTAATATTAATGGAAATATTGATGATGATTTTGTACAAGCAAATGCTTATGTTCATACATATTGGGGAGAAGGTGGTGTAGCAAGATGTGCTACTTCTAATATGATATATAACCATGGATATAATCCAGGAGAAAATCTATATAAATCTATGAAATCAAAAGATTTAATACAATTAAAAGAAAAATCGTATTTTCAATTTGGAGGAAGCGGTATAAACAGAAGTGAAGGAACAGACATAAATGGAAATAATCCTATTCCTATATCATCTGAATATTGTTATGGAGTTAGTGGAATAAAAATGAAATTAAAAGATTATTCTTATTTTTCTATAATATATCAAATATTAGTAAATGAGGTTGGTTGGGTATCTGCCTGTTCAGATGGTCAAGAATGTGTGTATTCTAAAGATAAACCAATGTCTGCATTTAGAATTGCTTTAGTTCCTAAAACAGAAAAACAATATGTTATAGATACTTGGAATAAGGATATCGGAACTTTTAATATAAAAGAGTAATTCTATTTCCATTCTTTTTTATAAAACCTTCATCTTTTAGAGATTTTAATTCTCTCATCATAGCACTTCTATCTACACTTAAATAATCAGCTAAATCTGTTAATGAAAAAGGAAGAGTGAATGTTTTATTTAAGTTTCTAGTAGATAAAATATTAAAATATCCACGTAATTTTTCACGAATAGAACGTTTTGTTAAAATTTCTACTCTTGTATTTAAATCCATAATTTTATATAAAATCAAATTTGAAAAATTTTCAGATAAAGTTTGGTGAAATTTACAATTATTCCTGCATTTTTGATTGATGTTATCATAGA
Organism: uncultured Clostridia bacterium; assembly: GCA_934168305.1. Taxonomy (GTDB): domain Bacteria; phylum Bacillota; class Clostridia; order TANB77; family CAG-508; genus CAG-269. The sequence goes on along the minus strand of CAKPNF010000006.1, from coordinate 77,450 downwards.
TAAAAAACAAAACTTCACAATTTTGTTTAGCTTCTACAGAAAGTTCATTGTTTGTAGTAATAATATAAAAGGCTTCTCCAAAAATATCATTTTTAGTGAAATGCTCGATAATTGATTTATCACCATTTAAATCATATCTAACCAAATCAGCTGAACCATTTAAAAGTATACATATTTGATTTCTCTTTTGTATATATGTAGTTATGGTTTGATTTTTTTTAAAAGATTTTTTTTGTACAATTTTACATGTACAAGAGAAATCTTTTAGAAAATTTTCTATATTTATGTTTGAATTCATGGGAATACCTCCATATTTATTTTCTGACATTATACAACAAATAAGTTGCAATTGCAACAAATAAAATGTAACAAAAATGTAATAAATCTTTAAAGCTTAGAAAATAGCACATGCAAAAATAATTTTTTTTATTTGTTGTATTTGCAACAGAAAAAGAAAATTGTTGATATATAATAAACACATAAAAGATGTAGAAATATGGGAGGAATGCAAGAATGAAAATAATAAAGAGAGATGGAAGAATTGTAGATTATGATAGACAAAAAATCTCAATAGCTATTGAAAAAGCAAACCGAGATGTAAATGGAAAAGAAAAAGCAACAAAAGAAGAAATAAAAGAAATAATTGAATATATAGAAGGTTTAAGCAAAAAAAGAATACTTGTTGAGGATATTCAAGATATAATAGAAGAAAAACTTATGGAAATAGGAAAATATAAATTAGCAAAAGAATATATAGTATATCGTTATAATAGAGCTTTAGTAAGAAAATCAAATACAACAGATGAATCAATTTTAGGTTTAATAAGAAATGAGAATAAAGAACTTGCAGAAGAAAATTCAAATAAAAATACAATGCTTGCTTCTACCCAAAGAGATTATATAGCAGGAGAAGTTTCAAGAGATTTAACAAATAGATTGTTATTGCCTGAAAAAATAGTAAAAGCACATCAAGATGGAATTTTACATTTTCATGATGCCGATTATTTTGTTCAACCAATATTTAATTGTTGTTTGATAAATATTAAAGATATGTTAGACAATGGTACAGTAATGAATGGCAAATTAATAGAAAGTCCTAAAAGCTTTCAAGTAGCATGTATAGTTATGACACAAATAATTGCTGCAGTAGCAAGCAATCAATATGGTGGACAATCTGTTGATATAAAACATCTAGGAAAATATTTAAGAAAAAGCTATAATAAATATAAAACTCAATTGCAAGAAAAATATAAATCAAGATTATCTAATGAAACTATTGAAGAATTAATAAATGATAAATTAAGAGCTGAATTAAAAGCGGGAGTACAAACAATTCAATACCAAATAAATACTTTAATGACAACAAATGGACAAACTCCATTTGTAACCTTATTTTTAAATTTAGAAGCGGATGACCCTTATATAAAAGAAAATGCAATGATTATTGAGGAAATCTTAAGACAAAGATATGAGGGAGTAAAGAATGAAGCTGGAGTATATGTAACACCAGCATTTCCAAAATTAGTATATGTCTTAGATGAACATAACTGTCTAAAAGGTGGAAAATATGATTATTTGACGAGATTAGCAGTAAAATGTTCTGCAAAAAGAATGTATCCAGATTATATATCAGCAAAGAAGATGCGTGAGAATTATGAAGGAAATGTATTTAGTCCAATGGGATGTAGAAGTTTCTTATCGCCATGGAAAGATGAAAATGGAAATTATAAATTTGAGGGAAGATTTAACCAAGGAGTAGTAAGTATCAATTTGCCACAAATAGCAATAATTGCTGATGGTGATGAAGAAAAATTCTGGAAATTATTAGATGAAAGATTAGAGCTATGTAAAGAAGCATTGATGTGTAGACATTATGCATTATTAGGAATAACATCTGACATAAGTCCAATACATTGGCAATACGGTGCAATCGCAAGATTAAAAAAGGGTGAAAAAATAGATAAGTTATTATATGGTGGATATTCAACAATGTCATTGGGATATATTGGAATATATGAAATGACAAAATTAATGAAAGGTGTATCACATACAACTCCAGAAGGACACGAATTTGCATTAAAGGTCATGAAACATTTGCGTGAAACAACAGATAAATGGAAAAAAGAAACAAATATTGGATTTGCATTATATGGTACACCAGCAGAAAGTTTATGTTACAAATTTGCACGTGTGGATAAAGAAAAATATGGAACAATTAAAGATGTAACAGATAAAGGATATTATACAAACTCATATCATGTGGATGTAAGAGAAAAAATAGATGCATTTGAAAAATTAACATTTGAAAGTGAATTTCAAAAGATATCATCAGGTGGAGCAATATCATATGTAGAAATACCAAATATGCAACATAACATTTTAGCACTCGAAACAGCAGTTAAATTTATATATGACAATATCCAATACGCTGAATTTAATACAAAATCTGATTATTGTCATGTTTGTGGGTTTAATGGAGAAATTATAATTAATGATAACAATGAATGGGAATGTCCTAATTGTGGCAATAAAGATCATAGTAAGATGAATGTTGTAAGACGTACTTGTGGATATCTTGGTGAAAATTTCTGGAATGCTGGTAAGACTAAGGAAATTAAGCAAAGAGTTCTACATATGTAAGGGATTAAGGGGCCACCACTCAAAATCCCTTAATTTTTATAATTTTGTTATTATATATTAATATTTTCGAAAAAAACATAGCTAGGGTCTACCTATAGGTCTTTTTCTTAAATATTAATATATAATAACAAATTTAAATTTGATATTTCGGGATTTTGAGTGGTGGCCCCTTAATCCCGGAAATTTTAGGAGAAAATTATGAATTATGCCGATATAAAGAAAATTGATGTTGCAAATGGTGAGGGAGTAAGAGTTTCATTATTTGTAAGTGGATGTAATCACCATTGCAAAGGTTGCTTTAACCAATGTGCATGGGATTTCAATTATGGTGATAAATTCACGGAAAAGGAAGAACAAAAAATAATTGAATATATGGACCATGATTATATAGAGGGACTTTCACTTCTTGGCGGAGAACCACTTGAACCCCAAAATCAAGAAGGTTTATTAAAATTGGTTAAAGATGTGAAAGAAAAGTTTCCGGATAAAAATATTTGGTGTTATACTGGCTTTGATTTTGAAAAAGATGTTATGGTGAATATGGCTCCAAGAAGTGAAACAACACGAGAGTTATTAAAATATATTGATGTAATTGTTGATGGTAAGTTTGAAGAGGATAAAAAGGATTTGAAACTTCAATTTAGAGGTTCTTCTAATCAAAAAATTTTGGATGTAAAAGAGAGTTTAAAGAATGGAAAAGGAATTAATTTTATTTCAAAAAATAAGAGGTGAGAGATGAAAATTTTAAAAGAAATAATATCAAGTTTTAAACATACAAAATTGTTAATACTTATATTTTTTATATTAAGTATAATATTAAATTATTTAACAACATATGTACCAGTTGTAATACAGTATTTTATAGATATATTATTAAATCAAAATGTTAGTAATAATATAATAGAAAATTTTATAAATTTATTTAATAATAAAATATCATTTATACCAATGATATGTATATTATTGGTACTAATTCAAATAGGAATAGTTTTATCAACATATATAAGAACAATTATTAAAAATAAAATAATACAAGAATTTCAATTTGAATTAAAATTAAGGCTATTTAATCATATACAAAATTTGACATATCAAGATTTTTATCAAAATTCTCTTGCAGATTTGGTACAAAATTCAACAGATGATGTAAATAATATAGTAAGTTTTATAGAAAAACAATTTACTTATATTTTAGATATTATATTAATAATGATTTTTGCAGTAGTTCAACTTGTAAATTTAGATTTGAGATTATCAAGTGTTATGATAGTAGCAATATCAATTATAATTATTTTATCAATATGGTATTTTAAAAAATCTAAACCAATTATAGAAAATAGAATGAAAATTCAAAAAGAAATGTATTCAAAATTAAATGACAATTATTCAAATATTAAATTTATAAAAGTTAATAATTTACAAGAAAATGAAAAAAAGAAATTTGATGAAATTAATTTAAAGAATTTTAATGCTAACAAGAGTAAAGTTTTTTTAGATAGTTGGTATAATATGGCAACTGTTAATATTGTAAAATTGCAAACTCCTTTTATATTTATGGTGAGTTCATTATTATATGTATATGGAAACATTTCAATAGGAAGTATTTATGTAGCAATAAATTATTCAAATAAAATAACAAGAGCATTTACTGATTTAGCAGAGATACTTGAATTTTTTAATTTATGTATAGCTTCATATAAAAGATTAGACCAATTATTAAATTTAACAGTAGAAGACGAAAAAAATCAAAATATTGATATTAAGTTAAAAGATGCAAAAATTGAATTTAAAAATGTTACTATAAAAATTAATAATAAAGAGGTTTTAAAGAATTTGAATTTTACAATTAATTCAAATGAAAGAGTAATGATTGTAGGAAGTACTGGAAGTGGAAAAACCATATTATTTAAAACATTAGTTGGATTTTATGAATATGAAGGAAGCATAAAAATAGGTGGATATGAAGTAAGAAACTTAAATAAAAGATTTTTGAGGGAAAATATTTGTTTATTATTACAAGATTCATATTTATTTTCAAAAACAATTGCTGAAAATATAAAAATTTTAGTGCCACAAATGACATATCCAGAGATAGTAGAACTTTCAGAATTTTTTTCGTTACATAAAGATATAACAAAATTTGATAAAGGATATGATAGTCAAATTGGTAGAAATGGAATGGTTTTGTCAAAAGGTCAAAAACAAAGGCTAGTGTTGGTAAGAGCATATACAAAACCAAAGCCAATAATGATTTTTGATGATTCTTTTAGTGCAATTGATAGAATAAATAAAAAGAAAATTTTGGATAATTTGATGGCAATAGAAGACAGGGCTACAAAAATAATAATTTCACATGATATGGAATTAGCACCAAAATTCGAAAAGATAATTTATATAGAAAATGGAAAATCGATATGTGGAACACATGAAGAATTATTGAAAAATGAAAATTATAATAAAGTATATAGTATGAATTTAAATAAATTAGGAGAAGAATATGTTTGATAAAAAGTTATTAACACAAATGTTTAATTTTACAACAAATAAAAAGAAAACAATAAAAATTGGAATTATTATGGCATTTTGTGCAATACCATATCTTGTATTTTATCAATACCTAGTAACACATGTAATTGATAGATATATACCAGAAAAAAATATAAAAAATGTATTAATACTTTCATCAATTTTGATTGTAATTATATTTTTTAGATTTTGGACAGATAAATATGGTGATGTAGGAAGAAAATTATGTTATTACGATAATGATAAACAGATAAAAAATAAAATTTTTAACAGTATACAAGATGCTAATATCAGTCAAATAGAAAAAATACAAATAGGAAAATTATTTAATATAACAACAATACAAAGTTTTGAAGCAGCACAATTATTTGTATGGAATATATTAGGAATATTTTCAGTCAGAATCAGAAGTATTTTAATTACATCAATTATAATGCTTTTTATAAACTGGAAAATTGCATTAGTTGTTATAGGAATATTTATTTTATCTTATATAATATTAATTCCGTTTTATAATAAAAATATGAAAAATTATAAAAAAATGCAACAATCTATTATTGACTTGCAAGGGAAAATTAATGAATATATAGATAGTTTTTCGACTACAAAAACTTTAAGATTAGAAGAAATAAATATTAATGATATTGAAAAAATGCTTGAAAAAACAAAAGAAGAATTAATAAAATCTAGTAAAATTTTAGGATTACATACTGCGATATTTTCGCTGCTAACATTTTTGGCAACAATTGTTACTTTAATTATAGGTGGAAATCAAATTATAATTGGGGTAGGAGTTGGCTCAACAATTATTTTAATAATAGATTATATTAGTGACATTAGTAATCATATGAATTCTCTTTTAGAACATGTACATGGAGTAATTAACAAATATAATTGTTTTATAAATGTTTTGGAAATTGTGAACACAAATAGAGAAATTGATGAAGGAAACTTAGAGCTAGAAAATATCAAATCAATAGAATTTAAAAATGTAAAATTAAGTTATGATGGAGTAAATACGATATTAGAAAATATAAATTTAAAAATAGACAAGCCGATGACAATAGCTATTGTTGGAAAAAGTGGTGCAGGAAAGACATCATTAATTAATTTGATACCAAGATTTTATAATTTAACAGAAGGAAAAATTTTTATAAATGGAATAGACTATACAAAATATAAATTGAGTGAATTGAGAAAAAATATATCTTATGTATTTCAAGAACCAGTTATACTAGATATGTCTATAAAAGATAATTTGATGTATGGAAATGAAAATATAACTTTTGAAGATGTAAAAAGAGTATGTTGTAAAATAGGGCTAAATGAAAAAATAGAAGCTTTTGATAATGGATATGATACAATTATTGATGCTAAAACAGATATATTGTCATATGGGGAAAAACAGTTATTAAGCTTTGCAAGAGCAATTTTGAAAAATGGGAGTATTGTTATTTTGGATGAAGTAACTTCTAATTTAGATTTGGAATTTGAAAGAAATGTTATGGAAGCTAATAAAATTATTTTAGAAAATAAAATTTCTTTTGTTATTGCTCATAGAATAAATACGATAAAAGATGCTGATTTAATTATATATATAGATAATAAGCATATTGTTGAAATGGGAACACATGAAGAACTTATGGAAAAACAAGGATATTATTTCAACTTGTATAAAAATTGAAATTTTTAGGCGATTTGAAGATGCTGGTGTACTATTTTTTGATAAGGAAAAAGATGCAAGTATGGCAGTTAATAAACTGTTAGAAAAATTACAGAAAAAAGTTATATTTCAAATGAATAGTATGGGACAATTTGAAAGAAAAACTGTAGTTGGTGTCGAAAGTGCAGTGCACAGTGATGCTGTATATGATGTAGCACTTTTGTTATCAGGAACATGTAAAAAAGTTTCAATAAAGGAAATTGGAAAAACAATTTTTGTTTGGGACTTTCATGTAGGACAGAAGATGTATGTTTTGGATTACTGGTGTCGTGAACATTTAGAACACAAAAAGTTAACTGTCTGTTCAGCAGAAATTATCTGCGTAAGTGAAAAAAACAAATAATTAAGGTAATTATTGAAAATGGCAAAAAGAGAACTTATAGATTCAATGATTACAACCGGTTGTTTTTCACCAATAGCGATGAGGCAACAAGAGCCACATCAAAGTTTCCTTTGTATCTGGATGGGCAACTCACAAAAAGAGTAAACACTGGATTATTTACAGTACCGATCTACAAGGCAAAATGGAGAAAAATAAAAGGAACCCATGAATTATTTTTTTATCTTGTAGACTAAGTGCTTTTCCATCTGCAGAAATTGGTGAAAAGATATTTAACTAAAGGAAGGAATAAGAAAATCAGAAAAAACAAGGCTTTTATTTTTTTGAAAGCCTTGTTTTTGAACTATTTAATTTAAAAATCTATTTAATAATTGTTCTCTGCACAAATTTTCAAACTCATCATTTAAAGGTTCTAATTCGACATTTTCATTATATTTTCTATCTAAGCAATATTTGATAATATAATCACAAAGCTCAGGATTCTTAGAAAGAAGTGGACCATGTAAATATGTTGCAATAACGTTATTTTCAAAAAATCCTTCTTCAGAATCACCAAATTTATTACCATTTCCAAATAACACTTTACCAAAAGAATTAGAAATATCAAATGTTTGTCCACCATGATTTTCAAAACCTATAACTTTAGTTTTTAAATTATTTAAATTAGCATCTATAACAATATTTCCAATACATCTTTTCTTTCTATCAGGATTAGCAACAGTATAATAATCAAAAACCTCAAGTCCAGGAATAATGTTGCCATCAACACCTTTATAATATTTACCAAATAATTGGTAAGCACCACAAATAAGTAAGAAGAAAACACCATTTCGAACAGCTTCTTGTATATTTTCTTTATATTTAACTAAATCTTCAGCCAAAATACTTTGTTCATTATCGGCACCACCGCCAGCAAAAACAATGTCATAATCGTTAAAGTTTGGTGCATCATCACCAATAGAATATCTATCAATAATAGCTTGGTATCCACGAGATTCAATTCTATATTTTAAAACTTGTATATTTCCATAATCACCGTAAAGCTCTAACATATCAGGGTATAAATATAAGATTTTGAGACAGTTGGGACAGTCCGAATTTGTCTCATTGTTTTGTCGAATTGTGTCGATATCACTCGAGATATTATTACTGTTTTCTTGATTAGTAAAAGCAATGTTTTCAACAATATTATTTTTATTTGTTTCATCAAATTTTTTTAATTCATGTCTAGTTGGTTGCAAAGATGTATAATTTGCAATAACATATTTTTTAACATTAGTTTTGTATAAAGCTTTAACAGCATCCTCCAAATTTAAATAGGGTTCTATTTTTTCAGTAGGGAAGCCACTAGTTTTTATTCTAATAGCAATATCATAAGCACGAGTTCCAGAAGTAATAATTCTGGAAACATTATTTAAATTATTAAAATTAATATCCCAAATCCAAGAAACATCAAAACCATCAGCTATATTATCATTTAAAACAAAAAGCAATTCTTTTTTATCATCGTCTTCATTTAAAATACGTAAACTAACATTACTTCCAGTTGGATTTTTTGCTAAATTGATTATGGTTGGAACATTATTTATTTTTATTTCTTCTAAACGACCGTTATTTAATGCAAAGGTTGAAAATGCCTTTTTTACGATATTATTTGAGATACCATATAAACTACAAACTGAGTATACAGCTGTATAATTATAAATTAAATAAATACTATTTCCATTTATCTTATAGGTATTTCCATCAATATCAAAACATCTATTTTTTAAATCCACATTTGTTGCTAATTTATATATTTCATTATCACCAAAATTACAATTTGGACATTTAAATTTTCCAACATGTGAATATTGGTAATATTCATATTCTAATCTAGATTTACAGAATGGACAAAATTTACCTTCACCAGCTTCTTTTATTTGTTCTGTTGCAAATTGATATTTATCAACACTAAAATAATAAACATTTTTATTAGAAGGGTTAGCTTGTCCAAGTCTTGCAACATTTGGATCATCATTATTTAGAATTAAGTTTCCATTATAATTTTTCAAAAATTCATTTATTCTTAAAATTAAAGATTCGACTTCACCATTCCTATCTAGTTGATCACGGAAAAAGTTTAGAATTACTAGAGTATCTAGTCTAAAATCTTTAAAAACAACAGGAATGTAACTTTCATCAACTTCAAATACAAGATAGTCAGTTTTGATTTTTCCGGTTAGAGTACAATTTTTTAATATAGTTGATAGTATTCCAGTTTCCATATTATTTCCTTCAACATTGCTTATAACTTTGTTACCGGCAGTTTTTAAAGTATAACCTATGCAGTTATTCGTCATTGTTTTTCCGTTTGTTGCAGAAACTGCAATTACTGGACAGCTGACTTTGAAGTATTTGAATATTTCTGGGTTCCAGTCATATGCAATTTTTCCTAGAAAGTTTCCTCCATTTTTATGGCATATTTTTAGTATTATATTTAATATTTTCATTGCTAAAATTATGAAAAAGTTTTTCATTTTTATCAGTCCCTTCAAAAATATTTCTTTATATATTACAAAAAATTGTAGTACAATAATAATTTTAGTAGATTATACCATAACAAAATGAAGGCTACAAGGAAAAAATTAAAATAAAATATTATTTAAAAAGGTAATGTAACAAAAAATAAATAAAAATGTAATATTTGTGTAATAAAACAGCAAAACATTGAGAGAGTACAAATGTATATTATATGAGTGCTTTCTAGTAGTTGAAAAAATAAAGAGGATAATGTAGTATTTATATATAGAATAAATATATTTTTACAAATATAATACATTAAAAAATGATAGTCAAATTATAGTTTGATTTTATTGGAAAAATATATTATTGTAAAATTATAAATAATAACAGAATATAGGAGGAAAGAAAGATGAGAAAAACAAATAGGCAAAAAGGTATAACACTGGTTGCGTTAGTAATTACAATTATTATTTTATTAATTTTGGCAGGAATAGCGATATCAAGTTTAACACAAACTGGATTATTTGAGAAAGCAAATGAAGCAAAACAAAAAACAGAAGAAGCTCAATTAAAAGAAAATAAAATATTGGAAAATTACTTATTAAAAATAAATGAAATAACAGGAGGAACAACACCAACAATAACATGGAAATGGGAAGATACTGATAATAATGGAGAAAAAAATATAGGAGATATTGTAACAGATAGTACAGGAGAAAAATTTTATATAATATCAACTGAAGGAAATAATTATACATTATTGGCAGAAAAAAAGATAGGAGCAAGTAAAGATAATACTGATACATATTTAAAACAATTAGATGATGATGCAGTAGTAGAGGATGATGTAGTATTAGTTAAATTTTCGAGTACAAATTATTGGTCAAGCATAGATGGAATAACATATCCATATAATTTAAATAATACTACAACATCTGCGGATACTGATGTAATTGCAATTGCAAGAATGTATGGAACAGCAAAGGGAGGAACAGGAAGATTAATGACTAAAGAGGAAGCAGATGAATTAAAAAATACTAATTTATCAATTTTAGATGGAGTTTATTGGCTTGGCTCTGCTGGTGGCACTGATAGTGTGTGGCGTGTGATTGGACAACATTTAGAAAATGGTCAAGGTGACAGCGAATTGCGGGGTTCGTCCAGTTATAGAAATTTCCAAATCTTTAATCTAATAAGCAATAGGAAGGAACTTACCTATGTACAAATTCTCGTAAGAAATTGCAACTGACATATAAAGTTTTAAAAGTGGAATACCAATATATATTATTGGTATTTTTTTTTATGCACTTACAAAAAATTCTAGACAAACAGCCCAAAATGTGATAACATAAAACAAGAAAAAATAAAGAGAGGGTGACTTTAAATGAAAGAAACATTTTATGTAACAACACCAATATACTATCCAAGCGGAAAATTCCATATAGGAACAGCATACTCAACAGTAGTAGCAGATGCACTAAAAAGATATAACAAATTAAAAGGAAAAGAATGTTACATGTTAACAGGAACAGACGAACATGGACAAAAAATAGAAATAAAAGCAAAAGAAGCAGGTAAAACGCCAAAACAATATGTAGACGAAATGGCAGCTATAGCAAAAGAACTATGGGCGAAAATGGATATACAATATGATGACTATATACAAACAACAGAAGAAAGACATGAAAAAATAGTTCAAAAAATATTTGACAAATTTATGGAACAAGGTGACATTTATAAAGGTGAATATAAAGGACTTTATTGTATACCTTGTGAAACCTTTTTCACAGAAACACAATTAGTTGATGGAAAATGTCCAGACTGTGGTAGAGAAGTAGTTCCAATGAAAGAAGAAGCATACTTCTTCAACATGAAAAAATTTGCGGATAGACTTTTAAAATATTATGACGAACATCCTGATTTCATAAAACCAGAATATAGAAAACAGGAAATGATAAACAATTTTATTAAACCAGGACTAGAAGATTTATGTGTAACAAGAACATCATTTGATTGGGGAATAAAAGTATTAAAAGACCCAAAACACGTTATATATGTGTGGTTAGATGCATTAACAAACTACATTACAGCATTAGGATATATGTCTGATGATGATACTTTATTCAAAAAATTCTGGCCAGCTGATGTTCATGTTGTAGGAAAAGATATTGCAAGATTTCACTTAATATATTGGCCAATATTCTTAATGGCACTTGATTTACCATTGCCAAAAACAATTTTTGTTCATAACTGGATAACAATGAAGGACGGAAAAATGAGCAAATCAAAAGGAAATGTAATTTATCCAGAAGATTTAATTGACAGATATGGTCTAGATGCAACAAAATATTTCTTATTAAGAGAAATGCCAACATCACAAGATGGATTATTCTCACCAGAAGAATTTGTTGAAAGATATAATTTTGACTTATGTAATGATTTAAGTAATTTATTAAATAGAACAGTATCAATGGTTAATAAATATTTTGATGGACAAGTTCCAGAATACAATGGAACACCAAATGAAGTTGACGAAAGTTTAGAAAGTGCATGTACAGAACAAATAAATAAATTTGAAAAATTATTTGAAAACTTTGAAATTGCCAATTCAATACAAGAAATATGGAATCTAGTATCAAGAACAAACAAATATATTGATGAAACAATGCCATGGCAATTAGCTAAAGATGAAGATACAGAAAAATTAAAATCATCAATGTATCATTTGATAGAAAATTTAAGAAAAATAGCAATATTAATAAAACCATTTATGAATGAAACATCTGATAATATACTAAGACAAATAGGAATTACAGATGAATCTTTAAAAACATGGGACAGCCTATCACAATATGATAAAATAAAAAATGTTAAAGTAATTGAAAAAGGTGAACCAATATTTATGAGATTAAATGCAGAAGAAGAGATTGATTATATAAAACAAACAATGAAAAAATAAATAGAATAAAAGAGGATTAGTAAATGGGACTTTTTCGTAGTAAAGACCAATATCAAGGTTATAATATTTATAGTATGAAAAAATATGTAGATAAAAAAAGAATAATATTTAATATGATAGTTGCTATTATAACTATTATAACTTTAATATTTGTTGTTTATTACATTGTTGATACGTCATTGAGATTAAAAAGAACAAAGAAATATGAAGCACAGATAATCGAATACCAAAAAGAACAAGAAGAAATAAAAAAACAAAAAGAAGCTGAAAGGCAAGCTAAAATTCCTAAATTAACAAATGAAGGAAAAGAAAATTTAAAACACATATATCATAGTGAAAATAAAAGAGCTTTTTTAACATTTGATGATGGACCATCACAAAATACAAATGATATATTAAATATATTAAAAAACAATAATATAAAAGCTACATTCTTTGTATTAGGAAGCCAAGTAGAAGTGTTTCCTGAAACAACAAATAGAATATACAATGAGGGACATTATATAGCGAATCATGGATATTCTCATAAATATTCAACTATTTATCAATCACCAGAACAAATATTAAATGAATATAACCAGTGCAATCAGATTGTTGCAAATACAATAAAAGTACCTGAATATAATTCACATTTATTTAGATTTCCAGGAGGATTTGTTGGTGGAAAATATGCAAAAATAAAAGCAGATTCGTTACCATTACTTGAACAAAATAATATTTTATATGTTGATTGGAATTCCTTGACAGGTGATTCAGAAAAAGTTAACCCTACAGAAGAGTATTTAATGGATAATTTACAAAAGACTACACAAGCAAAAAATAGTTTAGTAATATTAATGCATGATTCTCAAGCTAAAAGAGTTACTGTAGATTTTTTACCTAAAGTTATTGAATATTTAACACAACAGGGATATGAGTTTGATAATTTTTATAGTGTTATAAAATAGTTAATATATATTATAATGAAATATTAATGGAAGAAGTAGAGAAGGGAGATTTTTAAATTGCCTAGAAAGAAAAAAGTAGTAGAAGGAATATCAGATAAACTAGAATATTTAGGTTTGGATTTAGATAATATACCAGAAAAATTTGAAAAATTTGAACCGTTAGAATATAGAATACCAAGATTTTATGATGAAAAACAATATAGACAATATAGATATGTAGATATAAAAGATATACAAATTTTATTATCTCCAACAAATAGATTAGAGGAATTGAGTGAAAAATATAAAAAAGCAAGACCATTATATGAATATTTGGATAAAGACAATGAAAAGAATATATTAAAATATACTACTTTTTTGAATATGCTAAAGAGCATGGATGTTGAAGAAATAGAGAAAATAGAAAAAGAGCAGGCTAATTTAAATAAGAATATACCTTTTAAAGTTAAATTTCATGGAAATTATTTATGGCAAATATATTATTCAGAAAATACAGATAAATATTTTATGATAGTTCCAACAGAAGATACAGATTATTCAACTTTTTTCTATTTATTAAAAAAACAAATAGAAAATAAAAGAACAGGAAAAATTTTTGTTCCAGTAAGTGCTGTAAGATATTCAAGTAAATATTTAAAAAAAGTTGAATTTGAAGATATAGAAAATTATTTGTGGCTTTTCACAAAGGATTGGCCATTAGTATATGAAGTATATGATAAAAAAGATAATTTATCAATTCAAATTATTGGGGAAACTAATGTATATGAAAAAATAAAAACATTTTATAAAGTAGAGTTAAATTCTGCAGAAGAAGCAAGTGAGTTTTATAAATTAGTAAAAGCATTATTTATATTACAAACAGAACTTCCAAACTTTTATAATTTTGATACAAATATTAATGAAAAGGGAAGCTTAGAATTTTACTTAGATGGACAAAAAATTGAATATAAACATATGGTGGAATTTATAAGAGAACAATATAAAATAGGGTTAAAGAGAAGAAAAGAATTAAAAAGTAAAATACGTTTATATAATAAAAAATTGAAACAATTACAAGAACTAGTTGCAATGCAGGAAATTGAATATTTGGCAAAAGAAAAGCAAATATCAACATTTTTAGAATGTAAAAAAACTTTTTTTGGTAAATTTAAATATTATTTTAAATATAGTAAAAAGAACAACAAAAAAGTAGTGGAAGAAAATGAAGAGCAAGATATTGAAATAGAAGTACAACCAAAAGAAGAAAATACGGAAACAAAAAAAGAAAAGAAGAAAATTCCAATCAAAAAAATTTATACATTAGAAGAATTAATAACAAGATATAAAGAATTAGAAGAATTAGAAACAAATATGAAAAATCTTTTAATGGATGTAAATGCACTAAAATTAAAAACAAAGAATATGGCTAAAAAGATTGAGAATGCAACTAAATATATTGAAGAAATAGATAGTCATAAAAAAAGTATTTTTGAATTTTGGAAATATAGTAATAAAGACGAAATGACTGTGTTGCCTGAGGGAGAACAGGAAGAAGTAAATGTAATTAAGAAAATAGAGAAAACATTTAATTATGAAGAAGATATTGAAGGTTTTGGTAAAAAATTAGACAAAATTCAGAGAAAAAATTTAAGTAAAGAAGACACAGATAGTGTATATATAGCAACAACTGAATTAATAAATGTCATAAACAATATAAAAAATAATAATATTTCACCAGAAGAATTAGAAAAAAATTTAAAGAATTTAAAAAATGAAGCAAGAGAAACCAAGTCATTAGATGAAGAAGAGTATGATATTTTTGGGAATATTATTGGAAGTAATACAATGGTTAGAAAAATTAATAATAAAAGGCATAGAGAATTACCAAAAGATAAATTTAATATTTTAGAAATCAACAAAAATACAAGAACAATAGGTTATAAATTATCAATGCAAGTTATAATGTTGAACTTGTTAAATGCATTAGAAAAAGGAATTATTCCTGAAAATTTACCTGTATATAAGGCAATTAATAATGGTGAATTAAAGAATAAGGAAATTAATGTTTTTAATATAAATCCAGAAAATGAAATAAAAGAAGCGATTAGTAATGACGGAAATAATATCAATTTATATAAAATTAACTTAAAAGAGGGAACAAGAGGAATTGGTTTTACAAATATTATTTTTTATGATAATCAAAATAAAACGCTACCGGTTGGAATGGATTTGTCAACAAAAATGATAGTTGATACATCAACTTTACATTTGAATTTATTGGATAAAAAGTTGTTTAATATTGTAGATTTTGAAAATGAAGAAGATGATTTTTCAGAATTTACTATTAAAGATGTTAATGTGTTTGAATACGAAATTGTTGATTTAGAGGATATTGAGAATAAATAAGAATATATGTATATTAAATTAAACTTTTTAAATGTAATTAGAGTAATATTAGAATTTCTTAAATAAACTTATGGAAAGAGTTCATGTCGAGCAAAGCGAAGACTAATTGGAAAGATACCATTAATTTATTTTAGAAATTCTTATATTGCGTATTGAACCGAGAAAACTTTTAAATTAATATGTACCTTACACTCTAATTAACATATTGAGGTTGTAAACTGTAACGATATCTTTGAAATGTTATAAAATTTTGTATATTAATACTAGACTTTTTTAGATAAATGTGTTAATATAATTAAGTATTTGAATTTAATAAATGCCGATGTGGCGGAATTGGTAGACGCACACGACTCAAAATCGTGCGGGAAACCATGTGGGTTCGAGTCCCACCATCGGTACCACAAAAAAGAAATATTCAGAAATGAATATTTTTTTTTATTTTGGAAAAAATTTAAAATAATAGAAAAAATAAAAAGAAATACCGACAAAATATGCCAAAAAAATGAGACAAAATAGGACTGTCCCAAATGTCTCAAAAGGAGAATAACACATGATATACACAATAACATTCAATCCAGCTCTAGACTATGTAATAAAAGCACAAGATTTTAAAGCTGGTAAGATAAACAAAAGCCAAAAAGAATATATCTATCCAGGAGGAAAAGGAATAAATGTATCAATAGTGCTAAAAACGTTAGGACAAGAAACAACAGCAATGGGTTTTATATCAGGATTTGTAGGAAAAGAGATAGAAAAACTGGTGCAAAGATATGATGTACAAACAGATTTTATAAAAATAGAGAATAATAATTCCAGAATAAATGTAAAGATATTAGGAGAATCTCAAGAAACAGCAATAAATGCAAAAGGACCATATATTGAACAAGAATATATTGAATTATTATATAAAAAATTGGAAAGAATAGAAAATGAAGATATTTTAGTATTGTCAGGAAGTGTACCAAACGGTGTAGAAAATAATATTTATGAAATGATATGTGAAAAATTAAAAAATAAAAAAGTAAAAATAGTAGTTGATTCAACAGGAGATTTGTTGATAAATACACTAAAATACAAGCCATATTTGATAAAGCCAAATCAGCAAGAATTAGAGGAAATTTTTAAAATAAAGATTTCAAGTCAAGATGAAGCACTTAAATATGCAAAAGAATTACAGAAAAAAGGAGCTCAAAATGTAATTGTTTCTATGGGAAGTGATGGAGCAGTTCTTTTGGATGAAAATGGATATTTTTATAAATCTAATGCATTGAGTACAGAAAACGCAATTAATACAGTCGGAGCTGGTGATTCAATGGTTGCAGGTTTTTTAGCAGGTCAAATAATGTTTGATAATTATGAGGAAGCACTTCAAATGGGAGTTGCGGCAGCAACTGCAACAACAAATACTATTTTTTTAGCAACTAAAGAAAAAATTTTACATTTTTTTGATATTTTAAAAAGTAAAGTTTAATTTTGCAAAAGAGATTTAGAATTTTGCTCATTAATTTCAAAGTAAAATCTAATAAAAAAGCAGGGATTTTGTGTGGTGGCCCCATAATCCCTTAAAATGTTAAATAGAAATTAAATAATAAAGGAGGAGCTTATGAAAATCACGGATTTATTAAAGAGAGATTCTATTGATTTAAATGTTGAAGCATCAAATAAGAAAGATATACTGAAAAAAGCGGTAGAATTAATGAATAAGAATGGAAATATAATAGATAAAGATAAATATCTTGAATTAGTTTTAAAAAGGGAGGAAGAAGGCACAACTGGAATTGGTGAAGAAATTGCAATACCACATGGAAAAGGAGATAGCGTTTCAACTCCAGGTCTTGCTGCAATGGTGATACCAGATGGAGTGGATTTTGAGACTTTAGATGAAAGACCGGTTAAATTATTGTTCTTAATTGCTGCGCCTAATACAAAAGAAAATGTTCATTTGGAAGTTCTAAGTCGTTTGTCAACATTGTTAATGGATGAAAAGTTTAGGAAAGAACTGATAAATGCACAATCCAAGGATGAATTTTTGAAAATAATCGATAAAGCTGAAAATGAAAAGTTTGGAAGTAAAGAGGAAAAAGATACAGAGGAAAAGGAACTAGAAAATGTAGAAAATTTTGAATTACTTGGAATTACTTCGTGCCCAACAGGAATAGCACATACTTATATGGCTGCTGAAGGGTTAGAACAAATGGGAAAAGAGTTAGGACATCCTATAAAGGTAGAAACTCAAGGACAGTCTGGAGCACAAAATGTACTTACAGAAGAAGAAATAAAAAAAGCAAAAGCAATTATTATTGCATCAGATGTTAATGTGGATTTATCAAGGTTTGAAGGAAAAAGAGTTCTTAGGGCTGGTGTTACAGATGGAATTCGTAAGCCAAAGGAATTGATTGAAAAGGCTTTAAATTCAACAAATGAGATACCAATTTATCATCACACAACAAATGATACTGATAATATAAAAAATGAAAGACAAAGAGGTAGTGTATATAAGCATTTAATGAATGGTGTTACACATATGTTACCATTTGTAGTAGGTGGAGGAATTTTAATTGCAATAGCCTTCTTATTAGATGATTATTCAATAAATCCATCAAATTTTGGAATGAACACGCCTATTGCAGCATTCTTTAAAACTATTGGTGGAATGGCATTTGATTTTATGCTTCTAATTTTAGCTGGATATATTGCAATGAGCATTGGAGATAGACCGGGATTAGTAGTTGGATTTGTTGGTGGAGCAATTGCAAAAGCTGGAACAACATTTACATCATTAAACAATTCAGAAGAAGTATTAGTTAGTTCTGGTTTTTTGGGAGCATTACTTGCAGGATTTATAGGTGGATATATTATTGTCTTTTTAAGAAAATTATTTAGTTTTATGCCAAAAAGTTTGGAAGGTATTAGAACAATTTTGATTTATCCGGTTGCAGGAGTATTGTTAATAGGTATTATTATGTTGTTAATTAATCCATTTGTATCTGCAATAAATACAGGACTTAACAATTTTCTTTTCTCTTTAAGTGGAGTAAATAAAATAATATTAGGAGCAATTTTAGCAGGAATGATGTCAGTAGATTTAGGAGGACCTGTTAATAAAGCTGCATATACTTTTGGAACAGGGATGTTAGCAGAAGGACATTATGAAATTATGGCAGCAGTTATGATTGGAGGAATGGTAGCACCACTTGCAATAGCTCTTCTTGCTACATTTTTTCCAAAAAAATTACCACAAAAGGAAAGACAAGCAGGTTTGTTAAATTATGTTATGGGATTATCTTTTATTTCAGAAGGTGCAATACCATTTGCTTCTGCGGACCCTATTCGTGTGTTACCAGCTTGTGTTATAGGTTCAGCAGTTTCTGGAGCATTGTCAATGGCATTTAACTGTAGTTTGATGGCTCCACATGGAGGAATTTTTGTATTACCTTTAATTGGAAATTGGTTTTGGTATGTGGTAGCATTGGTAGTTGGTTCCTTTGTAGCTATGGCAATTATGGTTGCTCTAAAGAAAAATGTTTGGGAAAAATCTTTATAATATAAAGAAAGGGTATGAATTTTATGGTAAAAGAAACTTTTGTAATAGAGAATGAAACAGGTCTTCATGCAAGACCTGCAACGGAAATTGCAAAAATAGCAATGAAATATAAGAGTAATATTAATATAGTTGTGAATGGAAAAACAATTAATGCAAAATTTCCTCTTATGATTATGTCAGCAGGAATAAAATCAAAAACTAAATTAGATATTATATGCGATGGAGAAGATGAAAAAGAAGCTATAGAAGAATTAATAACATTTTTTCATAGCAATATAGAATAAAATGTAAAATTAGGATAGAAAGAGGGAAATTGGATGCTAAAAGGAAAAGGGGTTTCTGAAGGTATTGGATTAGGTAAAGTAGTAATATTAAGAAATGATGAAATAAAACCAGAAAAAGTTCAAATTGAAAATGTGATTTTGGAAAAAGAAAAATTTTATGAGGCAGTTAGCAAGGTACAAAATGAAATAGAAGAATTAATAAAAAAAATATCTGGAACAGAAAAAGATATAATGCAAGCTTATTTGATGATATTACAAGATCCTACGTTAATTCAAGAAACAATTGAAATAATTGAAAAAGAAAAATGTAATGCAGCATATGCAACAGAAATTGGCTTTAATACAATAATTCAAACATTTGAAGAAATGGATGACCCTTATATGGCAGCAAGAAGTGCAGATATAGCAGATATGAAGAAAAAAGTGTTATACAAAATTCTTAATAAAGAAGAAATCAATTTATCACAATTGCCATCTAATACTATTCTTATTACTAGTGAGTTAACAACATCAGATACAGCTAAATTAAATTTAAATAATATAGCAGGTATTATAACCGAAGTAGGTGGAGTAAATTCTCATATGGCTATTATGGCAAGAACACATGAAATTCCAGCAATTGTTGGAGTTAAACAAATAATTAAGCAAGTTAAAGATGGTGATTTAATAGCAATAAATGGAGAGACAGGTGAAATTTTTATAAATCCATCTAAAGAAGAATGGACAAGATTTGAAGAAATAAGAGAAAATTCAAAAAAGGAAAAGGAAAAATTAGAGACGTATAAAAAAGAAATATCAGCTACAAAAGATGGGCACCATGTCGAACTTTTGGCAAATATTGGTGGACCACAAGATATAGAACTAGTAATGAAAAATACTGCAGAAGGGGTTGGTTTATTTAGAAGTGAATTTTTATATATGAATTCTGAAGATTTTCCTACAGAAAAAGAACAATTTGAAGCGTATAAAAAAGTTGCAGAAAAACTCCAAAATAAAAGGATAGTTATTAGAACTCTTGATATTGGTGGGGATAAAAATCTAAAATATATGAAATTACCAAAAGAAGATAATCCTTTTTTGGGTTATAGAGCAATTAGAATTTTTTTAGATAATATAAGCTTATTTAAAGTACAGATTAGAGCAATTTTAAGAGCAAGTGCATATGGAAATTTAGCTATTATGATACCAATGATTTCCTCAATTGAAGAACTAAGGGAATCAAAAAAAGTTATTCAAGAAGTAAAAGATGAATTAAGAACAAAACAAATACCTTTTAATGAAAATATAGAAATTGGAATCATGATTGAAATTCCATCAGCAGCTTTAATGGCAGAAGAATTAGCAAAAGAATGCGATTTCTTTAGTATTGGAACAAATGATTTGATTCAATATACAATAGCTGTCGAAAGAGGAAATGAAAAGGTTTCAAATTTATATACTCATTTCCACCCTGCTGTAATACGCTTAATAAAAATGACTATTGATGGTGCACATAAAAATAATATATTATGTGGTATGTGTGGAGAAGCGGCAGGAGACCCTGCATTTATTCCAATATTAATAGGATTGGGGTTAGATGAATTTTCAATGAATGCAAATAAAATTTTACAAGCAAGAAAATTAATAAGAAAATTAAATTTTCAAGAATGTAAACAAATAGCTCAAGATATTTTAAAATTGAATTATACTGAAGAGATAAAAAGAAAATTAAAAATTTGATAAAATTATGTGAATGTGTTATAATTAGTTTTATAAAATTCTAAATCCTTTTTACATGATGAGGATTTGACATCAAAGAAAAACTATTGTTTTAAGGAGGAATAAGATGAAAATATTTCACATTGAAAACGGACGAGAGGTAGCTTTTGTCCAATTACAGGACATAATGTATTTAACTAGTACAAATAGTTTAATACCAACATCGATATTTGAAAAAATATTCGATGGTAAAATAATTGATAACAGCAATATCAATGATTTTTTAAAGTTTACAGATGAAGAGGAAGTTATATTCTTCAGAAAAACAGACTTCATTCTTGATTATAACGAATACATTAATTTCAGTGATTACCAATTCGCTGAAAGAAGTGCGGAGTTTGAAAAAGAAATAAAAGAAAAAATGTTAACTTTGAATCAAATGTCAGAGACTTTAAAAAGAAAAAATGAATGTTTATTTGAGGAAATATGTAATATTGAATATGAACTCAAAGTTATGGCAGAAATTTATGCATTTAAAAAAGGTAAAAAAACAATAGTTTTACCTAAATTCGTAAAAAAAGTGAAATAAGCGGAAAAGCTTTGCTTTATTAGCAAAGCTTTTTTCCGTATAAAAATAAAGAAGAATAAAAACAAATCACTTTCAATATATTGTAATAATATAATTAAGGTGGTGATATTGTGGAAAATACATATACAGTAGCAATAGCCCGGAAATCCAAATGTAGGAAAATCAACAATATTTAACAGTTTAACAGGAATGCATCAGCATACTGGAAACTGGACAGGTAAAACAGTTGCAAATGCTACAGGTAAAACAACCATAAAAGAAAAAGAATTTACATTTGTAGATATACCAGGAACATACTCAATAATGTCAAATTCAGAAGAAGAAGAAATTGCAAGAGATTATATATGTTTCGGAAATCCAGATGTAACAGTAATTGTGGTTGACAGTACATGCTTAGAAAGAAACTTGAATTTAGTTTTTCAAATAATGGAGATAACAGATAATATAATATTATGTGTTAATTTATTAGACGAGGCAAAAAAGAAGAAAATAAAAATTAATCTAAAAAAATTAGAGCAATTGTTGGGTGTACCAGTTGTAGGAACAACAGCTAGAGATAAACGTACACTAGAAAAGTTAAAAGATACAATATATAAAGTATGTACAGGAGAAATTATTCCTTGTCCAAATGTAGTAAAATATAATCCAAAGATAGAGGAAAATATTAATTTATTAGAAGAAAATTTATTAAAAAATTGTGATACAGAATACAGGTCAGTTACAACGATAGTTAATGATGAAAAAAATTCCGAAAAATTATATAAATGGATTTCTCTTAAACTAATTGATGGAGAAGAAAAAATTTTAAATTCAATAAAAAATCATTTAAATATAGATTTAGAAAATGAAAATATTAAAAGTTGTTTAGCAAATGTAAAACAAAACTTGTTAGAAGAAAATATTACAACAAATAATTTTAAAGATAAAATAGTGGCAGATATCATGAAAAGAGCAGAAGATGTTTCAAAAGAAGTCTGTACATTTGAAAATAAAGATTATAGTTCAAGAGATAGAAAAATTGATGAAATTTTAACATCAAAAAAATTTGGAATACCAATAATGATTCTATTTTTAGGAATTATATTTTGGCTTACTATAGTTGGAGCAAATTACCCATCTAAAGCATTGTTTGGTATATTTAATTGGATACAAGATAAACTAGTTATATTTGCTAATTATGTGCATTCACCAGAATGGTTTTCTAATATGTTGATAAATGGGGTATATCAGACTTTAACATGGATTATAGCAGTAATGCTTCCACCAATGGCAATATTTTTTCCCTTATTTACAATACTAGAAGATTTAGGCTATTTACCAAGAATTGCATTTAACATGGATGGATTTTTTAAAAAAGCATGTTGTAGTGGTAAACAAATGATTACAATGTGCATGGGATTTGGTTGTAATGCATGTGGTGTAACAGGATGTAGAATAATAGATTCACCTAGAGAAAGATTAATTGCTATATTAACAAATAATTTAGTACCATGTAATGGTAGATTTCCATTTTTAATATCAATAGCAACAATATTTATTGCAGGTGCATATGCAAGTAGTAATGGATTTTTATCATCAATATTATCAACAATAGCAGTTATAGTAGTTATTATATTTGGAATATTTTTAACATTAATAATATCAAAAATATTATCAAATACAATATTAAGAGGAATGCCTTCATCTATGGTATTGGAGTTACCACCATATAGAAAACCACAATTTGGAAAAATATTGGTACGTTCAATATTTGACAGAACATTATTTGTGTTAGGAAGAGCAATATCAGTTGCTGCTCCCGCAGGACTTGTGATTTGGATATTAGCTAATGTAGGAATAAATGGTGCAAGCTTACTTTCAATGATTGCAAATTTTTTAGATCCATTTGCAAAACTTATGGGACTTGATGGTTATATTTTAACAGCATTTATTTTAGGAATGCCTGCAAATGAAATTGTTTTACCTATAATATTGATGTGCTATTTAAAAGGTGGAGTGTTGGTAAATATTGAAGATACTGTGCAAATAGGACAGATTTTAATTCAAAATGGATGGAATATGCTTACTGCCATGAATGTAATGTTGTTTACTGTTTTACATTTTCCATGTACTACTACACTTTTGACTATAAAAAAAGAGACTGGTAGTTGGAAGTGGTCTGGGTTAGCTTTTGTAATTCCTACAGTTTGTGGGGTATTCCTTTGTATGTGTACAACATTTGTGTATAATGTTGCTAAAATATTTATATAAAATGATGGTATGGAAGTACTTTCTTCCATACCATTAAAAATTTTATTTAAAAAAGGCATTGAAAAAATAAAAAAAATAATGTATTATATGTACCAGAGATAGAGGTGGGTTATGAAATCAAACTACTTTAAATATGTTTTCATAATATTTGCAGTGTTAATCATGATATTTGCAATAATAAAAATAAAAACAGACGAACAAAAAAAGCAAGAACAACAAGTATATGATGCAAAAGAAGAAACAGAAGAAGAAATAAAAGAAATAAAGCTAGGGGTAGCATCATTTGATAGTATAAATCCAATATTAAGTAAAAATAAAAATATACAAGATATATCAAAAATAATATTTGAACCATTAATGACATTAACACCAGACTATAAGTTAGAAACATGTTTAGCTAAAGAATGGGCAAAACAAAACGAAACAACATATATAGTAAAATTAAGAGATGATAAAAAATGGTCTGATGGACAAAAATTCACAGCTGAGGATGTAAGATACACAATAGACAGATTAAAAGACTCAGATACAATATATTCTTCGAACGTACAATATGTAACAACGGTAGAAGTGGTAGATGATACAACAGTAAGAATTATATTAAGTCAAGAAGTTCCATTTTTCGAATATAATTTAACATTTCCAATATTATCAAGTAAATATTATAGTGATAAAGAATTTAATGCAGATATTGTACCTGTGGGAACAGGAATGTATAAAGTTAGTGAAGTGCAGGAAAACGCATTAATATTAACCAAAAATGAATATTATTCAGATGTAAATAGTTTAAAACTTGACAAAATAACAATATCAATTTACACAAGTATAGGAGAGCTATATAATTCATTCAAGACTGGAAATATTGATTTAGTTAGTACTCAAAATAGTAATCTAAAAGAATATATAGGGACAATAGGATATATTTCAAAAGAAATGAAAGGTAGAGAACATGATTTTATTGCATTCAATACTCAAAACCAAATATTATCACAGACAAATGTAAGAAAAGCGATTGGGTATTCAATAGATAAATCAAATATAGTTTCAAGTGTTTATGGTAACAATTATTATACTTCAAGTTTTCCGTTAGATTATGGAACGTGGATATATCAAGAACAAGATTCAAGTTTAGGATACAATTTAGATCAAGCAAAGCAAATATTAGTTGATGATGGATGGAGTTATAAATATAAGTATTGGCAAAAAACAGTGAATTATAAAACACAAAGAATATCATTGAATTTTGTTGTAAAAGCAAGTGATACAAGCAGAGTGTCTGTGGCAGAAAATATTAAACAACAATTAGAAAACCAAGGGATTAGAATAAATTTAATAAAAGCATCTGATGCACAGTATCAAAGTTATTTAACAAATAAAAACTATGATATGATTTTATGTAGTATGAACTTATCAGTAAGTCCTGATTTATCAACGTTTTTTGGAGAAAATAATTTAGCTAATTATTCAAATGAAGAAGTTACAAACATAATGAATGAAATTAAAAATCTTAAAGATGAAGAGAGATTGAAACAAGACTACAAAAGATTGGGAGAAATATATAAAACTGATATGCCATATTTAAGTTTATATAATAATAAATACACAGTTGCATATAGTCAGACATTGGCTGGAACTGTAGAACCAAACTGGTTTTATCAATTTTATAATATAAAAGATTGGCATAAATAAAATTTTTTTAAAAAAAGTATTGACAAAAACAAACGTTTAGTGATATAAATTAATCATCAAACAAAAGTTCAATTATTTGAAATGATTTAAGGAGGAAAAAACAATGGCAGAAAATACAGAAAAGAAAAAAGCGTTAGAGGCTGCAATGAGTCAAATAGAAAAACAATTTGGAAAAGGTTCAGTAATGAAACTTGGAGAATTCAAAGCAATGGAAATTGAAGCAATACCAACAGGAGCATTAAGCTTAGATATGGCTTTAGGTATAGGTGGTGTTCCTAGAGGAAGAATTATAGAAGTATTTGGACCAGAATCATCTGGTAAAACAACACTTGCGTTACATGTTGTTGCAGAAGCACAAAAAATGGGAGGAGAAGCAGCTTTTATAGATGCTGAACATGCTTTAGACCCAGTATATGCAAAGAAATTAGGAGTAGATATAGACAATTTAATAGTATCTCAACCAGATACAGGAGAACAAGCTCTTGAAATAACAGAAAGTTTAATAAGAAGTGGAGCATTAGATGTAATAGTAGTAGACTCTGTAGCTGCATTAGTTCCAAAAGCTGAAATTGATGGAGATATGGGAGATTCTCATATGGGACTTCAAGCTAGATTAATGTCACAAGCATTAAGAAAATTAGCAGGAGCAATTAACAAAACAAAAACAGTATTAATTTTTATAAACCAATTAAGAGAAAAAATAGGAGTAATGTTTGGAAATCCAGAAACAACAACAGGAGGTAGAGCATTAAAATTTTATGCTTCAGTAAGATTAGATATTAGAAAAATTGAAAATATTAAACAAGATGGAGAAGTAAAAGGAAATAGAGTAAGAGTTAAAGTTATTAAAAACAAAGTTGCGCCACCATTTAGAGAAGCAGAATTTGACATAGTATATGGAGAAGGAATTTCCAAAGCAGGAAACATCTTGGATATGGCTGTTAATATGGACATTGTTGAAAAAAGTGGTTCGTGGTTTAGCTATAATGGTGATAGAATAGGACAAGGTAGAGAAAACGTAAAAAGATATTTACAAGATAATCCAGAAATATTGGAAGATATTGAGAAAAAAGTAAGAGCAAATTTTGCCAAAGCATTTGAAGAAAGTTTAGGAGAAGAATTACCAGAAATTGATGAAGATGGTGAATTTGAAGACGAAGAATAATATTTTTGAGGAATCATAAAAAATTGCTTGAAAAGCATAGAAAATTATGTTAGAATAAAGGCATAATTTATCTATGCTTTTTATATAGATAAATGTTTTTTCTAAATAATATTTTTTCAAGAAAAATTTGTATCATCGTAAATTTTGTTCAATAAGGTTTAAATAAATTATGAAAATATAAATGATTCTAAAATTATTCTAAAGGAGGTAAATAATAATATGGAAAATAAAGAACTTTTGGAAATATTAGAAGAAAAATTTAATAAAATAGATTATAGATTTGATAAGATAGATCAGAGGTTTGAAAAAATAGATCAAAGATTTGATAAAATAGATCAAAGACTTGATAAAATGGACCAAAGAATGAATAAAATTGACCAAAGAATGGATAAAATGGACCAAAGAATGGATAAAATGGACCAAAGATTTGACAAAGTAGAAAAAAGAATGAATACAGGATTTAAAGAAATTAATGAAAAAATGAATGACGGATTCAAAGAGTTAAATGATAAATTAGATATTTTATCAAACTCTAATATGGCACAAATTTTATCTGTTCAAACTCAAAATACAAAAGAAATAAATAAGAAGTTAGATAAGTATATAGAAAAAAACGAAGTCGAACATAAAAAATTTGATTATGAAATATCAGACACAAAAATGAAACTAAAATTTGCTAGATAAAAATATTATTAATATAAGCATAGATAAATTATATAAAAGATAGGAAGTAATAAATGTATACAATAGAAGAATTTGATAAAGAAAAAACAAAAGTATTAAAATATATACTATACAAAAAAAGAAGCGAAAATGAAGTAAGAACAAAATTTTCTTCAACAATGGATGAAAATTTACTAGAAGATATAATAGAATATTTGAAACAGGCTAAATATATAGATGACAATGAATATATAAGAAAGACAGTAAATAACTTTATTGCATTAAAAAATCTATCAATAAAGGAACTAAAATATAAACTCTTATCAAAGGGATTAAATAAAAATGATGTAGAAGATTATATTTATGATAATAAAGATGAATTAGAAGAATATGAAATAAAATCGATTTCAAATATAATGTATAAGAAATCAGCATCAATGGAACAGGATGAAATAAAACAATATTTGTTAAAAAAAGGATATAAATTAGAAAATATAAAAAAAGCTTTAGAAGAATAATAAGGAGAAAACAATGTCAATACTAACACTAGAAACAAAAAAATATTCAATAAAAATAGATAATTTTGAAGGACCACTAGATTTATTATGTTATTTAATAGATAAAAATAAAATGAATATATATGATGTAAATTTAAGTGATATAACAGAACAATATATAGAATTTCTAAATGCAATGGAAGAAATGAATTTAGAAATTGCAAGTGAATTTCTTGTTATGGCATCAACATTATTATATTTAAAATCCAAAAAGCTATTACCAAAACAAGAAGAGGAAGAAGAAGAAATTACTGAAGAAGAATTAATAAGAAGAATAATAGAATACAAAAAATTTAAAGAAATAAGTAAAGTATTCAAAGAAAACTATAAAATATATGCAAACAGATATTATAAAGGACAAGAAGAAATAAAACTTCCAAAACAAAAGCTAGAAAAAGATTATGATCCTGAAAAAATACCAGAAGTATATAGATTATTGGTTGAAAGAAATAGCGTTAAGATAAATCAAAATGCAAAAAATATTGAAAAGATTGCCTTAGTTGATAAATATACCGTTTCTGAAAAAGTAAGAGAAATGTATAAGATTCTTGCTAAACAAAAGAAATTTATTTTTAATAAATTATTTGCAATTAATAAAAAAGAAAAACAGGAAGTTGTAACAGCATTTAGTGGGCTCTTAGAAATGTCTAGAAGGAACAAAGTTGAAACAAGCCAAGAAGAATTATTTGGAGATATTGTAGTAGAGGAAAAGAAAAAACAAATAAGATAGTTTAAACAGGAAAAAAAGGGAAAAAATAATATTATTACTAAAAAAGAAGGTGATATATTGTTTTTTCTTTTTATATTGTTCATAATAGTATTAATGGTAATAACAATAAGAATCAAATTTGAAGTAGAAAATCTAAAATTTTCAACAGATGATAATCCGCATTTAAATAGCAAGTATGAAATAAAAATAAAAATATTTACATTTGGAATTATACCAATCTTCAACATGAAATTAAATAATAGGAAAATTCTAAAAATAAGGGATAATCCAAAAATTAAAGAGAAAATTAAACAGCAAAAAACAAAGATAATAGAGAATAAAGCAAATATTGATAAAGAACTTATAACATCACTAAAAAATATACAAACAGAAATAAAAGAAATTAATTTAAAAATTTTAATCGGAACAGAAGATGCTTCTTTAACCGCATTTACAATACCAGTAATAAGTACAGTCATAGCAATGCTTTTAAACAAACAAATACGAAAGTATAATGAAAAACAGAAATTTTTAGTTGCACCAGTTTATATGGATAAAAATTTAATAAATGTAGAATTTTCAGGTATAATTCAAATCAAAATGATACATATTATAAATACAATATGTATCGTAAATAAAAAAAGGAAAGGTGATAAAAATGAGCGAACATCCAATAGAAGGACTTATGACTACGGCTATGAATAGTATCCAAGACATGATAGATGTAAATACTATAATAGGTGAGCCTATAGAAACATCTAATAATATAGTTATAATACCAATATCTAAGGTATCATTTGGATTTGCAGCAGGAGGAAGTGAATTCAAGGGAGAAACAATTGATGAATATAAAAAAGTAGAAAAGGAAGAACAAATACAATATAGATTACCATTTGGAGGTGGTTCTGGCGCAGGTGTTACAATAAATCCAGTAGCTTTTTTGGTAATACAATCAAATAATGTAAAGCTAATGCCAGTAAATCACTCTTCAAGTATTGATAAATTATTAGATTATGTTCCAGATTTAATTGAAAGAACTAATAATATGATGAACAAAATTGTGAATAATAAAAAAGAAGAAACAGAAAGAGTTTTAAAAGAAATGCAGAAAAGGAATGAGAATGAAAGTAGTAAAAAATCTTCTGGATATGATACAACACAGGACGATTAAATAATAAAAAAGGAAAAAAGTAACTTCAAAATTGAAGTTACTTTTTTTGTCGAAAACTTCTATGCATTCGACAAAACTTCTACTTTTTTGCTATTGGAAAAAACTGGAAAAAGAATTATAATACATAAGACAACAATAAATACATAAGAGAAAGGGATGAATAAAATGGAATCAAAATTTTATGAAGAGGACAAGTTATTAGTTTTTAAAATTACTGATGAAATTGATGATTGCAATGTACAAAAGATAAGGAGGAAAGCAGATTATGAAATTGAAAGACATATGCCTAGAAAAGTTATATTTGATTTTGATAGTGTTACTTTCATGGATAGTAGTGGAATAGGTTTAATAATAGGAAGATATAAATTTACCAATATGCTAGGTGGAAAATTAGAAGTAGCAAATTTAACACAAAATGTAAAAAAGATATTTGAAATGAGTGGGATTTTAAAATTAATACCCGTAACTGAAATTTAATAAGTTTGAATATAATGAGGAGGACAAACTATGAATGAACAAATTGAAAATGAAATGAAATTAGAATTTGTAAGTAAAGGAAGTAATGAAGCATTTGCAAGAATAACAGTAGCGGCTTTTGCATCTCAATTAGACCCAACAATTGAAGAATTAGCAGATATAAAAACTGCAGTATCAGAAGCAGTTACAAACTGCATAATACATGCATATGAAAATAGACATGGAATAATAAAAATAAATGCTAAATTAAAAGAAAATCAAATAATAATTCAAATTTCAGATAATGGAAAGGGAATAGAAAATGTAGATATTGCAAAAGAACCATTATATACAACAAAGCCCAATCTAGAAAGGTCAGGTATGGGATTTACAATAATGGAAAGCTTTATGGATAGTATGAAAGTTGAATCAATAGTTGGACTTGGAACAAAAGTAACATTGATAAAAACAATAAAAAAGTTGGAAGAACATGAAGAAGAGAGTTTAAGTAGTTTAACAGAAGAGTAATTAAATAGGGGTAGTGTACATATGTATGAAAACGATATGAATTCGATAAAAAGAGCACAACAACGGAGACAAATTTGAAATGGACAGACTTATACGTGACAACAATGGTCTTATTTGGAGTATTGTAAAAAGATTTATGAATAGGGGATACGAAGTAGAAGATTTATACCAAATAGGTTGTATGGGATTTATAAAATCAATAAAAAGATTTGACACAAATTTTGAAGTTAAGCTATCAACATATTCAGTACCATATATATTAGGAGAAATAAAAAGATTTATAAGAGATGATGGACCAATTAAAGTAAGTAGGAGCATAAAAGAATTAAATGTAAAAATAAATGAGTTAAAAAAACACTATTTAATAAAAACAGGAAAAGAGATTACAATTGAAGAAATATGTAAAGAATTAAAAATTGAAAAAGAAGATGCAATAATAGCAATGGAATCAACAAATGCAGTAGAATCAATAGATGGAACAACTGGAACAGAAAATAAAGATGGAAAACAATTAACAATATTCGATAAGATATCAACAGGAAAAAATGAAGAAGAAATTATTACTAATAAAATGGTTGTAAATCAATTAATAAATGAATTAAAAGATAGAGAAAAAGAGATAATATTACTTAGATTTTTTAAAGAGAAAACTCAAACAGAAGTAGCAAAAATACTTGGAATAAGTCAAGTTCAGGTCTCAAGAATAGAACGAAAAATTTTAAATAATATGAAAACAAAATTGACTTCAGCATAAAAGGAGGAAGCTTTGAAAAAAATCTTAATTTATTTATTATCTTTTATTTTAATATGTTTTGTTATACCAGCAATACTTACTAGGAGAACAGTAAATACTATATCACAGGAAAATACAAATATAGAAAATCAACAATCGCAACAAGACAAGGAAAATGAACAAAATTACCAGTATAGCAAATATGGAACTATTACATTATTACATAAAAAAACAGGAAATACTGAACAAGTGAATATAGATGATTACTTATGCAATGTTGTATCTGCTGAAATGCCTGCTGATTTTGAAATAGAAGCATTAAAAGCACAGGTAATTGTTGCAAGAACATATACTATATATAAAATATTAAATAAAAAACATGAGAACGCTGATATATGTGATGATTCTACATGTTGTCAGGCTTGGATATCAAAAGAGGATAGACTTGCAAGATGGGAAGAAAGTAAAAGAGAGAACAATTGGCAAAAAATAAATGATTGTATAAATAGTACAAAAGGAAAAATCATAACCTATAATAACCAGCCAATAAATGCATTCTTTCACTCTAATAGTGGTGGAGTTACAGAAATTCCGGTAAATGTATGGGGTGGAACAGGATATCCATATTTGCAAAGTGTAGAAACATCAGGAGAAGATGCATATAATCAGTATGCATCAGAAGTTACATTTACACAAGAAGAATTAATAAATAAATTAAAACAAAAATATAGTGATATTTCTATAGATTTTTCGAATGAAAATGAGATAAAGATTTTAGAATATACTGAAAGTACGAGAGTAAAAACAGTAAAATTTGGAAACCATGAAATATCAGGAGTTGAAGCAAGAACATTATTGGGGTTAAAATCTACAAATTTTGAAATAACAAAAGATGGTGATAATATAAAATTTTCAGTAAAAGGATATGGACATGGTGTAGGAATGAGCCAGACTGGAGCTGATAGTATGGCAAAACAAGGAAGTACAGCAGAAGATATTATTAGACATTTTTACGCGGGAGTAGAAATTA
This sequence comes from uncultured Clostridia bacterium, assembly GCA_934168305.1. GTDB lineage: Bacteria > Bacillota > Clostridia > TANB77 > CAG-508 > CAG-269. Next base: position 44,359 of record CAKPNF010000006.1, on the reverse strand, counting down.
AATTTGTCAATGAAATTCAATAATAAAATTATTATAAAATGTATATTTTTATAAAATCCGGAAATAATTGTAATATAAATAAGTTTTTAAGGAGGATTTTATGAGAAGAGATGTAAGAAAGAGAAACAATCAAGACGATGAATTAAATATAAAAATTATAAAATATTCAGGAATAGGAATTGCAATTCTTGCTGTAATAGTTTTTGGTCTTTTAATATATAGCAAAAATTTAAATGATGAAGTTAAAGAGGGAACACTAACAGGTGAACAAATTGCAAATATATTAAATAATACAAATTCTTTAGGAAATACAGAAAGTGCAAGTACAGAAATTGGAAAAAGTGTAAATGAAGTTGAACTAGAATTAACAGAAAAAAATATTATTTCAAATAATACAACAAATTCAAATAATACTAAGACGAATGTAAGTACAAATGCTGATGTTTTAACAACAAACAAAATAACATCAAATAATACAACAAGTCAAACAAATAGTAAAATTGAGGAAAAGGATAAAACTGAAGAAGCAACTGTAGAATTAAAATTTGAGAGACCTGTAGAAGGTGAAGTGGTTAGAGATTTTGCAGTTGATAATTTAATATATTCTGATACATTACAAGAATGGACAACTCATACAGGTATTGATATAAAAGCAGAAAAAACAACAGTTGTAAAATCAGCAGAAGCTGGAACTGTAAAAACTATAAAAAATGATCCAAGATATGGTTTAACAATAATAATTGAACATGCAAATGGATTTCAAACAGTATATTCAAATTTATTAACATCTGAATTTGTAGTTGAAGGTGAAAAAGTAGAAAAAGGACAATCACTTGGAACAGTTGGAAATACAGCTGCATTTGAAATTGTAGATGAACCTCATCTTCATTTTGAAATCATAAAAGATAATGTTCAGGTAGATCCGAATATATATTTAAAATAAAAAGGCGAGTGTTAAATCTCGCTTTTTAACTTGAATTTTAATAAAAAAATTATTGACAAAAGCAGTCTTTTGATATAAACTTCTAGTACATCAAATATATAGTTAAAGATGGAAGAATACGGAAAAATTTAGGAGGGTAAAAGAATGGAATTAAAAGGTTCAAAAACAGAAAAAAATTTAATGGAAGCATTTGCTGGTGAATCACAAGCAAGAAATAAATATACATATTTTGCAAGTAAAGCAAAAAAAGAAGGATATGAGCAAATAGCAGCTATATTCCAAGAAACAGCAGATAACGAAAAAGAACATGCAAAAATGTGGTTTAAATTATTACAAGGTGGAGAAATAAAAACAACAGCTGAAAACTTAAAAGCAGCAGCTGAAGGAGAAAATTATGAATGGACAGATATGTATGACAGAATGGCTCAAGAAGCAAAAGAAGAAGGATTTGACCATATAGCATTTTTATTCTCACAAGTTGCAAAAATAGAAAAAGAACATGAACAAAGATATTTAAAACTGTTAGAAAATGTTGAAGAAGGATTAGTATTTAGTAAAGATGGAGATAGAATTTGGAAATGTAGAAACTGTGGACATATAGTAATAGGAAAAAATGCTCCAGAAATATGCCCAGTATGTGCACATCCAAAAGCATATTTTGAAATAAAAGCAGAAAATTATTAATAATATTTTTAAAGAAAAGGCTAGAAAGTCTTTTCTTTTTCTTTTCTGAATTTGTTGTTCATCAATTTTACATTATTGTCTAACAAAAAAAGTTGACATAAATATACTTATATAGTATAATTAACTAAATAAAAGCTATTAGCTTTTGAAAAATATACACTTATGTCATAAGAAAGGAGCAACATTATGGAAAAACTATTAATGGAAAACCCTGACAAAATGTGGGTACGGCTTGAAAATGGAGTGTATACAACTCCTATATTTGTAGAAGGAACACCCAATCCATTATTTAATTCTCTTCCAAATTCACCATATCTTACTAATGGACAGAAACTAAAATATCTTGGATTCATTGAAGGAAAATCCGGAATAACTAAATTCGAATATATTGACGAAGACGTTGCAATGGTATGTGAAAGTTCAGAAAATTTAATATCTAATCCATACATTACGAAGTATCGTATTTATGCAAAGAAATTCGGAGAAAATATGTTTTTCAACGCATGGAGTGGATTAAATTATACATTTCATGCATTTACACAGGAAACTAGAAAAAATGTAGCAAGAGGAGCACATGCGGCATGCTTTTATCAAAAAAATTTCATATTACATAAAGGTAAGGTTCATATGAAAACATATTTTCCTAATGATGATATAATTGTCGAAACAATAATTAATAAGACAAAGGAATATTATGAAGGATATTATATATCTGGACTTTGTTATCATTCGTTTAAAGCTATTGAAAACAGTATTGACACTATAATCGTTGAAAGAAATTACGGAATTCCCATGAAAACATATCCCTTAAAAACACTATTTGATGGAAATATTATTTGCGGAGAAAGAGATGGAATTGAACCTACTACTAAACAAATACAAAAAATAAATAAAGCAAGTGTAATTAAGATTTAATAAAGGAGTTAAAAAATAATACCTCAAATATAAATATATTTGGGGCATTACTTTTAATTAGAATATTTATTTAAAAAGTTATTAGAGATTTCTAAAATTTGTTTAACTTGTTGTTTAACGGTACTATTTGTAAAATTATCATAAATTCTTTCTGTAAACTTATCTAAATATTTTTTATTTCTTAAAAATATCAATGAAAACTCAAAATAAAAATCAAATATATACGCATAGAAAATTGGAATTTGATCAGAATTTGATTTTATATTACTGTAATTAACAAAATGATGTTTTATAAAGTCATTCATTATCAAATTATTTATTGGGCCACTGTTAAAATCAGGATACCAGAATATGCTTGGAAAATCATATTCACATATTGTATGATATATATCTAATTTATCAGCATCTCTTATTATTTTTGCAAACAGCATTTCATCTTCGTCCAAATTATTATCAATCTTATTTTTATTATGATTAAGAACAGCTAATCTAATGATTTTTTTATATTTTTCTTCTACATTAAAATTATCAATTAAATTTTCATCAAATAGTACTTTTACACTTAATTCTGCATGATTAACAGAAATTCTATCATTAAATGTGTTATATAATTCTGCTTGTTTGAATCTCCCAATATCATGAAATAAGCCTATCAATTCTGCTAATTTAACTTTTTCATCACTAAGATTCAAATTTTGAGCTATTTTTTTACTCATTACTGCGACTCTTTTAATATGGTCTATTTTTAATTTTATTCTACCTTCATTAGGATTGAACTGTGAAGCATATTTGTCAAATTCAATATTGGCATTTTCAATATCTATCATTTTTGTACCTCCAATAAAAATTATAATGGATTTTTTTTAAAATGTCAACAAAATATATTTTTGAATGGTGTAAAATTGTGATTCATTTTGGAAAATGTCCTATATTTTTCATTTTTTTAGTATTTTTTAAGACATTATTATAAATGAATCATATATTTTTCTTTTCTGAATTTGTTTGAAAAAAGAAAAATAGTATGTTATAATAAAAAACGTAAATAAATAGAAGCGGAGGAGAAAAATGCCAAAGTTTTTTGTAAAACAAGAACAAATAAATGAAGATATAATAAAAATTCAAGGACAAGATGTAAATCATATAAAAAAAGTATTAAGAGCTAAAATTGGAGATGAATTACAAATATGTAATAGTCAAAATGGAGAAAACTTTTTATGTGATATAGAAGAAATAAGAAGCGAAGATATATTGTGTAAAATAAAACAGAAGATTGAAGAAAAAGTAGAATCTAACATAGAAGTTACAGTATTCCAAGGATTGCCCAAAGCGGATAAAATGGAATATATAATACAAAAATCAGTTGAACTGGGAGTATATGACATAACACCAGTAGAAATGAAAAGATGTGTTGTAAAACTTGATGAAAAAGATAAAAACAAAAAACAATTAAGATGGCAAAAAATATCTGAAGTTGCAGCAAAACAATGTGGAAGAGATATAATACCACAAATAAATAAAATAATTAATATAAAAAATATATGTGAATTAATTAAAAAATATGATATAGTATTAGTAGCTTATGAAAATGAAAAACAAAATACTTTAAAAGAACAACTAAATCTAATAAAAGAAAAAATGGAAAAACTCAAATCAGATGAATTAATAAAAATAGGAATTGTAATCGGACCTGAAGGTGGATTAGAAGAACAAGACATTGAAAAACTTAAAGAAAATGGTGCAAAAATAATAACTTTAGGAAAAAGAATATTGAGGACAGAAACGGTTGCTTTAAATGTTTTAAGTATAATTATGTATGAATTGGAAAATTAGGAGGAAAATAAGTGAAAGAAGTAAAAGAAAAATATTTAAAAGAAATATATTTAAATGTATTAAAAGCAATAATTACAACATTATTCTTTTTTATATTAAATTTAGCATATGAAAATGTAAGTAGTGAACATTTGTCATTAGGAATAGAAATTTTAACAATGATTTTCTTGTTTATTGCAATTTATATTTTTGAAAAAGCATATAAAAAAGATGATGGTAATTTAGCAATACAAGGAATAGAAATATTAATTTTATCAACATACACATTAACAAGCAGACATATAACAAACAAATTTAATTTTGAATTTAAGGCTTATTCTGCGATAGCATCATATATATTTGCAATATATTTTGTATTAAAAGGTATAATTGTATACACAAAAGGTAGAAGAGAAGAAGCAGAAGAATTTAGCGATATAAGGGAAATTGTAAAAAAAGAAGAACCATTAAAAAAAGAGGCTACTAAAAAATCAAAAAATAATAAAAAAGAGGATGAGGAAAAAGAGATACAAGTTGAGATAAAAGAGGATGATAAAAAAAGTGAAGAAACTAAAAAAACTGCAGATAAGAAGAAAAACTCATCTAAGAAGACAACAACTAAAAATTCTGCAACTAAGAAAACAACTTCGACTAAAAAAAGCTCAACAACAAAAAATAGCAAAACGACTACAAAAAGTACGGAAACAAAAAAGAGTGCTACTACAACTAAAAGTACAACAGCAAAAAATGGTACAAAGACCTCAAAAACTACAACAACAAAAAAGACTACTGAGAAAGCTGAAGAAAAGCCAAAGACAACAAAGAGCAAAAAACAGGAAGATGAAAAAATAGAAAGCAAAGAGCAAGAAATTGAAAAACCAAAAAGAAAAAGAGTAAAAAAAGAGGTAAAAGAAAATGATTAGAAGTATGACCGGATATGGTAAGGCCAGTTTAAGTGTAGAAGGAAGAGAATATCAAGTAGAAATAAAAAGTGTAAATCATAGATACTTAGACATAAATATAAAAATGCCAAGGACTCTAGGATATTTAGAAGAAACAATAAAAAAACAAATATCAGAGAAAATAAAAAGAGGAAAAATTGACGTATTTATAACTTTTGAAAATAATAGCCAAGAAGGCCGAGACATAAAAATTAATAAAGAACTTGCAAAAATATACATAAACCAGTTAAAAAAATTAGCACAAGAAGAAAATATTTCAAGTAACATAGAAGTAATAGATATAGCAAAATTTCCAGACATATTAACAATTAAAATTGAGCAGGAAGATGAAAAAATAAAAAATGAAATTTTACAAGTTACAAAAGACGCAACAGACAAAATAATAGAAATGAAAAATGTCGAAGGACAAAAGATAGCACAAGATTTATTAACAAGAATAGAAAAGATAGAGAACAAAATAGAAGAAATATCTAAAAAATCTACTGGACTTATTGAAGAATATGTAGTAAAATTAGAAAAGCGAATAAAAGAAATATTAAAAACAGAAGAAATAGACAAATCGAGATTAGCACAAGAAGTTGTAATATATGCTGATAAATGCTCAGTTGAAGAAGAAATTACAAGGCTAAAAAGTCATATATATCAATTTAAAAATCTAATAGCAGATAACAATGGAACAATAGGAAAAAAACTGGATTTTATAATACAAGAAATGAATAGAGAAACAAACACAATAGGTTCTAAGGCTAATAACTTAGAAATAACTAATGGAGTTATAGATATAAAAACAGAACTAGAAGATATAAGAGAGCAAACACAAAATATAGAATAGAAGGGAAGATGTATTATGCAATTAGTAAACATAGGATTTGGAAATATTGTTTCAGCAGAAAGAATAGTAGCAATAGTAAGTCCAGAATCAGCACCAATAAAAAGAATGGTACAAGAGGCAAAAGATAACAAAACAGCAGTTGATGCAACATGTGGAAGAAGAACAAGAGCTGTTATTATAACAGATTCAGGACATATTATTTTGTCAGCAGTACAACCAGAAACAGTTGCAGGAAGATTAGACAAAGATATTACAAGTGCTTCAGCACAATTGCAAGATGAAGAATAAAAAATAAATTATGGAGGAAAAGAAAATGATAGTAAAACCAACAGTTACAGAATTGTTAAAAAAATCAAAAAACAGGTATGAATTAGTAATAGCTACATCAAAAAGAGCTAGACAAATTGCAATGGGAGATGAGCCTTTAACAAAGGTTAAAGAAGAATCACCAGTTACTTTAGCTGCTAATGAAATTGCAGAAGGTAAAGTTACAATTATAAGAGATGAAGATAACGAAGAAGAAAATAAAGAAGAAAATAAAGAAGAAAATGAAGTAAAAAACAAAAAAGAAAATAAAAAAGACGAAGAATAAAACATTTTGAATATGTATTGAGGAGAATTTAATTATGTTAGTAATATTATCTGGAGTTTCAGGAGCAGGAAAAGATACAATAAAAAAAGAACTAATAAAAAGGATGGAAAATGTAATATCACTTCCATCTTTTACTTCACGAGGACCAAGACCAGGAGAAGAAGAAGGAGAACAATATCATTTTATTACAAAAGAAGAATTTAAAGAAAAAATAATAAATGGTGAATTTTATGAATATGACTTACATCATGAAAATTACTATGGAACATCAAGAAAATTAATGAATGAAAAAATTCAAAGTGGAAAAATAATAGTAAAAGATATTGAAGTAAATGGAACAGAAAATTTAATAAAAACACTAAGAAATGAAACAAAATTAGTTACAATATTCTTAAAAGTGGATAAAGAAGAATTAAAAAATAGACTTATAAACAGAGGAGATAACCTATCAGAATCAGATATGCAATTAAGACTAGACAGACTAGAATATGAAGAATCAAAAATAAAATTATATGATTATGTTATAAAAAATGATGATTTAGAAAAAACAGTTCAAATTATTATGACTATAATTAAAAATGAAGAGAGAATAGAAAATAATAAAAATTAATTTTGAAAAATTTGCAAAAAAATCTCACATATGTTATACTTAATAAGTACAATCGAAAAAACCAGAAGGTGGTAAAAATGGAATTATTAGGAATTATATATGTATTAGTATTTATAGTATTTGCTTTAATATTATATGCAATAATGCAAATGAAATTATTAGGTATAAAAGTGAAAGACTTTTGGGATTTTATAGAAGCTAACCAAATGTTAGACAAATTATACTGTTTTGCAAAGCAATATCAAAAAATGTCGCCACAAGAACAAGTAATATATTTGTCAGAAGCAGAAAAGATATTTACGGCATTTGATAAAATGCCAGCAGAATTGTGGGAAGATGAATATGATAAATATAAACAAGTATTAAAAAAATATAAAGATATAAAAATGTTTAGATGGGTACAAGAGTAAAAATTACAAAAGCTGCTAAATATGTTATATATAGAATATTCTATTAAGCATATTTAGTAGCTTAAAGTTTTTTTATCAATATAAACTTATACCAAATTTATACAATATACCAAATATTCTTGAAAACAAAAAATATATATGCTATAATTTTACAAGAAAAAACAAAATGGGAGATGAATAAAATGGCAAAAGAAAAGAAAAGAAAAGGATTAAGCGTATTTTTAAGAATAGTAATAGCATTGGTATTAATATTAATTATAATATTTGGTTTTATATTTTTCTATGTAAAAGGAAAGTTAAATAAAATACAAAAAGTTGAATTACCAAAAGGAGAAGATTTAGGAATTACAGAAACAGTAGCTCAAAATTTAACGGGATACAGAAATATAGCAATATTTGGAGTAGATAGTAGATCAGATGATTATGGAACAGGAAATAGAAGTGATTGTATAATAATAGCAAGTATAAACAATGACACAGGAGCGATTAAATTAATATCTGTATATAGAGATACATATGTAAATATAGATGGACATGGATTGGACAAAATAACACATGCGTATTCATATGGAGAAGCACCACTTGCAATAAAAACATTAAATAAGAATTTAGACCTTAATATAGATGAATTTGTAACAGTTAACTTTGATTCAGTAGCAGAAGCTGTTGACAAATTAGGTGGAGTTCAATTAACAATAACATCAGATGAAGTTAAATATATAAATGGTTATATAGATGAAACATCAAGAGTAACAGGAAAAACATCAAAACATATAACAGGACCTGGAACATACACAGTAGATGGAGTACAAGCCGTATCATATTCAAGAATAAGATATACAGATGGTGGAGATTATAAAAGAACAGAGAGAATGAGAACTGTAATAGAAGCAATGTTCAGCAAATTAAAAACTAAAAATTTTGCTGAAATCAATGCATTTGCAGATGCAATATTACCACATGTATATACCAATATATCAGCAACAGATATTATTTCAATGGTACCAAGTATGGCTAAATATAAAGTTACAGAAAGTATAGGATGGCCATATAACACAAAAGGGAAAACAATGGATAGATGGTATGGAATTCCAATTACACTAGAATCTAATGTAAAACAATTACATCAAGAAGCGTTTGGAGATGAAAATTATGAACCATCTGATACAGTAAAATCTATAAGTCAAAGTATTATAAATAAAACAGGATATACAAAATAAGATGATTTGTAAAAGTTACTATAATGTGATGGTTATAGTAACTTTTATAATATTTATTTAGGAGAAATTAAAAATGAATTTAAAAATACAAAGAATAATATTTGCGATTCTTACAATAACAACATTTGCAACAATATTTATATTTTCAAGTCAAAATGGTAATATATCAGGGGATACTAGTAGAGGATTTACTAAAAAAATAATAGAAATATTGCGAATAGATAGAAATTTAAGTGAAAGTGAAAAAGAAGAATTGATAGAAAATTCTCAATTTGTAATAAGAAAATTAGCACATTTTACGATTTATACTTTAGCAGGGATAAATATATTTGGATTTTTTAATACTTTTGATATGAAAATGAAAAATAAAATAATATGTGCATTATTTACAGGTGCTGTTTATGCTATGTCAGATGAAATTCATCAGATGTTTTCGGGTGGAAGGACAGCGTCTATAAAGGATGTTTGTATAGATTCTTGTGGTGTTATGTTTGGAATATGCATATTTTTGATTTTTAATAAAATTGTATACATAACACCAACACATTTTGGCATTTTTTATAGAAAAAGCTTGAAATAGAATACTTATTATTGTATAATTAATTATAGTGATAAAAATAGGGGGATTGAAATGAGTATGAATGGAGTGAAAAGATACAGTTTTGCTGAAGTTGATACTGTAGAAAAAATAACACCAGTGAATACTAATATAGATAATAAAAAATTTAAACTAGTAATAGAAAAAAGTATAAAAAGAATAGTTGATATTATTGCTGGATTAATTGGTACAATATTATTAATACCAATTACAATTTGCATATACATAGCAAAGAAAATATTAAAAGAAGATGATGGACCAATTTTTTATGATCAATTAAGAATTGGAAAAAATGGAAAAGTATTTAAAATGTATAAGTATAGATCAATGGTAATCGGAGCAGATGAAATATTAAAAGAGTATTTAGAAAAAAATGAAGAAGCAAGAAGAGAATATAAAGAATATAAAAAATTAAAAAATGATCCAAGAATAACAAGAGTTGGAAAATTTTTAAGGAAAACTAGTTTAGATGAATTTCCTCAATTTATTAATGTATTAAAAGGTGATATGAGTTTAGTAGGACCAAGACCATATTTACCAAGGGAAAAAGAAGATATGGGAGAATATTATACATATATAATTAAAACAAAACCTGGCATTACTGGTTTTTGGCAAATTTCTGGTAGAAGTGATGTTACTTTTGATGATAGGTTGAAAATGGATTATGATTATAATAAAAATACAAGTTTGAAAAATGATTTAAAGATACTTGTAAAGACAGTACTAAATGTTATGAAAAAAGAAGGAGCTATATAAACTGATGAATATTGATGTTATTTGCCCACTATATAATGCAGAAAAAGATATAGAGAATCTTCATAAGTCTCTATTAAAACAAAAAAATGTACAAATCAATGAGATAAAGTATGTTTTGACAGAAAGTAAGGATAATTCAGAAGAAAAGTTAAAAAAATTAAATATAGATTATAAAAAGATAAAAAAAGAGGAATTTTCACATAGCCTTACTAGAGAAAAGGAAGCTTTTGATAGTAAGGCTGATATTCTTGTGTTTATTACTCAAGATGTAAAGATAGTAAGAGATGATTGGCTATATAATTTAACAAAAGACATAGTTAATGGAGAAGTGGATGCTTGTTATAGCAGACAATTATGCGATAATAATACAATTGAAAAATATACTAGAGAATGCAATTATCCAGAAAATTCAAAAGTAGTTTCTAAAGATGATATTGAAAAGTTAGGTTTAAAAACATTTTTCTTTTCAGATGCTTCATCTGCAATAAAAAGAGAAACATTTGTTAAATTAAATGGATATGATAATAAAAATTTAGTAATAAGTGAAGATATGTACATAGCATATAAATTGATAACTAATGGATATAAAATAAAATATTGTGCTGATTCAGAAGTTGTACATTCACACGTCTTTACATTAAAGCAATATTATGATAGATATAAAGATACAGGAAAGTTTTTTAAAGAAAATAATTATTTAAATAAATATAAAGTAAATCAAGCAGGTGGAAATATGGCAAAATATATTTTAAAGAGAGCTATACAAGATAAAAATTGGGGCGTTTTAGTAAAATATATTCCTAATATGGCTGCTAGATTTATAGGAATGAAAGTTGGAAAAATTACTAAATAAAGGGGAAAATAATGAATGTAAAAACAGTTGTTATTGTAAATGACTTTAATTATACACAGGGTGGAGCAAGTAAAGTTGCAATAGATACAGCTAGAATTTTAAAAGAAGAAAATATGAAAGTTATATTTTTTTCAGCCGTTAATAAAGAGAATGAAAAAATAGATGGTGTAAAATATATTTCAACAAATCAAAATGAAGCTTTAAAAGAAAAAAATAAAATAAAAGGTGCTTTGAATGGAGTATATAATTTAAAAGCTAAAAAAGAATTTAAAAAATTATTAAATACATTAGATAAAGACTCTACAATAATACATGTTCACGGTTGGACAAAAGCATTATCTAGCAGTGTTTTTGATATTGCTTTTAAAATGAAATTCAAGGTAGTGTTAACATTGCATGATTATTTTACAGCTTGTCCAAATGGGGGATATTTTAATTATAAACAAAATGAAATATGTCATTTAAATCCATTATCTTGGAAATGTATAAAATGTAATTGCGATTCTAGAAACTATGGATTTAAATTATATAGAGTTATGAGACAATTTGTACAAAATAAAATTGTAAAACTTAATGATAAATTAGAAAATGTAATTACAATATCTGAATTTAGTGAAAAAATATTAAAGCCAACTTTAGGAAAAAATACTAGAATAACAAGAATTTATAATCCAATAGATATAGACGAAAATGCTGAAAAGGTTGATCCTAGTAAAAATGAATATTATTTATATGTTGGCAGAATTTCTAAAGAAAAGGGTGTGGATTTATTTTGCCAAGCAATAACAGAGTTAGGGTATAAAGGAATTGCTGTTGGCGATGGTGATGAAAGAGAAAAGTTAGAAAAACAATATCCTAACATTGAATTTACTGGATGGAAAAATAAAGATGAGGTTAAGCAGTATATGAAAGGTGCACGAGCTTTGATTTTTCCAAGTAGGTGGTATGAAGGAGCACCACTTACTCCATTGGAAGCAATGCAATTTGGAGTAATATGTATATGTTCAAATGTTTCGGCGGCTATTGATTATGCTATAGATAATAATTTGATTTTTAAATTAGACATTGATGACTTGAAAAATAAGATTATAATAGTTGAAAAAGATATTGATTTATACAGCAAAAAAAGTAGGTTATATGTAAGAGATAGGTTAAAAGAAAATTATATTGATGAAATAATGAAGTGTTTTAAGGAGGGAATAAATGAAAAATAGTAATATAAATGCGTTGATAGATAAATGCATAATTGGTATTACTGTAATGGCTTTTATTTTAGCATTTGGATTTAAAATATATAATTTTAATTTTTTAGGAATATATTTAATGATTATTAATATATATATGATTCTTAAATATAAAGATAAAAAAATTTTTTTATTAATGATTATGATATTATATTTCAATTATAGTTTTGTAGTATGCAAATATATAGGAGAAGAATCGAATTTATTAAAAAGTTTATATGCTCAATTAAGTTCAAAAAATACAATGTTAGCAGGAATACTTTTTCAAATATTATTTTTGGTAATAATAAATATAATATTAGGAAATAAAAAAAATAATGTGGAAATTTTTTGTGATGGTAATATTTTTTTTAGGTATAGAAAATGGGTTATATTTGAACTGCAAATTTTATTAATAATTATTTTATTTTATCATTTAATAAAAAAAATAACAGTTAATACTACTTTGTTTGAGTATTCTATTATTTTGTTTATTTTTTTGCTGTATTTATGCAAAAATGACAAAAAAAATAGAATTTTTAGTGAGATTATATTATTACTATTTGCAATTTATTCACTTAAAAATGGAGATAGAATTGCAGTGTTACAATTTATGATAGTGGACTTTAGTATAAATTATATTGAAAAAATAAGAAAATCAACAATTATACTTTTTATAATTGGTGGAATTTTTATATTTACTTTTTTAGGACTGTATGGGGATATATTAGATGCAGGAAAAGATATGAAAGTTTTGAATTTTGAATATACCATACAAAACATAAAGGATAGAAGATTAGCACTAGATACATCTGTATCTGCATATTTTTCAGGACTTTCAATGATAGATGTATCAAATAAATATACTATAAAGGAAAGAATTAAAGATGGAATAATATATTTTACGAATTATACTTTAAATGGAGCAAGGTCAGGATATATTCAAGTTGGTGATAAAATAAGAGATTATCAAATTAACTATGGCGGTGGATTTTTAACATGTTATTTTTATTTTTGGTTTGGATGGATAGGAGTTATATTAATAAGTGTTTATATTGGAATTATTTTTAAAAAAATATTTTATTCACAAAAGCACAAAATGTATGTATATATTTTTACTATCTATTTTGTATCTACTGTTCCAAGGTGGTATATGTATGCTCCATCTTTACTGTTTAGAGGATTTATATTTTTTAATATTATATATCTATTAATAAAAATATTACTTAATGGAGGATTGAAAAGAAAAAATGCTAGAGAAACAATTAATTAGTATTATAATGTCTACGAAAGATACAGAGAAAAAAATGTTAGAGCAAGCAGTTGAAAGTATTTTACACCAGACATATAAAAATATTGAATTTATAATCGTGTGTGATGGAAGTACAAATGATTTGAAAATTTTGAAAAAATACAACGATTCAAGAATAAAATTAATTGTACATGAAAAATCAGTAGGACTTACAAAATCACTAAACGAGGCATTGAAATGTGCCAGTGGAGAATATATAGCTCGTATGGATAGCGATGATATTTCAATTTTAAATAGATTGGAAATACAATGCGAGTTTTTAAATGTTAATAAAGATATAGATGTTTGTTCGATGTATGCTAAATTTATAGGTGATAAAAATGGAATAATGGATGATATATTTATTAAACCTTATCAAAAAAAAGCTGAATTATTTATTTACAATAGAGTTGTTCATCCATGTGTAATGATAAGAAAATCATTTATTGAAAAATATAAAATTAGTTATGATGAAACTTATAGATATTCTCAAGATTATGAGTTATGGGCAAGAATATGTAAATTTTCTGATATTTATATAATACCCCAAATAGGCATAAATTACAGAATTCATAAAAAACAGATATCCCAAGATAAGATAATCGAGCAAAATGAATTATGTAGAAGAATTTATTTAAGAAACTTGGAAGAATTAGGTATTGAAAATCCAGAAGAAAATGTTAAATTTTTATTTTATTTAAGCAATAAAACAGAACCTTTAAACGATTTTGAATTAATAGAAAACTTTATAAAAAATGTCATTTGTATAAATAAAGAAAAAAAAATATATGATGATAAGACTTTAAAAGATATTCTGTATTATAGATATATAATACTTTGCTATAGAAAAATGAAAATTCTTGAAGTATTAAAAACGATATTTAAATTTGATTTGTTAGAAATAATAGCAAATAAAATTATGATTAAAATAAAATTTTTAAAGTACAATTAATTATAAGAGTATTTTATAGTTTAGTTAGGAGTTTATATGAAATCAATAAAAAATATGATTATAAAGTTAATAGGTTATAATAATTATAGAACAATATTAGTAATGATATTCAGATTTACTAATAGAATGCATAATAAAATATGGATTTGCACAAACAATGATAATTATTTGGAATTATTTGAAAAAAAGAAAAATATTTTTTTTGGATATTATGATTATTCAGCAGAAAGAAATGATAAGATATTATTTTTAGAAACAGATAACGATTTAAAAAAGAATGGAAAAATTTATTTTTATGATTTAAAAAACAATGAAAAAATATATATTACTTCTACCAATACATGGAATTATCAAATGGGATCAAGAATTAGATGGTATGACGATAATAGAATAATATTCAATGATTATGATAAAAATATTGGATTTATATCAAGGATAGTAAATTTAAATGGAAGTGAAGAAAAAAAATTTAACTTTCCAATTTATGAACTTTCTAGAGATAATAAAAAAGCTTTTTATACAAATTTTTCAATATTGGATTATTTTAGACCGGGATATGGATATATAAATGAAAAAATCAATAAGATGAACAATGAGATAATGCTAAAAAATGGTATTTTTAAGGGAGAACTTGAGAATAATAAAAGTAATGTAATACTTTCTATGAATGAAATAATAAAATATAAACCTGGGGAACAACTTGAAAGTAAATTACATTATATTAACCACATTTTTTCTTCACCATTTGATGATAAATTAATGTTTTTTCACTTGTGGATTAATAAAAATAAAGAATTAAGAAATAGGGTATTTATAATTGATTATAGTGGAAAAATATTAAATGTGATAGACGACTTTGAAAGGGCTTCACATTATACATTTAAATCGTCAAATGAAATTCTATTAACTGTTATGGAAAAAGGAAAAAATCAATATAGATTATATGATTTAAATAAGAATAATTACAAAACTTTAGGATTTTTAACTGTAGATGGACATCCAAGTTATATAAATGATAACGAATTCATAACAGATACATATCCAGATCATAATGGAATGCAACATATTTATTTATGTAATTCAAATAGGATTAAGTCAGAACTTGTGCAAATATATCATAATCCAAGAAAAAATGATATGTACAGATGTGATTTACACCCTAGGTATTCTAATGGTATTTTAACTTTTGATAGTTTATCAAATAAGTATAGATGTGAAAATATAATTAGGATTGATTTATTGCAAAAAAAATTAAATATGTATCCAAAAATGTCTGAAACAAAAAAGATTTATATGAATCTTTATAATAAAATAGATGTTAATATAATAAAATTAGCATTTAATAAAATATTTGATAATAAACTTAAAGCACACTTGTTAGTTAATAAAATGCTTAATACTCATTCAAAAATAAAGAAAACGATATATTTTAATAAATTACAATCTAAGTATTCTATGTGGATAAGTCCAGAGTGTAAAATTGGAGAAAACATACATTTTATGCATTTAGATGGAATTACAATAGGAAGTGGAACTAAAATTGGAAATAATTGTACAATTTATCAGCAAGTGACTGTAGGAAAAGAAAAAGATAAGTTTCCGATTATAGGAGATAATGTAACAATTTATGCAGGAGCTAAGATTATAGGAAATGTAAAGATAGGAGATAATGCGGTTGTAGGCGCAAATGCTGTTGTAATAAAAGATGTGCCGGATAATTGTGTGGCCGTGGGAGTTCCAGCAAGAATAGTAAAGAAGGATTGAATATGAAAAAAAATTTTATATATAATATTATATATCAAATATTAGTATTAATATTACCATTAGTAACTGTTCCATATGTTTCGAGGATTTTAGGTGCAGATGGAGTAGGAATTTATTCATATACATATTCGATAGCATATTATTTTATGATAATAGCAATGCTAGGATTAAATAATTATGGAAATAGAACTATAGCAAAAGTAAGAGATGATAAAGAAAAATTATCAAAAGAATTTTGTAGTATATATGCACTTCAATTAATAATATCAATTATTATGATAATTTGCTATCTTTTATATGTAGTTATATTTAATAATCAATATAAGTTAATTGCGTTCATACAAATAATGTATGTAATATCATCAATGTTTGATATAAACTGGTTTTTTTTTGGTATAGAAAAGTTTAAATTAACAATTACAAGAAATACAATTATAAAAATATTATCGTTAATATTCATATTTATATTTGTAAAAACACCTGATGATGTATGGAAATATACTGCAATTTTAGCAGGTAGTACATTATTTAGTAATATAATATTATTTTCTTTCTTACATAAATATGTAAGATTTGTTAAAGTTGGTAGGAGAGATATATTTAAACATTTTAAACCAAACTTAGTAATGTTTTTACCAGTTATAGCTGTTAGTATATACAAAATAATGGACAAAATTATGCTAGGAATATTATCAACAGTAACAGAAGTTGGATATTATGAAAATGCTGAAAAGATTACTCAAGTGCCAATAGCAATAATAACAGCACTAGGAACTGTAATGTTACCAAGGGTTTCAAATATGTTGTCAAATAATAAAGAAGAAGAAGTAAAAAAAATAATAGGAAAAACAATGCCATTTATTTTGTTTCTGGCTTTTCCAATGGTTTTTGGAATATGTGCTGTGAGTAAAGACTTTTCTTTAATATTTTTTGGAAATGAATTTGAAAAATGTGGATTACTTATACAGCTATTATCTATAACTATAATATTTTTATCATGGGGAAATGTAATTAGAACACAGTATCTAATTCCAAAAGAGAAAGATAAAGAATATGTAATTTCAGCTTTTTTAGGAGCAATAGTTAATTTTATAATGAATTATATTTTTATACCTAAATATACTTCTATAGGTGCTTGTATAGGAACAATAGCAGCAGAATTTATAGTAATGTGCTATCAATCTTGGGTTGTAAGAAAAGAATTACCATTAAAAGAGTACATGCTAAATTCTTTAGGATTTTTTATTAAAGCTATTATAATGTTTATAATTATTATGCCATTAGGAAAACAAATAAAAAATAATGATCTATTAAGAATTGTTGTACAAGTTTTAATTGGTGTAATAGTATATGTTCTATTAAATTTTAAATATATATATAATATATTGGGATTAAGTAAATATTTAAAAAAATTAAAAGGAGCAAACTAAAATGAAAACTTATTTAATAACTGGAGTAGCAGGATTTATAGGTTCAAATCTAGCAAAAAAAGTATTATTAGAAAATAAAGATATTCAAATTGTCGGATTAGACAACATGAATGATTATTATGATGTAAAATTAAAAGAATACAGATTAAAAGAATTAGAAAAATACAGTAATTTCAAATTTATAAAAGGAAACTTAGCAGACAAAGAACTAATAAACAAAATATTTGAAGAATACAAACCAGAAATAGTAATAAATTTAGCTGCACAAGCAGGAGTAAGATACAGCATTACAAATCCAGATGCATATATAGAATCAAACTTAATAGGCTTCTATAATATACTAGAAGCATGCAGACACAATCCAGTTAAACACTTAGTATATGCATCAAGTTCATCAGTATATGGTTCAAATAAAAAAGTCCCATACTCAACAGATGATAAAGTGGACAACCCTGTATCATTATATGCAGCAACTAAAAAATCAAATGAATTATTAGCACATAGTTATTCAAAATTATATAATATACCATCAACAGGTTTAAGATTTTTTACGGTATATGGCCCAGCAGGAAGGCCAGACATGGCATATTTTGGATTTACAAATAAATTATTAGCTGGAGAAACAATAAAGATATTTAATTATGGAAATTGTAAAAGAGATTTTACATATATAGATGATATAGTTGAAGGAGTTTGGCGTGTTATGAACAAAGCTCCAGAAAAGAAAAATGGAGAAGATGGTTTACCAATACCACCTTACAAAATTTATAATATTGGAAATAGCAATCCTGAAAACTTACTGGACTTTGTAAATATTTTACAAGAAGAATTAATAAGAGCAGAAGTACTACCAAAAGACTATGACTTTGAAGCTCATAAAGAATTAGTTGCAATGCAGCCTGGTGATGTACCAGTAACATATGCAGATACAACACCATTAGAAAAAGAATTTGGATTTAAACCAAATACACCATTAAGAGAAGGATTAAGAAAATTTGCTGAATGGTATAAAGAATTTTATATATAGGAGATGAATTAATATGAAAATTGCAGTAGCAGGAACTGGATATGTAGGATTAGTAGCAGGAGTATGTTTTGCAGAAAAAGGACACAATGTGATTTGTGTAGATGTAGATGAAAACAAAGTAAAATTAATGAAATCAGGTAAATCACCAATTTATGAAGAAGGACTAGAAGAATTATTAGACAAAAACTATAAAGAAGGTAGATTAGATTTTACAACAGATTATAAAATGGCATACAAAGACGCAGATGCAATATTTATAGGAGTAGGAACACCAGAACAACCAGATGGTTCTGCAAACTTAAGTTATGTTGCAACAGTATCAAGACAAATAGCAGAAAATGTAGAAAAAGATTGCTTGGTAGTAGTAAAATCAACAGTTCCAATAGGAACAAATGATAAAGTAGAACAATTTATAAAAGATTCACTTGTACATGATGTTAAAATTGAAGTAGCAAGTAACCCTGAATTTTTAGCACAAGGACATGCAGTTAGAGATACATTACATGCAAAGAGAATAGTAATAGGAACAGAAAGTAAAGAAGCAGAAGAGATTTTGAAAAAAATATATGAACCATTCGAATTACCAATTGTATCAGTAAATAGAAGAAGTGCAGAAATGATAAAATATGCTTCAAATGACTTCTTAGCATTAAAAATATCTTATATGAATGATATTGCTAATTTATGTGAATTAGTAGGAGCTAATATAGAAGATGTTGCAAAAGGAATGTCTTATGACGATAGAATTGGAGCAAGTTTTTTACACGCTGGAATTGGATATGGAGGAAGTTGTTTCCCAAAAGATACAAAAGCATTAAAATATTTAGCAAAACAACATGGATATAGATTAAAAACAGTTGAAGCTGCAGTAGATGTAAATGCAGAGCAAAAAACAAAATTATTTAAAAAAGCATCTGAAAGAATGATAACTTTTAAAGGATTAAAAGTTGCAATTTTAGGATTAACATTTAAAGCTGGAACAGATGATTTAAGAGAAGCTCCATCAAAAGATAATGTAAAATTGTTATTAGAAAGTGGAGCAGATAACATATATGCATATGATCCTGTTGGAGAAGAAAATTTTAAAAAATTATATCCAACAGAAATAAATTATGTACAAACTCCAGAAGAAGCATTAAAAGACGCTAATATATGTTTTATATTTACTGAGTGGGGAGAAATAAAAGCTGTAAAACCAGAAGAATATAAAAAATTAATGAAGACTCCTTTAGTTTATGATGGAAGAAATATTTATGACCTTAATGAAATGAAAGATGCAGAAATAGAATATTATTCTATAGGAAGATAATAAAAATAAATAAAAAAGTATAGTAAATGTAATAATGTTTATTATACTTTTTGTGTTTTTATAAGTATATTAAAACACTTTGTCGAATTGTGTCGAACGAATTTTCTTGCAATTTGTAACATATGATGATATTTTTTATAAAGAAAACTAAAATAAGATAGTTTAAATATTTAAATAAAATTACAAAAAATATTAAAATATGGAATAATTAAAAAAAAGAGGTAAATGAAATGGAAAATAATACATTAGATAATATAGAATCAATAGCACTTGATGGAATAGAATCATTAACAGATATAATTTTAAAAAATGAAATAATTGAAAAAGTACCAATAGCAAATATAGCAACATCTATTATCAAAACAGGAGAAATGATTTACAATAAAAATTTATTTAGACAAACAGTTAGTTTTATCGAAAGCCTAAATAAACAAGAGATAAGTAAAGAAAAAGTAGAAAAATATAAAGAAAAAGTTTTTAAAAATGAAAAAAGAAAAAGTGAAGAAGTAGAAAGAGTTTTACTATATTTAAACAAAAATATTGATACTGAAAAATCAAAATTATTAGCTAAATTTTATGCTTCATATGTCAATCAAGAAATAAATTGGAATAAATTCTGTGAATTTGCAACAATAATTAATCAAATCTTTATAGATGACTTGCCAACAATTTATGATATTTACAAAGAAGAAGAAACAAAAGTAGTTGTTTATGAAAGTTATAACATAAGTAGATTAATGTCAACAGGACTATTAAGCAATTACAGTGGGGCTATAACAGTGCAAGAACTATCAAATGGAAAATCGGGAGTTAGAAATATTTTTGAAAAGAATGGATTGGGAGAATTATTTGTAAAGATTGCTACAAAAAAAGAGAATGTTAAGAGACTATTATAAAATATTGAATTTTAATGAATAATTTTTTATAGTTTTATGTTATCATATATTACAAAATGAAAATTATAAGGAGAAAGTGTATACTGATATTAAACCAAATGAAATCATTGATTTTAGTTATGCTAAATTTATAAATATTATAACAATAAATTTGTCGAAATTTGCGATGAAAAAATAAATAATTTATGAATTATTAATTGATAATAAAATAAGAATATGATATTATAATTTTATAAAAAAATTGGAGGACTAAATGTCAGATAAAAAATTAGAATATAATATATTAGACAGTGAACTTATAAGAATAGACTTTATGAAAATAATAAATATAGAGAATAGAATAGCAGAAATTATACCATATTTGAAAAAACATGGATTTGAGCTAGATGAAGATGCGCAAGATAGTAATGTTGAAAAATTAAAAGATCAAGCACCATTAATAACTGAAGATATAATGGAAAAAACCAAAGACAAAGGAATCAATTATACATTTATAAATAAAGATGAAAAAATAATTATAAATGAATATTTATTAATTTTTAAAAAATATGATTTTAAAAATTATAGTTCTGTGGAAAAATATCTAAAATTTTTAGATGAAATTTTAGATATTTTAATAAAAGAGGAAAATTTGAATTATCAGAGAATTGGAATTAAGAAAACCAATAGAATTATAATGAAAGTAGGATATAATTTTAACAAAATTTTTAAAGAAATAAATTATAACCAAATTAAAGATGATGAAAAAAATGTTATAATAGAAAATAAAAAAATTGTAGCATCAGAAGACATTTCTTATAATATATATTCTAATATAAAAAGTGGAATAGCAAAAATAATTAATAACCAAAATAATGAGGTAGTAGAAGAGTGTGATGCATATTTAATAGTATTAGATATGGATTATTATTCTAGAAATTTAAATGAATATGATAATAAAAAAATAATAGAAAAATTAAAATTACTGAATAGTGAATTAGATAAAAATTTTAAATCGCAAATAACAGAAGAATTTTTAGATGATTTAAAAAATGTTGAAGGTAACTTTGAAAAATATGGAATTATAGAAGGAGTAAATAAATGCAACCTAAATTAATAAGTTTTGTACCATCAAGTTCAAAGATAGTTAAAACTAAAAATATTGAATTTAAACCATTTGTAAATATAAAAAATAAAAGTGAAAAGAACATAAGTGTAGAAGGAAAAAGAAAAAAATTATGGGATTAAAACCAGAAATTAAGCTATTAACAGAAAGAATAAGTAAAATAATAGTTGATATATATGTAATAGGAGAATATCCCTGGGGAGAATGTATATTGTTTGTTTTAAAAATAAATGATATACCTAAGTTTTCAGTTATTGTTGATTCGTGTGAAAAAGCAATAAATATATTAAATGAAAAATTAAAGGAATATTATAAAATTGAAACGATAGATATGTTATGTTGGACACATCCACATAAGGACCATAGTGTTGGAATGATTAATTTTTTAACAGATTACTGTGGGGAAAAAACTTTAATTTTAGAACCTCAAGGAATAGAAATATCAAAAGAATATATAGATGATGAAAGTAAAGTTATATATGATTATTTAAATAAAATAAACATGAGAAACAAAAAGAAATATGGGAAAATTGCATTTGCTGCTGAAGGAAAAACTATAAAAAATGTACAGTACATATATGATAATACAAATAATTTAAATCTAAATATTGAAACATATTCTCCTGTAGATGAAAAAATTAATAATATGAAAAATAATAAAAATAAAAAAATTAATGATTATAGTATTTTAATGTGCATAACAATTAATAATTGGAAATTCATATTTTCAGGTGATATAGAAAATAAGTCAATAAATTATCTAAAAGAAAAATATGAAAAATTTTATAATGTTATATTTTTAAAAATTCCTCATCATGGTAGTAAGTCATCAGAAAATTTTATTGATTTAATAGAAGAAAATAACAATAATATAATATGCAATTCAACTACGTATAACAACAAAGACATAGTACTACCAAAAGTAGAAGTTCTAAATAAATATAATAATCTTATTAATTCACAAGTGTTCTGTACAAATTTGAGAAGTTTAGAGAATAGTAAAGAAAATACAGAATCTTATGGAATAATTAGTACTAGATATGAATTATATAATGATAGTGGAAAGTATTCTTGGGATTGTAAAAAAGAGGGAGATGCTTATAACTATTCAGAGTATTATAAACAAATGAACAATAAAATAAAAAATAAATCCAAATTATTAAACAAGAAAGTTTAATGATTTGGATTTTCTTTATGTAGAAAGAAGAATATTTCATACAAAAATTATTAACTTTTTATATCAAATTACTTGATACAAAAAACACAATATGATAAAATAACAACATACTGAATTTTATCAAAAGAGGAGAGAAAAAATGGAAGAATTAGATTTAAAAGAATTACTAATGTTATTTTGGAACAAAAAAGTAAAAATACTACTAATAGTAGCAATATTTACATTAATAGGAGTAATATACACCATAGGATTTGTAACACCAGTATACACATCATCAACAACACTACTTTTAGGAAAATCAGACAGCTCAACAGGTAAAACAGATACAATAACAACAACAGATATAACATTAAACTCAAAATTAGTATCAACATATAGTGTACTAATAAAAAGCAAAAGTGTATTAAGACCAGTTATTTCAAATTTATCAATAGATTTAAGCGAATCAGAGCTAGAAAAAAGCATAACAGTAAGTCAAGAAAAAGATACTGAAATAATAAGAATAGCAGTAACAAACGCAAATGCTACAACAGCAGCAAAATTAGCTAACGAAATAGCTAAAGTATTTACACAAAAAGTAACAGATATGTACAAAATTAACAATGTACAAGTTGTTGATGAAGCTGAAGTAAGTGCTGCTCCATCAAACATAAATCATGCAAAAGATGTAATAATATTTGCATTTGTAGGAGTAGTTGTTGCAGTAATGTATGTGTTAATTGCAAATATGTTAGACACAACAATAAAATCAGCAGAAGAAGTAGAAAAAGAATTCAAAGTACCAGTACTTGCATCAATACCATTATATAACTTTGAACCAGTAAAAAAGGGAGGTAAAAGAAAATAATGAAACTAAAGAAAGAACTAATTGCTCAAAGAGATCCAAAATCACCAGTATCAGAAGTATTTAGAACTTTAAGAACAAATATACAATTTATGAGCACAAATAAAAAATTAAAAACTTTATTAATAACATCAACATTTCCTAGCGAAGGAAAAAGCTGGGTTGCTTCAAATCTAGCTGTAACATTTGCACAAGCTGGTAACAAAGTAATTTTAATAGATGCAGATATGAGAAAAGGTAGACAATACACAATATTTGGTGTATCACCAAGACCAGGACTTTCAAACTATTTATCTGGAATAGATGCAGAAAATCCTGATGAAATAGATATATCAAAATATATACAAAAAACAGAGGTAGAAAACTTATTAATAATGACAGCTGGAAATATACCACCAAACCCATCAGAGTTATTAGTTTCACCACAAATGAACAAATTATTAGAAGATTTAAAAGAAGTTTGTGATATAGTAATAATAGACGGAACACCATGTGAGCTTGTTACGGATTCAATAATTTTATCTAGAATTGTTGACTCAACAGTTATTGTAACAGCACATAAAGAAACAAAAAAAGATAACCTAGAAAAAATAATAAGAAATATACAAAATGTAGGTGGACACTTAGCTGGTGTTGTTGTAAACAAAATGCCTGTATCAGTAAAAAAATACAATGAAAATTATTATTATGCATCTACAAGTGGAACAACACTAGATAAAAAAGCAATGGCTCAAATGAGTGCTGCAGAAATAAAAAGAAAAGCAGATAATATAATAAAACAAAATTCTGAGACATATAGAAATGATGAATACAAAGATGCATACAATGAACAAAATGATAATTTATCAAGACCAGATTTTATTAAAGATAATAAGACAACAAACGATACAGCTGATAGAACAAGTGATATATTAAATCAAATAAATTCATATTTAGATCAAGAAAAGAAAAATTTAAACTAACAGATAAAAAGAGGGAGAACAACAATGATAGACTTTCATACACATATAATACCAAACATAGATGACGGATCAAGAAGTATAGAAGAAACGTTCAATCTAATACAAGAAGCAAAAGAAGCAGGATTCGAAGGAATAGTATTAACATCACATTATATAGAAAACTATTATGAAACAGATGTACCAGAAAGAGATGTATGGGTAAAAGCTATAAGTGATAACTTAAAAAACAAAGGAATAGAAACAAATTTATATTTAGGAAATGAAATTTATATGTCAGACAACATGATGAATCTATTAATAGATGGAAAAGCATCAACAATAAACAATAGTAGTTATGTATTGTTTGAAATGCCATTAAATGCAGAACCAATGAATTTATATGACGTAATATATTCTTTACAAGAAAATAAACTTATACCAGTACTAGCACATCCAGAAAGATATAGCTTTATACAAAAAGAGCCAGAGCTTGTGTACGACTTAATTCAAAAAGGCGTATTAATGCAAGCAAATTATGGGAGTATTTTAGGACAATATGGTGAAAAAGCACAAATAATAGTAAGAAGATTTTTAGAAAATAACATGATACATTTCTTAGGAAGTGATGTTCATAGACAAAATTCTATATATAAAAGAATACCACATGCTTTAGAAGAAATAAGAGATATAGTTGGAGAAGAAAAATTAAAAGAACTTACAACAATAAATCCAAAATTAGCTTTAGAAAATAAAAGGATTGATATAGAAGAACCTGAAGAATTTTCGTTAACACTAAAAGAAAAATTAATAATGTATTTAAAAAGATAATATAATTTAAGGAGGGATTTTGGGGCCAGGACTCTAAATCCCTCAAAAATTATAAAAATTTGCATTTAGAAGGGAAGTATAATTATGAGAAAATATTTTGGGACAGATGGTATAAGAAGGATTGCAAATACAGAGCTTACACCAGAATTGGTATATAAAGTTGCAAAAGCAGGAGCATATGTATTATCAAAACATACAGACCATGCACCAACCATATTAATAGGAAGAGACACAAGAATATCAGGGACTTTAATAGAAAGTGCAATGGTAGCGGGTTTTTTAAGTTATGGAGCAAACGTAAAACTTTTAGGAGTAATACCAACACCAGCAGTTGCTTATTTAACAAGAAAAATGCAAGCAGATGCAAGTGTTGTAATATCTGCATCACACAATACATTTGAATTTAATGGAATAAAATATTTCAGTAATAAAGGAATGAAAATTCCAGATGAGCTAGAAGAAGAAATTGAAGAAGTAATGGATTCAGGAAAAATAGATGAACTAACAGCCATTAGCAGTAAAATTGGGGTATCTGAATATAGACAAGATTTGTTGGATGAGTATGTATATTTTTTCAGAAAGAATTTTGATGACAATATTGAAAAAGTTAATAGAGAAGATTTTGTTGTTGGTATAGATACAGCAAATGGAGCTACATCTGTAGTAGCAGAAAAAGTATTTAAAGCTTTGGGAATAAAATATAAAATAATAAATAATAAACCAGATGGAATAAATATAAATGAAAATTGTGGTTCAACACATTTGGAGTCATTAAAGAAATTTGTTGTAGAAAATAATTTAAGTTTAGGTGTTGCATATGATGGTGATGGTGATAGATGTTTAGCTGTTGATGAAAAAGGAAATGAAATAGATGGAGATATGATAATGGCTATTGTATCTAATTATCTAAGAAATAAAGGAAAGTTATCTAAAGATACAGTTGTAGCAACAGTAATGAGCAATTTAGGATTACACAAATATGCAAGAGATAATGGATTAGAATTAGTTCAAACTAAAGTTGGAGACAGATATGTATTAGAAGAAATGTTAAAAGATGGTTACAATTTAGGAGGAGAACAATCAGGACATGTAATTTTACTAGACTACAATCCAACTGGAGATGGAATTTTAACATCATTAATGCTAATACAGGCAATTCTTGAAGATAACAAAAAAGCTTCAAAGATGACTGAAATAATAAAATTATATCCACAAGTATTGATAAATGCAAAAGTAAATTCAGAAAAAAAATATGATTATGATAAAGACAAAGAAATAAAAGAGTCTATTGAAAAATTAGAAAAAGAATTTGCTGGAAACGGTAGAGTTTTAATAAGGCCTTCTGGAACAGAACCATTAGTTAGGGTTATGATAGAGGGAGAAGACCAAGAATATATTACAAAAAAAGCAAGAGAGATTGCAGATTTAATTGAAGAAAAACTAAAATAAAATTGCATAAATAAATGTAATATAACTGAAATAAAAATGTCATATTAAAGTAACAAGAAATATATTGAATAAAAACAAAAATAATGATATTATATTTATAATAACAAAAGAGAAAAAAGGGGTAATGAAAAATGTTTATATTTGATTTGACAAATGTACTTACATTAATTTTAGTAGTAATAGCTACAGTTTTATTTATATTTTTATCACAAGAAATAAAGAAAAGTATGATAGCAGTAATACCTTTATTTGCTTTTTTAATTGACTTAGTTATACACACAATACAAATGCTAACATTAACACCAGAATTTTCATATTTATATTCTAAACTATGTATGAATATGGCTATAGATTTTGTATTTTTACTAGTAACATTTTTAGCATATTTGTGGGCAGATGAGGTTGAAGCTAAAGAATATAATAAAAAGACTATAAATAGTAAGGGTATCGATTGGTTGTTTAAAAATGTTTAATAACATTAAAATATATAAAAGCAAATTAGTCGAAAGAGATGATAAAATATGCTAGACATAAAAATCATCTCTTTTTTTATTTTTAATATAAAAAAGTCTTGAAATTCAAAAAAAATGTGATATAATAATATGTAAATTAAAAGAAAAAACAAAAGTAAGGACAACATAAATTATAAAATAACTTTTAGAGAGCCAAAGGAAGCTGAAAATTTGGTAAGTAAAAATAATTTATTATCACCTAACTGTTTTTGAACTGAACAACTTAAATATATTGATTAGTATTGAAAATAAAAAGATAATCAATGTAAATAATGAGTAAGTTCAAACGTAAATCTGCGTTAAAGATAATAAGTGGAAAATAAATTAATTTATTTTCAATTTAGGTGGTACCACGGAATTTAAACTCTATTTCGTCCTATGTAGGATGAAATAGAGTTTTTTGATGTTAATTTTTTATTATAATATGTTTGTGAGGAAATAGATGGAAAATAATAATCAAGAAATTATAAAACATGCATTAAATGTAATGGATATAAAACTAAAAGATGACGAAATAGAATTAGTTCAATCTGTAAATATGAGAGAATATGCTGTTGCAAATAAAGAAAAGCCATTGTTGTTAACAGTAGGTTTACAATCATGTATAGCTCTGTATGGATGGTGCAAAGATTTTTCATATTTAGCACATATGAATATGCGCACAGTAGAATCAGATTTTTATACTGATGAACAAGGAAATCCAATAAAATGTAAAAAGATAGAAGACTTATATAATGAAATATTAAAATGTAAAGACAAGATTACAGAAACAATTAATATAGGCATAATACTTGGAGTTAGACCTTTAGAAGAAAGTAGTTTAGGTAGAAGAATTATTGAAAAAGATTTGCTAAATATTTTTAGTAAACTAAAGAAACAAAATATAAATGTTTATAGAACGCCAAATTTAAATGCATTTAGCCTTGTTTTGGATTCTAGAAATGGAGATATTATATTAGAGGATGATAAAAAGATTAGCTTAACACAACTTTGTAAAAATACTAAAACTGTAGAAAATCAGGATACAGAAAGAATATAAAAGTAAAAGAGAGGTGAAAAAGATGCAAGAACTAAAAATTAATGGAATTTACAAACATTTTAAAGGAAATTACTACATCGTAGAAGGAATAGTAAAAAACTCTGAAACAACAGAAGAAATGGTATTATACAGACGATTATATGAAGATGGAAGTTTATGGGTAAGACCAAAAGAAATGTTTTTATCAGAAGTAGACCATGAAAAATATCCAAATGTAAAACAAAAATATAGATTTGAGTTACAAAATATAGAAAGTGTAGCTAAAAACTTTAAATAAAACACAAAAGACAAAAAACGACAAAATAAAACAAAAATAATGAGACAAATTAGGACTGTCCCAAATGTCTCAAAAAGGAGGAATTTTTATGTATAAGAAAGTTGAATTAAAAGATGGCTTTGTAGGAATGGAAAGAGAGGTTGCAGAAAACTGGAAGAAAAAAGATATAATTAAGAAAAACTTTGATATGAATAAAGGTCAAAGATATTTTACATTTTATGATGGACCTCCAACAGCTAATGGAAAACCACATGTTGGACATATCGAGACTAGGGTTATGAAAGATATTATACCAAGATATAAAGTTATGAAGGGATATCATGTTGATAGAAAAGCAGGATGGGATACACATGGTCTTCCAGTTGAACTTGAAATTGAGAAAAAACTTGGTATTTCTGGTAAACAACAAATCGAGGAATATGGTGTAGAAAAATTCGTTAAAGAATGTAAAGATAGTGTTTTCACATATGTTCATATGTGGGAAGAAATGACAAATAAAGTTGGATATTGGGTTGATATGGAACATCCATATGTAACATACCACAATGATTATATTGAATCTGTTTGGTGGGCTTTAAGTCAATTATGGGAAAAAGGTCTTTTGTATGAAGGACACAAAGTTATGCCATATTGTCCTAGATGTGGAACAGCTTTATCTTCACATGAAGTAGCGCAAGGGTATAAAGATGTAAAAGATTTAACTTGTGTTGCTAAATTTAAAGTTCTAGATAAAGAAAACACATATATACTTGCTTGGACAACAACTCCTTGGACATTACCATCAAACCTAGCATTATGTGTAAATAAATCATATACTTATGCTGAAGTAAAAGCAAATATTGGAACAGATGATGAACCAAAATATGAAAATTATATATTGGCAAAAGATTTAATTGAATCAGTATTAAAAGAAACACCATATGAAATTGTAAAAGAATTCAAAGGTGAAGAATTATTAGGAGTAAAATATGAGCAATTAATGCCATTTGCTAAAGTAGATGGAAAGGCATTTGAAGTAATTCACGGTGATTATGTAACACTAACAGATGGTACAGGAATAGTTCATATTGCACCAGCATATGGTGAAGATGATAGTTTAGTTGCAAAACAAAATGGAATAGCTTTTGTAAACTTAGTAGATAAAACAGGAAAATTTGTACCAGAAGTAGAACCTTGGGCAGGTAGATTTGTAAGAGACTGTAACGAAGATATTTGTAAATGGTTAGCAAATGAAAACAAATTATTCAGTAAAGAAAAACACATGCACTCATATCCACATTGTTGGAGATGTGACACACCATTACTTTACTATCCAAAAGAAAGTTGGTTTGTTGCAATGAGCAAACTAAGAGATGAATTAGTTGCAAATAACAACAAAGTGAATTGGTATCCAGACACAATTAGAACAGGAAGATTTGGAAAATTCCTAGAAAATGTAATTGATTGGGGAATTTCAAGAGACAGATATTGGGGAACACCACTTCCAATTTGGACTTGTGAAGATGAAAATTGTGGACATCAAGAATGTATTGGAAGTATTGCAGAATTAAAAGAAAAAGCAATTGATTGTCCAGAGGACATAGAATTACACAAACCATATATAGATAATGTTCATTTAAAATGCCCTAAGTGTGGTAAGAAAATGACAAGAGCAAAAGAAGTTATTGACTGCTGGTTTGATTCTGGATCAATGCCATTTGCACAATTACATTATCCATTTGAAAATAAAGAATTGTTTGACAAAAACTTTCCAGCACAATTTATTTCAGAAGCAATTGATCAAACCAGAGGATGGTTCTATACATTAACAGCTTTAGGGACAGCTTTATTTGGAAGAACACCATTTGAAAACTGTATAGTTTTAGGACATGTTTTAGACTCAAAAGGTCAAAAAATGTCTAAATCAAAAGGAAATGGTGTAGACCCAATGTTATTATTAAACGAAGTTGGGGCAGATGCAACAAGATGGCATTTCTATACATGTAGTGCACCATGGTTACCAACAAGATTAGGACTAGAAAATGTACAAGAAACACAAAGAGGATTTTTAAGTACATTATGGAATGTATATTCATTCTATGTTCTATATGCAGAAATTGACCAATTCAATCCATTAAAATACAAAGATTTTAAAATTACAAATGTAATGGATAAATGGATAATTTCTAAATTAAATACTTTAATAAAAGAAGTAGATGAAAAATTAGACAAATATGATATAACAAGTGCAGCACTTCAAATAGAAGCATTTACAGACGAACTTTCAAATTGGTATGTACGTAGAAACAGAGAAAGATTCTGGAGCCAAGAATTAACGGATGATAAAATAGGTGCATATGTAACATTATATGAAGTTTTAGTAAAATTAGCAAAAGTATCAGCACCATTTGTACCATTTATGACAGATGCAATTTATCAAAACTTAGTAGTAGGCTTAGATGAAACAGCACCTGAAAGTGTACATTTATGTACATGGCCAGAATATGATGCCACAGCAGTTGATACTAAACTAGAACAAGAAATGGATTTAGCATATACAATAGTAAAACTTGGAAGAAGTGCTAGAAACTCTGTAAATATCAAGAATAGACAACCATTATCAGAAATGCTAATATCAATAGATACATTACCAGAATATTATGAAGATATAGTAAAAGAAGAACTAAATGTTAAAAAAGTAGAACTTGGAGCAGAAATGTCAGATTACGTTAATTTTGAAATCAAGCCAAATCTACCAGTTTTAGGAAGAGAATATGGAAGATTAATTCCTAGAATAAAAGAAGAAATTGCTAAGAAGAATCAAATGGATTTAGCAAATACAGTAAAAAATGGTGGTGTAGAATACATTGAAATAGATGATACACAAATTGGTTTAAATTCAGAAAATTTATTAATTACAATGAATGGTAAAGAAGGATTTGCATTTGCTGGTGAAGGCGAAATAGGTGTTGTACTAGATACACACATTACTCAAGAACTTAAAGAAGAAGGATATGTAAGAGAAGTATTATCAAAAGTTCAAAATATGAGAAAAGACAAAGGATTTGAAGTTTTAGATAAAATAAATCTTTATGTATCTGGAAATGAGATGCTTGAAAATGTAATTAAACAAAATGCAGATTTAATTAAACATGATACTTTGGCATTAGATATTGTTTATGATGCAGAAAGAACTGATTATACAGAAACAAATATCAATGGAGAAAACTTGAAATTAGATGTTGAAGTTGTATAAAATTAAGTAATATAAAATATAAAAAACAAACCTGCATAAAGATTATAAGAAACTTTATGTGGGTTTGTTATACAATTATTTGATTTTATATAATAAAAAGAAAATATAATCTATATAAATATGCACTTAGCATAATAATTAAAATTATAACACGATTTTACATAAAATTCAATATGTTCTCAATAACCAAGTTAATCATAATATCATAATCCAAATCCTTATGTTTATGGTAAACAATTTCATGACACAAATTTTGACTTAACAACAAAAGGAATATTCAAAAAAGCATCAATTTCTACAAGATGGAATTTAAGAGATATTGGAAGAAATAAAATATGGCTTCTAGTTTGAAGGGAAATGAATAGTGTTGAAAAATAATTACAATTTTGAACGGCGTCAAAATTTTATAGAAAATATGATACTTAAATTTGAGTTTTTGGGAAATAATGAAAATGAACAGGAATTTTTAACAAATGAATTTTTGAAAAAATAAAAGAAAAGAGATAAAATTATGCAAATATTTTTAGGTTTAGCAATACCATTTTTAGGTACAACGCTAGGTGCCGCAATGGTATTCTTAATGAAAAAAGAAATGAACAAAAAAGTTGAAAAAATATTATTAGGATTTGCATCAGGAGTAATGATAGCAGCATCAGTGTGGTCATTATTAATACCATCAATAGAAATGACGGAATCACAGGGAAAAACAGCATGGATTCCAGCTGCAATAGGATTTTTGCTTGGAATTGTATTTTTACTAATATTAGATAGTGTAATTCCACATATGCATTTGAAAAGTGTAAAACCAGAAGGAATAAAATCAAAATTAAAAAAGACGACAATGATGGTATTTGCAGTAACATTGCACAATATACCAGAAGGTATGGCAGTTGGAGTTACGTTTGCAGGAGCTTTGGCACAAAATGCTGGAATTACAATGACAGGAGCTTTTGCACTAGCAGTAGGAATTGCAATTCAAAATTTTCCAGAGGGTGCAATTATTTCAATGCCATTAAAAAGTGAAGGGGTATCAAAGCCAAGAGCGTTTTTATATGGAGCTCTATCAGGAATTGTTGAGCCAATTGGTGCAATTATTACAATACTTCTTACAAATGCTGTTGTTCCAATATTGCCATATTTGTTATCTTTTGCAGCAGGAGCAATGATTTACGTTGTTGTAGAGGAATTGATACCAGAGTCACAAGCTGGAGAACATTCTAACATTGGTACTATTGGTGTTGCAATAGGTTTTACAATTATGATGATATTAGATGTTGCTTTAGGATAAAGAATAAATAACACATAATTAATAAACAAGCAACAGAAAAAGATATTTTAGAAATTAAATTAAAAGCAAAGACTAGTGCAAATGTTGGAAATACAGAAATAACAATAGATGAAATAACTGCATCTGATGAAAATATAGAATTTGAAAACGAAAAATTAACACAGTAAATATCAATAAAATTAAATTCAACTGGAAAAAGTGATGACGAAAATAAAAATGAGACACCATCAAATTCAGAAAATAAAAACAATACAAATAACAATGATTTAGAACTAAAAAAAAGCATAAAGAAATATTACCAAATATTTTACCTAAAACAGGAGAGTTGCTATTTGCTGGTGGATGTTTTGGTATTGCAAAATTATCACCACCATATAAATTGAATAATCAATAAAATAATTTAAAGAAAAATGACACATGCTAAAATTAGCAAAATGTGTCATTTTTTTGAGTGTTAGCCTTGACAAACATTATATAAGAGAGTATAATGTTAACCGTAGTTAACAAAAAATGGGATTAAGGGGCCACCACACCAAATCCCTGAATTTTTATAATTTTGTTATTACATATTAATATATAATAACAAATCAAAAATTATTATAGGGATTTGGTGTGGTGGCCCCTTAATCCCGGAGAAAAAAGAGAGGATAAAAAATGATATCAAAAGCATCAGAAGAATACTTAAAAACAATGTACATATTAGAACAGCAAAATGGAAATATAAGAGTAACAGATATTGCAAAAAAAATGAATTGTACAAAACCGAGTGTAAACAAAGCAATTTATAATTTAAAGGACAGCGGACTGTTAAACTATGAATCATATGGAACAATAGAGCTTACAGAAAAAGGAGAAGATTTAGCAAAGAAAATTTTGGAAGCATATGACATAGTTTATGTATTTTTAAAAGATGTACTAAATTTAGAAGAAGAAGAGGCTGAAAGTGAAGCAGAAAAAATAAAATTAGCAATAACGGATAAAACAATAAATAAATTGGCAAAATACGTGCATAAGGAACTTGGACTAACAAATTTAGACTGTGATTATGATATCAATAAAGAAAAATGTAGATGTTGTGCAAGAAGAACTATGAAAAAATAACGGGATTAAGGGGCCACCACTCCAAATCCCGCAAAATTATATATATTAATATAAAAGAGGGATTTGGAGTGGTGGCCCCTTAATCCCTTGAAATAAAAGAAAGGATTTAAAATAATGAGCAATTTATTAGAAATAAAAGATTTACATGTAAACGTAGGAGAAAAAGAAATATTAAAAGGAATAGACTTAGATATAAAAAAAGGAGAAATCCATGTAATAATGGGACCAAATGGTTCTGGAAAAACAACAACAGCAAATGCAATATTAAATAATCCAGAATATACAAAAACAAATGGAACAATAATATTTGATGGTGAAGATATAACAGAATCAAGAACTGATGAAATTGCAAGAAAAGGAATATTTATGTCATTCCAATTACCAGAAGAAATACCAGGAGTTTCAGTTACAAATTTCTTAAAATATGCTAAAAATAAAATTACAGGAGAGCCTGTTAAAATATTTCAATTTAAAGATGAATTAAAGAAATATATGGAAGAATTAAATATGAATCCTAAAAATATGGAAAGAAGCTTAAATGTTGGATTTTCAGGCGGAGAAAAAAAGAAAAATGAAATTTTGCAAATGCTTGTTTTAAATCCAAAACTTGCAATTCTTGATGAAACAGATTCAGGGCTTGACGTTGATGCAATTAAAACAGTTTCTAAGGGTATTGAAATGTTTAAAAATGAGAATAATGCTGTTTTAATTATTACTCATAATACTAAAATTTTACATAGTTTAAAGGTTGATTATGTTCATGTTTTGGTTAATGGGAAAATTGTTAAAACAGGTGGACAAGAATTGGCGTCAGAGATTGAAGAAAACGGATATGCACAATATAAATAAAAAAACAAGGGGACGTGTTTTAAATGATTGAAAAAAAGCAAAAAAGAACGTCCACGATGGTTGAAAAGCGAAAGGAGTCAAACTTAAAAATGAAAACTCAAGTTGAAGAAGTAAATAGAAATATCTATGATATAAAAAATAAAGACGAATATGACTTCAAAATAAAAAAAGGATTAACACCAGAAATAATAGAAGAAATATCAAAACAAAAAAATGACCCAGACTGGATGAGAGAATTCAGACTAAAAGCATTAGAAGTATATAACAACTTAGAAATGCCAACATGGGGACCAGATTTATCAGAATTAAATATGGATGAAATTGCAACATATGTAAGACCAAAGTCAAAATTAAACAGTTCTTGGGATAACGTGCCAGAAGACATCAAAAATACATTTGACAAATTGGGAATACCAGAAGCGGAAAAAACATCACTTGCAGGAGTTGGAGCACAATATGACTCGGAAGTTGTTTATCATAGCATGAAAGAAGAATTAATCAAACAAGGTGTAATTTACACAGATATGGAAACAGCAGTAAGAGAATATCCAGAACTTGTAAAATCTCACTTTATGAAATGTGTTCCAGTAAATGACCACAAATTTGTTGCATTACATGGAGCAGTATGGTCAGGTGGTTCATTTGTATATGTACCAAAAGATGTAAAAGTTGATGTTCCTTTACAATCATATTTTAGATTAAATTCACCGGAATCAGGGCAATTTGAACACACATTGATAATTGTAGAAGAAGGAGCAAGCTTACACTTTATAGAAGGATGTTCAGCACCAAAATACAATAAAGTAAATCTACATGCTGGATGTGTTGAATTATATGTAGCAGATAATGCTTATTTAAGATATTCAACAATAGAAAACTGGTCAAAAAATATGCTTAACTTAAATACTAAAAAAGCAATAGTAGGAAAAAATGCAAAAATGGACTGGGTATCAGGTTCATTTGGGTCAAAAATATCAATGCTATATCCAATGAGCATATTAAATGGAGAAGGTGCAAAAACAGAGTTTACAGGAATATCATTTGCAGGTGGCGGACAAAATCTAGACAATGGATTTAAAGTAATTCACAATGCACCAAATACATCAAGTGTAGTAAATGCAAAATCAATATCAAAAAATGGTGGAAAATGCACATATAGAAGCTTAGTAAGAATAAATGAAAACGCAAAAAATTCAAAATCATCAGTATCATGTGAATCACTTATGTTAGATGACATATCAGTTTCAGACACAATACCAACAAATGACATAAGAACAGATGAAGTTGAGTTTTCACACGAGGCTAAAATAGGAAAAATAAGTGATAAAACAATATTCTATTTAATGAGTAGAGGACTATCAGAAGAAGATGCAAAGGCTATGATAGTAAGAGGTTTTGCACATCCAATAGCAAAGGAATTACCAGTAGAATATGCGGTTGAAATGAATAATCTTATTAACTTAGAATTAGAAGGAGCAATAGGATGAGACAGTTGGGACGGTCCAAATTTGTCTCATGAAAAGTGTAGAATAATGTCGAAATATATAGAAACAAAAAATATTAAAAAATAACAAAATACGACATAAAAAATGAGACAAATTTGGACCGTCCCAACTGTCTCAGAAAGGAAAGGCTAATGGAAAATTTAAAATTAAATGAAACACCAGTTAGAACAGCAAAAAACTTTAGAATCAACAATGTAAAACTAGAAAACATTGAAATTCCTGAAATTATACCAGCATTTGAAAATGTAACAATAATTGGTGACACATCAAAAATAGATATAGAGCAAAATACTATTAATACAGATACAAATTTAATTTATGGTTTAAGTGAAGAACTTACAAATCAAGTAAAAACTCGGAGCAAACCAAAAAATAAAATTAAATATCAATGATGCTCAAAATAAAAAAGAAAAAGCAGAAGCGGAGATAGATTTAAGATTTGATGATGAGAATACTGTATTAATAGATAACATAGAAATTACTGCAAATGAGAACACAAAATCAACAGTAATAATAAAATATACTTCAAACCAAGAAAGCGAAAATTATCATAATGGAATAATAAAAGCAAAAGTAAGAAAAAATTCAGAATTAAATATAGTAGTAGTCAATTTAATGAACACAAAGTCGAATAACTTTTTAGCAATTGAAAATAATTTTGAAGAAAATGCAAAAGTTAATTATACAATTGTCGATTTTGGTGGAAAGCACAGCATTACAAACTATTATTCTAATTTACAAGGCGATAATTGTGATAATCAATTAAACACAATTTATTTAGGAAAAGAAAATCAAGTTTTTGATTTGAATTATATAGGTGAATTAAGAGGTAAAAAATCTAATATTGATATAGAAGTTCAGGGAGCTTTAAAAGATACATCTAAAAAGCATTTTAAAGGAACAATTGATTTTAAAAAAGGTTGCAAAAAGGCTACTGGAAATGAAAATGAAGCTTGTATGTTATTATCAGATACAGCAAAATCAATAGCTTTACCAATGCTTCTTTGTTCTGAAGAAGAGGTTGAAGGTAATCATTCAAGTTCGGCTGGAAAAATTGGCGAGAAAGAATTATTTTATATTATGAGTAGAGGTTTTGAACTTAAAGAGGCTATGAAGCTGATGGTTAGAGCTAGATTTAATCAGATTTTAGAAAAAATTGAAAATGATGAATTGAGAGAAGAAATTTTACAAGAAATTGATAAGAGGTTAGATTAGAAAGCCTCCAAAGAGGCTTTCTAATCTTAAAAGCTTTTGCTAAGCAAATTGTAATTATAAATTATGATTTCATCAAAATAAACATTATACTTTTTAGCAAGTTCATCAGTTAACCGATAAATCTCATCATAAGACACAACTTTTTTTAAGAGAATAATTTCGGTCATAAAAGGTTCATTACGACAGATACCTGATACAAAGTAGTGATATTTTTTCTTTTTGAAAAACATAATAACCTCCTTATAATGTGACAAGTATATAAAACTATACTTTAGATGAATAAGTTAGATGAATTATATTATATTATATATTTAACAAAAAATCAAGAAAAGGTGATATAAAATGAATAATATAAAAAAAGATTTTCCACTACTAGAAAATGAAAACATCACATATCTAGACAGTGGAGCAACAACACAAAAACCAATACAAGTAATAAAAGCAGTAGAAGAATTCTATCAAAAATACAATGCAAACCCACACAGGGGAGCATATTCATTAAGTGTAGAAGCAACAGAACAATATGAAAACACAAGAACAAAAATTGCAAAATTCATAAATGCAAAACACAGAGAAGAAATAATATTCTCAAAAAACGCAACAGAAAGTTTAAATTTAATTGCATATTCTTATGGATTGGACAACCTAAAAAAAGATGATGAAGTAGTAATTTCAATAATGGAACATCATTCAAATTTAGTTCCTTGGCAAAAAATGACAAAGCAAACAGGTAGCAAATTAAGCTATATGTACATCAACGAAAACTATGAAATTACAGACGAAGAGATAGAAAACAAAATTACAGACAAAACAAAAATCGTTGGAATTACACATGTTTCAAATGTTTTAGGAATAATAAACAATGTGAAAAAAATAATTAAATACGCACACAAAAAAGGTGCAATAGTAATAGTTGACGCATCACAAAGCATACCACATATGAAAATTGATGTTCAAGATTTAGATGCAGATTTTCTAGTATTTTCAGGACATAAAATGCTTGCACCACTTGGAATAGGCGTATTATATGGAAAAAGAGAAATACTAAACAAAATGACTCCATTTTTAATGGGTGGAGATATGATAGAATACGTTTACGAACAAGATACAACATTTGCACCACTTCCAAATAAATTTGAAGCGGGTACACAAAATGTTGAAGGTGTAATTGGTTTAGGTGCTGCTATTGATTATATTGAAAATTTAGGATATGATAAAATACAAGAAATTGAACATGAAGTAATATCATATGCAAGACAAGAATTATCAAAACTAGATTATTTAACATTATATACAACATCAAATGAAGAAAATCATTCAAGTGTAATTTCATTCAACATTAAAGGTGTTCATCCTCATGATGTTGCAAGTATTTTAGATTCAGAAGGTGTATGTGTACGCTCTGGAAATCATTGTGCTCAACCACTTATGAGATTCTTGGGTATTGATTCTACTTGTAGAACAAGTTTTTACATCTATAATACAAAAGAGGATGTAGATAAATTGGTTAAGGCACTTAATAAAGCTTATAATATGTTTAAAAATTATATAAAATAATTAAAATAAATATTGACTATTAAGTAAATATATATTATAATCTTCTCGGTTGGGAAGTTAACCTTCTTCAGGCATGGTTAACAACTTTCTTTTTAGGACTATCGTTTCTAGTACATATTTGCTCAAAAAAGAGATATGCATTAAAATATTGTTCCCAAAAAAGAAAAATAGAGATCTATCCAATAGATAAATCTCACAACCAATCAATGAGATAAGAGCTTGCTCTTGTCTCTTTATATTATTATATTAACACTAATTTATAAAATTGTCAATAAATTATTAAAAGAAAGGTAAATTTCAATGGACGAGT
The DNA here is from genome assembly GCA_934168305.1 of uncultured Clostridia bacterium. Lineage (GTDB taxonomy): Bacteria > Bacillota > Clostridia > TANB77 > CAG-508 > CAG-269. Next base: position 4,051 of record CAKPNF010000006.1, on the reverse strand, counting down.
TAACAGATGTTTACAATGAACTAATAATGGAACATAGTATGAATTCATACAACAAAAAGAACCTAGAAAATGCAGATTACTGTGAAGTAGGGCACAATCCAAATTGTGGAGATGAAATAACATTACAACTAAAATTAAATGGAAATAAAATAGAAGATATGGCATTTTCAGGACATGGATGTGCAATATCTCAAGCATCAACATCAATAATGATAGATACATTAAAAGGCAAAACAGTAGAAGAAGCAAAAGAAATTATAAAAACATTTATTGAAATGATAAAAAGAGAGATAACTGACGAGGAAGAACTTAAAAAATTAGAAGATGCAATTGCTTTTAGAAATGTGTCTAATATGCCGGCAAGAGTTAAATGTGCTCTTTTGGCTTGGCATACTATTGAAGATATGCTTAATAAAAATGATAGCACAGGAACTGGAAATATAAATTGTTGTCAGTAGTAAATAAAAATATATTATAAATATTTACATAAAATATAAATTGTGATATAATGTTTTAGCATCTTAAAGATAAAAGAAAAGGAGCAACATATCTATGAAAGTAAAAATAAGAAATGAAAAAGCTGAAGTAATGATTGGTAAATCCAATTATGATTTTGAAAAAAAACGGGAACTAAAGTCAATATACAACACTTCTGTTAAAATATTTCAGAGTGAAAATGCAGAAGAATTGACAGATGTGTCATATGTCGCAATAAAAAAACTGTTAAAGAGATTTCAAATTTCTGCAGTTTTAAATTGCGAGGAAGATATTTTCAAAAAGATTATAAGAGATACTAATCAGAATGTTGAATTAATAATTAGTGAAGAAAGGAGATTGTTGCTATATACATATTTTGAAGATAAACTATTAGTTTATTATGATAAATAATATGTATATTTTTTCTCCCCATCAAATTGTTTTTTAATTTGGTGGGGAAAGTCATTTTAAGATAAATAAAAGTTGTCAAAAATGGACGTCCTTATTGACAACTGGAGGTAAAAATGGAAAACAAAAAAGTATTATTAGGAATGAGTGGAGGAGTTGACAGCTCAGTATCAGCACTACTACTAAAAAAAGAAGGATATGAGCCATTAGGAATAACACTAGAACTATTTGCAGGAAGCAGTTGTTGTAACATAAATACATATATAGATGCAAAAAATGTATGTAATTCAATAGGAGTACCACACTTCACATATAACTGCAAAGAACAATTCAAAGACTATATAATAAACGACTTTATAGACTGTTACGCAAATTGCAGAACACCAAATCCATGTATAGAATGTAACAAATACATGAAATTTGGAATCATGTGGGAAAAAGCAAAAGAACTAGGATGCAACTACATAGCAACAGGACATTATGCAAAAACAGAATATAGTGAAAAATATGGAAGATGGGTACTAAAAAAATCACAGGCAGGTAAAAAAGACCAAAGTTATGTATTATGGAATATACCAAAAGAATTGATAGAACATGTATTATTCCCATTAGCAGACTTCACAGACAAAGAGCAAATACGTGAAATAGCAAGAGAAAACGACTTAAAAGTTGCAAATAAACCAGATAGTGAAGATATTTGTTTTGTACCAGATGGAAATTACAAAAAATTCCTTGAAACTAATTCAGATATAAAACCTAAAAAAGGAAACATTGTAAATTCAAAAGGTGAAATATTAGGAAAACATACAGGTTTATACAATTATACAATAGGCCAAAGAAAAGGATTAGGAATATCATATAAAGTACCATTATTTGTTTTAGGATTTAACAAAGCAAAAAATGAAGTAATCGTAGGAGAAGAAAAAGAACTATACAAAAAAGAAATTAAAGTTACAGATATCAACTTATTATTAGTTGATAAAATAGAAGAACCAATGGAAGTTGATGTAAAAACTAGATATTCATCAAAAGTTGCAAAAGCAAAAATTGAACAAGACGGAGAAAATATCAAAGTGACATTTGACGAACCACAAAGAGCAATAACACCAGGTCAATCTGCTGTATTTTATGTTGGAGATATAGTTCTTGGAGGTGGAAAAATAAAATGTTAAATCAATTTTCAAGAACAGAATTATTGATAGGAAAAGAAGGAATAGAAAAATTACAAAATGCAAAAGTTGCAGTATTTGGAATTGGTGGAGTTGGCTCATTTGTAGTAGAAGGACTTGTAAGAGCAGGAGTAAGTAATTTTATATTAGTAGATGATGACAAAATTTGCTTAACAAATTTAAATAGACAAATAATTGCAACTAGAAAAACAATTGGAAAGCCAAAAGTTGAAGTTGCAAAAGAAAGAATTTTAGAAATAAACCCAAATGCAAATGTAGAAGTATATCAAGAATTTTTTATGCCAGATAGCAAAGAAATTTTAGACGATACAGTTGATTACATAGTAGATAGTGTGGACACTGTAACCGCCAAAGTTGAGTTGGTTGTAAGGGCTAATAAATTAAATATTCCTATTATTTCAAGTATGGGAACAGGAAATAAACTTGACCCAACAAGATTTGAAGTAACAGATATTTATAAAACATCAGTATGTCCTTTAGCAAAGGTTATGAGAAAAGAATTGAGAAATAGAGGAATAAAGAAACTTAAAGTTGTTTATTCAAAAGAAGAACCAATGCGTCCTTATGAAAATATTGAAAACAGTTGTAAGACAAATTGTATTTGTCCTCCTGGTACTAAAAGAAAGTGTAGTATTCGTAATCAAGTTCCTGGAAGTATTTCCTTTGTTCCTTCTGTTGCTGGTTTAATTATTGCAGGGGAAATTATAAAGGATATAATTGGAGAAAAGTAGAAAAATATGAGATTTTTTTTAAAAATAGATAATTTTGAAAATTTAATAAATTACATTAAAATATATAGAAATAATGAAAAGAAAATGTTAAAAATAAGAAGAAACTTTTCAAAATATATTGATTTATGTGATAATAATAATTTTATATTTTTTATAAATGAAATAAAAGATATACCAGCGATGAAAAACGTTGTATATTATAATAGTGATATAATTTATAGAAAGTTTGGAATAAAAACCATTTTAGATATAACAAAGAAAATGAAATTTAAGCAGAGATATTCATTTATTTATGAAATGTATGAATTAACAAGATTATCATATTATACACCAGATGAATTTCTAGGTGACTTAATACAAAATAATGAAAATGATTATATTTGTAATAATATGAAATCAATAATTGATTTAAGTAATATTGTTTATTTAACAGATTTAGGGTTATTACAAAAACTAAAATTAATCAATGAAGAAGAATTAAAGAAGGCATACCCTAATATAGTTAGAAAATTAACAGGAAAAAAAGAAGAAAATTTAGATGATAATACGGTGCAAGCTTTAACTATGATATTTGAAGAAATCGCACAAAATGAAATGGTTGATGTATCAGATGTAGAATATATAGGAAGAGGAGATTATTCTAATGTTTATAAATTAGGTAATAAAGTTATAAAATTAGGTGTTAGGAGACTTACAAATAAAATTCCATATCATAGAAGAATTTTGCAACCATTGCTTAGAAGAGAGATAAAAAATAAAGATTTATACATAGAGATTGCTGAATATGTTGAAAGAGATACCAGTATAACAGATGAAGATACATATTTAATTTATAAAGAGTTAAGAGATGATGGTATAATATGGCTAGATGCCAAAAAAGAAAATGTAGGTAGATTAAAAAAGAATAATATAATACATTTTAAAGAACCATTGTATGTGGAAAAAGAATCAATAGGATATATTAAGGAAACATTAAAAGAAGAAGAACCATTGAATAAAGGTGATTTGGTTATTATTGATACTGATTATTTGTTTAGAGAGAAAGATTTTCATGAAGGTGAAATAGATAGTAATATAAATTTGGATTTTTATAAAGCAAATGAACTAAGATATCAAAAGGAAAAAATTGAGGAATTGGAAGATACAATTGAAAAATAAAAAAATAAAAAAATATAGGTTTAAAATAGATATGTCACAAGAAGATTGAAAATAAAATATTGAAAAGAGAGCACAAAAATGATATTG